>QCKK01000037.1 GCA_003215415.1 Prochlorococcus sp. AG-409-N21 | reverse complement strand
GAAACTGCTGATTTTATTAGTGAGTGTAACTATTTACGTACAATAGCAAAATTTTCTACTGTTAGTGAATCTCTTCAAACCTCCTCTTTCTCGGATGATCTAGTACTTCTTACATTTGATGACGGATTGAAGGATCATTTAAATGTTGCTGAGTTACTTAAGTCTAAAAATATTCCCGCCACCTTTTACATCACCGTAGCACCTTATTTATATAAATCTGTACTTCCTGTCCACAAGTCCCATGCTATATGCTCTTATCTAGGGGGAGAATCTCTTGAATATCTGTTGAGATTCTGCGAAAAGAATAATATTTCATTATCTGCTATTGAGAATGGTTTATTCAAGAAGAGATTTGAATCTGTTTACAACAATCATAAAGATGAAGCCTCAATCAAAGAATTTAAGAGAATTATTAATTATTATGGGACATCCGGATTAAGAGATTTAATCCTTGATGGCATAATGAAAGATCTATCCATAGCGAATAATCCGAGCGATTTTTATTTATCAGAAGATGAGATAATTTATATTCATTCATTGGGTTTTGAGATAGGTAGTCATGGGGTATCCCATAATTTGTTATCTGCGATGGATTTAAAGACTCAAAAGGCCGATCTTATAGATTCAAAGTCTTTTTTAGAATCTCTTCTCAAGACTAGGATAGACTCCTTTTGTTACCCTTATGGTAGGAAGCATAGTTATAATTCTGATACTCTTAATCTTCTACCTTATATTGGCTATAGAAATGCTATTTCAGTTGATTACAGAGATATAACTCCAGAGGATATCAAAAGTAAGCCTTATGAACTTCCAAGATACGATTGTAATCAATTTAATGATTTATATCCTTTATATATTTCAATGAAAAATTGATTTAGTGCTTTTTTAGCCATTGCTTGCATTTTGTCCTTAATAGGCTATGGCTTGGCTGCCCCTAACTCAACTGCAAATCTCAGAAATGCAACTAAATCAGCAGTTTGGCTCTTTCTTCCTTGTCATCCTAGGCAAGCATGCAAATGAGTTTAAGGCTTCACATATCTTCCAGGACAGAGCTTTAAGGCTTTTCTCCGTCTTTTCTAAGTACCTTCTTTAAAGCCCTCTTAGATCTTTGCGCGAATTTTTGCTTTAGTTGCTTCTTTGTTCTTCGAAAACTCAACCATGTTCTTCCAGCTGGGGAGATTCCTTATCTTGAGAAATAGGTTCTGAATACAAATTTTCTGCCTCGGCAAGAGTGCATTTTCTCTATGTTGTTAACCGCCGGGGTTCGGCAACCGCAGTGATAATCTGGGTTTGGTTACGACTGATTCCAGTCGTAAGGAAGAACCACATGGTCTCTCGGATTTCCGATTCCCTTTGCCTAACCCGTCTTGGTAGGTGTAATCAACCTGAGATTTTGGAGTTCTTTCTGACCTGGGCGACGGACTAACCATCCAACTCCATTGTCGGGTTTTATGGTTTGGCACAAAATTATGTACCATTCTGTCCGAGATGCTATGTGTTTACTGATCTTTTGAGATCGGGACCTTACGCGATTCTGTCCCGTTAAACACATTCAGGCAATATCAAGCAAGATAAGGGATTTACCAGAATCTCTCAGATAGCTTGATTCCACTGCCAAAATCTACATACGGGGCCATAGCTCAGCTGGTAGAGCACCTGCATGGCATGCAAGTACATGATTTCCCCAAAAGTATTGAAGTGACTGAGATATAAGCGAACAACTGAATGTAAACGGCGGGAAAGACGGCGGGATTCTGATATCACCGCCTTTTTTATTGCCTCTATTGGTATAACTGGATTATAGCCCTTTATTTCTCTTTAGTCGATAATAAATAAGAGGCCGCAATAAGAACGACCTCTAGGCTGTGCCGAGTAAGTGCATCGCGAAACTTACTCGTTCCTATTTTATAGAAACTTGTCTATAATTGCCAAAAGGAATGAAATCAACATCCCTTTGCAATACTAGGAATTCACTCTTATGGATGAACTAAAATCACAGATAGATGCGGCTTTCGCTGAGCAGGAAGATGTTGAACATAAGGCACGCACGATTGAAAATAGGATCAACACTTTGACTAAGGACCCTTCACTT
>QCKK01000036.1 GCA_003215415.1 Prochlorococcus sp. AG-409-N21 | reverse complement strand
GACTCAACGCTGCCCAGAAACAATTCACGATCAACACGTATCAAAGCACCTTTTCTAAAAGTCTTGTCTGTTTTTTCAGGTTTGGGGCTTTCAGGCATATCCAATGAGTTGCTAAAGAATACATTAATTCCTTATATAACCAACTAGAATTTATACATAAAATCTTCTTGGTTGAAAGCATTTCTTTTTCTCACTTTGCTTATCAATCAGTGACTTATTTTTTTTATGAGACTCCTACTTTTTGGTTGTAGCGGTTTTATAGGTAAAGAGTTGGTGCCACTTCTATTAAAGGGTGGGCACAAGATCACAGTTGTAACTAGAAAGAGGAATGCAAAAAATGCTTTGATGAAAAATAAACCTATAGACATAATTGAACTAGATCCATCCGATCCAGATAACTGGAACAATAAACAACTCATAAAAGCTTTATCAAACGCCGACGGTGTAATAAATCTAGCTGGAGAAGCAATAGCTGATAAAAAATGGAGTAAATCCCAATGCAAAAAAATTGAAGAAAGTCGTACAACAACCACACAAGCACTAATCGATGCAATGAAAGCTCTTAAAAAACCACCTAAAGTTCTAATAAATGCTTCCGCAATTGGTGTTTATGGGACAAGTAATACAGAACTCTTTAATGAAAAAAGTTCACTGGGTAAAGACTTCCTATCTAACGTTTGCAAAGCCTGGGAAAACACAGCTTCAAACAAACCAAACTCGACAAGATTAGTGATTATTCGTATCGGTCTTGTAATTGGAAAGGACGGAGGTGCATTAGGTAAAATGTTGCCTATTTTTAGAGCTGGCTTAGGTGGTCCAATAGGTTCTGGTGACCAATGGATGAGCTGGATTTCAAGGAGTGATTTATGTGAATTAATTTCTCAGGCTATAGAGAAAAGATCCTGGCAAGGAATCATTAATGGAGTCAGTCCATATCCAATAAGAATGAAAGAATTTGCAAAAACACTTGGACAGGTTCTACATAGGCCTAGCCTCCTTCCAGTACCTGGAGCGATTCTCAAATTTATCTTGGGGGATGGAGCAAAAGTTGTCCTTGAAGGACAAAGAGTCGAATCAATAATTCTAAGTAAACTAAACTTCCAATTTAAATACCCAAAACTCAAGCAAGCACTAACTATATCAACAAATCTGAAAGGTAATATTTGATAATGATATTATTGAAAAGTAAAATACATCTATGATTAGACAAATATATTTAGCAGAGAAGTAAATCCCTAAGCTCTAGGAAGCAATCGAGTAATCGCCTCGGCGATCTTACTTGTTCCTCCAACAGTACCTAGCCTTTCCTTAGCTTGAGTCTTACAATCTAATAAAAAATTTGTGTCATTTTTTGTCTTTTCTAAAAGTCGTATTATTAATGAAGCTGTCTTTTTAAGGGTTGTAAGTTCACCGGGTATACCTTCAGCACAAAATATCATTGGTCCCAATAATCTTCTCTGTGCCTCAGCAAAATTCGAAGTAAATTGCGGACCTTTACCTGCGACTTGAAGGACTGGTTTTGATAATCCAACGGCCTGTTCACAGGCCGTTCCTGACATAGATAATAAAAGATCACTCTTATTTAATATTTCCACAAAAGAGTCTCTTTGAACATTAATAATGTATTGATCAAACAAAATTTGAGTTGGAGAATCAATAGAAGTATTCTTCTCTAGTCTCCATTTATTTCCTTGCAGTAATTGTTGCAGCTCATCATCATTAATCGATGGTACCAAAGCAAGATTAATGATCATTCCTGGTCGAATAAATAAATCTTTAGGTAAAAATTCAATAACTTTAAGTAGCATCAATAAATTATTTTCCAATTCAGGTCTTCGGCTGCCTGGTAATAAGCCTAATCTATACAAAGAGCTTGGCAAGGGTATATTTTTATTATAAACAGAGTCCATAAATGGATTACCAAGAAAATCAACTTTGCGAGACAGCTGATTTGTTAAATCATTGGCAGTTAGAGAGTCTCTCGTAAAGATCAACTTGAATCTTTTACTTTTTAAGCATATTGAACAAGGCCAAGGCAATTTCAATCTGCCCTCATAATGACTTGAATAGGCTACTAAATAGGTTACGACATCTCTGCCAGTCATCCAAGAAGATAATATTGGAATAACATCTCCTACAGCAATTAATAAGTCATATTTGAAAGC
>QCKK01000035.1 GCA_003215415.1 Prochlorococcus sp. AG-409-N21 | reverse complement strand
CGATTTCATTTTTTTGTTTAAGACTGCCTAATGGCAAAACTCTTTTTAGTCGCCTACGGGATGATTTTGTCTTGAAACTATTATTAGTTACGTTTGATACCTTAAGAAAGGATAATAGGCTTGAGGAAGTAACTTGTTTGCTTATCAATTGTGGACCTAAAGTCTTAATAACTGTTCCTGATATAGCCCCCAAGCCTATCCCTAGAAGAATAAGACGGAAAAAGCTCTTTATGGACTTAATAAAGCTTTTTTTGGGTGATGATTGATGACTGTTGGACAATGATTGAAATCTTTAGGTGTTTCTGAGGCTAAGAGTCTTTTCTCTGAATAGCCCAACGCAATTGTCTAACCATTCCTCGTAAAAGTGCCACTTCTTCTTTCCGGATATCACTTCTTTGGAGTAGAGCTCGCAATTTTGCCATTCTTGATTGGGACGTGTGCTCTAGGAGAAAGCCCACTTGTAGTAATAGGTCTTGGGCGTCATTTAAACAAGCTTCTAGTTGCAAAGGTGGGGCAGGCTCTTTATGGAAACTTGAATTATCTGTAATTATTCCTTCACCACTAACACGTTGATATTCATGCAGGACTACTGCAACAGCATGGGAAATATTTAGTGATGGGTAGGTTTTATTGCTTCTCAACCTAATGACTTTATGAGCCAAGAGAAGTTCTTCGTTGGTTAGGCCACGGTCTTCTCGGCCAAATACCAATGCTATAAGCCCTTTGGGAGAGTTTTTAATTGACCAAGTCAAAACTTTGTCTGGAGGATCTATAGGGATTCCCCCATGATCAATTCTTCCACTAGTTGCAATGATTTTCTGACAATCAGCTACTGCATCTAGCAGGCAATCAAATTGTCTTGCACTTTTAAGTAAATCGATTCCTTTTACAGCCATTAGTTTTGCCTCGGAATCTTTAGGACTACATTTTGGGCAAACGAGTCGAAGATCTTTAACCCCAAAGTTGACACAAAGTCTGGCAACACTTCCAAGATTCATCGGACCGGAAGGTTCAACAAGAATCACTGTTTTATCTGGATTTGGATTGTTCAAATTCAATTAAGAGAATGAAGATGAGCCAATAGATCTGCCATTGCCTGAGGTTCCATCTCAAAACTTGGCATGGGTGGTGTTTTGCCGCTAACGATTTGATTGATTAGATCACTATCACTGTTATGCAAGCTCACATTTTGGAGCGCTGGTCCAACAAGCCCTTGTGCATCAATTCCGTGGCACCCAGCACAGTTCATTCTAAAAAGTTGCTTTCCCGTTTCTTCAGAGCCTTCCAGGCCCATTGTTGCCCTGATATATGGGTCGGCTTGTGATTCGCCTAGAAACCATAAAACTAAAAATATGCTTGCAGTTGCTGCAAGCACTATTAGTGCCCTGATTAGTCCATTGCTTGCCAAGGGATTATTTGCAGAGGTTGATGGCTTTAATGTCACTTATTTTCCTGGAACATGGAACAATTGTGTTTAGTACTTTTGCTTTTCACGACGCAATGATTGAACCATTACTTTGTGGAATCGTCTTGGGGCTTGTTCCTGTCACCCTTCTCGGCCTTTTTGTTGATGCATGGAACCAATACCGCCGCAGTACTTCTATAGGGGGCTGAGTAATAAAAGGGCGCTAGTTCCGTAATTCTTTCGACCTTGTTCTACCCATTGAGAAGGGGTCTTTAAGCTCGATTCTGCAGAGTGCTCGCAGATCACTAAAGAATTTGCCTTTAGCCAACTTCCATTAAGCAGTGCATCTAGTGCTGCGTAGTGGAGGTTCGAATCATAAGGAGGGTCAAGGTATGCGATATCGAACCCCTGTTTTGCTACTTCAATTTCTTGCCAAAAACTTTTTATCCTGACTTTATTTTTCAGCCATATCAAAACATCATTATTTATTACTTGTAAATCAACATTGCCTGATAAATCCTCGCCAGTCATTCTTAGATTTTCTTTGCAGACCCGAAAAGCTTTAGGGTTTTTTTCGATCGCAACAATTTTTTTTGCATTTCTAATTAAGGCTTCACAGCTCATAATTCCGCTTCCACTGAATAGATCTATCCAATGACAATTTGCTATTCGATTTGAAATAATATTCATTATTGCTTCTCTTACTTTTGATGTGGTAGGTCTAGTTCCTCTTCCTGTTGGACTTATAAGCTTGCGTCCACTGCTAAGCCTTAGTTGACGTTTCACGAGATTAATTTTGATTCATTCTCAAGCCAATTAATCCATCTGGAAAGCAATCTAATGCCTGCTTTACCAGATTTCTCAGGATGAAATTGACATGCACCTATTTTATCTTTCCATACCATTGCAGTTACCTCATTTGAACCAAAGTCTGTTGTTGCAGCCAAGTCATTTGAACA
>QCKK01000034.1 GCA_003215415.1 Prochlorococcus sp. AG-409-N21 | reverse complement strand
CCTCCTCCATATCCTAGTCTAAATCCATAAATATCAATTGATATCGCAGGAATTAATAGAAGGTCAATATCAAAAGGATTAATTGGTGGCTCTTGTAATGGAGCAGGAATATTGAAAAAATCCTTACATAAGGCCTTATTTGTCCAATTGTGGTAACTAAGACTTTTATCTTTTTGACTTGCAGGTAAAGCGAGAGGTATTTTTAGATGCTTTTTTAGTGGCCTAAGGTCTATTTCACCCGGTAATGGCCAGTAAATACCAAGGCATACTTTTAATTCACCACTAGATATATCTGCATTCAATTTCTTAAGCACTTGTTCGAAAACCATGGAACTTACAATTGGTATATGTTTTTTTCTGATTGCTTTGAAGCTTTTACGCTTAGTAGCTTTTTCATCTTTTGTGCTCATAATCAAATAGTCTCTTTAGGCTTTTTAAAATCTTAGTTAGTCAGGATTTATCCAGAAGAGAATTGTGAAGTATAAATTAGAAGCAATGGCAGCATTTATCTTTGGAACCATGCCGTCAGAGCTACTGCTAATGCATCAGCGGCATCATCAGGCTTTGGGGGCACTTTTAATTCTAATTCTCGCATTACTCCATCTAAAACTTCATTTTTAGATGCTTTGCCTGATCCTGTGAGTGCAAGCTTTATTTGCATAGGAGGAAATTCCACAACTTTAATATCAAATTTTGCAAGTACCATCATTATTACTCCTCTGGCCTGAACAACACTTATTGTTGTACTAGAACGATAAAAGAAGAATTTTTCAACAGCAGCTAATTGCGGCTTCCATGTCACAATTAAATTCTCTAAGTCCTTCGATATTTCTACAAGACGTTTTCCTTCTTCCTGATCTTTTTCGGTATAAATAATTCCACAATCAATCATAGAAGAGTTGGTCTTATTTATGTCAATTACTCCATAGCCAACCCTTGCAAGTCCAGGATCTATTCCAAGTATTCGAATGGATTCAGTTCGCAATTGCTAATTCAAAGTCGGATTGATCAATATTCTCGCTTCGCTCAAAGACTTTGCAGAATACTTTTACAACCCTATCACCAGAATCCACTTGTTCGAGAGGATCTTTTCTGAGCCTATGCCTTAGGGAACAGGAAACAACTCTTGCTACATCATCCTCGGAAACATCATTATTCCCCTCAAAAGCTGCTAAAGCTCTTGCTGCTCGGTTCGTGACGATATCTCCTCTAAGGCCATCTACATCAAGTTCTCCACATACTGCGGAGATTTTTAGTCTGAGATCATCATCAATTTTCACGTCTTGAAGACGTTGCTGTGCATCAATGACTTTTTTTTGAAGTGATTCTTGGTTGGCTAGAGAAGCGCTTACGAATGATTCTGGATCATTATCAAAGGCAGTTCTTTGATCAACAACTTGAACTCGTAAATCAGCGTCACGGACAGTGCGAACCTCCACGCTCATTCCAAAACGATCAAGTAATTGAGGTCGAAGTTCACCTTCTTCCGGATTTCCTGATCCTATGAGAACAAATCTTGCGGGATGTCGAACAGAAACACCTTCCCTTTCCACCGTATTCCAGCCTGAAGCTGCTGAGTCAAGCAGTACATCAACTAGGTGATCATCTAGAAGATTAACTTCGTCAACATAAAGTAATCCTCTATTTGCTTTAGCTAACAGCCCAGGCTCAAATGCTCTTACGCCTTCACTTAGGGCCTTCTCTATATCAATTGTTCCACATAAACGATCTTCTGTTGCCCCAAGAGGTAAGTCCACCATTGGGACTTGTCGTTGCTCTGTTGTTAGATTTTCTCCTTCATCAAGCTTTTGACGAACCTCAGCACTCTGAAGATCTGGGTCGTTAGGTGAACTGTTATATGGATCACCAGTTACCACATCAATACCTGGCAGCAGGTCTGCTAAGGCACGAATAGTTGTTGATTTACCGGTGCCTCGATCTCCCATGATCATGACACCACCAATTCGAGGGTCGATCACATTGAGTAATAGAGCCAACTTCATTTCTTCTTGGCCGATTACTGCTGTAAAGGGGAAGACCCTGCGCTTCCTTGAAGAACTCACGAGATGAATTTTGTTGTTGTTATTTTGGATTGTTTCATAACCAGGTCTTTCTTTGCGAATGTTGAGTCTCTCCTTTCACCGGGAAGAGCAGGTATTAATTGAATATGATGTTCATTTTGATAATTTTTTTCTTTGGATCAAATTTGCTTGATTCTCTATTCACGGCTTTCTTGCTAAAGCTCCTTTTTCTAAATTTTGTCGTAATTATTTCTATTTGAAGGTTGTTTAATTGGCCTTTTAGTAAAAGTCTATTGGAGAGTATTTTTGTTATTTCTCTTTAGGGTTTGATGGCTTCTGGCCTTTTCTTTGAAACAAAGTAAGAGAATCTCGCTATTGCCTTTGGAGAAAGGGAGCTAAAGCTGCAGCCATTTGACGAATTAATTTTGTTGAGCGTGGATCGTTAAATGGTCCTTCAACAATGAATCCTGCAACTGCTCTTGTGTTGTTTGGTAGTTCGATGAGTCCAGCATCTGCGTAGGAGATACCTATATCACCAGTTTTGTTGAGTACCCTATATCCATTAATAAGCAGCCTTGCGTCAGGATTGTTTTGGCCAAGTCCAAGACCTTTTAATAATCCTGCTGGAAGCAACCTATTGCTTTCAGAAGTTGCCAGGGTTTCTCGGAATAAATCTCTCGATCTTGGGCTTAGGACTTCTCCTGTCTCAACAAGAGAAATTGCACGAACAAGGTCTAAAGTACTTGTTTTATTTGTTCCTTGGAGATCAGGTAGCCAGTTATTTATAAACGTAGAACCAAGTCCTAGTGATTTGAACCTTTTGTTAATTACATCTTTTCCTCCTATGCGTTTAATAAGTAAATTTGTAGCAGTATTGTCACTAATTCTGATCATTTCTGTTGCTACTTCATAAGTTGGGAAAGTCGTTCCTAATGGCTTGAGAGACATCCATCCAGCTTCAGAGGCAACCACTTCTTGTGTAAGTTTTAAAGC
>QCKK01000033.1 GCA_003215415.1 Prochlorococcus sp. AG-409-N21 | reverse complement strand
ATGAATAGGCATTAGCCTTGGCCATCGAGCTCCAGTCCCAAGAGCACGGTGGCTATTAATAATCGCTACAGGAAGTAAATAGGATCCAGTTCTTGCTGACAATAATGCTGCGCCATGCATAGGGTTATTTACACGTCCATTTTGCTGTCGAGTTCCATCAAGAAATATCCCTATTGCCTCTCCATTATTCAAAAGCTTTGTAGCAGTTCTTATGGCCTCACGATCACTTGAACCCCTTTTAACAGGGTAAGCTGCACAAGATTTAATCAAAGGACCAAGCAAAGGTATTTCAAAAAGCTCCGCTTTTGCCATAAAAGAAACTTTTCTACCAATTACATGACCTAAGACAGGTGGATCTAAATGTGATCCATGATTAGAAACTATCACCAAAGGTCCTTTCAAGGGAACATTGTTATTTCCAATAATATGTCCTCTAAATAATAAGCGAAATATAGGGAATACTAAACAATAGCTTACAATGAAATAGATAATATTTGCAGAAGATCTAAATAAATTTTTCTGATTAATGTCAGTCATTTTAGGAGAATCAATCAAAATCAATACCCCAGATCATTTGAACAAGAGATCTGACTAATGGAAACACCCGGCATAGAACGTTTAGCTAGACCACTTAGAACATTGCCGGGTCCTATTTCTACTATAGTTCCTATTTCTTTACTAACTAGAGTTTCCATTATTTCGCGCCATCTAACACCTGAAATCATTTGAAGCTTTAATCGGTTTTTTAAAACTTCGCTATTAGTAGTTGGCACTGGATCAGAATTACTTAGGACAGGTATGCGAGCATCATTAAATGAAATCTTATCTAGTTCAGCAGAAAAAACTTGCGATGCATCATACATAAATGGTGAATGAAATGCACCTGATACTGATAGGGGAATTAATCGCTTACATCGTAATTTTTCACTCACAAGAGCGACTGCTTCAGGGAGGCCAGATATAACCACTTGGGCTGAACTATTATCGTTTGCAATTACTACTCCATCTGTTTTATTTATCAGCTCCTCTAGTTGATTTCTATCAAATCCAATAACAGCAGACATTGCACCTCCGCCTGCTTTGGCCATCAATTCTGATCTGCAAACCAGAAGCCTTAAAGCAGTCTCAACATCAAAAACATCGGCTGAATAAAGAGCTGCAAACTCTCCAAGGCTATGCCCAGCCACATAAGAAGCTTCTCTTCCTTGTCTGCGCAAATTATCTACTAACAAAGATTCGATCACAAATAAAGCTGGCTGAGTATTCCTAGTGTCATTAATGTCATTTAACTGATCTATAGCTTTTGAGGGTTCATTAGATCTGCAAATGGATAACAAATCTCGTCCTAACAATTCAGAAGCGTAATCAAAACGATTCTGAGCACCTTCCAGGCCTAACACAAAGTCAGCCATACCGAGTTTTTGAGAACCTTGACCAGGAAACACCCAGGCGATCGTCATGAAAAATTTTGCTTAATAAGCAGAGCCTAAGTCGGCCCCTTCCATCGAATCAGAGCAGCACCCCAACTTAAGCCTGCTCCAAATCCACTAGTTGCTATTAAGTCACCAGAACTAACTCGGCCATCTTTAACAGCTTGATCTAGCATCAAAGGGATTGTGGCTGCTGAAGTATTGCCATAAGATCCAAGATTGCTTAAGACCTTTTGAGATGGAATAGAAAAACGCTCAGCAACGGCGTCAAGAATTCTTTGATTAGCTTGATGTAATAAGAGCCAATCAATCGAATCAGCTGAGATTTGGGTCTCATTTAAAAGTTTTTCCAATAAAGCAGGCACTTCTCTGACAGCAAACTTATACACCTCTTGGCCATTCATTTGAATTGGATCAAAGCCCCCTCGTTGATGACTGGTTCCGGAAACTAAAGGTAAATGATCTCTAATTTGCGGCAATTGGAGTGAGTCTCCTCTACTGCCATCTGATCTGAGAAGGTAACCCAATAAGTCATCTTGAGAAGCATCCACTGCTTCCATCGCAACTGCACCGGCACCATCACCAAACAAAACACAAGTCGTTCGATCATCCCAATTCACCCAACTACTTAACTGATCAGCACCTATTACTAAAACCCTTCGAAAAGATCCATTGCGAAGGAATTGTGCTGCAGTTACCAAAGCAAACAAAAATCCACTACAAGCTGCTGTCAAATCAAAAGCGACAGCATTTTTTGCTGCTAAAAGAGCCTGGATTTTTGGAGCAGATCCAAAAAGATCATCCGGAGAAGATGTAGCCAAAAGAATTAGATCAATACTTTCTGGATCCCAACCAGCCATGCTTAATGCTGATAAACCTGCTCTATGACTTAATTGCACAAGAGTTTCATCTGGACCAATTACACATCTCGATCCAATACCAGTTCTGGCTTTAATCCAAGAATCACTTGTTTCAACTCTATGGCCTAGCTCCTCATTAGAAAGGCTTTGGCTAGGCGTCGCACTACCACTGCCAACAAGAGCTACTCCGCAAAGGTTTTGGGCTATTCCAACCAAGGCGAAAGCAAATCGAATGGAACAAGTCAATCACATAGCAGTGATTGTGGTGTTAAACACTTACAGCAGAAGAATGCTGAAGTTCTGCCAAATCATCCATAACTCCATGGCTAGCAGCTGAATGAGCAAGACGTAAAGCACTTACCACTGAAAGCGCTTTACTACTGCCATGGCCAATTACGCAAATACCATTTACCCCAAGCAAAAGAGCACCTCCATGTTCAGCATGGTCAAGTCTTTTCTTGATCCTTTTCAAATTACTTCTCAAGAATGCAGATCCAACTTTTCCTCGCCGACCTCTAGGGAGTTCTGCACGCAGAACATCTAGCAAAACGCTACCAACTGATTCTAAGAACTTAAGCAAAACATTACCTGTAAAACCGTCACAAACAACAACATCAAAGTTTCCTGATAAAACATCCCTACCCTCACAATTACCTGCAAAATTTATCCGATTTTCTTCACTTAAAAGCTGATATGTTGCCAATGAAATCTCATTACCTTTGCAAGACTCTTCCCCAATATTTAGCAAACCTATTCTCGGCTTATTTGTTTGCAGAACATCACGCGAATAAATGTTGCCTAATAATGCAAATTGATAAAGATAATTAGGCTTGCAATCCATATTTGCTCCTACATCTAAAACTAGTACAGGCTGTCCGGGATCTTTAGTAGGGAACAAAGCACCTATTGCAGGTCTATCTATTCCTGACAAACGTCCAAGTCTAAAAATAGCTGAGGCCATCAATGCTCCAGAATTGCCTGCTGAATAAACTGCTAATGCTTGCCCTGTTTTGACAAGGTCCATTGCAACATTGATGCTTGCATCTCTTTTACGTCTA
>QCKK01000032.1 GCA_003215415.1 Prochlorococcus sp. AG-409-N21 | reverse complement strand
ATTTAGATTTGCATGCTCAAAGTAGGGGCACTAGTATTTACTTATCAGAAAAGACAATAACGTTATTTCCTCAAGAATTAATAGATTCGGTTCTCAGTCTATCCACCAAAAGAAAGTCGGCTGCGATAAGCATACGTGTACTTATAGACGAGCACGGAAACATTGAGTCTCAAGAAGTATACTTAAGTTGGATAAAAGCTAATTATAAATTATCATATGAAGAGGCTGATGAGCTAATCGAGTATAGACCTCTAGAAGAGGAGGAATTATATAAATTAAGCGAGTTAATGAAAAGGAGAAGAAATAGGCGTAAATTGAATGGAGCTCTATTCCTTCAATCTAATGAAGGTAGGTTTACTATAAGGAATAACAACGTTGAACATTACATATTAGAACAGACGGAATCAAGAGAACTAATAAGTGAAGCGATGATATTGGCTGGAGTTGTTTTAGCAAACTATGCCGTCATTAATAATATTACTATTCCCTATAGGACTCAGCTAAAATCCCAATTACCGAAAAGTAAAGAAATACAGTGCCAAAATAACGACTATATCCGAAATTTCCTAATAATAATGTCATTAAATAGAGGGGTAACAAGTTTAAAACCCTCGGAACATTTTAGTCTTGGTTTGAAAGCATATGCTCAAGTAACATCACCAATAAGACGATATACAGATCTAATTACTCATAGACAAATTCATTCACATATAACAAATGACCAAATATTAGACTACAACATGATGATAAATGAGATTAATGGCCTTGAAGCAAAAATGAGAGAGGCCAAAGAAGTAACAAGAGATGATTTTACGATGGCTCTAAATAAATGGGTAATTAGTAGAGTTGGACAAAAATATTCTGCAATGTTTTTAAAATGGATAGACTATAATAAGAGGATTGCCTTAGTAAGAATTAATACCCTATTTATTAACTGTTCAAGCATAATCGATACGAATAATTACATTACCATTGGAACAAAACTTCTGTTAGAAATTAGAGCGGCTCATGGGTCAGGTGATAAGGTTGTGCTTATATCAGAACGTCAAACATAGAATCTATATGGATTAATTAATTGATAAGCTAGACAAATACAGAGAAAACTCTCTATAATATTTATATGGTTACTTCAATAGACATTGCCATTGCCTTTAATCAAATATGACATACATCATTACCAGCCCTCTTTATTATGTAAATGACAAGCCTCATCTAGGAAGTACATATACAACTATAGCTTGTGATACTTTGGCAAGGTTTAAAAGATTAGAAGGCATAAACGTAATCTTTATTACTGGTGTGGATGAACACGGTCAAAAGATACAAAATACCGCAGAAGCTAGAAATATCAGTCCTAAAACACATTGTGATCAAATAGCTCAAACATATAGGAATTTATGGTCAGCGCTAGACATTAGTAATGATAGATTCGTAAGAACGACAGATCAATTTCATTACGACCTCGTTTGCCAATTCTTCGAAAGATGTAAGAGTAATGGTGACATTTATATGGGAAGGCAGAAAGGATGGTATTGCGTAGGATGCGAAGAATACAAAGAATATCCTGAAAGTGAATTAAACCCTAAATGTGATATTCATAAAAAGGAATTAGAGTGGAGAGACGAGGAGAATCTTTTCTTTAGATTATCAAATTATCAGGAGCAGATAGAGGAACTTATAAGTCAGGCAAACTATATACAACCGGCATCAAGGAGAAATGAAATTATCAATTTTGTAAGGACTGGATTAAAGGATTTCTCAATCTCAAGAGTCTCTGTAAGTTGGGGTCTATCTGTCCCTGGTTATCAAAACCATACATTCTATGTCTGGTTTGATGCATTATTAGGATATTTAACTGGACTAATTAGCGGAGACTCTTCAACTAATATTGAGAATGTATCTATCCATGGATGGCCAAATTGCCTACATATTATTGGCAAGGATATATTAAGGTTTCACTCAATTTACTGGCCTGCTATGCTTATTTCTGGAGGGTTTAAGCCTCCAAGCAAAATATTTGGTCACGGCTTCCTAACAAGAGAAGGTATAAAAATGGGTAAGACTTTGGGTAATATTCTTGATCCGATCGAGTTGCTAAATTCTTATGGTAATGATTCTGTTAGATGGTATTTATTGCGAGAATTTAAGTTCGGTCAGGACGGTGATTTTCAAAAACAACGCTTTCTTGATATAGTCAATAATGATTTAGCAAATACTATTGGAAATCTCTTAAATAGAACGACATCAATGTCAAGAAAATGGTTTAATAATTCTACACCATACAAAACCTCCCAAGAATACAAAGAGAATAAACTTTATTCTTCATCTTTAGCTTCGATAGCTCAAGTAAGGAAAGCGATTGAACTACTAGAATTCAATACAGCAGCAGAAAATATATTATTATTGGCCACTACTGCTAATATATATTTAAATGAAAATAAGCCATGGAGTTTAATTAAAATAGATCAATCAAGGGATAAAGTGGCTTATGACATATATATAGTATTAGAAAGTACTAGAATTGTAGCAACTTTACTATATCCTATCCTCCCGGATCTAAGCAAAAGAATACTAGGCCAACTGAATTTAGAATCTGAAATTAGAGAATGGTCAGATTATTTAGTATGGGGTAGGCTTGGTTTTGATCAAGCCCTTCCAAACCCAGAACCAGTTTTTGAAAAAATAGAAGATAAGGAATTCCTATGATAACTACCATTAGATATGTATACCTTTTGATTATTTTATTAGTATCTAACACAGCTTGTGGCTTGTCTGATAAAAATGTCGATACTAAGGATAGTCCTTATATATTTCAGAAATTAGATTTGACTCAAAATACTAGCGATGGTTACAGATCCTGGGATATGAATAGTCCCGAAGCTCGTTACGAAGTAATACATGGGCTTATAAGAGCTAAAGAACCTACAGGAACTCTTTATAAGGACAACAAGCCTATGTATTCTCTACAAGCTAGGCATGCAACTATAATTAATGATGGAGAATATATCATTATGGAGGGAGAGGTTGTACTACACCAAATGCCGGATATGGATTACTCTATAATAGGTGATTTTATTACATGGAATACAGAAAAAGGTATCATAAGCTCTGATTTTAGATTAAAAGTGAAAACAAATTCAATTAGGATATCCATAGACTGAGATAGCTTTAAGTTGAGAGTAATAACTCATGAATCTTCTCACCCCATCCTGAAATCCACTTCTCATCAGCTTTGCTAAAACATCTTTCAGACCATCCTCCAATTATTAAATATCCACTTATACCAAGAGGAAATATAATAATAGATGGTAAGTTTTCAACAATCGTATCAAATTCTTTTCTTCCAGGGAATAAGGATGTTTTTACAAGGGATATTAAATC
>QCKK01000031.1 GCA_003215415.1 Prochlorococcus sp. AG-409-N21 | reverse complement strand
ATGTTGCTTGATACCGCTTGATTGTGTTTAATATGGCTAAATCCCGCCACGGATCCCGCCAAACTAGCTCAATCAAGACATGGCTTCTCAGCAAAATTGGGCAACTTTGTTACGCAAAACCATCAAATCCGAAAATGGGAAGGGATGGCAACTAAGAGGCCGAGAGATTGGAGGAGTAGAGAAAACGCAAGTTACTTATCAATTCCAAGATGGTCTTGGTAAGAAGAACCCTCGCAGTTCCGTTTTCCTCCCTTACGACTGGTCAAGCCGCAATCAAAGCAAGATTATCACTGCCGTTGCAGAACTCAAAAGACTCCTAATTGAACGCAACCTAACCAGTCTTAGAGAGGCAGAAGATTTACGGATAGGTTCAGATGTAGATAGCAAGACTGATAGCAGTGAAGCCCATAAAGGCTGGAAATTTATTGCTGATGAATTTGTTAAAAGCAGAGGGAACAGAAGGGAATCAACCCTTAGAGATTTAAGAACTCGAATGAGAAGGGCTATGGAAACAATGGAAAGAAGCCCTAAACCTCGTAACTGGACAGACCTATTAACCAAATATGCGAAAGATCATTTTGCGAAATGCCCTGAAGGAGGCGAAGGAAGGAAGAGACAACTTGTTGATTTAATTGCCTTCCTGAGATTTGCAGTTGAAGAGAAAGGTGCTCCCGATCGGTTCCTTCCTCCAAGCAGTGACAGTAGAAAAATGAAGGATCTAAAGAGGCTCTTGGTTGGTCAGTCTCAGCCGAAAGCTTTAACAGTTCCTCTCAAAGGAGATCAATTAGAGGGACTCCTGGAGTCACTGAAAAAAAGCAATAAACACAGTCTTTATCTTGCCGTTGGTCTCGTTGCTCTTTATGGACTTCGGCCCTCTGAATTGAGCGTTTTAGAGGTCAGAGATTCCAAGTTGTTTGTTGGTCATGTCAAAAACAACGAGAACACAATTGGAGAAAGCAAACCACCCCTCCCAGTTATCCCAATAGATTTAGCTTCCCTTCCTGGAGAGGGTGCAAGGCTAGTTGCTCTTTATGAGAGCGAGAAAGTACAACTTCCTTTGGCGCTGAGAAACGCTATTCAAAAAGCCAAAGAGATCGGTGAATACAAAGTTGTTGGAGATGCTCTGAGGCAGCTACTTCAAAGAGATCCCTACTGGAAACTGCTTGCTAAACAAAACGGGCTAAAGGTTTACAGCTTGAGGCACTCCTATGCCTGGAGAGCGCATATTGAATCCAAAAATCCTTATACCCTTAGAGCTACAGCGGCTTTAATGCGCCACGATTTACGGACTCATTGCAAGCATTACGGCGGCTGGGTTGATGAGCAAGAACTAGAGGCAGCCGCAGAGAGGTTCAAAGCAGGCCAAGAAGTAGCAGCATGAAAAAAAAGGTGACCTATCAGAAAAAAGATAATTATTTAACGTCATAGGACTTTCGCCCCTTATTTGTAACTCTGTACTTGCCTCCACGTGGTCCCGTATAAACCCAATTCTTCTGAATAGTGTTAACTAGCCATGTAAAAACAACTAAACCAATAATCCAGCTCATTGGAATTTCTTAGTTCGTTCAATTTCTCCATTATCTATAACTCAACACGAATCAAGTGAGTCAGGTTGTAATTTGCAAAGCAATATCAAGCACGCCAAATAATTGATAGATCGGTTGACCCTAGATGTGGTGTCAGCTACCTTGCCTTCAAAGCTGAGACTGCCCACGGACTAGGAAACTAGAGCCGCTGGTTCCATCTCTGAAGGTCATAACGGAAGGCTTTATCGCTGGAACTGATTGACGGCTAAATATTCACCCCCTTAAGCGAGAGGTTGATCCTTTGGCCGTCCGTAAACCACCAAGAGCGAAGAAGGGCAAAAGCCCTGATTCAATTCCTTTTCACCTTGAGTTCATCAAGAATCGGATAGCTAATGGTGAAACAGGCGTAATTGAAAGATGGAAAGAAGTTTATTCTTCTTGGCCTAATTCAATAAAGGAAGCCTTGAAGCAAGAGGGCATAACCCTTTAGTCCATAAATGTCTAAACAAATTGAATGGGTGAAGACCCCTGTCGCTGCAAGGCGCCTAAACATCTCTGCGCAAACTCTCATGCGTGCCAGAGATGATCGAGGAGGCTTTTTAGCTGGCGGTATTGATTACGTTTACGGGCAACATGAAAACAGCCCTATTCGTTGGAATATCGCAGAGGTAGAAAGACAATTTCACCTTCGGGGAAGGATTAGCAGAAAGGGGAAAGCCCTGCTTATGGGGGAATAAAAAATGACCCCCAACCGAATAAGCGAGGGTCAAGGTAACGTCTTAGACCCAATATTAATTGAGACCCTGCGTAGGATGCAGGATCCCAAATCTTTTGAATCGATTTCTATCACTGAAATTGAGACAAAAGAAAAATCCGATCTGGCGGGAAAATTGGCGGGATTAGAACCTTTTTGCGGATTTATTCCAATAAAAGCGAACTCAAAAGCTTCAAAAGTCGCCTATGTAGGGAAACCTTATTTAAAGCTCAAAGAATGCCTCTCTTATAAACCTTCTGCAATTGCAGTTAGAAGTGAAAAGCTAATTTGCCTTGATTACGACCGAGAAGAAAGCCTCGATTATGTGGCAGGTCGTGGAATTGATTTCACCTATCCGACTTGGCATATAAGAAAGACTGACAACGAAAGATTCAAAACACTCTTTGTTGTCACTGATGAGCAAAGGAAACAACTCCTGGGAGTAACCAACAAGATCAACTTTCAAGGAGTTGGACTTGATGTTTTCCCTCAAGCGAACCCTTACATCATTGTTTTAGGTCAACACCAAAAAAGCGGTCACTACTTCTCACCTAATGGTTTAGACGCTTCCAATCTTGCGCCTCCACCTAAAGAAGTTTGGGAACTATTCCAAGAACTTCTGAATAATTCGCCTAAGGGAAGGAAGTCAAATAGTAGATGTAATTCCGAATGGATTGCCGCAAGACCCTGCCCGATTTGTGGCCGAGACAAAGATGACGATTGCAGAGTTACTCGCTCAGGTGGTGCGGTCTTATGTCATCACGGGAATACTTTTCACCCGCCTCATATGAGGAAAGGTGAAATCATTTCTGGTTCTCAATGGGCCTACTGCGGAGAAGGCGAAAGCGTCATAGGAACTCATTCAATCTTCCGAATACATAAGGCTCGGCGCTGTCTAAAGCCTCCAACTCATAAGTACAGGAGGCAAACCCATGCAACCTGAACAAGAGGGTTCTACTTTTACTGACCTTATCTATGAACTACTTGGAGCAATCCAAGAGCGTGATGTTGATGAGGAAATGGTGCTTAGGGCTGAGCTTAGAAGTGAGTTCAAACTATCTCCAGAGCAAGTTAACAGCGCACTCTTTAAAGCTTTAGGCCAAAGCAAACTTCAAAAAACTAAGTGTATTGATGAATCAGTTGATCTTTCGAAAGTAAAACCTACCTGTTACTTAATGGATGGTTGGCTACTTGAAGGAGACGTTGCTCTGCTTTATGGGTCTTTTGGTACTGGTAAAACAACTCTCGCTCTATACATTGCTTACAACTTCGCAAAAGGGATAAATGTCCTTGACCGAAGCAAGCCTTGCAAGCCTGGTAAATCCTTATTTATTGCCACCGATGGAGGTGCAAACACCTTTAAAAAAGCAATGGATGATCTTGGTATTGCCGATGATGATCCAATCTTTTGCGGCCCTACAAAAAAGATTTATCTCTGGGCTTTTGATGCTGAACAAGGTCAAGAAGCATGGGCCGCAAACATCAACGGGGTTATCAAGCTTGAGCAGTTTGTTGAGTCAAAAGGACTTGACCTTGTTTGGATTGATAGTGCAAAAAGTGTTGCTTCAAGGGGTGGTTGGTCTTACATCGATAACGATTCAGTGAGAGTTCTCCTTTCTTATATGAGAGAAATCATTGCTCAACCTAATCAATGCCATATTGGTTTTCTTAGCCATGACGGAACAGAAAAAGGCTCCCATTCGGGAGCCAAAAGTTGGGCTGAAGAACCCTCAATGGTTATTCATTTAACGCAAGCGAAAGTAGATGGGAGACAAGTTGGAGTTGAGGCGAAATTCAAGAAAGATCGTGCCGCACATGTTGATCCTCGACGCATTGTCAGATTCAACCTTGAAGATGGTGAGATGGTTCTTTTAGAAGGCTGCAAAGTCGTAGGGAATTGCGAAGAGCAACTAAAGGAGATTTTGTGGAAGTCTTATAGGCTCGGAACCAAAACTCTCAGCCGCAAGGAATTAGCTAATAAGGCTTGTAAATACGGATCAACTTCTAAGACCGTAGATAACACTCTTGGCCCGATGGTTACTAAACGGGTTTTAGTTCGGCCTCATCGGGGTCAATACGCTTTGGCTCCCGCAACCATTCAACGCCTAGAGAGTCTCCCGTCTAAAGGAGGAAATATAGAAAGAAGCATTGATATGACTGTGATTAATGAATTACCCGACCATATTCCCGAAGGAAATGATGTTTTTCCTGCGGGAGAAGTATCGGGTAATCATCAGATCCCTTTACTACCAATAGATTTGAAGTAATTACTTCCTGCTTTAGGGAGAGTACTCCCTGCATACCAAGCAGGTTAAAAAATCCCTAGAAGGATTGATATGCCAAGAAACTCAATAGGGTTTATTCGGTTATGGCGTGAACGATGGCGGGATCGCCTGAATAATGGCCCTTTTTGTGGGGCATAATTTGATTAGTTGATACAAGAAATATGGACGGAGCTACGAAGGTGATTATTTGGGTTGCGGGTGCTTTTGTGATCGTTTGCGGGGCTGTATTTCTTCTCGGCGAAGACAAAGAAAAGAAGAGAGAGGCGTGTGAAAACTCCTATGGTGCAAGTTTGACCAAGATTTACTATGGAACTAGCAAGCCATACCAAGACTCCCTGAAGGAATGCATTAGGACTGGGTCTTTCGATCTACCCAGCGACCCTAAATGGGAATAATCATGCCTATCAACAAACCTATTCCT
>QCKK01000030.1 GCA_003215415.1 Prochlorococcus sp. AG-409-N21 | reverse complement strand
ATTCTTCATGCCATCAGCAATACTGCCCATGGTTGGATCATCTTTGGATCACTTCTTTATAAGAAAAATATAGTGCACCTTCCTTCTAATCTCTTGATGGAGATCATTCTGCAATTATTTTTTAAATTAAATACTAGATGAAATACATGCTTCAATCTGTTTTTCGAGTGTTCCGTGGTCAATATCTTTCCCAATTAAAACAACCTTGTTTTTTCGTTCACGGTTTCTATCGCTATCTTCAAGTGTGAACCTTTTCCCAGACAGATGAAATACATGAGTTATTTCACTCTCTTCAAAACAAAGTATTCCTTTTGCTCTATATACACTTGATGGCAATTGATTATCTAAGAAATATTGAAACTTTCTCAATGAAAAGGGCTGATTACATTGGAATGAGAATGAAGTAAATCCCTCTATCTCCATAAATTATTTGAGACCTCGCTATTTGGCTAGAGAGTATATCAGAATCAAAATTTTCAGCATCTATTAATGTGATTATAGAATCTAGCCTTAATTGGTCTCTAGAACTATTAACTGTCATCGCTACTGGCAATGGATCAGCAAGGCCCGTAGTTTCAATTATTAGGTATTCAATTTCATTATTTGCAAGAACTCTATTTATTGCGTTTAGCAACTCTCCATTAATTGTGCAGCAAATACAGCCATTAGCCAGTTCAATAATATCTTCATGTGTTTTTACTATCAAGTCATTATCTATCCCTATTTCTCCAAACTCATTTACCAATACAGCTGTTTTAAATCCTTTTTGCTTGGTCAGTATGTGATTTAAGACAGTTGTTTTTCCTGAGCCAAGAAAACCTGTCAAAATGGTTACAGGAATTCCTTGTATCTTACTTTTGTTTAAATCATCTCCTGACTTTTTCATGGTTTTCTGATTAGATTTTATTATCTCAAGGTTAAAGTAATTAATAGCAAACTACCGCAAATGAATTCACTTGCGGTAGTTTGCTATGTAGTTAAATTAGTTTTTAAGATGTTTAATTCTCAGAAAGTAAATGTTACTCCTGTTCCAACATGATGTTGCCAACCTTCTCCCCAATCATCACCATCCTTATCACTACGGGTAGGTTGCCAATGAATAAATACGTATGCGTTTTCTCCTACAGGACGACCAATCTCTATTTCACCAGCGAAATCTGTACGTTCGCTTGTACTTGCCTCAGATGATGGGACAAAGAAACGAGGCCCACCTTCTATTTTGACAGCAATTAAATCGTAATTAAATTCAACTCCTACTCTAGGATCTGTGTAATTACCTTGCCATTCTCCAACTGAATCCCAACCTTGACGGTGTTCTAAACTGACATAAGCCCCATCAGTGAGATCCTTAAAGTTATCGCCGAGTGCGAAATTAACATCTCCTTCACCGAAAGCATATAGAGCTTTGGCTCCAATTGAATTTTTGGTTCCTTTCTTTTCTTCTCCCTGATTTTTTGTAACTATATAAGGCTGGGTATCTACTGCAACACTAAGGCGATCATTAGGAGCATAGGTAGCTTTTAAGTAACCACGGAAATCTTCTCGTTTGTAGTCAGTGTCGTGCTCAGCATGCTCTTCTTCATGATCGTCATCATCGTCATGATCGTCATGATCGTCATGATCAGAATGTACGGCACCATAAAAATGTTCTGCTTCACCCCATACCCCGACAGGTCCAAAAGCACCTTCAATAGAGAATTTCCCACCGTTCTCTAACCCCCATTCCATCAAACCTCCAAAGAGTCCATCAAGTCCATAATGTTCTGGTTTCCCTTCAATATTATTTTCAAAACCACCATGAGCTTCCACGGTTATTTGAGGCGTCAACCTAAATTCACCTGCTTCTAAAGGCTCAGTTCCTCCTCCCCCGTGGGCATGCCCCATAGGAGGTAACAGTGAAGCATCAACGCTCGTCAATGCAACGCCTAAGAGCAATGAGGCTTTCAAAGGATTTAGTCTTTTAATAAAATTGGTAGACATCAAATTGATTAGGTAGTTGAGTTAGGCAATGAACTGATAGGGGGATTAACGAATGTCCGCCCATTTTTGAGCAATCTGATCTGCTGTTTTTTGATCACAAGTGCTTCCCTGACCATTTGTAATTACACAAATATTTGAGGTCGCAGTCTCAATTGTTGAAAGGCCACCAGGTGCAAGGCCATCAGGATATAGAGGAGATTTAAATATAGGTTTACCCGAAGAACGACTAATACGTTTTAAGGTCTTGCTTATTGGGAGAGATTCTGCAAACAAGACACGACTCCCAGATTCTGTAATTTCAGAAGTAATCTTGGCCATATTCGATGGACGAAGTTTCCCTCCAGTAGTGAAAGAGTCAATGACTGGAAGTTCTCGTAATTTGAATCTATTGGTCAAATGACTAAAAGCACGATGTTGAGTCAGGAGTACTCGGCTTTCAGTCGGTATCGATCTCAATTGAACGGAAGTCCAGTTACTTAGATCTTTGAGAACGGACTTGGCTGTTGAAGTTCGTGTGTTCAACGCAGTTAAATCTGATTGAGGTAACACCTTTGACAGGCTTTGTTCAATGGTTGTAGCCATTGCAACGACATTATTGGGATCATGCCAAACATGAGGATCTTGATTATCTTTAGGAGTATTAGCTTTGTATTTAGGCATAGCTACCTCTGCGACAGCTATCACAGGAGCTTTTGTGGTAAGTCGTAGAGCTGAAGGAGTTAAATAAAAACCGTTATGAAAAACAATATCTGCCTTTGCTATAGCTTGTAAGTCTTTGGGCTTCAGGCGATAATAGTGTGGATCTCCAGTTGGTGGAATCACACAGTAAACATCAGCAGATTTGGAAGCAATAGTCCGCACAACATCACAAAGGACACCATCAAAAGCAACTACATCGGGTTTAACCTCAGAGGCTTTTGCAAGACTTGAGCCAAAGAAAAGACTACAAACAACCGAGCAGCCAGTAAGAACGGATCTAACGCTCACGCGATCAAAAAAATACTTCACGTAATCATAAGCATTTAAACTTAACTCGAGAGAGGATTATCTTCAAATGAAAACCATTTTCATTTCTGCGTGCGCTAGTCTTTGAAAGTGAGATTTTCACGCTATTGACGCTATTCACGCATTCTTGATTGACTAATCTCATTGCAAAAAGCCTGTCATTTTCCTATGGCAAAGAATCTGTTCTAAAGGACATTTCTCTAGAGCTGAAAGCAGGAACTCTTACAGCTCTTGTTGGTCCAAATGGAGCAGGAAAATCAACCTTGCTGCGCCTATTACAAGGTCAGATGATCCCGCATCAAGGAGAAATTTTTTTAGATAAGCATCCTTTAGGAGCGAATCGAACTCAAGTTGCATTAATGCCTCAAAGAAGCTCTATCAATTGGAATTTCCCTATTACTACTGAAGGATTGGTAGCACTGGGTCAAGCGAATGCTGCCAATCAATCATGTTGCAATACAGAAGCCTCACTTCAACGGGTTGGTCTTGTTGCTTTAGCTAAGAAACGACTTGATGCACTTTCTGGAGGACAGCAACAAAGAGCCTTACTTGCAAGAACACTTGCCCAAAATGCATCAGTTTTCCTTTTAGATGAACCCTGCGCAGCACTGGATCCTCCATCCAGGGAGCAGTTTCTAAGCATTATTCGTCAGCTTGCCGAAGCAGGGTTAACGGTATTTGTCAGTAGCCATGACTGGGGTCAAGCTTTAAATGCTTACGACAAAGTAATCACACTTGATCGAACTGTGTTGGCCTTTGGAACTCCAGAAGAGGTGAGAAGCAAGCTTCAATCAATTAGTAGTATGGGTAACCACTGTTGTGGCTAGTCAATATTCAGGTTTCAGCTACTTTCTGACGCTGGTGACAACTCTTACAAAGGCCAAAGAATTCAAGTGTATGAAACAAAAGCTCAAAGTTTTTTGTTTGCGTCTTAGGCAATTCAATGTTTTTGATTGGACAGGACTTCAAAACAACTGTTTGACCGCAGTCAATACAAGTCAAATGATGATGATCCCTATTCACAGGGCTATAGAGTGTTTCTCCTTTTGGGAGGTTCCGACATCGCACCAATCCTTTCAGCTGAAGAGTACGAAGATGTCGATAAACCGTAGTCAACCCCATATTGGAAGAAGTTTCAATCAAGGTGCGATGCAGCTGTTGGCCGCTGACCTCATGAGCACAATTGTTCAGCTCATCCAGTATTTGTTGTTGTTTCTTTGTCAGAGCTTCTGTTTTTTCGTTCATCCTTCAGTGATGATCTCTTACTCTTTCCAAACAAGAGAGGTTTAGGGTAATGCTACAAGTGATTTTGGGAAGTTGGTGGATTTATCCTTTGTTAATGACTCTTTTAGTAGGAATACTTTGTCCAGTAACTGGTGCTCTCTTAATTACACAAGGTCGGCTCCTGCAAGCCAATTTGATATCTCATGGAGTTGTCCCAGGCTTAGTCTTAGCATTTGCCATAGGAATTGATCCTTCATTAGGTGGAATTATTAGTGGATTAATCGGAGCTCTTACGGCAGAAAGATTGGCCTTAAGAAGAAAGGAATATGGTGAGGCTGTAATTAATACTGTTCTAGCAGGCTCTCTTGGCTTTGGAGTTTTATTAATTCCACTCTTAAAAACAAGAATCGACCTGGAATCTATTTTATTTGGAGACCTCCTTGCCGCTGGTCCGACTGACATAATCAGAGTGGCAATTGCGACATCAGTGCTTTTATTGCTATTAAAAAACTCCTATCAGAATTTGATCTACCTAGGTTTAGATCCTGAAGGTGCTGCTTCAATTGGCCTAAGAGTTCCTAGATTAAAGTTTTCACTAGCTGTTGTGACTTCCCTAGTAATTGTGAGTTCGATGTCTGCTGTAGGAGTGATTTTGGTTATAGCTTTACTTGCTGCACCAGGTCTATTGGGATTAAATCAAGCCCAAAGCTTGAATTCTGCAATGATCCGTTCTGCTGGTTATGGGCTCATCATATCTTTTATAGGTTTTTTACTTGCGATTGCATTAAACCTTTCTCCAGGACCTCTTATAGC
>QCKK01000029.1 GCA_003215415.1 Prochlorococcus sp. AG-409-N21 | reverse complement strand
ATAGCAGTTGAAGACCCAGACATATTCCAAGAAGAGGTTTTTTATTATGAGTCCAATCTTTCAGGGATGGAATTATTCCTGTTTTTTGGAGATTGCACATGGCTGGATCAAAAGCCCCTACGCCAGGAAGAATTAATGCAGAACAACTGCTTAGATCAGAAGGTTTTCTAACAAGTTTTAAGTCTTGATTAATTCGTTTGAAGGCAATCTGCACTGAGTGCAAATTGCCCATTCCGTAGTCAACAAGACCGAGTTTTAATCTCATTCAGGCTGGCTTGGAGTTTTTTTATGATTGTTTATAAGCCTTTTAAAAAGGCCACAAAAATAATCCAGGCACTAATAAATCTGCACCTTCTTTGGATTAATTCCTATTTTTAGTTGCTTTTTAGATGTACTTGGAAATAGTTCCAGAGAGAGTGGCTTTCGGAACCGCTCCTACAACCGTGTCTACCTTTTGGCCTCCCTTAAAGACCATAAGTGTGGGGATGCTGCGAATGCCGTATTGACTTGCAACGTTGGGATTCTCATCCGTGTTCAGTTTGAAAACCTTGATTTTCCCCTCGAACTCTTTTGAGATTTCTTCGACAATTGGGGCAACCATGCGGCATGGGCCACACCAAGGGGCCCAGAAGTCAACTAATACTGGCAGGTCGCTTTTGAGAACGTCTTGTTCAAAGGTTGAGTCAGTGACTGCAGCAGCGCTGGACATACTGAATGGATTTCTATTTCGCAGAAACTTAGCAACCGTTCTTGCTTTATAGGGATTTAATTCCGTTAGCTTGTAGGAACTGTGACGGTCGCGTATAGGGGAATACATAAAGCCCGAACGTGTCGGGCGGTTGGTGTGAGGAGTGTGTGGGCCTAAGCCCTCACACTCAAATACTAACTCCAATCTGTTCAATATTCATTGTGATTTCAGGTCAGGAGGAGCTCACATTTATTTCCCCATGCCAAGTTGTTGGGCTTTTTGATAAACCTTTCCTTCTGTTAGTAGAGATGGGGCAACAATTACTTCAACCTTTTGCATTTCTTTAATCGTTTTTGCGCCGAGAGTCCCCATTGAGGTCTTTAGAGCCCCAAGAAGGTTGTGAGTCCCATCGTCAAGACGAGCAGGGCCGCGAAGAATCCTTTCAAGACTTCCAGTCTGCCCAACATTGATTCGAGTGCCTCTAGGGAGCAGGGGGCTTGGAGTGGCCATGCCCCAGTGGAAACCTTGACCGGGAGCTTCCTCTGCTCTGGCAATAGGAGAACCAATCATTACTGCATCCGCTCCACATGCAATGCATTTGCAGATATCACCTCCGGTGACAATTCCTCCATCAGCAATAATCGGAACATATCGGCCACTTTCATTCTCGTAATCATTTCTAGCGGCTGCGCAATCTGCAACCGCTGTTGCTTGCGGAATCCCTACGCCCAAAACGCCCCTTGAAGTACAAGCAGCTCCAGGCCCAATCCCAACCATTACTCCTGCAGCACCAGCTCGCATTAATTCCAGGGCAACCTCATATGTGACGCAATTACCCATAACCACAGGAATGCCAATTTCTTTGCATAGCTTTTTCAAGTCAAGGCTTTCTGAACCCTTGGGTCCGATATGTTCAGTTGATACAACTGTTGCTTGAACAAAGAAGAGATCTGCCCCTGCTTTTGCAAGTGTTTGACTAAAGCGAATTGCTGCAATAGGAGTACCACTTACTGCTGCTATGCCGCCTTGTTTTTTTATTTCGCCAATTCTTTTTTTGATTAATTCTTCATTTATCGGTTGGCTATAGATTTCTTGCATCAAAGGAACGAAGTCATCCTTACCAACCTTTGAAATTCGATCTAAGACATCTGTTGGGTCTTCATATCGAGTTTGAATCCCCTCAATGTTGAGCACTCCAAGAGCTCCAAGGTTGGAAAGCTCTACAGCCATCCTTACGTCTACAACGCCATCCATTGCGCTTGCAATGACAGGGATCTCTCTTCTGATCCCTCCAAGTGTCCAGTTGGTATCCGTTATTTCAGGATCAATTGTGCGACCACTCGGAACAAGGGCAATTTCGTCGATGCCATAGGCCCTGCGAACGACCTTGGAGCGACCGAGCTGAATATTCACAGCAGGCGCAATAAAGTTTCGCCAAATTAACAACTAGAGAGGATGCTGCCTGTTAGGAAGTAAACACTTATGGGTCTAATTTGCTTTTGATCGGTCTCCAATGAAGGTTTGCCAACGGCCGATTAGATCAGATTGAAGTTCTTTGCGAGCATCCTTGCGCACAAGATTTTTTGCAGAAAAACTTATAAACCAAACTATTCCTATTAGTTCAAATAAACGTGGTGCGAGAGGAACTTGAGCTATCCCATCAAGGAAATTGCCATAAATTTTGAGTATTAGAATAGATACAAGAAGTATTGCAATTAAAAGGATTGGCTTGGTTAGTTGATTCCACTGAGAGGACAAATCCTTTTCTTCCCACC
Organism: Prochlorococcus sp. AG-409-N21; assembly: GCA_003215415.1. Taxonomy (GTDB): domain Bacteria; phylum Cyanobacteriota; class Cyanobacteriia; order PCC-6307; family Cyanobiaceae; genus AG-409-N21. The sequence continues at coordinate 3,180 of QCKK01000029.1, read as the reverse complement.
AATTAAGAACTTTCTGAGTGAGTAGTTCCCACTCACCTCCTTCTTCTTTTGGAACTTCATCTTGTGGAAGGTTGAATTCAGGATTGTTTTTTTGATCGGAATTAGTCATTTCGTAGGAGGTATGCGACTTGGTTGGAATGTCAGGGTTTGGTGACTTGGAGCCCTCTCTCTTGGCGAGCAAATCGGATCGATTGATTTGACTTTTTACTTATCTGTTTTGTGAAGGCCTTTGAGTTTGGCATTGAGGCTTTTGCGTTGTTGCTTGTTCTAATTGCTTGAGATCTCTTTGTAGAAGCCGATTTGACCTCCACTTGAGTTGTAGGAGCTGACTTTAATTGGGGTCGCTTAGCCGAGCCCATGAATGATTTCTTTCGCCTAATTAATTTTAAGAGGCATTCTCTTGGACGAAAGGGGGTATTGGTTCCTGTCGAATATGGAGCAAGGGAGTTGGGCATTTCGCTCAAATAATCATTTGCCGAGATAACCTTATGGTTGGTAACCAGCTCTGATATGGCTGATCCTTTGGACCCAGTTGGAGCTGGTCCCAGTGATTCAGATGATCGGATCATCCAAACTGATCTGAGAAATGAAATGTCGCGCTCCTATTTGGAGTATGCGATGAGCGTCATAGTCGGGCGTGCATTGCCTGATGCTCGAGATGGATTGAAGCCAGTCCATCGGAGAATTTTGTATGCAATGTATGAACTAGGCCTGACTAGTGATAGGCCATACAGAAAATGCGCCAGGGTCGTAGGAGAGGTTCTTGGTAAATATCACCCACATGGTGATACGGCCGTTTATGACGCTCTTGTTCGAATGGCCCAGGATTTTTCTATGCAAATGCCATTAATTGATGGGCATGGAAATTTTGGATCTGTAGATAATGATCCTCCTGCAGCGATGAGATATACAGAGTCAAGACTTCAGGCGCTTACTACCGACAGCCTTTTAGAAGATATTGAGTCAGAGACGGTTGATTTCGCTGATAATTTTGATGGGTCTCAGCAAGAGCCAACAGTTTTACCTGCACGTATCCCTCAGTTACTTCTAAATGGCTCTTCTGGAATTGCGGTTGGAATGGCAACCAATATTCCTCCACACAACTTAGGAGAATTGATTGATGGTTTACAGGCTTTGATTGTAAATCCTGAATTATCAGATCAAGAGTTAATTCAAATTATTCCAGGGCCTGATTTTCCAACAGGCGGACAGATACTTGGTCGCAGTGGGATTCGAGAAACATATCTCAGTGGAAGGGGTTCGGTAACTATGAGGGGTGTTGCGAACATAGAGACTCTTGAGGTCCCAGGTCGACCGGATCGGGATGCAGTAATAGTTACTCAACTTCCGTATCAAACGAATAAAGCAGCATTAATTGAGCGAATTGCTGAATTGGTAAATGATAAAAAACTCGAAGGTATTTCTGATATTCGCGATGAAAGTGATCGTGATGGAATGAGAATAGTAGTTGAGTTAAGACGTGATGCCTACCCTCAAGTAGTCTTAAACAATCTCTTTAAGATAACTCCTCTGCAGAGTAATTTTAGTGCACATATGTTAGCCCTTGTTAATAGTGAGCCGATCCTTTTAACTTTACGGAAGATGCTGCAAGTTTTCCTTGACTTCCGAGTTGAAACAATAGAAAGACGTACAAAATATTTACTACGAAAAGCAGAAGAACGGGATCATATACTTCTTGGACTCCTTTTGGCACTTGAACAGCTTGACCCAATTATTGCTTTGATTCGGGCTGCCTCGGATACGGCTACTGCTAGAAAAGGATTACAAGAAGGTCATGGCCTTACAGAGATTCAAGCTGATGCAATTTTGCAGATGCAATTAAGACGTCTTACTGCTTTAGAGGCTGACAAGATAAGACTTGAGCATGAAGATTTAGTTACTAAAATTGCAGATTACAAAGAGATCCTTCAAAACAAAAAACGTGTTTATTCAATTATTCAAGATGAATTATCAAAACTTAGAGAAAAGTACTACACACCTAGACGAACTGAAATTCTTGATCTTGCTGGCGGGTTAGAAGATATTGATCTAATAGCCAATGAGCGATCGGTGGTTTTGCTTACAGAGACTGGTTATCTGAAGCGCATGCCTGTCAGTGAGTTTGAAGCTACTAGTCGTGGAACTAGAGGTAAGGCTGGTACACGTAGTCAAGGAGAGGAAGCTGTAAAGCTATTTATAAGTTGCAATGATCATGATTCTCTTTTGTTATTTAGTGACCGTGGAGTGGTTTATGCCTTGCCTGCTTATCGAGTACCACAATGTAGTCGTTCTGCAAAAGGTACTCCGATTGTTCAACTCTTGCCAATACCTAGGGAAGAGGCAATTACTTCTTTGCTTTCGGTAACATCTTTTGATGATGACACACATCTATTAATGCTTACCCAGGGTGGTTTTATTAAGAGAACTCGCTTATCAGCTTTTAGTAAAATACGTTCAAATGGTTTGATTGCAATTGGCCTAGCAGAAGGAGATGCACTTACTTGGGTAAGACTTGCTGTCGCCGGCGACAGTGTGCTCATTGGGTCGAAAAAAGGGATGACTATTCATTTTCGACTTAATGACGATGAACTACGACCTCTTGGGAGAACTGCAAGAGGCGTAAGGGCAATGAACTTGCGAGAAGGAGACTCCTTGGTAAGTATGGACGTTCTTCCTACAGAGCTTGCAGATCAAGTTGCTAAAACTTTAGATGAGGATTTAGATGTTGGAGATGCTCCCACGACTAGTGAAGGCCCATGGGTTCTAGTGGCATCCGCTACTGGGTTAGGTAAAAGAGTTCCAGTGACACAATTCCGTTTGCAAAAACGAGCGGGAATGGGATTGCGAGCAATCAAATTTAGAAGAGAAGCAGATGAACTTGTTGGGTTAAGAGTCTTAGGACATGGGGAAGAGCTTTTGCTAGTTAGTGAACGAGGTGTCATTGTTCGAACAAGTGCAGATAAGATTCCTCAGCAATCACGAGCTGCTACAGGTGTTCGACTTCAGAAATTAGATGAAGGTGATCGATTATCTGAGGTAGTTTTAGTTCCTCCTGAGCAAGACAATCAGGAGACTGTTCAGGATCAAGATCATTCCGGTGAGGTTCCTGGAACTGAAGAAGTTTCCCCTGGTTAAAATTGACTAGCTGTTCCGATGTATTAGTTGTAGGCGCAGGACCTG
>QCKK01000028.1 GCA_003215415.1 Prochlorococcus sp. AG-409-N21 | reverse complement strand
TCTTCTTTATGGCTATTACTACAGAGAACCTAGACAAGTTAAACTCTATACTTCTCAGTTCATATGGATCTCCTTCACTATATATCGATAGGTTAAAAGAAGATAGTGATCCTAGAAAGAAAGAGTTCAGTGATCTATTTAGGGATCAGATTTTAGAAATAAATAACGCTGACTTTCAATTATATGAATATGTTAGATCCCAGCAAGAGTATTTTCTTAAAAGATTACCAGAGCTTGGGCCTCACATTTCAGACACATCAATTAGATTAAAATGTAAATCTGGCAAGAATTTCCTCATCGAAAAACAAGAAGAAGGCAATAACTAAATCTTCCCAACGAGGATTTGATAGAAGATCATCAACAACTTGATTCAGATTAGACAAGATTTCAAGAGAAATGCTTTAAGAGGTCAAGCAGGTCAAAGAGTACCCCTTTGAGATGAGATCTCCATAACTGCTATTAGGGGAGAGACTTTTCTGCTAATCACTCGACACTCAATAACAAAAAAAGGGGGTTACTGATTAATAACAAGCATAGAAAGCATACGTCAAACCGATACAGAGAGACAGTGACTTTGACTGACGTCCTTGGGTTAACAACTCATTACTGGGTTATCTCACATGACTGTCAACGTACACAAGAGCGTGGTGAGGCTGGATCATCTTCGTCTAACTCCAGAGGTTCGATGATGATGTTTGAGCAGGGCTTTTAGGTCTAACTATTTGCTTAATTGCTCTAACCGTTTTGTCTTTTTAGACTAACCACCTACGTCAATCCATTGCCATCACAAGACATTATGGAGTTCAAGGATAACTAGAGCTTCTTCTTGTAGAAGTGAATAGGAGCGCTAAACATAGACAACATCAAGATCTACTTACTTCTGGCGCCAAGCTCACCTCAGATAGAAAAGATTTGGTCCAACAAGGCAACGGCTTACATAAGTTGACAGCCCTAAACTTCACGAGTAGTATAAGTGTACTACTAACAGGTTCATGGCTCCATCTGCTTCTCCTTACTCAGTATTCAAGGCTGAAGACTGGATAGCTCCACCTGCTCCTATCGGAATAGGTCAATGCGTAAGGGTCAGGCGAAGAAAGCGCTACCAGTCAAACGCTTCAACCAAGAAGAAAAATGGGACTACCTCGAACACGGAGTCCTTAATAAGTCACGTTCAGCTTGCGTTTGCATAACGTGCCAACACTTCAACTATTACTGCGACAACCACTCCCGAACTCTTCTTACTTGCCATGTAAAACAAGGATTAATTCCACACGGAGAACACCTCACTAGTAGATGTCCACTGTGGCAACGACGATTAGAGAAGGAGATTGGATGGTGTCCCGAAGCCGCATGAAGGGTTTCTAACCCGGCCATGATGGATCAACTCGTTGCTCCATCTATAAACAAGGGAGCAACGTATCAACTTCAGTAAATAAATGGGATCTCAGCCGAAATCTGGCATTAGAGGGAGAGCAATCCACTAAAGTTTTAGAACGGGTCTGAGATCACTTTTTAGACCTGAAATTGTGGGAGAATTTCAATTCAATTAAAACCTTCTTGCGCAGCTCACAAACCAAGAAACGAATCAATTTATGCAAAACTGATTGACTAAAGGAACATTTTGGGTGGAAATACTCATTGAGCTCATATTATTTCATTGAAATCCTTCCAAGCATTGCTTCTAGCTACTGCAGCCTTAAAGCTCATGGCCCCAATCGCCACCAATGCTGCTGATATAAACATCAAAGGTGTAGCTAACTACTCCGCTTCCAACAAAGAAATAAAGGGCATTTCTCAGTTTTCTAATATTTACCCAACTGACTGGGCTTACCAAGCCTTGACTAACTTGGCTGAGCGTCATGATTGCAAGGTTGCCGCTCCTACCGGAAGCATCACCCGCTATGAAGCAGCTGCCCTTCTTAACTCTTGCCTTGGCGAGGTTTCTAACGTCAACGAAGAAGAGCGACGCTTGATCAATGAGTTTGGTCCTGAGCTTGCTGTTATCAAAGGTCGTCTAAATGGTCTTGAGGCAAGTGCCAGTGGAATGGATCACTCAGCAATGGGCCATGGAGGACATGGTGCAACAACCATGTTCATGGGAAAAACCACTTTTGTAGTTGGTGGTGTTGATGGAGTCAGCGGTAAGGAAGCAGTCACGTTTAATTACGACACCAAGCTAATGGCTCATACAAGCTTTACTGGCAAAGATTTATTGAAAACGGTTGTTAGAACTGGCAATTTCAACAACATGGAACCATTTGGGATGATGGGCGGTGCACGTTTGGAGACAGCCTTTAACAGTAGTGATGCGTTAAATCTCCATCGCGCTTTTTACCAATTCCCTGTTGGAGAGAATTTCAACGCAACCATTGGTGCAAAGCTTCGTCAAGATGATCTACTTGGCGTATGGCCCAGTGCTTATCCAAGTGATTCCATTTTGAATGTCTTGACCCATGCAGGTGCTAATGCTGCATATAGCAAAGCAATGGGTGCTGGTGCAGGTATCACTTACACAGGCGATAACATCAGCGCAAGTTTGGCATTTGTTTCTGAGGACGGCGACGATGCTTCTAAAGGTGTTCTTACCGAGCAAGGTTCAGATGACGTCACCGCTCAGCTCGCTTGGGTAGGCGATAACTTCACAGTTGCAGCTGTCTATACGACAGCTGATGGTGGTAACACAACCGGTGATGCCGACGCAAATGACTACGACGCCTGGGGACTCAGTGCTCAGTACGACCTAGACAACGGCATTTCTCTAAATGCAGGTATGGGCTGGAAAACTCCTGATGAGGAAAATGATGCCAGCAACATCGAAAATGAAACCACATGGTCCGTTGGAGTTGTGTGGAGTGACTTCGGTACAGAAGGTAACGACCTAGGTATTGCTTATGGCACTGCCGAAGGCCACAGAGATGACTCTGGTTATGACGACCCAATGGCCTTGGAGATTTACTACTCCATGGCTGTAAGCGACAACATCACTGTTACCCCTGCTCTTTTCACAATTGAGAAAGATGGTGCTGATGAAGTTACCGGTGGCTTAGTTAAAACAACTTTCCGCTTCTAATAATTTCTATAAATCAAATTGGAAGCACTCATCGATTTGGTGGGTGCTTTTTTTAACAGAAAGGAGACCCGATAACTTATTGCGAATATGCGACACTCTTTGAAAATAAAATCTATGCATGGACAAGAAAGGTGCTAAGGGTTATTGGATAAGTACATCAACAGTCACCAATCCAGCTTTATTTGCTGAATATGTAGACAAAGTTGGTCCATGGCTTAAAGAAGTGGGTGGAGTGGTTTTTGCTAAAGACACAGAACCTCAAGGGAAAGAAAAGACAGAAGGAGCGAATTTGGCTGTTATTTGTGAGTTCTCTTCGATGAGAGCAGCCATAGATGCTTATGAATCAGCTGAATATCAAGAGTTAAGCAAAATCCGTAAAGCTGCTACAGAGAATGCAACCTTCACAATCATGGAAGGGATGGATGAAGCAGAAAAACTCAGAAGAGCAATGGGGAAGTAATTGAGATATTGCTGGGATTTAGCTCGTATTGTTTTCTGCCCGCTCACAATCCTGTTTATTTACCTCACCGTCACTGAGCCACCAGGAGACAAGCAAAAGCAAAGCTTCCGAATGCAGCAGGAAACTATTCTGCAAAGAGAAATGCTATGTAAAAGCGGCATAATTCAAAAATGCAAAAACTGCTAATCACTCTGGGGATTGGGATTGCTGCCATCGGAGTCCTTTATCCCTATCTAAAAAGTTTGGGTTTAGGTCAACTTCCAGGCGATATTGTTTTGAGGAGTGAGAACTCAACCTTTTATTTCCCAATCGTGAGTTGCATTGGTGTGAGTTTGGTGGTTTCGGTCATTTTTAATTTGCTCAGCAAATAGAAGTCTGCATCTTCGATTATTGAAATTGAGTTGTGTGTTCTATGGCTATTAGGCCATACGGTCTTTATTTTTTGGGCTGGAGGGTTTGAACCAGGGAACCCAACTGCAAATGTGTTCGTAGCTGTAGATTCTCTGGCGTCAATAGCCTTAGGTTTTTCATATCCAAAAGGACTAGTAATAACTAGTTCTTCAATTTTCAAGATGAGTATTCAAAGAAAGAAAGTATTGCTATCAAGCTAAGAGCAGCCTGAATGGATAATGCAGCACTATCTAATCGCGTGGGGGTTTCCAACAGTTGAGCTACATAGTCTTCTTCCCCAGGCTTCGCTGACTACATCAAGTCTGGTGCTCCATAAAGACAAGTTCAATGGCTTTGAGCTGAAATATCGAGTTTGCGAACCTATCAGCAGCAGCGGTGTTGCAATAGCAAGACTCCTTTCTTACTAAGCAATTCCCATTTATTCAATACAACACATTCTTATGAATCAAGCCAACAGAGGAGCCCTGCTAATAAGCGATTTAATGAAAGCTTGCTACTGTCAACAAGATATAAACGTTTAATGGTCTACCAGAGAGTTCTACTAAAACTTAGCGGCGAAGCGCTTATGGGCGAAAAGCCTTATGGCATAGATCCTGCAATTGTTCATTCCATTTCTCAAGACGTTGCACAAGTTGTGGCACAAGGGACTCAACTTGCGATTGTCGTAGGAGGTGGCAACATTTTTCGAGGGCTAAAAGGTTCTGCCGAAGGAATGGACAGAGCTACTGCAGACTATGTCGGAATGCTGGCTACTGTGATGAATGCAATAACCCTCCAAGACGGACTGGAACGCGCAGGTATTCCAACGAGAGTACAAACTGCAATCGAAATGCAAGAAGTTGCAGAGCCTTATATCCGCAGAAGAGCCATCCGACACCTAGAAAAAGGAAGGGTGGTTGTATTTGGAGGTGGCTGTGGCAATCCATTTTTTACAACTGACACAACTGCTGCTCTCCGAGCTGCAGAAATAAATGCGAATGTTGTTTTTAAAGCCACAAAAGTTGACGGAGTTTATGACCGTGATCCAAATCGATTCCATGATGCAGTGAAATACGATTCTCTTTCTTACCAGAGAGTTCTCAGCGGTGAACTTGGAGTTATGGATAGTACCGCTATTGCACTATGCAAAGACAACAATATCCCTATCGTGGTCTTTGATCTCTTCGAACCAGGCAACATCAGCAAGGCTGTTGCTGGAGAGCTAATAGGTTCACGAATTGGTAATTAACTCCTAATTAACCAAACGCTGCTATTCACCAAGCTTTGTTTTCCCTTCCTGAAGCCAATGTCTAATCAAGAACTTGAATCCAACATGCGCAAATCAGTAGATGCTGCACAGCGCACCTTTAATACAATCAGGACTGGGAGAGCCAATCCATCATTACTAGATCGACTTACAGTTGAATACTATGGAACAGATACCCCACTTAAATCATTAGCCACAATTTCCACACCAGATTCACAAACAATTGCGATTCAACCATTTGATATCAGTTCATTAGCTCTAATTGAGAAATCTATATCTACAAGTGATCTTGGATTTACTCCAAATAATGATGGGAAAATAATTCGAATAAATGTGCCCCCCTTAACTGAAGAGCGAAGAAAAGAGTTTTGTAAACTTGCCGCAAAATATGCCGAAGAAGGTAAGGTGGCCTTAAGAAACATCAGAAGGGATGCAATTGATAAAATAAAAAAGATAGAGAAAGAAGGAGAAATATCTGAAGATCAAAGTAGAGATGAACAAGATACAATTCAAAAACTAACAAATAAATTTATTGCAGAGATTGAGAAACA
>QCKK01000027.1 GCA_003215415.1 Prochlorococcus sp. AG-409-N21 | reverse complement strand
GGCTTTGGACTCAATACCTTTGAAGACTCTGATGATGGCTCTATCGATGAGCTGTATTTCAAGAGTGATCAACTGGCCTACAACAACCTCTATGAAAAAGCAGGGAATAGTCCTAATGGAGAAAAAGCCGACAAGATTGGTGAACTTGATGACTTCGACAAGATTTACCTACAAGGTGCCACCACGGAACAACTGACTTTTGGCAGTGTTGATCACATCAACAATTTGGGTGAAACACTCAGCGGTATTGGCATCTACGCAGATGGTGACCTAGAAGCTGTCTATGTCGGCGACAATCTCAGCCTGGCTCAAATTCAATCCATGACTTTTGGCGCTGACGTTTAAAACATCGATACGGCCTATTCAATGAAGAGCCAAAGACTTATTAGCAGATTGGAAAAATGATGGGTGTCAGTCGTGAGCGCATCCGTCAACTTGAGGCAAAAGCCCTAAAAACCTTGCGGTTAAAGATGACCAGGCGAGCTGATTTTTACCATTGGATTGAAGATCCTGAGTATCTAGAGGCTTCCGGAATTGGGATGAAAATGGCCAGAGGAGGTAGGTAGTCCCTTTCTGTTCAGGGTCAATTTTGCGAATTTGAGAAAATTATCAACCGTTTTAGTCTTTGGACGACCCACGATGAAAGCTCTAGGAAGGAGCCTTTAGTTTTTATACCCTGCTATACCCACACTTACTTTCAAAGAATTTCAATGGGAGAGCAGTCGCATTCATAGCTTCTTTGCATTTTTCTCCAACTGTTCCATAAACCTCAACAGTGAACCCATCTCCTAACTCTGCATGGCCTTGTAAATATTCTCCAACTGATGGATTAGCTAAATGTGCAAGGAAGGCATCATCATTTTTATAGACCTCTGACCACGTGAAGCAAAGAGGGTCTTCTGGATCTTGGTCAAAGGTGTGGTGCAACATCCCTGGCTCAGAAGCTTCAACAGCAGCATCAGTCTTAGTTGCAAGTTCCAAGTATTCAGCAACTTTGCCTGGTTTAACTTGAATACGAGCGATAAGGATGAAAGGAGTTGAACTATCAAATTTCGCCATCAACAGAAATTACTAGTCGAAAGAGCCTTAAATATCTCTATTAAAATTTCTGTGTCAAGGGGCATCTCTTCAGGCTCCACTGACAAAAGCATTGCGCAATGCTGAGCAATATTCACAAGCTTCTTCCTCCACAAACCGAAGAAAAGGGTATCGAAGAACCAAAGACCCAACAGTTGGTCTTCCGGGGTTATTTGAAAACGCTCTTGTCTGGAGAGTCAACAGACAACAGGAAGCCTTAGAAGGCACTAAAGCCCGCCAACGCTGAGGTCTTTAAGTTCAGGAGGGCCCAACGAGGGCCCATTCCCAATTCAAGATCACCAAAAAGCCAGTCGGGGCGACAGGATTCGAACCTGCGACCTAGTGCTCCCAAAGCAGACTCGCGACTGAGATGAAAATGCTTTACATTTCGCAACACAGTATGCAGCTTTTCTTCACAATTGGATTTTTCTTCTCAGATTGCGCTTTCTAAAAGAGATTTAGATAGTCACGAGATTCATAAATTAAAAAGGTCTAAGCCTGTAATTGCAGTGACTATGGCCACCAGTCGGCAGGGCTATTCGGTGGTAAAGCATTTGTCTGAAAATAACTGTTTTCAAATTCGAGCAATTACTCGTTCTCCATTCAGTAAGCGAGCTGAATTGTTGGCTAAATTGCCAAATGTCGAAATTGTCAAAGGAGATCTACTGCAACGAGAAAGCTTAGAAAAATGTTTTTCAGGAGTTTACGGGATATTTGGTAATACGACTCCTACCAAAGGATGGATGTTAGGCCGTGGAAGCATGGTCCGTGATTACGAGCTAGAGCAAGGAAGAAATTTAGTTGACGTAGTAAAAGAAATTGCCGATTTGGGGACCTTAAAGCACTTTGTCTTTAGTTCTGTTTGCAAACCCAAAGACCCTCTAAAAAGTCAGCCAGCCCCAGGTCATTTCACAAGTAAGTGGAGCATTGAGGAATACATATTGATTAATGGATTGAATGAACTTTCAACCATACTTAGACCAGTTAGCTACTTCGAAAACTTCGATAGTGATCTTCCTGGCGTACAGATTTCTAATTCAATTTTCCCAGGAGTTGTCGACAAAGACAAACTTTGGCAAACCATCGCAGTTGACGATGTTGGACTATGGACAAAGGCTGTTTTTGAAAACCCCCAAAAGTTTTTGGGAGAAGCACTGAATATTGCAGGAGAAGAAATGACAGGAAAGGATATGGCAGCGCTTTGGCAAAAAATAAACGGTAAGGAATCTCCATCGGTTCGCTATTCAATGGTTCCTCGCCAACTAATGAATTTCATTGAGCACGACATCGCACTAATGGCTAGTTGGATTGAAAGAGCAGGTTATGGAGCAGACCTGAAAGCCTTAAGAGCCCTTGCGGATGAGTTAGAAATAACTATGACCCCGCTTTCCTGCTGGCTAAGGGAAAAGACTTCAACAAGAAATACTCAGAAAAGATTGCCAGGAATTAATTTACAAAGAAGACTTGTGCCTGCAAGCTAGTTCTGACAAGGAACATCTTTGAAAGACTTCGTTGATTAGCCCCGCTGTGTACATTTTGAGTACATCGCATATTGGGTTTCGCTGAGATCCTTGTCGGGGCGACAGGATTCGAGCTGCGACCTAGTGCTCCCAAAGCAAGTTAATCAAGCCTCTTCTTTTGAAATCACTTCTGCATCAACTACATCTTGCATATCAACAAAGTCATTGTTTTTTCGATCTATCCAATTATTGATTCCACTTACAAGAGGCTGAGAACCTCGATAGATAAAAACAGCAGTTGGTAGAACACTAATAATTCCAACCACTGGGTTCCTAAAAAGTAATCGGCCAGCTTTCACATTAAAAAGGATGATCAATATGGATGGGATCAATACAGCCAAAATGGTTTTAAGGGCTTCCAACCAACCGACTCGATAGATCCACCAAATTGAAACGATGCCGAAGACGTATAAGACTAAATAAGTCATAAATCAATCATAGGTAAATAATCAACAGCAACCAATTAGAGCAGAACCAAGTCAACACAAGGTTTTCTTCGCATGGGTGCTAGTACTGCTTTTGTTATCTCATCTCATCTTGTTGTGGGTATGAGAGCGCAGATGGAGTTTTCGCTTGTTTTTTGGGTTCACTTTTGGGTTCAACCCAAATACCCATTCCTTGAAATTACAGTCGGGGCGACAGGATTCGAACCTGCGACCTAGTGCTCCCAAAGCACCCGCGCTACCAAACTGCGCCACGCCCCGTTCCTTTTATTGTAGTTGGTGACTATGAAGTCTGGCAATAACTGTTCTATCAAAGCATTTCCTTTGGCTCTAGGCCTTCTTGAAGCTCTGATAATTAGTATTTGCAGGGGGTCTTAACCGCGAAAAAACGTGATTTTGTCCTTACTTGACTTGTCAGATTCTGACCTTTTTGTGTACATTTTGTGTACAATGGACACCTTCTGCTTTAACAGCACCCGCTCAGTTTTTAGGTACACATGCCAAAGCTTGTACATAAAGATGCTTGGGTAACAGGTTTTAGAAAGGCTTTAAGAACTTCAACCGCGAAGGGCTGGAATGTAAGAGAGCACCGAGGGAAGGTTCGTATTCAAGTTGTAAGAGATGAAGCTCCTATGGCTTCGGTTGCTATTCCTTTTACCTGGAGTGTTGAAAATAGTGGTGACATTCTTACTAGGGTCCGAAATATATATGCCCTTACAACGAAGGGGCATACTTTAAAAATTGCCGCTCAAATAGCCGCTGGAAAGGCCCCAAAACTAACTCGTGAAAGAAATTGGGATGAAGCTTTTGAGAAATACAAAGTCCAAAAAATTGAGTTCGGAACTGGCGTTGATCCTGAAATGACTTGGCGCAAAGAATTTGTGCCTGTAATAACTGACGCTATTGCACTACTTCAAAGCAAAGAGGCCCCAACGACTTCTGCAGATTTACTTGATGCTGTTATTAGAAATTGGAAAATTGGTTCAAGAACTAGGGCTATAAGAACAAGGCGACTTTCAACATTTTTGACTTATTGCGTTGATCGTTGTGGTTTTCCGCAGGAATGGAGACCGCCTGCAAATCTTATGAATCACATTGGCAGGAAAGCCAAAAAAGACCACAGGGATATAAGTGGGAAAATGGATTCGATGTCAGATCAAGAGGTTCTGAATTTGATTGCATCGCTACCAACTGATAAAGGTTTGGAAAGATATCGCAGGTGCGCAGTGAAATGGCAAAACGCTTTAAAGCTTTGTGCTTTGTATGGTCTTCGGCCAATCGAATTAAGGTATTTGCAAATTAGGAAAGACAAGAAATCTAAAAAGGAATATCTGTATTGCACCTATGAGAAAAGAAGCGGTGCTGGAGTAACAGAACCTCGAGACCTAGAGCCTTTGCCACTGATTAATGATCAAGGTGAATTAATTGAATGGAATCTTTTTCAATTATTTAAAGCAAAATTATTAGAACTTCCACCACTTAACTCAAAGTATGGAGTAGGAGAAGCAATGCGCAAATATATGGAGCGATCAACTGAAGGATGGAACTCCCTTAAACGAATAATGAAAGATAGAGGTGAGAATCTCGGCAGTTATAGCTTTCGTCATTCTTATAGCCTTAGGGGTCATCAAAAAGGAATTGATGCTGGCAGCATGGCAAAGGCTATGGGCCATTCACTACGAACACACTTGGATTCCTATGAAACGGAGAGTGATGCTGGCCGAGAATCAGCCTTTGACAAAGCAAGATCAAGAGATAGAGAAGTGCGCCAATAACGGCACATATAGTGTAGGTAATTGCTTGCTAAGTAGTGTTACCACTACATAGACGTATGACCGGACACCGAATGACAGGGTTAAAGTAGTCGTATCAAATTTGCGCCAACCAGGGAAAGCAGCCTTGGTTTGACCTACGTCTGATTTGTGGTTTCTGCTTCTAGTCCTTTAATAGCGTCTATGCCACGCAAAAGAGTAAGGCCACCTTCAATTCTTAGGGGACAAAATATTAGTAATGCTAGGTATTCTCGTCATGACGCTTTTAGTCTTGCGGAGTCTGCTATTGCATTAAATATTGAGTTTCCTGTTGATGTAGAAGAATTTGTCCCGATTTTGCGAGTTATTGACGTGATTAAGGATAAAAATAAAACTACAAATGACACTCAAATGGATTCCTGCTCGTGATGCCGCAGCATCTTTAGGAGTTAGTGAAAGAACTCTTCAACGCTGGAGAAAAAATAATTTTTTAAAAGTAGGCATTCACTGGAGGAGAAAGTTCCCTAGCAGCAATTCACCACTGCTTTATCAAATTGAGCTTTGTGAAAAGGCGATGAGCGATGCATGTGCTCGTGATGCTAAGTCTCTTGAGCTGGCAAAGGCTTTTAACGCATGAAAAAAGCCACCGAAGGAACGGTGGCTGGAACTAACACGAATCGATCCAGTTTACCTAGAGAAGTCTCGATTGAAATTGCCGTTTGGCAACTTCGGATTGAGCGAGCCAAGGCTCACCCAGGTCACCACTTGCCTTGGTGCCAGTACACCATCCAATTCATGGAGGAATGGATTCAACTACTTCCAATTAGGAGGTTGCAGAAATGACAACTTCTCTTCAAATCGAACCCGCTGGAGGAGGGGGGGGAGATGTAGGAAAAATCGATTGGGTGATTCGTGACTTCCTAGCAAGAGGAGCTTTTGTTCTTCTTTCTGCTGAGATGGGTAGTGGTAAGACCACTCTTATTTACAGAACAGCAGAAGCTATTCACGAAGGGTCTCTCTTCCTAGATGAACTCCCAACAATCAAAGGACGTGTCCTTGTTATTCAAGGCGATGAAGCACCATCTGATGCTGAAAAAAAGTTTCGCCGAATGGCAATTGGATTAACACCCCAATTTGAAATTTGCTTTGCAGATCCTCCTCTTGATTTGAATTGGCT
>QCKK01000026.1 GCA_003215415.1 Prochlorococcus sp. AG-409-N21 | reverse complement strand
AATGAAAAGAAACTATTAGTTTTTGATGGCGCTACTGGAACATCGTTACAACAAAAAGAATTGAATGCCAAGGATTTTGGAGGGGAGAAGTACGAGGGATGCAATGAGCATCTTGTTTTGACAAATCCTAACATTGTAAAAGAAGTTCACTGTGATTTCTTGAAGGCTGGAGCTGATGTAATTGAGACTAATACATTTGGATGCAACTCACTTGTACTTGCAGAATATGAATTAGAAGATAAATCATACGAGATAAATAAAATAGCGGCGCAATTAGCTAAAGAAGTAGCAGATCAATTTAATAGTGATCTTAAACCGAGATTTGTTGCAGGCTCAATTGGCCCAACAACAAAACTACCAACATTAGGTCATGTCACTTTTGACGAATTAACTTCCTCATATGTAGAGCAAGTTGATGGGCTAGTAGATGGAGGAGTTGACCTAATATTAATAGAGACTTGTCAGGACGTTCTGCAAATTAAGTCATGTCTGAAGGCTGTAAGAGATTCATTTAGAACTAAATCAGTTGAGATACCAATAATGGTTTCTGTAACAATGGAGACTACTGGAACAATGTTAATTGGAACGGAAATATCAGCTGTAGTATCTATTTTGGAACCATACGACATTGACATATTAGGTTTAAATTGTGCAACTGGTCCTGAACAGATGAAGGACCATATCAAGCATCTTTCGGAACATTCACCTTTCATTGTAAGTTGTATACCTAATGCAGGCTTACCAGAAAATATTGGTGGTAAAGCCCATTACAGATTAAAGCCAATAGAACTGAAGATGCAGCTTATGCATTTTATAGAGGATCTAGGAGTACAAATAATTGGAGGATGCTGTGGAACAACTCCAGAACATATTGAATTGCTAAATGAACTTGCACAGGAAATAAAACCAAGAGAAAGGAATAATACAAGATCACGTCTATTGAAAGATAATAAGAGATTTAATAATCAACCGTCAGCATCTTCAATATACTCAATAACACCATATAAGCAAGAAAATTCCTTTTTAATCGTAGGAGAAAGATTGAATGCTAGTGGGTCAAAAAAAGCCAGGACCTTACTAAATGAAGAAGACTGGGATGGATTGGTAGGCTTAGCAAGAGAGCAACTTAGAGAGAATGCGCATATATTAGATATAAACGTAGATTATGTAGGAAGAGATGGGGTAAAAGATATGAATAGCCTTGTTTCTAGGGTTGTTACAGATGTGAATCTTCCATTAATGCTTGACTCTACTGACTGGCAGAAGATGGAGAGTGGCCTAAAGGTTGCAGGAGGTAAATGCATACTCAATTCTACTAATTATGAAGACGGAGAAGAGAGATTCCTAAAAGTATTGAATCTAGCTAAGGAATATGGATCAGCTCTAGTTATAGGAACAATAGATGAAGATGGGATGGCAAGGACAGCCGAACATAAGTTAGCAATTGCCAAAAGAGGATTTGATATGGCAGTGGAAAACAATTATCCAGCCTATGAATTATTTTACGACCCACTTGCACTTCCTATTTCTACTGGCATTGAAGAAGATAGAGCAAATGGACTCGAAACAATAAAGGCAATAAAAATGATTCGTGATCAATTAATTGATGTTCACATTATTTTAGGAATATCTAATGTTAGTTTTGGACTTAATCCATCTGCAAGGATTACATTAAACTCAATCTTTTTGAATGAATGTATACAAGCAGGATTAGATACTGCGATTTTATCTCCTTCGAAGATATTGCCCCTTAGCAAGATAAAGGATGATCATAAAAAGATATGTTTAGACTTGATATATGATAGAAGAAGATTCGATAATGGTACATGTGTTTATGATCCACTGACAGAGTTAACAACACAATTCGAGAATATATCTACCAAACAAGCAAGGAACTCCATACAAGATCTCAGTAAATTAGTTATTGAGGACAGATTAAAAAAACATATTTTAGATGGAGAGAGAATTTTCCTGGAGGAGACATTAAAGGAAGCCTTGATGAAATACAGTGCATTAGAAATAATTAATACTTACTTACTAGATGGAATGAAAACTGTAGGAGAATTATTTGGAGCTGGGCAAATGCAATTACCATTTGTACTTCAATCTGCACAGACTATGAAAATGGCTGTTGCTTATTTGGAACCCTATATGGAGAAAATAGACGGAAAAAGTAATTATAAAGGAAAATTTTTAATTGCTACAGTAAAAGGTGATGTTCATGATATTGGAAAAAACCTTGTTGATATAATTCTATCAAATAACGGATATCAAGTTATAAATCTAGGAATAAAACAAGATGTAAATGCAATAATAGAAGCTCAAAAACAGCATAAAGCAGATTGCATCGCAATGAGTGGTTTACTTGTTAAGTCAACAGCCTTCATGAAAGATAACTTAGAGGAATTTAACAAACAAGGGATTACCACTCCTGTAATTCTAGGAGGAGCTGCCCTCACTCCAAAATTTATTACTGACGATTGTTCTAAGGTTTATAATGGCAAAGTAATTTATGGAAAAGATGCCTTTTCAGACTTGCGTTTTATGGATGCTTATGTAAATGCATTAAAGTTAAAAAAATGGAAAGATGATATTGGATTTCTTGATGAAGAACCACAAGGGTTAATTATAGGTGATAAATCTATCGATTCCAATTCAAATGGTATCAATTCCAATAAAGTCTTTGTTAAAGATAGCTTAAAAATATCTAATTTATCAAATGAGCGATCCATTGCTGTTAAGGAGGAACCAACTTGTACAGTTCCATTCATTGGTAATATGGTACTAGATCAAAATGATATCGATATAGAAGAGGTATTTAATTATCTAGACAAAAATGCTTTATTTGCTAGTCAGTGGCAATTCAAGAAGAGGAAAGGCGAATCAAAGGATCAATACCAACTTAATACTTTAAATAAAGCAAATAATATCTTAAAAGAGCTAATAGAAAAGGTAATTACAAATAACTTACTACAACCATCTGTAGCCTATGGATATTATCATTGTGCAAGGGTTGGTAACTCACTGAATGTTTTTTCAGACGACAAAAGCTCAATAATAGGCAAATTTGAATTCCCCAGACAAAGATCAGGCAATATGTACTGTATTTCAGATTTCTTTAATGATATAAAAAATGACCAGCCTACTGATGTACTACCGATGCAGGCCGTAACTATGGGAAGTAGAGCGAGTGAATACGCTCAGTTGTTATTTGAAGAGAACGAGTACTCCGAATATCTCTATTTTCATGGTCTTGCTGTGCAAATGTCAGAGGCACTTGCTGAATGGGCCCACGCAAGAATTAGAAAAGAGATGGGTTTTAAAGATCAAGAACCAACTGAATTACGAGATATTCTTGCTCAAAAATATCGTGGATGTAGATATTCTTTTGGCTATCCAGCTTGTCCAAATATTTCTGATTCAAGAATTCAAATTAATTTACTTCAAGCAGGAAGAATTGGTCTATCAATAGATGATAGTGATCAGTTACACCCAGAGCAAAGTACTACGGCAATTATTGCCGTACATTCAAAGGCTAGGTATTTTAGTGCTTAGCATCAGGGACAATTAAAAAGGCATAAAGTATAGAAATATGCCTAAGTTAGCTTGCCATAGAATAATTATTAGTCATTGCAGAGTGATTCCATTGTCTCAATGACTTCTTGTTGAAATTCATCAAGTGAGTCTGAGTCACTTAGATCAATTCCCTCACCGGCAGCATTTTGCGTTAATTCCTGGAAGTGAAAGGCTCCTTCGCCATTTGCCAGAAATTCGATTGCAGAGGTTTCTCCACTCTCGCGAAATGCATCGCAGAGAGCTAAGAACGCTCCGTCTTCAGTGAACTCCCAATCCATTGAGGAGGTATAACTCATTGACGTTTAACGCCTTCCCCCCTGCCTACGTCAACCATTTGCAAAGACAATGTGGCACTAATCTGGATTTGAAACAATGACGAATGGACGTATTATTCATCAAAAAGGCTTTTATACCAGCAGTTTTCGGGAATCAGAACCAAATTTGTCAAGTATGAATTTGTTAACATTTTTAGATATAAATTGAAGAACGAGAATTGAATTCCCAAAGAAAAAGGACGTTATTGAAATATCCATGTGAAATGAAGTCACATACCTGACACGTATTAACAGCTTCCCTCCAGCCCCCAAGGAGAACCCGCATCAAACAGGCCTTTAGAGCTCTTGAAGGGGCGCAAAAGCAAAATAGTGACTTATGCGACCACAAGCGCATCAAAGGGGCTCTTGAGAGAGGAATAAGAGATCCATCTCATGTCTACCCTGCTTAAAGAGATAGGAGGGATAGAAAAGTTTGGAGTGAGATTGGAAATATATTTGAGAGGGCCTATCTTTAGTTAAAGCAACACTATTCAGACAGACTTAAATCCTAATGAAAAAGATATCATTCAGCAAAATCAAATTATTTGAAATTCAAATTGACGGTAAATGGAGGAATAAGATATGACGAAACAAGCAATTCACCGATTAGAAAAATATTCGAAGGCTGCTTTACTGCAGTCAATCAAGGCTATTAATAGATCCGCGTTGGTGCCTTTAAAAACAGAAATTATATTGAAGAATAAAAACTACAGCAATGAATTTATAATAAGACGCCTAATAAGTAATCTTCCTCCACATCTAAATAGTTGTGGGCCGAGACCGAACCCATTTATTCCTTGGGATAAAAATTTAGAGATAGCCAAAATATTCGATGATCATATTTTGATACTTAATAAGTATCCTGTTCAAAAAGGGCATATGTTATTAATCACATCTCAATGGCAACCACAAAACGGCTGGCTTACTAGGAAGGATTGGAAAGCAGTTAGCGAAATAGAAAACGACACTAAAGGTTTATGGTTTTTCAATAGTGGGCCGAAAGCAGGTGCCAGTCAGCCTCATCGACATATACAATTGCTACCAAGAACTCATCATGAATTGATCTGCCCGAGAGATGAATGGTTTACAAAGCAAATGATTAATGATGTAGAGAAGTTTGATTTTGATTGTAGTAGTTATATAATTGCCGAAAGAAAGCGAGAAATAAGTTGCAAAAGTACTGATTTACTTTATAAACAATATATTGAATTATGTAAGGTTATGCAAGTTGGGGACCCAAGTATTGATGCTAAACCAAATGTTCCATACAATCTTGTATTCTCGGATAATTGGATATCATTATTTCGTAGAAGAATGGATTCAATGAATGGTTTTAGTATCAACGGACTAGGGTTCGCTGGTTATATATTGGCTATAAACCGATCGGATATAGCCTGGTTAGAAAAGACAGGTCCCCATGTATTATTAAAAGAGGTCTTATTACCAATTAATTAGAGAATAAATAAAAAATCCAATCCTATAATTATTGACTAGGGGATTCTAATCGTTCTATTTGAGATTTTAAAGTGACAATTGAAGCATCAATTGCAGAAATTCTCCTCTCTAGTCCATCTCTAATAACATTGAGCATATTTAGTTTTCGTTTTTGGTAGGTTAAACGTCTCTGAGAGAAGTCACTATCAGAAGAGCAGTAATCGGTTCGAATCATGATGAATAGGCTATTTTTCTAATTCTCGCCTATTTTTATATCAAGTGTGACTTTACTAACGATTGAATAATTCATGTATATGAGACCAAGGATTACTAAGCAAATCAGTCACGTGGTTTCAACTCGACACAAAAAGCACCTTAAAATTCACAAATGCATCTAACATCAATATAACTTTATCGATATGACATCAAGTGTCGGTATCAGATGACAAAGGAACTCGACGTATATCGGTCGATCTCCCGAATCATCTAATTGATCGATTTGATGCATTGAAACGTGAATGGGGGTTGAGAGCGAGAGGGGCTGTCTTGAAAAGACTACTTGAAGAAGTATTAACTGATCCAATTGATGAGAATCCTGCTCAAGAAAATAATCAACTAATAAGTAATAATTCATCAACCAATGTCAACAAAGTCCATAATGTAGATGTAAGTGAATATAACGAAGATACAGCACTTGTACTTATTGGCAAAGAACCGATAACAAAATCGATAATGTTAAAGGATAACT
>QCKK01000025.1 GCA_003215415.1 Prochlorococcus sp. AG-409-N21 | reverse complement strand
TTGTTTAATGCCATTTCTGTTCGCAACCGATGTCCCCATTGAGACAGAGGTCCCTGTCGAGGACGTTAAGCCTTTTGAATCTTCATATGAAGCACTTCCTAAAGCGTTGCCAATTTTGCTTGAAGGTTCAGTTGAGAACTTTGACCCTGTAGCCAGAGCTAAAAGCCTTGTTAAAACTTTACCTAGGAAATGGTGCGGCACTTACAAGTCCTTTGATAAAGGGTCTGAATTTGATGTGATACTTACATTTTCAAGGGTTACGGCAATTGGGCAAATTGTTGATCTTCAGGGGGAAATACAAATAGGCAGTATGAAAACTTTCATTCAAGGCAATCTGAATGCCAGATCAGATCAATTAGAGCTTATTCCTGAAGCAGAAAATACTATTTTTGGAATTGCAGCTGGGGGTAGCTTTATTGGTTTGCAAGGTTTTAATTTGACTGGATGGAGTTCTTCAGGTTTTAAAGATAGTGGCGGTGAAATGAAATTGATAAAATCTTGTGAAAATTTAATTTCAAAAGCCCCTGCTATTAGAACCGTTTGGTAAGTCTTTAGTCTCTTTTGCTAAAAGTCTTTTTAATTGCTTATTTGCAGTTTTATTTTGAGGATCAAGTTTTAAAACTTCTTTGTATAAACCAAGTGCTTCATCAGGGTTGTTCATTTTCTCTTGAGCAAAAGCAAGATTATTGATGGCGACCGGATAGTTAGACTTTGCTTTAATTGCCGTCCGGTAGTGACTTATAGAAGCTTCAAAGTCATCTTGTGCTGCCAGAGCAAAACCTAAAGCATTTTCAATAACAGCCCTTGCTTCATCTGGTTCATTTTCGATATTTTTCAAAGCTTTTTTTAAAGTCGATGTGGCTTGTGGATATAAGCGTTTCCGTAGTTGAACCGAAGCAAGTTCATATAGTTCAGCAGCTTCTTTAGAGGTGGTTGCTCCAGTTTTTTCTAATTTAATTAATTTCATTTCATCTTGTCTAACTTTGAAAAGTTGACGCCCTACAAGAAGAGCAACGATTGAAAGAAGGCCAATGAGCCCAATTAAATACGTTTGTGGAAGAAGAATATTCAATGCTAGTTGCGGTCTGGCAGATCAGGAGTTTGGTGCAGAAGGCGATTTAGGCGAAGACGATCTGCATTCAAAGGATCTGGAGCTAATTCATCAGCATGCTCTTGGAACTTTTGTTCGATTCCTTCAGGCACTCTCACATCAAAAACTCTCTCCATCAAAGCTTCTATCGAGAACAAATGAGCATTGATGTTTTCTAGGTCAGAAATTGCTTGTTGAATAAGCTCATTACCCTCTTCATTGGTAATTACAGAATTACTGTCGGTTTGAGAGTCGTTATTACTTTCAGCTTGAGAGTCGTTTTTAGAGTTGTATTGCTTTTGCAAATCTTCTAAAACTCTTCCTGCGAGAGTCCTAAATGATTGCAACGCGGCCCAATTGAGTTCCTGTTGCTGGCGAAGAGTAGGAAACTCACGTATTAGACGGTCATGCTCTCGGTAGAACCTTTGACAGTCAGGGCATTGACAGGGCTCTTCAGGCACCGCAGTCCCTATAGATCTACTTCCATCATGCCATTTTGCTATGCCGCTAAGGGAGGTTCATCTTTTAAAGGACCTTCCTCGTCATCGTTATTGGCACTATTTGGCAAAGGAATTTCAATGCTTGTAACTATTTGAATGACATCACGAAGTCGCATGGAATCAGCGAACCATCCCATGGCTTGTTCAGTGTCACCTCGATTTTCAGCATCATTTGCCTGATCTTCATGTGCTTCTGCTAAGAGGGCTAACCAACAAAGACATCTAGCTTGAACAACTGATAGGTCGATGTCACTAGGTTGAGATTTCGCAATGTTTTCGCTTTCTTGTTGAACTAACAGCCTTAGTCGTAGATCGTGAAGCTGGGCCATAATGACTCTTTCACTATTTATACGCTAGCGACAGTGTGGAATTTGCATACCCCCCCTAGATTTAGTATTTATCTGATTTTGCTTAGGTAACGGGGCTGGCGGGACTCGAACCCACGACCTACGGTTTAGGAAACCGTCGCTCTATCCAGCTGAGCTACAGCCCCAGTGGTACTAAATATGTTCTCGGGTCATTATGGGCTCTGAAAGCAGGAGAGGTAATTGCGATCGAAATATTGCTGATTTTGGCAATAATTTCGGTTGAGGAAAGTCCGGGCTCCTTGATGGCCAAACTTGCTGGGTAACGCCCAGTGCGGGTGACCGTGAGGATAGTGCCACAGAAATACACCGCCGATGACGTGAGTGGGATTTCCCTCTATGAACAGGCAAGGGTGCAAAGGTGTGGTAAGAGCGCACCAGCAGTATCGAGAGGTGCTGGCTAGGTAAACCCCGGTTAGGAGCAAGGCTAAGGAACGTAGGCTGGCTATCTTCCGCGTTCCATTTAAATGAGCCGCTAGAGGCTATCGGTAACGATGGTCCCAGATAGATGATTACCCATTTCCATTTAGGAAGTGAACAGAACCCGGCTTACGACCTGCTTTCTTTTATTTAAAACTTCATATTGCTATGAATCTTGTTTGATGAAATTTTCATTAATTTAAATCTTAAATGGCTACAAACAAAACACAACTTCTTTCTATTCAAAGATCTAAACAGATTTATTCTTTACTGGAGAGATTAAACCTCGAGAATTTCCTCTCTGATTTCTTGCTTGATAGAGACTATCAGCAACTTTTAGTTTTTGATGAAGCACTTACACATACTTCGGCTAATAGATCGACGAATCATGAACGCTTAGAATTTTTGGGTGATGCAGTTTTAAGGCTTGCTGCATCTGAGTTTATTGATTATGAATTCCCTAAGATGGCTGTGGGTGAACGATCAGCACTAAGAGCTCAGCTTGTTTCTGATAGTTGGCTATCAGATATAGGACAAGAAATCGAAATTCAAAATTATTTGATAATTGGTGCTAAAGCATTGGGCGATGATTTTGCTTTAAGAACTATTCAGGCTGAATCGACAGAAGCCTTGGTAGGAGCATTATATGAGTACTTTTATTCTATTAAACCAATTCATAATTGGTTGAGACCTTACTGGGAAGTATCTAGCAAGATTGTTCTCCAGGACCCTTACATGCATAATTTTAAATCTGCATTGCAAGAGTGGAGTCAGAGTCAAGGCTTTTCCTTGCCTATTTATGAAATAGAGGAGCGAAGTTGTAAGCATGGGGATATAAAAAGATTTTTTTCTAAGGTTACTGTTAATGAAGTAATTATGGGAGAGGGATGGGGAGCTTCTCGTAAAGATGCAGAAAAAGAAGCAGCCAGAATCGCTCTTAAGAACTTATAAAATAGGCTTTCAAAATCTACTCTTAAATGATGAATTAATCATCAGCATTAACTTGATCTTAAATCCTTGATTGGAATTGTTATGAGTTTGTCCCAGTTTCCCCCTTCAAATAGAACAGCTGCATTTTTTCCACTAATTCTTTGAACAAAACCTTTATATCCATTGTAAATCGAACTTATGTCGTTCACAGTTACGGTAGAACCAGGCAAGATTGGCAATGAATCATCGGACATTTGATTTAAGTCTTTGGTTTATTTCGCCATTATCCATTGATATGGGTCTGAAGTGATGACTGGATCAGTTGATTGGCTCATTGTGGGCAAGTTAGTTGGTGCTCAAGGTCTGCAAGGAGAATTGCGAGTAAATCCTAGAAGTGATTTTCCTGAGAGATTTTTGGTTCCAGGTAAAAGGTGGTTGAGCGCAAAAAACACTTCGCCAAGAGAGGTCAAATTGATAAAGGGGCGATCTTTGCCTGGTAAGTCCCTTTATGTAGTCCGCTTTGCAGGTATTAATAACCGTAATGAAGCGGAGGCATTGATTGGACAAAATCTTTTAGTTCCCGCAGCAAATCGACCTGAATTAGAAGAAGATGAATTTCATTTATTGGATTTGATTGACCTGCAGGTCAGGCTTGACCAAAGGGGTCCGCATATAGGTCATGTAACTGACCTCACTTCCGCTGGTAATGATTTACTTGAGATTCAGCTAATAGAAGGACGAAAGGTTCTAGTACCTTTCGTGAAACAGATTGTGCCTGAGGTTAATTTGATTGAGGGTTGGATTTTGCTTACTCCACCTTCTGGTCTTTTGGAGCTTTAATATTCAACATGAAAAAGATTTTTTAAGCGATTTTTAAACACGCATTCATTTGATTGTGGCTCAAACTCCTTTGATTCCAGTGATTCTTTGCGGTGGTAGGGGCACTAGGCTCTGGCCACTCTCTCGTGCAAGTTATCCAAAGCAATATTGGTCATTAGCTGGCAAGCAAGAAGAAACTTTGCTTCAGCAAACACAATTAAGGCTTAAAGGATTAGAAGCTTTAGGGGATCCTTTATTGATCTGTCATGAAGACCATCGCTTCATTGTTGCCGAGCAAATGCGTCATATTGCTGTTAAGCCAAGTGCAATCTTGCTTGAGCCAATTGGGAGGAATACAGCACCAGCTATAACTGTTGCTGCATTGCAGGCAACTGAGAGAGGGGAAGATCCCTTGTTGCTTGTTCTTTCTGCTGATCATGTAATACATGATCCCCAAGAATTCCGTCGTGTAATTGAAATTGGTCGAATTTCAGCTGAAGCAGGCAGGTTAGTAACTTTTGGAATAATTCCTATTTCTCCAGAAACAGGATATGGATATATAGAAGCTTCTGAGGAATTATCAGTTTCTCATACTAAAGGAGTCGACATAGTGAGATTTGTAGAAAAGCCAGATATAAAGACAGCGAAAAAATTCTTGGAAGATGGACGTTTTACATGGAATAGTGGGATTTTTCTTTTTAAAGCAAGCACGATTTTGAATGAATTAAGGCGTTTAGTACCTGAAGTTGTAAATAGTTGTCGTATGGCGTTAGAGGATGATCTTCTCGATTTGGACTTTTTGCGATTAGAGAGAGAGGCTTTTGAAAATTGTCCTAACGTTGCAATTGATGTGGCTGTAATGGAAAAAACTAAACTCGGCACTGTTTTACCTCTGAATGCCGGCTGGAGTGATGTTGGTAGCTGGGGTGCTTTATGGGACACAGGAGAAAAAGATAAGAATGGAAATGTTTTTCGGGGAAGAGTAATAAATCAAGACACTAAAAATTCTTATATTCGTAGTGAAAATCGTCTTGTAGTTACTCTTGGAGTTGAAGACTTAGTTGTTATTGAAACCGATGATGCTGTTTTAGTAGCTGATAGAAGCAAGTCTCAGAATGTTAAAAATATTGTTCAGAAATTAGAGAAGGATGGTAGCCCTGAGGCAAAAGCACACAGAAAGATATATCGTCCATGGGGTTATTATACTGGAGTTGTTGAAGATAATCGATGGCAAGTTAAGCGAATTCAAGTTAAGCCAGGTGCAAGTCTTTCATTGCAAATGCATCATCATAGAGCAGAACATTGGGTTGTAGTTAAAGGAACTGCTTTGGTTGAAAAAGATGGAGATAAGCAATTAGTTGGTGAGAATCAGAGCACTTATATTCCTATGGGATGTAAGCATAGATTAAGTAATCCTGGCAGAATGCCTGTAGAATTAATAGAAGTACAAAGCGGCGCTTATTTAGGAGAGGATGATATTGTTAGATACGAAGATTGTTATGGAAGAATTGGCCATCTTTCTGCGAATTAGAATTATTCGACCGTTACACTTTTAGCTAAATTTCTAGGTTGATCAACATCCAGTCCTCTTAATGCAGCAATGTGATAACTAAGCAGTTGCATCGGTATCATCGTAAAAATTGGACTGATCCATTCACTGACTTCAGGAACTGGTAATAAAGCATCAAAAATATTAGTTTCTGGTCCTTTTGGTGCAACTCCTATTAATTGCGCATCTCTTGCTTTTGCTTCTTGTGCATTGCTGATAACTTTTTCAAAAACTGTTCCAGGCATGGCGATAGAAATCACTGGGACTTTGGGATCTAGTAAAGCAATCGGACCATGTTTCATCTCGCCTGCAGGATAACCTTCTGCATGAATATAACTAATTTCTTTCAACTTTAATGCTCCTTCAAGTGCTATAGGGTAATTAATACCTCTTCCTAAAAAGATTACATCTTGAGTTTCTGTAAATCTGTGTGCAAGATCTTCTGAGAGCTCATCATGTAGCTTGACTAATTCTCTCAATTGGTTTGGAACTATTCGTAATTCATTTATGAGTTCGTGGATTTCTTTTTCTGATCTACTTTTATTCTCTGAAGCAAACTTCAAAGAAAGTGCATAAAAAGCTAAAAGTTGTCCCAGGAAAGTTTTGGTAGCGGCAACACCAATTTCTATGCCTGCTCCGATATCTAGAATATTTGGTACTTGTCTAGCTAGAGAACTATTAGGTCTATTGGTTATCCCTAGTTGTTTGGATGTATATGCGGGATCATTTTTTAATTGCCTACGTTTATTTTCCATGGTTAATGCTGCGAGAGTGTCAGCTGTTTCTCCCGATTGCGTAACACCGATTGTGAGAGTTCGTGGGGCTAAAGGAGGTGCTGCATAACGAAACTCACTTGCATAGAAAACTGATGTCGGTATGCCTGCAAATTGTTCCAATAGATATGCACCAATTAGGGCTGCATGTCGACTTGTTCCACAAGCAAGAATTTGAATTTGTTCAATATTTTCATAAAAATCATTTGCGAAAGGCAGCGCTATGGGAGATTCTTTAGGCAATTCAGGCGGTAAATGCCTGGCAACCCATAACTCTGCAGTTTCAGGCTGTTCATGTATTTCTTTTAACATGAAATGACGGAAGTGACTTTTATCAGCAATATGTTCAGATCCGATTAGAAGAGAAGGATTGCGCTGTTGCCTTGTTCCTTCTGCGTTGTATAGCTCGATTCCTAATGGAGTAAGTAAAGCCACTTCTCCGTCTTCCATGGGCAACATGGTTTTTGTGAAACCAGCAAGTGCAGGCGTATCACTTGCGCATAAAAATTCTCCTTCTCCAAATCCAATGACAAGAGGAGCTTCTTTTCTTGCAACTATCAATGCATCAGGAGCTTCGTTCCAAACAACTGCCAATGCATAAGCTCCTTTGAGATGTTTGGAAATTCTTTGAACTGCTTGCAAGAGCATTTGTCCTTTGATTTTCCCTCCTTCTTTTTTTAAAAGTTTTAATTCTCTTGCGATTAGATGTGGAATTACTTCTGTATCAGTTTCTGAATCAAATCGCACGCCTTCATCTTCTAGAACTTCCCTTAAAGCTCGATGATTTTCAATAATTCCGTTTTGAACTACGGCTAAATTTCCTGATGAGTCTCTATGTGGGTGAGCATTTCTTTCAACAGGTTTTCCATGTGTAGCCCATCGAGTATG
>QCKK01000024.1 GCA_003215415.1 Prochlorococcus sp. AG-409-N21 | reverse complement strand
GCTTCCAGCTATAACATTCCCTGTCATCATTGCTCTAGAGAAATGGTCTTCACTTGTGATTAATAATGCATGATTTACTTTTTGTTTAGCAAGATCATCTACTAATGTTGAGAAGTTACCAAAAGTGTCTTTAGCCCGGTAATCAAGCGTTAGATCTTCTTTCGCTATCTTAGCTTTTTCGGCAAGCCATTTTGCATGTTCTGGATTGCTACCACCGCTAACTAAAAGAGGAAGATCTAATGCTTTCGCAAGTCTTGCACCAATATATTCTCTTTCTATGTCTCCCCCTAATACGAATATTATCTGCGGGGGTTTTTGGTTTTGTAATGTTTGCCTATAATTTCGAAGAGGTCCATAACTAAATAACCAAATCAATATTCCTCCTGTTAATAATAATTCTTTAATATTAAGTCGCATTAAATTTGACCAACTGGGGATGTGGGATAGATAGGAAGTACTTTCCCCCAGTTTGATTGATATTTTAATTCGTGATTTTTCTTGCAAGTCTCTAATAGCTTCCCTACATCAGCTTCGACATCTTCATCGGCTTGTATTGATGGGTTTACTTCTATATTTGGTGCAAGTAGATGTGGGATCTCTAATTCCAAAACTTCATTTGTTTTATTTACTATTTTATACTTTCCTCCTACTATTCCTCTTCTTGGCAGAGACTTTACTATCCAGAATGCTTCTTCTAGATCTCCTCCATTTCTGTGAGGTGAAAGTCTTGCTGCCATCAAACTAAAACTACTTACGCCATCAAGTGGGCAATTTAGTTGTTGAGCTAGTGTCCTTGCCATTACAACCGTGAGGCGTGTTCCGGTAAAACCACCTGGCCCGATTGCTACAGCTAATCGAGTCAGCTTTTTCCAGTTTTTGCTGGGCAGCATTGTATTAATACACTTGAATAAATTATTTGAAAGTTTTTTGCCAACATTGAAAGTATTTATATGTTGTGTTGATTCTCCTTCTTCTTGAACTGCTATTCCAAGAGTTTCTGAAGTGCTATGCATTGCTAAAAGATATTTAGTCATCTTTTTATTTTGTGAGGCTAGTTTTGCGATGTTTCATGTTGGAAGTTTTTGATTAGGGCATAGTCGACTCCATCGGCCAGGGTCTTCCAGAAAACTATCGCAAGCTCTAACATCCCACTCGACCCCGGAACCCCCTCCTGCAAGCTCTAAGAGGCTGATATGGATGCGTGGGTCTTTAGGCTCCCAATCAGGATCATTTGTGAGGTGATTGACCCCATGCTGTCTTTCGACGGCGTGGTAGGCCTTGCATCTGTCGACCCAGCGGCAATTAATACATATGCACATGTTTTCTCGTTCCTCGTCACGATCCATTCTTGATGGAGATTCTAATTATCAAGCTCGGGCTTTATTTGAAGAAATAAAGCCCGAGCTTTGGCCCATTCCTTTAAGTGAACTGCCTCCAGGTTCTGCGCTAGTGGGAGGGGCTGTGAGAGACGCTCTGTTAGGCATTTCTAAAGAAAAACCTGATTTAGATTTTGTTGTTCCTTCGCAAGCAATTGAAATTGCGAAAAATTTTGCGAACAATTTTGCTGGAACTTTTGTGCTTTTGGATCCCAAAAGAGAAATTGCAAGGGTTGTTTTGAATGGATGGACTCTTGATATCGCAAATCAGGAAGGTTCTTGCTTGAAAGAAGACTTAGTTAGAAGAGATTTTAGAGTTAATGCAATAGCGCTTTCTTGGGACCCAGTCCCTTCTTTAATAGATCCAACTGGGGGAATGGAGGACTTAAGGAACAAACAACTTGTAGCGGTTTCTGAGACGAATTTGATTTGCGATCCACTTAGGTGTCTTCGCGCTTTTCGCTTAATGGCTGAATTGAATTTCAACCTTGATATTCACACCAAGAAGATCATTGAAGAAAATGGCAGTCTTCTTTCTGATATTGCCTCAGAGCGTATTCAATCTGAGTTGCAACGTTTAGTTAACGCTCGTTGGGCTTCGAAAGTGATTCCCCTCTTGGAAGAAACTGAACTTTTAGCCTTCTTAAAGGTAAAGAAGCATGACCATTTGATAAAACAACCTTCAATTGATAGATCAAGCATTTTTACCTCTTCGGAGAAGGCTTTGGCTCTATCTCTATCTCGCCTTACGTATTTGCTAGATGACGAGAATCTAACTCGGCTCCGTTTTAGCAGAAGGCAATGTAAAAGATGCAAATCATTGAGATATTGGCAGAGCCGTAATGATGGAGTTGCTTTTGAGGGCCTGCAGGAGGCTGAACGTCTTAAGTTGCACCAAGACCTTGAGGAGGATTTACCAGCATTAATTATTCAGTTGCCATTAGAGAATCAAAGTGAATGGATAAAGCGATGGCGCAATCCAGATGACCCTCTTTTTCATCCCTCTTCACCAATTGATGGAACTACTCTTCAAGACAGATTAAATCTGCCATCAAACATAGAACTGGGGAGGCTAATTCGCCATTTGACCCAAGAAAAAGCCTTTGGTCGTTTGAGTAATATTGATGAAGCCCTACATGCAGCTCATCGCTGGTGTGATGATAAATACACCTTGTTGTGATTAACTGCGTAGGTCGTGAACCTATTGTTCGACATTATTCGAGTCCTTCCTATCTCCCTCCTGTTTCATGAGCGTTCGCCTGTACATCGGTAATTTGCCTCCAACTTTTGAGAGCAAAGAACTTGAAAAACTTCTTTCTAGCGTTGCTGAAGGAATTCGTTTCAAGGCAGTTTTTGATCGAGAAAGTGGCTCATGCAGGGGCTTTGGCTTTGCAAATGCAGCGAATGAAAAAGTTGCAAACCTATTAATTGAAAAGCTAAATGGCAAAGAGTTCAGTGGAAATAATTTGCGAGTTGAGAGATCCGAGCGGCGTGATTCTGGCAGCGGCGGATCGCGTCGAGGAGGAAATTCTTCAAATGCCAATTCGAAGGCTACAAATCGAAAAGAGGTAAAGAAATTTGTACATAGTGATGCACCTAATGAGGCGGCTCCTGATCCACGTTGGGCTGGTGAGCTTTCTAAACTGAAAGATCTTTTGGCAAATCAAAAGACACCTGTTTAAAAATAAGTTTTTTCTATTCAATGATTTTTAATATTTAACGTTTATCTAGCTTGTGAAATTAAATAGGAGAAAGGTAGATCTAGCAGCTTTAGCCAGCGATTTACATATGCGCGATTATTAAATACGTCGTAATCAAGTTTTTCGATTGAATCTAGTATTCCTCTGTAAAGTCTCAATGATGTCCATACAGGCCATCTCGCGTCAGCCGATAGCCAGCGAACACCCTCTTCTGATTTTGCGAACCATTCACGCGCACGTTTAAGTTGAAATTTCATTAAATTTTTCCACTGGTTGTTGATAGTTCCAGCCATTAGATCGGCTTCTGAATAATTGAAACGTTTTAGATCTTCAAGAGGGAGATAGATTCGACCTCTACCTCGGTCTTCCCCTACGTCTCTAAGAATATTTGTTAACTGGTTGGCAATACCTAAAGCAATGGCAGCTTCTGATGGGTCAGGACAAGAGCTCCAAGGCGCTGAGGTGTATGCAGAATCAACCCCCAAGACACCTTGAGTCATAAGACCCACTGTCCCTGCAACGCGATAACAATAAAGTTGAAGCTCCTCGAATGTTTCATAGCGATGTCTTTTGAGATCCATCCTCTGCCCTTCAATCATGTCTAGGTAGGGCTGTATTGATTGTGGAAACCGTTCAATGGTGTCTTGCATCACCGCATCGAGTTCATTGTCTATACGACCTTCAAAAATCGCTCTAGTTCGATCCTCCCATTTGTTTAGGCGATCTGAAAGCTCTTCAACAGATTTGGACTGAGCTTCTTGACTATCCATTAATTCATCAGTTCGCCTACACCACACATAAATTGCCCAAATTGCTTTTCTTTTAAGAGGAGGAAGAAGCAAAGTCCCTATATAGAAAGTTTTTGCCCATTGGGCTGTTTCTTTGCGACAAAGCTCATAAGCCTTACTCAGACTTGAGTCGGCTGTGTAGCGGTTTGAGGATGGAGTTCGATTAGCAAGTGCCATTATTAGGTTTCCGACACCCTTGCTAGAAGGTTGATCCTCTCATAAGTCTTGAATGTTTTTAGAAATTGCTTCTGCGCATAATTTTCCGCTCAGCACTGCTCCTTCCATTGAGGCTAAGTAGCGTTGCATTGTGTAGTCACCTGTAAGAAAGAAATTTTTAATTGGTGTTGATTGGCTAGGGCGAAGTTTTTGACATCCAGGAGTTGCTTTATATACCGACAATGGGGTCTTTACTACTTTGTATTTTCTTATTTTTGCCTGATTCTCACCTTCAAAATGTTGCGGAAAGAGTTTTTTTAACTCACCAATTGTAGCTTCAATTATATCTTCATCACTCCGACTGATCCAATCTTTTGCTGGAGCAAAAACTAATTCAAGCATTGATTGATTAGGATCTTCATACTCTTTGCAAGTGATGCTCATATCTGCATAGACACTTAGTAATTCTGACCTGCTAAATAGCAAGTGGTCAATATCTGTTAATTTTCGATCAAACCATATATGAATATTGATAACTGGCACACCTTTGAGTCCTTGTAGTTTTCTAAACATTTCCATGGACTTCCATGGTTCTGGTAATAGAAGTTTAAATAGGTCTACGGGAAGGGCGCTGACATAGGCATCTGCTTCTATTTGCTTGCCTTTTATCTCAAAGCTTTTAACTGAATAATCAGAGTTAAGATTTATTTTTTTAAGAGGACTATTTAAATAAACCTCACCCCCTCTATCTTTAATGCTTTTGACAATAGGTTCACATAGCCTTTCAGGTGGTGCTCCATCAAGAAATGCCATTTTTGAACCATTTTTTTCTTGTAGAAATCTATTAAGAGCAGTAAGCAAAACAGTTGATGAAATTTCATCAGGTCCTATGAAATTTAATGCTTTGCTCATAGCAATAAAGACTTCATCATTTACTCTCTCTGGGATATTTTGTTTTTTTAACCATTCAGTCCACGAAAAATTATCTGATTCTTCTACATATGTTTGTCCGCGCAGCATTGCAGGAATGAGGCCAAACCCAAAAGAAATTTTTTCAGGCCAGCTCAACATATCGTTATTACTAAGAATTGCAGCAACGCCATTTAATGGAGCAGGTAGGTCAGGGAAGTCAAACCGGCTATATGTACCTGGCTCATTGGGTTGATTGAAAATCATTGAATGGCTTTTCCATTGGAGGCGGTCTTCAATATTCAGTTCTTTAAAAAGTTGGAGCATATTTGGATATGCTCCAAAAAATATGTGTAGACCTGTTTCATACCAATCGCCATCTTCGTCTTTCCAGGCAGCTATTTTGCCTCCCAAGACATCTCGAGCTTCATATAAAACCGGCGTATGGCCTGCGTCTGCCACGTACTTTGCGCATGACAGACCAGCTAATCCTGCTCCTGCTATTGCAATCCGCATACTTTTTTTTAATTTGAACTTCAACTTTAATTATCTGCGTGCTTAATTATGTCCTTAGAGTTCATGAACTTGATTCTTTGAATTTCTCTTGGAATTGGAAAATGAGATGAGCAAGCCCCAGCTGAAGTGCACTACCAGGCATGTCCGTTTATTCACGGCGATAGTTGAGAATGGCAATCTCGTTTCAGATCCTGGCCATTTAACTCTGGACCTTGATCCAGATAATGAGTTTTTATGGAGCCAAAAAGTTATTCTGAAATTGCAAGCTCGTTTTAAGGAACTTGTTGCTTCAAATTCTGGGCAAGACCTTACTGATTACACCCTTAGACGAATCGGGTCTGAACTAGAGGGCCTTATTCGCCAATTACTTCAATCAGGAGAGTTGAGCTACAACCCAGAGTGTCGTGTTCTCAACTATTCAATGGGATTACCAAGAACTCCTGAGTTGCTGTGAGCCGTTTTCCTGAAAATAGGCGAGCTCGTCGTAGAGATTTTGGAGATGATAGATCTCCCATGGATAAAGGGCGTTATTCACCTAGAGAGCGTTCTTTCTCTTCAGATGGTTATCGTCGATCGGGACCTCCTAGACCACCAAGTGGAGGAGGCATCAAATTAAATACAGGCACTATTGCTGTTTTGGCTGGCGTACTTGTAGTTGGTGTAGGTATAGGGAGTGCTATCACTAGTACAACGCAAGGAGGCCAGGGAAATATTGCTAGTCAACAGCAATTGGATATGGCCGTTCCTGATCCTGAATTTTGTAGACAATGGGGAGCTAGTGCATTTGTTATAGATGTAGAGATGTATACGACCCTTAACCCATCTACTAGTTTCGTTACACAACCTGCACTTCAGCCAGGTTGTGTGATTAGAAGAGAAAATTGGACGGTTTTACAGAAACAGGGTGCGATAACAAATGATGATGTACGGGAGTGTAAACAGCGCATGAATACTTTTGCTTATATAGGATCTATTAGAGATAATCCAGTGGTGCGGTGTGTTTATCAAGCAGATGTAAATGAGAATAAATTTATAACTAAAGGAGTTGCTGAAGATGGAATTGGCGTAAATCAAGAAGCCATTCAATTTTGATTTGATTCAGGTGTTATTTGTTTCCTTATGGGACTATCAGGGCTTGCAAATAGAGGCAGAATGTCTTCTCTGAAGGCTTCCGCAGCTCTAGATGAGTAACGAGCAGGATGATTAATTAATTTCAATTGGCGTTTAACTTGCAAGTCAGTAACATCCGGCTTATGTATTGTTCCTGCAGCTAGCTCTCTTTCTATAGAAACGACAGGTAGGAATGCAGCTCCTAGTCCAGACTGGACAGCATTTTTTATTGCTTCGAGTGAATTTAGTTCCATATCTATGCGAAGCCGGCCTACATCTAGACCACTATTAATTAGTAGTTGATCTACTACTTTTCGTGTTGTAGATTGTGAATCTAGGGATATAAATCCAAGTCTGTAAAGATCTTCTTTTGTTAGTTCAACGAGCCTGGAAAGTGGGTGTTTGATTGGAAGAACTAAAGCAAGTTCATCAGTAGTAAAAGGAACAATTTCTAATAACTCCTTTAGTTCTGCCGGTAGCTCACCACCAATAATTGCTAAATCGATTTGTCCATTAGCAATACTCCAACCTGTTCTCCTAGTGCTATGGATTTGTAGTTCTACTGAAACTTCAGGATATTTTTGTCGAAATAGCCCAATCATTCTTGGCATCAAATAGGTACCAGTTGTTTGACTAGCTCCAATAAGTAAAGAACCTCCTTTTAAATTGTTTAGATCTTGGAGTGCTTTGCATGTTTCGTGACATTGACTAAGGATCTTTTCGCAATAAGAAAGAAGCACTTCACCGGCTTCAGTTAGTTGAGCTTTTCTGCCCCCCCTATCAAATAGAACTACTTCTAGCTGCTTCTCAAGATTTTGAATTTGTAGGCTGACAGCAGGTTGAGTTACATAAAGACTATCGGCTGCCTTCTTGAAACTGCCTTCACGGACTATTGCTTGGAGAATCCTAAGTTGATCAAGGGTAAAGGGTAGATCGGCCATATTTGCCAGCTAACCCGCACCAAGAACAGCAAAACTTTAAGCGCGGGCCAGCCCAACAATCAGAATTAAATCAAGTTTCTATTGATCAATTGGCACAATTTCTCATACCTGGTATTCATCACACCAGCTTGGTCATGCTGGTTTTAATAGTGTTGTTTGCTTTGTTTCATAGTGGTGGAGCTGCATTAAGAAGCAGAGCCGAGACTTTTTTAGGCGCAAGGGCATGGAGGTTGATTTTTGCTTCCGTAAGTATTCCTGGGGCAATTGTTCTTGTTGGTTATTTTCTTGCTCATCGGTATGACGGAGTACGCCTTTGGAATGTTCAAGGAGTTCCAGGAATCATTCCATTTATTTGGGTCCTGACTGCTCTTAGCTTTTTTTTCCTGTATCCAGCTACATACAATTTGTTAGAAATTCCTGCTTTTCTCAAGCCAGAGTTTCGTTTGTATGGGACTGGGATCATTCGAATTACTCGACATCCGCAGGCCTTTGGACAAATCTTGTGGTGCATCTCTCACCAGATTTGGATTGGTACAAGCTTTACGCTTATTACTTGTATTGGTTTAATAGCTCATCACTGTTTTGCTATTTGGCACGGAGATAGAAGATTGAAGGCCAAATTTGGGGATCAATTTGAAGATTTGAAGAATCAAACTTCGATTATTCCTTTTAGGGCAGTTGCAGATGGAAGACAGAAAATAATTTGGAGAGAATTTTTGAGGCCTTCTCAATTTGGCATTGCTATAGCTATTGTTTTGCTTTTTTGGTCACACCGTTTTATTCCGTTAGGTGCTGCATTGTTTCTTTCTTCTGACCTGGCAGAACGACTTGGTTAGGCAACCCTGTTTACACTCCTTGAAGCCTGCTTAATCCATATGCCTTTAGCTTCAGACATCGCTTGGTTGATTCCCCTAGTTCCATTGTTTGGTGCAATTGCCACAGGAATGGGATTGATTAGCTTTAATAGGACAATCAATCGATTAAGAAAGCCTGTCGCGATCTTGCTTCTTAGCTGTTTAGGTATCTCGGCGGTTCTTAGCTATGCAGTTTTAATTGAGCAGATAAGCGGAAGACCTCCTGTTGAACATTTGTTTGTTTGGGCTAATGCGGGCAATTTTGAACTGCCAATGGGTTATGTGGTTGATTCCTTAGGCGCTGTGATGTTGTCTCTTGTGACCACAATCGCATTGCTGGTAATGGTTTATTCACATGGATATATGGCGCATGACAAGGGATACGTACGCTTTTTTACTTATTTGGCTTTATTTAGTAGTTCAATGTTGGGTCTAATTATTAGTCCCAACCTGTTGGAAATATATGTTTTTTGGGAATTGGTTGGAATGTGTTCTTATTTGTTGGTTGGTTTTTGGTATGACAGAGAAGGTGCTGCGCATGCTGCACAAAAAGCTTTCGTTGTTAATCGAGTAGGGGACTTTGGATTGTTATTAGGCATTCTTGGCCTTTTCTGGGCTACTGGAAGTTTTGATTTTCAGGGCATAGCCGATGGACTATCTCTGGCTATCACATCCGGAACAGTGCCTGGTTGGGCCGCTTTGGTTTTGTGTTTATTGGTTTTCATGGGCCCAATGGCAAAATCTGCTCAATTCCCATTGCATGTTTGGTTGCCAGATGCCATGGAGGGACCTACTCCAATTTCAGCTTTGATTCATGCTGCAACGATGGTGGCTGCAGGCGTTTTCCTGGTTGCAAGGTTAGAACCTCTTTATGGACAGTTTCCATTAGTTGAATTGGTTATTGCAATTGTTGGAACTATCACTTGCTTCCTCGGTGCATCAATTGCCTTAACTCAGATGGACTTGAAGAAGGGTCTTGCATATAGCACTGTTTCTCAACTTGGATACATGATGTTGGCGATGGGATGTGGCGCTCCAGTGGCTGGGATGTTCCATTTAGTAACTCATGCTTTTTTTAAAGCGATGCTTTTTCTTGGATCAGGTTCTGTGATCCATGCAATGGAAGAAGTGGTAGGGCATGAACCAGTGCTTGCACAAGACATGAGGTTAATGGGTGGTCTGAGAAAAAAAATGCCTATAACCTCTTCAACATTTTTTATAGGTTGTATAGCTATTAGTGGGATCCCACCACTTGCAGGTTTTTGGAGTAAGGATGAGATTCTTGGTCAGGCATTTAATACTTATCCACTTTTATGGGCAGTTGGCTTTCTGACTGCAGGCATGACGGCTTTCTATATGTTCCGACTTTATTTCCTTACTTTTGAGGGTTCTTTTAGAGGCGAAGATAAGGATCTTCAGCAAAAGTTGCTCTCTGCTGCAGGAAATAATCTAGAAGAATCAGAAGACATTAATCATTCTGGAAATTTGCATGAATCTCCTTGGTCGATGACTTTCCCATTAGCAGCTCTTGCTATTCCGTCAGTTTTAATTGGATTATTTGGAACTCCTTGGAATAGCCGATTTGCCTTTTTGATTGATCCAGAAGAAGCTTTGAAAATGGCAGAAGGGTTTAGTTGGAGTGAATTTGTGCCTCTTGCAGGAGCATCAGTACTCATTTCATGCTCTGGAATTGCATTAGCAGTTTTTGCATATGCATTAAAGCGGTTAGATTTGAGTCAAATTTTTGCAGCTCGCTTTCCCCAGCTTGACAATTTCCTTGCAAATAAATGGTATTTGGACGATATAAATGACCGGATTTTTGTAAAAGGCAGTCGTAAATTGGCGAAAGAAGTCTTGGAGGTTGATGCGAAGGTTGTTGATGGGGTTGTGAACCTTACTGGATTGCTCACACTTGGAAGTGGTGAAGGATTGAAGTATTTCGAGACAGGTCGTGCCCAATTTTATGCACTAATCGTTTTTGGTGGAGTTATAGCTCTTGTAGTTCTTTTCGGGGTTTTTGCGCCTCTACCGGCTTAAGGAATTTCTTTCTTTGTGTGTCAACGCCTATCGAGGTGATGCGATCTTGCCAAGGATTTCTACACTCCTGGAAGTGCTGAAAGTTGTCTAAGTGTTGGACTGTGCCTTTGATGGTGTTTTGAATACTTTTGGCTTAGTTCTCTTTGACCAGGTGAATGAAAATTTTCCCTGGTTGAGTTTTTCTATCCTTTTCCCAATTGTTGGGGCATTCTTAGTGCCCTTTATCCCTGACGAAGGAGATGGCAAGCAAGTTCGCTGGTTTGCTTTGGGTATAGCTTTGGTGACTTTTTTAATAACTATTGAGGCTTATTTGAAAGGGTATGACCCTAGTTCTGGTGGGTTGCAGCTTTCTGAAAGAGTGAATTGGTTGCCTGATTTAGGTCTGAAATGGGCTGTAGGAGCGGATGGGCTGTCTATGCCTTTGATTCTTCTAACAAGCTTCATCACATCTTTGGCTGTATTAGCGGCATGGCCAGTGACGTTTAAGCCAAAGCTTTTTTATTTTTTGATTTTGGCTATGGATGGTGGCCAAATAGCTGTTTTTGCAGTCCAGGATATGTTGCTATTTTTCTTGGCCTGGGAACTTGAATTATTGCCTGTTTATTTGTTGCTCGCTATTTGGGGAGGGAAAAAACGTCAATATGCAGCAACAAAATTCATCATCTATACCGCAGGTAGTTCTTTGTTCATATTGCTTGTTGCTTTAGCAATGGGATTTTTTGGTGGAGGAGCACCTAATTTTGAATATTCGCATCTTGCTGCTCAAAACTTTGGGTCCGGATTTCAACTTCTTTGTTATGCAGGACTTTTGATTGCTTTTGGAGTCAAATTACCGATAGTTCCTTTACATACTTGGCTGCCTGATGCTCACGGTGAGGCTACAGCACCTGTTCATATGCTTTTAGCTGGGATTTTATTGAAAATGGGTGGTTATGCATTATTGAGGTTTAATGCACAACTTTTACCCGATGCGC
>QCKK01000023.1 GCA_003215415.1 Prochlorococcus sp. AG-409-N21 | reverse complement strand
ATGTAACAAACAACAGCATACTTTTCTCCTTTGCTTCTTTCATTACTCCATTTTTCATAGTCATTAATCCATAGATTTAGATGATTTTTTAGTAAAGGACCATGTCCCACTGCAATTGTTTTGATTTGAGATAGTTTTTTAATTCTTTTTAGGGCTTGCAAGACACTTCTTGCATTGGGTCCCATTAAACAGTCGTAATAGAAGCGAAAATCTGGAGCGATGGTTTTTGGCTCATCATCAAAAAGAACATCCGAGCAATAATGCAAACCAAAGGCATCACATGTGTAGAGAATTTCAGTACCATGGTCAAATGAGAAAATTGTGTCAGGCCAATGAAGATTGGGTGTACTGAAAAATTCAATACGATGGTTAATGCCACTTGAGGCATTTATTCCCAGATTGAGTTCATCGCCACTTTTTATCGCTCTGGAATGAAAAGGTCGGTGGATTTGATTCTCAAGAAATTGGATAGCAATTTTTGATGCAATGATCTCTATCTTTGGATTAAGATCTAATAAATCACCAATGAGCCCTGAATGATCAGGCTCTGTATGGCTAACAATTAAGTAGTCGATCTTAGAAGGGTGAATTTTTTCTTGGAGTAAAGCAAGCCAAGTGAGCTTGAATTTTGCATGACTT
Source organism: Prochlorococcus sp. AG-409-N21 (assembly GCA_003215415.1). GTDB lineage: Bacteria > Cyanobacteriota > Cyanobacteriia > PCC-6307 > Cyanobiaceae > AG-409-N21. The sequence continues at coordinate 11,938 of QCKK01000023.1, read as the reverse complement.
GTATCGATAACGGCAGCTCTAAAAGAAAAACAATGGGTGGCTATCTATGATGCATATGGTGGGGATGACGAACCAATTGATGTCGTGGCCAATCAACTACGGAATCTTGGTCAAAAAGAAGCTTTTAAACCACTTCGCGTGAAATCAATACCTGATGGGAATACTTATCAATACTTTGAAGAAGCAGGTACTGACTTAGGACAGCTGCTCACCCGAAGCAAAAATATTCAATCAATTAAAAGTTTGGATAATGATCTTGCTAAGGCCATAGGTAAATTAAGCGGCGGATTATATATAGTCACAGCTAGTCAAGGTAAAGGAAAGGACAAGCGACGTGGTGCAATGGTTGCAAGCTGGGTTAGCCAAGCTAGTTTCCAACCACCTGGTTTAACAGTTGCAGTAGCAAAAGATCGTGCAATAGAGACCTTGATGCAAGTTGGTGACAGATTTGTAATTAACGTACTTAAAGATGACAACTATCAAGAGTTACTTCGTCATTTTCTAAAGCGTTTCCCACCTGGGGCAGATCGATTCGCTGGTGTGGAATTGCTTGAAGATGTAGCAAAAGGAGGTCCAGTACTAGTAGAAGCACTTGCCTTTTTAAGTTGTATTGTCAACAAGCGTCTTGAAACGCCAGATCATTGGATCATATATGCATTAGTTGAGCAAGGAAATGTAGCCGATACAGAAGCAAAAACTGCCATTCATCACCGCATAGTTGGAACTAATTACTAATGCCATTTTCATTTTTCAACAAATCAATTGCCAAATCAGATAATCGACAGGTTATTTCTATTCCAATAGACGATGGTATTACTTGTTTAAGGGGACTAAGCCCTAAAAGATTAAGATTCGAATTGGAATATTCACTAGAAAAAGGAAGCACTATTAATTCGTTTTTATTTTTTAAAAATCAAAACCCAATTTATGGTGACTCTCCTATTTTAATTCACCCACCTGGAGATAATTTCAGTGCAGTTTTTCTTCCTGCTCTAACTAATGCTCTCCCAAAAGGAACTCAAAAGATTGTAGTCATTGTTAGTCAAGTAAATCCAAATCGAATTGGTCTACTCAAAAAGCTAGCAAAAGCCTATTCAGAAATTGAATTCATAAGTTCAAACCCAGGGGCAAAATTACTTAAAGAACTATGGGAATTGCAAAAACCATCAGATCAACAGTCAAAAATAATATCTCTCCCCAAAATACGCATAATAAAAAAAGAGGAAGTCATCACTCTTACTGATGATTGCCAATTACACCTTATGGCTACACCTACTGCACGTTGGCCGGGTGTCTTAATCGCTTTTGAAAAAAGCCTAGGTCTCCTGATGAGTGACAAACTATTTGGAGCACACCTGTATTCATTAGATTGGGCAGAATCGAATCGAATAAGTACAGAAGAAGAACGACGTCACTATTTCGACTGCTTAATAGCACCGATGTCAAATCAGATTGATTCAATTGTAGAGCGATTAGAAGTGCTAGATATTCAAACTATTGCACCCTGCCATGGACCAGCCATCGACGATAGTTGGCGAAGCCTCTTGAATGACTACCAAAGATGGGGAGTTGGTAACCATCAAATAAATTTGAATGTTCTATTAATCTTCGCCAGCGCATATGGCAATACAGCCGCAATAGCAGACGCTCTAGCAAAAGGTATTAATAAAACTGGCATCAAAGTCAAAAGTCTAAATTGTGAATTGTCTACCCCTCAAGAACTTATCAACGACATTAGAAAAGCAGATGCATATCTCATTGGTTCCCCAACTCTAGGAGGACATGCGCCAACACCAATCGTATCTGCTCTAGGAACTCTTTTAGCTGAAGGAGATCGTACAAAGCCTATAGGAATATTTGGTAGTTATGGATGGAGTGGAGAAGCACTAGAACTACTTGAAACCAAACTATTAAATGGTGGTTTTAATTTTGGTTTTGCACCAATCAAAATCAAATTCAGTCCTGATTTCAAAATGATACAAACGCTCGAAGAGACTGGAACACAATTTGGCAGAAAGCTACTAAGAGCAGAACAACGTCAACAAAAAAAAGCCAAAAGTGGAATCAGTGCTAGTCAAAGTGATCCTACTATTCTTGCTCTTGGGCGAATAGTAGGATCACTTTGTGTATTAACAGCTCAAAAAGGTCAAGAACAAAATGCTCTGACTGGAGCAATGGTCGCTAGTTGGATTAGTCAAGCTAGTTTTGTTCCTCCAGGTTTAACAATCGCAGTAGCCAAGGATCGTGCAGTTGAAGCCCTTCTACATTCTGGCGATCATTTCGCATTAAATGTATTGGCCGCTGGTCGTGAAAAGGAGCTCATGAGACAGTTTTTACAACCCTTTTCTCCAGGATCCAATCGATTTGAGGGACTGAGTTTAGAAACCACACCCAAGAATCAACCAATTCTTCCAAAAGCCCTGGCATGGCTTGAAGCTTCTGTACAACAAAGAATGGAATGTGGAGATCACTGGTTAATCTATGCACAAGTGAACTGTGGAGGCATTTTGGATTCAAAAGGCATTACAGCTATTCATCATCGCAAAACTGGAGCAAACTATTAATCAACATACAACTTGCCCATTAAGCAAAAAACCTCTTCATTTTTCAAAAAAATCTAATGTCACGCCCAACAGAATTACTTGTCATTACAGCCAGTAATGGAGAAAACCTAAAACTTGCGGCACGTTTTGTTCAAATTGGTCAAAAATTAGGTATTGCCTCTGAGATTCTAGATCTAACCACTTTAGACCTACCGCTTTATAACCCAAGAACTCATGATCTCGAAGGAATACCAAAAACGACTAAAACACTTAGCGAAAAAATGAGTTCAATTCCCCGATGGGTCATCTGTGCACCTGAATATAACGGTTCAATTCCACCAATATTCAGTAATGCTGTTGCATGGTTATCACTGCAGGGAGAGGACTTTCGAAAACTATTTAATGGCAGGCCAATTGCTATGGCAAGTTTTTCTGGAGGAGGAGGATTAGAACTATTGCTTTCTCTCCGAATTCAATTAACACATCTTGGTGGCCAAGTAGTGGGTCGACAACTCATGAGCAATAACAACCAACCTCCAAAAGACGAAACCATTGAAGATTTGCTAAAGCGGCTAATGCAAATGGAACCACTGAAAATTTAAAAAAAGCCACTTTTTAAATCAAATAAATTCGTCCCATCCAAAACGAATGACCTTAGGCACTATATATGGACTTCAGTTAAGAAATGATGTGAGTAGTCAATCATCGCTTTAGCCATGGTTTTCCCAGTCTTTATTAGGTGATAGAAACAAAAATCATGGAAATATGAAAAAAAACTGGAATTCATAGCTACACCAGATCTTGTGTAGTGAAATATATGCAATTAGAACTCAACTCCCTAAAACAATGGGATATCAACTGGAAAATGAGCAGGCAATTAGATATAGAGGTTTTTTACTCTTGCCTCTGGGAAATCAAAAATGGTTGGTTCGTCCTGAAAGAAGTCCTATGACCCTCCTTCCATTTCGAACAAATATTTGCTCTATTGAAGAAGTTAAAGCAATCATCGATGAAAGACTATCTTTAACCACGTCACAAATGAATCAAGCAGCCTAAATATTTATGCAGCTTGAGGAGGAGGTGTGGGATGACCTTGTGGTTGCAAAGGTAAAACCAATGTTGCCCAATTTTCTGGCTTGTCGGGACGTTGTCTTCTAGGTTGACGAATTCCAAAAGGCACTCTTACTACATTAGTGCCTTGAACAGACAAAGTTTTTCCCTCCTCAAGCGAGGCTTCTAAGCCTTCAGGCAAAACAGGCAAAATCAATTCATCTGTTTTCAAAAGAAGTTCTAGGTTTTTGCGTTTTTTGTTGTTAGACATGCTGTCCCCCAAAAAAACAGCTCTGCTGCCGGACAGTGTACTCAAATCACTGCATAAAGCTACAGAATGAAATCAAAAATTCGGATTTCGATGAAAATTTAACTCTTTTTGTGATTGCTGACCAGTCCTTAGAGAAGAAATTAAAAACTATGCATCCACTAAATCTTCTAAAGGTGGACAAGAACAAACCAGATTCCTATCACCAAAGGCGTTATCTATCCGAGCAACTGCCGGCCAAAACTTATTTTGGTGCTGGGAGTGCAAGGGAAAACCAGCCTGACTGCGAGAATATGGACGATCCCAATCATCTGCTGTTAAAGCACTTAAAGTATGAGGTGCTCTCTTTAGAGGATTATTTTCAGGGTGATATTTGCCTGAATAAATTGCTGCAACTTCTTCTCTAATAGCAATCATTGCATCACAAAAACGTTGGATTTCTTCTAAACTTTCACTCTCTGTTGGTTCAACCATCAAGGTACCAGCTACAGGCCAACTCACAGTTGGAGCGTGAAATCCATAATCCATTAATCTCTTAGCTATATCATCAACTTCAATCCCTGTGCTTTTTTTTAAAGGGCGAAGATCTAAAATACACTCATGAGCAACAAGACCTTTTTCTCCGCGAAAAAGTACTGGATAATAAGGATCTAAGCAAATAGCAATATAATTGGCAGAAAGTAATGCCACACTACTTGCTTTCTGTAATCCTTTAAACCCCATCATCCGCAAATACATCCAACTAATTGACAAAATTCCCGCACTTCCCCACGGCGCAGCCGAAACAGCTCCAATTGCATTAGAGCCGCCACAATTCGCTAAAGGATGACCAGGTAAAAAAGGTTTTAAATGCTTCGCAACGGCAATTGGTCCAACACCTGGTCCACCTCCTCCATGAGGAATACAAAAAGTCTTATGGAGATTTAGATGACAAACATCTGCACCATAAGCACCAGGTCTACACAGTCCTAATTGTGCATTTAAATTTGCACCATCTAAATAAACCTGACCACCATGAGCATGAACCAACTCACATATATCTCGAATTTTTGGTTCAAAAACTCCATGAGTGGATGGATAAGTAATCATAATTGCAGCCAAATTATCGGAATGAATATCTAATTTGATTTGAAGATCATTTAAATCAATATTTCCACAATCATCACAATTGACTGAAACAACCCTCAAACCTGCCATGACTGAGCTAGCTGGATTAGTCCCATGTGCACTAACTGGAATCAAGCAAATATTTCTTTGTGGATTACCTTGCGATTCATGCCATGCTTTAATCACCAAAAGACCTGCAAATTCTCCTTGAGAGCCAGCATTGGGCTGCAAAGAAACACCTGAGAAACCGGTTAAGAAAGCCAACCATTCCTGTAAATCTGAGATTAATTTTTGATAACCAAGAGTTTGAGTACAAGGAGAAAATGGATGAATATCTGAAAACTCTGGCCAACTTATGGGTAAAAGTTCTGAAGCAGCATTTAATTTCATCGTGCAACTTCCAAGAGGAATCATGCCATGCAATAAAGAGAAATCTCTACTCTCTAAGCGATTCAAATAGCGCAGTAACTCAGTTTCACTTCGATATAAATGGAAAATCGATTGCTGTAACCATTTTCCTTTTCGAAGAGGACATCTAAATGAGTCCGCATCGAATGTCACCGAAGATTGATAAGAATAATTCTGAGTAAATCCAATAGCATCAGCAAAAACTTTTAAAAGATTTTTGACTTCTTCATCAGTGGTTAACTCATCACAATTAACTCCAAAACCTTTTGCTTCTTCTGAAGAAGAGCCTAATGGTAATATTCTCAAATTAAATCCTGACTGTTCGGCAATCCTAATTACTTTGGATGCAAAGGAGCAATTAACCTCAATACAATCAAATCTAGAGATAGAGTCTAATTCATACCCCAATTCCTTCAAACCATTTTCTAACTTAAGCCTTAAACAAAAAACTCTTTTAGCTATTGCTTCCAATCCTTCAGGTCCATGATGTATAGCATAAAATGAAGCAATAACAGCCAGTAGAACCTGAGCTGTGCATATATTACTTGTTGCTTTATCTCTACGAATATGCTGTTCTCTTGTTTGTAAAGCCAATCGCAAAGCAGGTTGACCCTCTGCATCAAATGATTTACCAACTAAACGGCCGGGAACACTTCGTTTATATGTTTCACGAGTTGCATAAAAAGCTGCATGTGGTCCACCAAAACTCATTGGCAATCCAAACCTTTGTAAACTTCCAATAGCAATATCTGCACCCATATGTCCAACTGGAGCAATTAAAACTTGGGCCAATGGGTCAATTGCAACTGTAACTAAAGCTTTAAATTCATGAGACTGATTTATTACATCTGTAGGGTCCCATAGGCATCCACTACGTCCAGGTAATTGAAGCAATATTCCAAATATTTGATCATCAAACTCGAAACTATTTGGATTAGCAATAATTAATTTAATTCCTAAAGGTTCTGCTCTAGTTCGTAAAACAGCCAACGTTTGTGGCAAAACATCCGAATCAACTAAAAAACTTGCTGCTTGAGATTTCTTACATACTGCAAAACTCATTGCCATTGCTTCTGCTGCTGCAGTGGCCTCATCTAATAAAGATGCATTCGCGATAGGAAGACCTGTTAACTCAGTAATTAAGGTTTGAAAATTAAACAAAGCTTCTAATCTGCCTTGAGAAATTTCAGCTTGATAAGGGGTATATGCGGTATACCAAGCTGGATTCTCTAACACTTGCCTTTTAATTAAAGCAGGTGTTGAAGTTCCGTAATAACCCAATCCAATAAAAGATCTTTTCAAATTATTTTTTTTTGCAATTGAATTCAATTCATCTAAAGCATGTATCTCACTACATTCCTCTTTTAAAAGAATAGAAGGAAATTTTTTATCAAAAATATCTGAAGGAACTACAGCAGCCAAGAAAGAGTCTAAATCTTTATAACCAACTCTTTGCAGCATCGATTCCAGAGCCTCAGAGTTCGGACCAATATGTCGTTGAGAGAAAGAAATTGATTCCATTATGTAAGCCCTTGCTAAAGCAATATGTATCAACCTTGATCAAGTAATTTGCTCATTGTGTACTAAAGCTCCTATAAAAAATTTCTGTATAGAGTTTATAGCCAATTGATCTAATTAAGAGCAACCTTACCTGCATAAGCAGAGGCATCCATTAACTCTTGCAGCTCAGAAAGATCTGAAGGACGCAACAAGATCAACCATCCCGCACCATGTGGATCATTTTGCAAGTCTTCAGGATTTGAAAGGACTGATTCATTTCGCTGAATCACCTCTCCAGAAACTGGCGAATTCATATCCTCGACTGCTTTCACAGACTCAACTGAGCCAAAGCTTTTGCCTTTAGTTAAAGATTGACCAACCTCTGGGAGATCAACAAACACTATGTCACCTAATTGATCAACTGCAAAAGCACTAATGCCAACTCGCACTAAATCCGCCTCTGAATTGGCATATTCATGGCTATCGGCAAAACGAAAATGGGAGGGAAAATCAAAGGCCATGGAACTAAAACAGGCAAACATTATTCATCTCTTACCATTGTAAGGATGCCAGACTTCACTAAATCAACAATTGCACGTTTCAAAGCAATTTTAATATGAGCATGATGTGTACCACCCTGAACAAAAAGGTTATAAGGGGGTATTAAAGGGGCATCAGCAGAGAATTCACTAGTACTCCCATCAATAAATGTGCCGCCCGACATAATCAAATCGCATTCATAACCTGGAGTAGAGGATGGAACTGGATCTAAAAAAGAACCCACTGGAGACATAGCTTGGAAAGCCCTACAAACAATTTTCAACGCTTCTGGATCGCAAAGCTGTACGGATTGAATCAGGTCTGATCTTCTCTCACCTGGCAAAGGCAACACCTCAAAGCCAAGTTTCCGAAAAACACCTGCAACCAAATCTGCACCTATTAAAGACTCAGCAACCATTTGAGGAGCTAAGAATAATCCTTGCAAAATAACTCGATTTAAATCAAATCCAATTCCTCCTTCAGTCCCAATACCAGGTGCAGTCAGTCTGCAACAAGCTTTTTCAACTAAATCACTTCGACCTGCTATATAACCACCAGTTGGAACAATTGTTCCACCAAGATTCTTAATTAAAGATCCAGCAATTAAATCAGCCCCTACTTCTGTAGGCTCACTCTCTTCAACAAACTCACCATAACAATTATCAACAAAGCAAACTACTTTGGGTTCTTTCCGATGAACTCTCTCGCAAAGATGCTTAATGCTATCTATTAATAAAGGATGTCTCCACGTATATCCACAACTTCGTTGTATGAAAATCATTCTTGTTTTTGGTCCTAATGCACTTTCAATCGTGGATATATCCAAGCTGTCATCATCTAAAAGATTTATCTCTTTATAAGAAATACCAAAGTCCGCAAGTGAACCCTGTCCCTTTCCTCTTAAACCAATTACTTCCTCAAGAGTGTCATAAGGCTTACCTGTAACAGCAATTAACTCATCTCCAGGTCTTAAAACTCCGAATAAAGCCGAAGTTATTGCATGGGTTCCACTAACAAATTGCATTCTGACAGCTGCCTTCTCAGCTCCCAAAACTCTTGCAAAAACACGATCAATGACTTCTCTGCCCTGATCAGAGTGTGCATAACCTGTTAAAGAAGAAAAATGATGTGTACCTAATTTCTCAGTCGCAAAAGCATCTAAAACCTTCTGCAGGTTAGTCAAAACTGCTTTTGTTCTTCTTTGAAAAATAGGCTGTAAAATTTCGGATACAAAAAAAATCTGCTCCTCGGCCCAAGCCTCTACTTGCTCTTCATTAATTACACCTGAGTAGCAGTTCTCCACAAAAGGCACATGGCGAGGTTTACAGTTCTTTTATATTTCTATATTTACTGGTCTATCACTAAGCCAGTTGTTTTGGCACCTCAATCCAACCTCATTCGTTAACCCAAGGAGTGCATCTTGGTTTTTAATGACTCAACCAGTTCATCAAACTCACGTGAACTACGTCTCAGAGAAGGAATAGTTGCGCCTCGCAAACGTCTTCCGCCTCATCAGCGGCGTTTCAGAGTCGGAACAACCAGCTTCATGCTTGCTATGCATGTGGCGGCTGTCTTTGCATTACTGCCTAGATTCTGGAGTTGGCAAGGAATTCTAATTTTTGCGTTTCTCTATTGGACGACAGTTCTAGGAGTAACTCTTGGACTACATAGATTAGTTGCCCATAGGAGCTTCACAGCTCCTATTTGGGTAGAAAGAGTATTAGTAATAATGGGTTCACTCGCTTGTCAAAGTGGTCCTATTGAATGGGTAGCTTTACATAGGCATCATCACAAGTTTTCAGATCAACCTAATGATCATCATGATGCTGGAAGAGGATTTTGGTGGAGTCACAGTGAATGGATGTTGCATGACATACCCGCTCTACAACATACAGATCGTTTAGCACTGGATCTTTTGTCAGATCCATTCTTTAGGTGGTTAGATCATTGGTTTTTACTTTTACAGATACCGATCGGACTTGGTCTCTATTGGTATGGAGAAATGACACAAATTAATGGAGGTGGAGTTGGTCTTGTTTTATGGGCAATACCTTTAAGACTAGTTGTTGTTTATCACGTCACCTGGCTAGTCAACTCTGCAACTCATACATTTGGATATCGTAATTTCGATTGCCCGGACTTATCTCGAAACTGTTGGTGGGTAGCTTGTCTATCATTTGGAGAAGGATGGCACAATAATCACCACGCATATCCACAAAGTGCTCGCCATGGATTGAGATGGTTTGAATTTGATATAACCTGGCAACATATAAAACTTCTAAAAAGATTAGGCTTGGCCAGGCAAATTCGTACAGCTAAATATATTGAATAAATTTGAATATGCTAATTCAAAATTGAAGAGCGAGTTCTTAAATCTTTTAAAAAACCATCTATTCTATTCTTATTATCAATTCCTAGATTCTTATAAGTGATATATAAGTCCAATAATTCACCATCTAATTCAACAGCCGTATAATCCTTCAAGCCAGACATAACTTCTGCAAATCTTTCCCTTCTTGACAATTTTCTCACTGGATAGGCAGCTAATACTTCTTCTCGACACTGTCGCCAGGATTGTCCTTTACAAAAGAAATCTGCCAATGCAGTACTTAGTGCAGTTGCCTCACTCTCTTCGATAAACCAATCAAATGCTGAAGGTAAAGGTGCTAAGCCAACAAATATTTCCAACAATTCGCCAGCTCCAATTGGTTTCCCTTCATCTGTTTCTATAGGGATAGCAGAATCCAATAGCACCTTTAATAATTCGGGATGAGCCTGAGATAAATGATTTTTAAATGGTTCGATACCTTGATATAACAAAGCATTTGCCTGGGCCAATGCTAAAAAAACCTCAGGTCCAGGAGAAGAGAGCTTTCCATTACGAAGATTAGAAATTTGCGAATTATGCACTCGTCCGAGGTCTAAACATTCTGCAAGCGCTGGCAAAACCTTATGAGACCATCCATTACGCTCATGCCAAACATGAATGAGATGAGCCATTGCTCTACGGCCATCTGACAACCTGTCACGAGAATCGGTATTCATTGATCAGATTTCAGATCATTTATATATAAATGATAACGATCATGATCGGATACTATAGCCAAGCGTCTGGCTGATCATGAATGGTCTCGACTTTGCTCAAGCAGCCTTTACTTCCTAGTAAGCCTATATCTTCCGAAAAGGCAATTGAAGCTTCGACCAAGCTTCAAAGGTCTACCAAATCAACAGCCGGTTTCCCTAAAAAAGAGCGGTTGCGTTGGGGAACAATTGGATTTATGGCCGCGATACATGGATTAACAATGTTTGCTCTTCTACCAAAATTTTGGAGCTTCCAAGCCTTGGGAGCACTGTTGATTCTTTATTGGGTAACCGCTTGCCTTGGGGTAACACTTGGCTACCACAGACTTCTATCACACCGAGCATTCCAGGTACCTAAATGGCTTGAAAGATTCTTTGCTACTTGTGGTGCCTTAAGTTGCCAACATGGGCCTCTGGACTGGGTAGGTCTACATCGACATCACCATAAATTTTCTGACACTCCTGCAGATCACCACAACAGCAAAAAAGGATTTTGGTGGAGCCACATGGGCTGGATGTTCGAACCTATTCCAGCAATGAAAGTCGTACCTCGCCTAACCAAAGACTTAAGTCAAGACCCTTACTATCACTGGCTTAATAAAAATTTTTTAATCCTGCAAATTCCTTTAGCTGTATTGCTCTATTGGCTAGGCGAGACTAATGGAGTAAATGGATGGAGTCTGGTTTTATGGGGAATCCCCATGAGGCTAGTACTGGTTTATCACGTTACCTGGCTAGTTAATTCAGCTACTCATTGCTGGGGCAGCGTTTCTTACCAGAGTGGGGATGATTCCAAAAATAATGCTTGGGTTGCTGCACTTACCTTTGGAGAAGGATGGCACAATAATCATCATGCTTTTCCATACTCAGCGAAACAAGGATTCAAACCAAGTCAAATAGACCTAACCTGGCATCACATACGTTTGCTTAATGCCCTGGGACTTGCAACCAAAATCAAACTTCCCGTCACGTCGTAGGCTTAAAGCAATTAACTCAAGATCTATCTTTGGTTTATCAACATGGTGAAGCGTGTACAAGTTGTTCTTAATGAAGATGTCCTAAGCCTCGGGAAAGATGGGGACTTAGTAGAAGTAGCCCCTGGCTACGCTAGAAACTTCTTACTTCCGTATGGCAAAGCTTTACCAGTCACTCCAGCCGTTCTAAAGCAAGTCAAACATCGTCGAGCAAAACAAAAAGAACAAGAAGCAGCAAAAAAACAAGAAGCTCTAGATTTTCAAACTGCTCTTGTAACCATTGGGCGTTTTACTGTGAAAAAGCAGGTTGGAGAAGATGGTGTTTTGTTTGGAACCGTAACCAATGGTGATGTTGCAGAAGTCATTCAAGAAACAACAAAAAAAGAAATAGATCGAAGAGGTATTACTGTTCCAGACATTCACCGTGTGGGTAAATACACAGTAGAAGTAAAGCTACATAGTGAAGT
>QCKK01000022.1 GCA_003215415.1 Prochlorococcus sp. AG-409-N21 | reverse complement strand
TGTTCCTGTTGGTCTTGGTATGCCGGTTTTTGACAAGCTAGAAGCAGATCTTGCGAAAGCCGTGATGTCACTTCCAGCAACTAAAGGGTTTGAGATTGGTTCAGGTTTTGGAGGAACTTTTCTGAAAGGTAGCGAGCATAATGATGCCTTCTTGCCTACTGAAGATGGCAGTCTTAAAACCGCAACGAATAATTCAGGGGGAATTCAATCGTGGCATTAGTAATGGTGAGCCAATTCTTATAAGAGTGGCCTTTAAACCTACGGCCACTATTCGAAAGGAACAGCAAACAGTTGATGCAGAAGGAAGAGAAATTGTTCTTGCCTCTAAAGGTCGTCACGACCCTTGTGTATTGCCTAGAGCTGTGCCAATGGTAGAAGCAATGGTTGCATTAGTTCTTTCTGATCATCTTTTACGTCAAAGAGGTCAGTGCTCCTTTTGGTAAATTGTAGGACATGCTAGGAGATATTTTTCGTAAAACATCTATTTCAAATGTGGGATGCCAGGTCTTATGTCAACAAGTGGTCGAGATTGCTATCTATTTCATATGAATTTAGCCATGCTTCGAGTTCTGAGTCTAATTGTCCTTGTTTGAGCAATCCTCTCCCTAACGCGATAGCGTCAAAACCCTCTTTTAACCAGGGAGTTACATCTGAAACTGTTAGGCCTCCTGCTGCAATAATGAATGGTAGTTTTTCGAAAGGTGCTTTTAGTTGGGACAGGTAACTCATCCCTAGTGAAGCAGCAGGATAAAGCTTGATAATTTCACAGCCAAAAGAATTTGCCATATGTATTTCTGATGGGGAAAAAACTCCAGGGATCAATAGTTGATCAATATCTTTTGCCTTTTGTTGAAGGACAGTGTCCCAAAAAGGTGTCATTGCGTAGGAGAGCTTTAGATCTCGAACAGTTTGCAAAGCCTCGATAGTTGAAACTGATGCGGCACCAAAGGAAATATTTTTGAAGGAAGCCAGTAAATTTTTAATGAAAGAAGACCAACCAGGTGTTGGAGAGCAGGCTATTTCTATATGTTTTAGACCTTTAGAATGCAACTCCTCTACCAATGAAAATAGAGATGAATTGCCTATTGGACTAGTTAGATCTTGGTAGTTAGGGCGTAAAACTACTATTAAAGGTTGAGTTTTTAGAGAAGCAATTAAAGCAGATTGTTGATCAAGCAAGTAAGAACCCCGCTTTCATTAGACGTATTCAGCAACTTTTACGTCACGTCGAATCAACAATTCTTGCAAATCTTCTGAGTCAACTGTTTCTTTTTCTACAAGCATTTCTGCTAACTCATCAAGAACTGATCGATTGTCTACCAGGACTTTGGTAGCTCTTTTGTAAGCAATATCAACTAAATCAGAGACTTCTGCATCAATTGTTGCAGCAGTGTCCTCTGAAAAGTCACGTTCAGCCGCGATGTCTCTACCAAGGAACATGCCTCCTTGAGATCGTCCTAATGCAACTGGACCAAGTTTGTCACTCATCCCAAATCGAGTAATCATTTGTCTCGCAACTTGAGCTACTTGCATTAGATCGTTGGATGCACCAGTTGTGACTTCATCTTCTCCATAAACAATTTCTTCTGCAACGCGACCTCCTAGTGCTACAGCCATTTGGTTATGAAGGTAAGCTCTTGAATAAAGTCCTGATTCCATTCTTTCTTCACTAGGGGTAAAGAAAGTAAGTCCTCCAGCCTGACCTCTTGGGATTATTGAAATCTTTTGGACAGGATCATAGTCAGGCATAAGAGCTCCAACTAGAGCATGACCAGCTTCGTGATAAGCAACAAGTCTTTTGCGTTTTTCGCTCATGACTCGATCTTTCTTTTCTGGGCCAGCCATTACTCGTTCAATAGCTTCACTGATTTCGTCATTATTTACTTCAGTCAACTCCCTTCTCGCGGCAAGGATTGCGGCTTCATTTAACAAGTTTGCAAGATCAGCCCCTGTAAAGCCTGGCGTCCTCCTAGCAACCTTGTCTAGATCTACATCTTTCGCCAAGGTTTTATCTCGAGCATGTACTTTTAGAATTTGCATTCTTCCTGTGTAGTCAGGCCTGTCAACTACTACTTGACGGTCAAATCGTCCAGGACGCATAAGTGCTGCATCCAGAACATCGGGTCTGTTGGTTGCAGCCACAATAATAATTCCTGTATTTCCTTCGAATCCATCCATTTCAGTTAGTAGTTGATTGAGAGTTTGCTCTCTCTCATCATTTCCGCCGCCAAGACCAGCTCCTCGTTGTCGACCTACAGCATCTATCTCATCTATGAAGACTATGCATGGAGCATTCTTTTTTGCTTGCTCAAAAAGGTCTCGTACACGACTAGCTCCAACACCTACAAACATTTCTACAAATTCTGAGCCAGAAATAGAGAAAAATGGAACAGCTGCTTCCCCTGCTACTGCTTTCGCTAAAAGGGTTTTGCCTGTTCCAGGTGGGCCTACTAAAAGAACACCTTTAGGAATTTTGGCGCCAACCGCAGTAAAACGATCAGGATTCTTTAAAAAATCAACAACTTCGGTTAGTTCAAGCTTTGCTCCTTCGATCCCAGCAACATCTCCAAATGTGACTTTCGTTGATGGCTCCATTTGAAGCCTGGCCTTGCTTTTGCCAAAACTCATTGCAGGATTTCCGCCGCTACCACCTTGTGCCCTGCGAAATAGAAAGAAAAGTCCCCCGAGCAGCAAAACAGGAAAAATCAGGCTGCTTGCTGCTTGTTGCCATGCACCTGGTTGTTTGGTTGGCTGCACCGCAATATCAACGTTGTTGTCTGTTAATAATTTGAGAAGGTCTTTATCAGGGGCCAGATTGACTTGTGCTCTTCTGCCATCGCTTTCAACTATTTGAGCAGTGCCTTGATCAGGGGAAAGCAAAACGCGGCTGACTTGATTGTCTTCAACAGCTTCAACAAAATCGCTATACCTAAGCGTTCTAGAGGCTGAACTAGGGTTGGGTCGGTCCAAGAAGGACGTTCCCACAACTATTACTACAACTACGATTAGAACGTAGAGCCCAACATTTCGCCAGCGATTGTTCAAGGTTCTTTTACCTGTGATGAAAGGATGTTAATAGGGAGATGAAGAATCACGCGTTGCGGAGGACCTCAACTACGCTCTTAAAAGCAAACCATTCTGGAATTTTTTCACCGCTGCGAAGCATTTTCCGGAATTGTGTTCCACTTAGTTTCTTTACATGTAAGCCTCTTGCTTCGGCATGCTCGGCCGTGACATAACCTTCTTCATCAGTAAATACCAGATTGAGAGAGGGAACTGTTTCCATAGCAAGTTCGGGGGCACATTCTTGAGCAAAATTTTGTGCATCGTAAGGACCATAAAAGTCTTCTCCTGTGAGAGATGATTTGCATCCAGCCATATCCCGCCCAATAATGAAATGGGTGCAACCATAATTTCTTCTGATGATCATGTGTTGCAGTGCTTCTCGAGGACCTGCCATATGCATTGCATATGGCAGGTAAGCCCATCTAATCCTTTCGTCGTTAACTTCTGCGGCTAATCTTTCATAGGTTTGGAAGCGAATAGTTCCAGGAATATCATCCTGTTGAGTTGGCCCACAGGTTGGATGAACTAGTACCACTGCTTTCTCGCTTACGTTGTTTGCATGTAAGGCTCTCGTAAAGAGCTCATAGTGTGCACGATGGATAGGGTTGCGACATTGGAATGCGACCACATCTTCGCCAGATGGAAGCTCTGATCTGACTTGAGCAGGGGTTTTACATGGGAAGATTCTTTTTGGTAATTCAAGACCTTTAAGGGTACCGCCAAGATAAAAACGCCTTCTTTCAGTTGTAATCATCCTTACCGCTGGATGTTCTATAGATGTAGTTCCATAGCAACCTTGGGCTTCCTTAACCTTATCTGGTTCCCATTTGTCTTCGACTTGAAGAACTGCTAAGTCTTGTCCTTTGTAAGTGCAAAGTACTTGATCACCAATGGAAATGTATTCGTCATCAGTATCTAGAACAATTGGGAGTCCAAATAAGTATCCAGAAGTTGTGCGAAATCCATCAACAACTGAATTGTAATCATCTTCTTTCATGAATCCCGTTTCGGGCGAGAATCCTCCTATTAGAAGCAATTCAATATCACAAGCATTTCTATCGGAACATTCAATTTTTTTAGTAGCAGACTTTTTAACTTCTTCTATTTGACTTTCTGGAACTATCAGATTTACCAGATGTCCTCCATAAGGGGCGATTACTCCAGAGGGGTTTTTTGAAGAAAATGTTGGGTTTTCAGCCATTATTTGCGAAATGATTATTGGCGATTCTCCCAGATGGAAGGCTTATTTAATGGATTTAGTCCCAAAAGATCAGTAGATAAAGAAAAAGGCCCCTTTGATAGGGGCCTTGGCCTAATGGCACAAGTTCAAAATTCGATTGATGCCTGTTTGTTTCAAGCAAAAAGAACTTCTCTAGCCTTTCCGACCATATAGAACTCCTTTGATTTGGAGGTCTTTGGATTGCTTTCCACCCATATCTGTATCAGAAGGCTGGAAAGCAACAAAGGTTCCTGTGAACTCATCGGTTTCACTATCAACACTATCAACAGAAAGGGTTATTTTCCCCTGTCCATCGATATAGCGCTTGACGTTTTCAGCTTGAAGCTCATCGTCATCACCACCAAGAGCAACTAGTCCTTGTGCATAGTCGACGCCAGTTGTCAACGCACGACTTTTAGGATCTAAGAAAGCACTAGTGCGATAGCTAGGAGTACGTGTTTGACCTGAAAATTCAGTGCCAACACTGATAGATGAATCTTTGGTGTCAACAACCATGTCCTTGGCAGAGAAAACGAAGGGGACTTCTTCTCCTCCAGGAGTGAGAACAGTTATTAACTGGAAGTCGATACCACCTTTTTCAGTAAAGGTCCCACCTCCTGAAATGTCTCCAAATACCTGCTCAACAGTGGTGTTGTTTCTTGGGCTGATAACTTTTGATGGAACGAAAGCAGCTTTTTGTCGCCTGGACCCTTCAACTTTTACTAACACCTCAGTTGGGTGCATGCAAATGTCGTTGAGGGTATCACCATTGGAAAGGCTGATGGATCCATTAGTTCCATCAGCGATGGTTGGGCAGTCGTTTGCTTTGCCGGTATTGACTATTTCATTGAATCTTGCATTTCTTTCGCCAGCGGCGAAGGCACTGTTGGGAGCAGTTGCAAAGGTTAGACAGAAAGCCAGTACCAAAGCCAGCAAAGAACGAAATCTCATGGGAGTAAGCCGAAGGCCAGATGAATGCGGTATTAACCGACCAATTGGTCCTACGGATCCTACAGGGGGTAAACGATTGTTCCTGTTGGCCTTTTGCACCTCTCAACAACTCGTCGTGTTCAATTTACGCCAATTTTGCCTAATTTTCTAGGTAAAATTACTTAGTAATTATGATTTTGCTGTCTTTTTGCTTCGTTGAAAATACTCCGTAAACCCTTGGAAGAACTAGCTCTTAACTCCTCGTTGAAGGATAGGGAGGTTTTTTTGGCGGTTTCCTTGAAAAAAAAAATTAGTTGTCAAATAACTTTCGATTTCAAAATCAAAAGGTTGCACTTCTTAAGCCTCAAGGCATGAAAATCAATTCTGATTGAAGGTTTTAAATTTTTCTTTGTGCAGTCTTAGGAGGGCATCGAGCAATTTATGAGCCAATTGAAGCTTGGATGTGACTGGTATGAATAATGCATCTCCTTTTTCTTGTAAAAGCCATCCTCCATTGAAATTGACCTCGAATCCCCTTCCAGGCTGATCAATGGGGTTTGCCATTAATAAATCACAGCCTTTTTTGACGAGCTTTGTTTGCCCTTGTTCTTTAATTTCCTCATCATTACCAGTTAAAGCTGCAAAACCTAATAGAACTTGATTCTTAGGTTTTTGAGAAACCAGCCCCTTGAGTAAATCGGGCACAGTCTCCATTTCGGACGTTAAAGCATTCAGAAAAGAATCCTTTCTTAGTTTTTTGCTTTCAAAACCACTCTTTCTCCGGACATCGGCCACTGCAGCTGCCATCGCTATTGCATCAGCCGAAGGTTGTAAAACATTGAGCATTTGCTGCATTTCAGAAGAGCTTTTTGCTGAATGAGTACTTAAACCTTCTAACCAAGAGTTGGGCAGATTTAAGGCTCCGTGAACGAGATCAACTTTTGCACCACGCATCTTTGCTGCTTGACAGAGCAATACTCCCATTTTCCCGCTGCTTCGATTAGTAATAAGCCTTGCAGGATCTAAGGATTCAAAGGTTGGTCCTGCTGATATAAGAACTCTTTTGTCTTTCCAGTCTCGTTCTAGCTCTCCAGTTTTTGTTGTTCGAACAATTACGTTTTCAATAGCTAACTGAATTGTTTCTATGTGGCTCATTCGTCCGTCCCCAAATCGATCGCAAGCTAGTAGTCCTGAAGATGGGTTTAAGGGCAGGACTCTTGGATTTTTTTGAAGCTCTTCCCAGTTCTGGCTAACAGCTTTATTTGTCCACATTCCAGTATTCATTGCAGCTGCAGCAATAACAGGTTTCTCGAAGGCCAATAGAAGACTTGCTAGTAATCCATCTCCTAGGCCATATATCCAGCGCGAAAGACTAGAGGCAGTTAATGGAGCGACTACCAAAACTTCGGCCCATTCAGCAAGACTTATGTGTAAAGGACGCGCTTGTTGGTTGCTCCATTGATCTTCATCTTGGTAACAACGATGTCTACTCAAGGTTGATAGAGCTAGTGGACTGACTAATTTCGCTGCACTTGGAGTTATCACACAACGCACCTCTGCTCCTGCTTTGACAAGGTTGCTTACTAGTAATGGTGTTTTTACTGCAGCAATACTTCCACTAGCGGCAATGACTATGCGTCGTCCTTTTAGTAAAGAGGTTGATTCAGTCTTCATCGAAAGGTTCCTGATCAATTAGATGGAGATATGGCCTTACAAGTTCAGGACGATGGATAGCGAGCGCACGTAAAAGATGCCAATCATCAAGTCCTGCAAAGGGTGTTGGATAATCATCATTATCTAGTCTTTCTGCAAGAATTGCTATTGATTCTTCATCAAAAGCTTGCAGGCGTTCTTCAGTTATTTTTTTTTCAGTAGTTCTCAAAATATTGGTGTTCTGCATGATTAGCGCTGAATTTTCCCGCATCTATTCTGCCTGGACGCTAGCTTTTTGGTGATCGGGGAATTAGCTCAGTTGGTAGAGCGCTGTGATCGCACCGCAGAGGCCAGGGGTTCGAATCCCCTATTCTCCATTTCAGTTTTCTAAATTATTTGAATTATTAATATTGCTGTAATTCTAATTCTTTAAATTTGTCCATTGTTTTTTCAGAGGGCTTGCGTCCAATTTGTTTGTTGGAGGATCCCGACCCCACATCTGATGCTCTATGAAGTAAAAGAGTATGTAATGACGTAATTCATCTGATATGTCTCAATCGAAACGTGAGCAGGTTGTAAGTCACCTGCGGTACATCCGACAAGAACTAAGAGAGATGCATCAAGGGGTTATGGAAGATGGATTGTTGCCTGAAGGAGGAGAAGTTAGGGGCGTTTTGGCTCAAATGGAGGCCCTTTTAGAACTATTGGAAGGCAAAGCAGCTAAAAAACCCAAGCCAGAACCTGGCTCACTCTGATTAAAAAGATGCAGATGGATTGCATGCAATATTTTCTTGCCAACCATTCCCTCCTTCATGCATATGGCTATAAAGCTTCAATCCACAGGACTTAATAAGAATATTGGCCAACTCTTAACTCGACTTGAGACTTGGGCGAAAAACCCATGGCGGCGTTTCTCGTTGCTTTTGATTGTTTTACTCTCCGGATTTCTTATAGGTAGTTCTATTGGGATGTTGAATGGTGTACTTGCACTTATGGATCCTGTAGGAGCTTTCTTTGTAGTATTGATTTTGGAAATAATGGTTCGCTTAAGAAGATATTGGCCTAAGTATTCAAAAGAAATCTTTACTAGACAAATTATGGACATGGCACGTATTGGCCTTTTATATGGTCTGTTATTAGATGGATTTAAGTTGCTTTAATAAAAAAATAATTTAAAAAGAACATAATTTATCAATTTAAAATATTCTATTTATTTAGGAATCAATTGCTGCAATAAGATAAAGAAGTGCCATGCGAATAGGAATTCCATTTTGGACTTGTTTTTCTACAAGACAAATTGATCTGTCTTCAAGTAAATCATTGCTGATTTCTATGCCACGATTGACAGGACCAGGATGCAAAACTGGTATTAATTTACCAGAATATTTGAGTTTTTCATGAGTCAGGCCATATTCAAAATGATAACTATTTAGATCTGTTAAATAGTTTTGGTGCATACGCTCTTTTTGTAGTCTTAGTGCCATTACAGCATCAGCTTTTGATAAGGCTTTAGTAAGTGAATATTCAATCTTTATTTGACCTCGTTTATCAATTGGATCATCCTTTTGGCCTGGGGGTGGGTGGTCTACAAATGCTTCAAATTCTTCTGGCAATAAACTTTTGGGACCACATAGAGTTACATCTGCACCACATGCAGTAAGGGCCCAAAGATTTGATCTGGCAACTCTAGAATGAAGAATATCTCCAACAATTACTATTCTTTTACCAATAAGAGCATCTGGATTTGGATTTATTGGATCAAAGTAATTCGCAAGTGTATATAGATCTAATAGTCCTTGACTTGGATGGCTGTGAAGCCCATCGCCGCCATTTAAAATTGCAGTTCGTTGACCTGCATGCTGTAACTCTTTAGCTAATTGTTCAGGCACGTTAGATACGCTGTGTCGGACTACTAAAATATCTGCTCCCATTGCTACGTAGGTTAAAGCTGTATCTAATGGAGTTTCTCCTTTCTTAAGTGCACTAATGCTTGGGCTAAAACTTTGTACATCTGCTGAGAGATTTCTTGCTGCAAGTTCAAAGCTGCTTCTGGTTCGTGTGCTTGATTCAAAAAATAGTGTTGTAACCAATTTTCCTTGCAAAGCTGGTAATTTCCTTGCTCCAGTATTAGGGAGTGATTTGAATCTATGTGCTAGCTCCAGTACAGAAAAATAGTCTTTCTTGGAGAAAGTTGCTAGATCAAGAATATGTTGGTGGGTCCAGTTGCTCATATTGGATAAGTTACTTCTGGGAACCAAGCAGATTCAACAGGAGGCAAAGGGTCACCTGTTTCACGCTTGCTAATGCTGCGACTAGCTTTTAAATACCAACGCCATTTCAAATTCTTAGCTGCTGATATGCCGATCCTTGTTGAATTCACAATTTTTTGTTTATTTGTAGTTGAAGGTTTTGAAACTACCCATACATTATTCTCGCCTGTTACAGAGAGATTGTCATAAGAAATATCTAAATCGAATCTTTTAGCTAACAACCCTGGACCCGCTGCGATTCTTTCAGTCTCATTTGGAAGAGCTATTGCACGCAATAGAACTCCATTAGCCCAGTTATCGCTGCCTGTAACTATATTGATGCAATGATGAATTCCATAAGTCAAATAAATATATAAATTCCCTGGTGGTCCAAATAGTGTTTCATTGCTTGATGTTCTGCGTTTATAACCATGACAAGCAGGTTCATTTTGTGAATAAGCTTCTGTTTCAACAATGACTCCCCATAGTAATTTTTGGCCTTTTTCTCTTTTTACAAGAATGCAACCAATAAGATCTGGAGCGACTAATTCAGCGGGTCTTTCGAAAAAAGATCTTGAAAGAATTTGATGCATTAAGGCATTTAATGTTTGATTTTTATGTGATTCCATGATTGCTTGGCAAAAGTAAAAGCATGCATGTATGAGAATATTTAGTTCTCTAAACATTGTTTTTATTCAAGCTCTGCTTAAGTTGTTTGAGAACCCTTTAAGTCCTTACGGTTGCAAAATGATTGAGGTTCTTCCTTTAATCTTTGCTCTAATTGCTTTATTACAAGGTTTATTTTCTTCTTATGACACTGGAATTGTCTAATTGCGTTGAGAACCAAAGTTCAGTTCGTCTAGCACTGAAAACTTGGCCTGAAGTGGAATCTTATTTAAGGAAGTGTAAGGGAATCATTCTTCCAATAGGCTCTACTGAACAGCATGGGCCAACTGGAGCAATAGGTACCGATGCAATTACTGCAGAAGTAGTTGCGCTTGAAGTTGGTAAGCGAACAGGAGTATTGGTAACGCCGACACAAGTCTTCGGGATGGCCGAACATCATTTAGGTTTCCCAGGAACTATGAGTTTGAAACCCTCAACACTTTTATCCGTAATACATGATTTGGTTCTTTCTCTTGCAAGAAATGGATTTGAAAGGGTATTTGTGATCAATGGTCATGGAGGAAATATTGCTACTACTAAAGCTGCTTTTGCTCAGGTATATAGCAGTGCCGGGAGCTTAGGCTTGTCCAATGCTTCAAGACTAAGATGCAAGCTTGTTAATTGGTTTATGGCTGGACCTGTATTTAAACAAGCAAAAGAACTATATGGAGATAGAGAAGGCTCGCATGCAACACCGAGTGAAATCTCGTTAACTTTGCATATACATCCATCCTTGCAAAGCAAACAGCGGCCTCTGCCAGAATCAGCACCTTCTGGCCCCATTAATGGACCAGAAGATTTTCGTCTTAGACATCCAGACGGAAGAATGGGTTCTGATCCATACTTGGCAAAACCAGAACATGGTGTTCTTTTCCTTGAGAAAGCCGCATCGGCTTTAAGCAAGGATTTAATTGATTTCCTTAATGACACATGACCAAATTAACTTCTGATGATGTTCGCAAAGTGGCTCAATTGGCTCGATTGGATTTACCCGAAGAACTAATTGCAACTTATACAAATCAACTTGAGGAGATAATTGAGTATGTTGCTCAGTTAGAGGCTATTGAGACAGCAAATACGCCCCCAACTACTCGAGCAGTAGAGGTTGTAAATGTGACCAGAGATGATGTAACTGAGAGTACAGAAGTGAGAGAAGAATTATTAGAACTTGCTCCTCAACGAGAAGGAGATTTTTTTCGTGTACCTAAAATTCTCTCAGATTCATAAATCAACTTTTCCCTGAGTGAGGTGTGACTGCAGTTCTATGCAATAGCTTTATCCATCTTCGTCTTAGTTGACCATTTGGTAGAAGTTTTGCTAATGGACGCATTTTGCTTCGACGCTTTTTGTGACTTCTTATGCCTAAAAAGATGTCATACAAGAAATTGAAGCCGTCTTCTTTGGTTTCAAATATTCCCATTCTTTGAGGAGAACCTTTCGAGTCAAGTAATGGTTTAGTTGCTTCATAAGCAGGTTTATATTCAAACCATGGAATTGAAGGCCAAAGATGGTGTACTAGATGATAATTCTGTCCCATAATTAAAAGGTTCATTACTCTACTTGGATAAACCCTTGCATTTGTCCATCTGTTTCTAGATAGGAAAGGCCTATGTGGAAGATAGTCAAAAAATATCCCTAAAGTAACTCCCACCATTAGGGCTGGTCCAAACCATAGATTATAAATTATATTCATAAAGTCATATTTTATACCTGTAATTACAATTGTTATAAATAAACTTCTTTCAATCCCCCACTGCAATAATTCATATTTCTTCCATAACTTTCTTTCGAAAAAGAAATATTCGTGATAAAAGAATCTAGGAGCAATTAGCCATACCGGACCGAAAGTACTAACAATGTGATCTGGATCATTTTTAGGGTCATTTACATGCGAATGATGTTGCAAATGGACTCTTGTGAAGACAGGAAAACTAAACCCAAGCAATATTGCTGCTCCATGGCCCATTGCTTGATTAATCCATCGATTTGGATGTGCGGCCTTATGACATGCATCATGTATAACTGTTCCTTCCATGTGAAGAGCAAGAAAGGCGAGACCAACCAATACAGGCAAAGGCCAATTGCCGTAGTGCCACTCCCAAATAGTTAGACCCGCCAATAGATATCCAGCAAGAAATAATCCAACTGTTGGGTTGAATGGGCTAGGCGGGTCTAAGTAGGTCTGTATAGCCTTTTGCCAGCTAGAACTTGATTCCATTTGGCTTGGCAAGCAACTTTTCTTAGTTTTGGTAAGAGTGCCTTTCATTGATTTGAGTTGCTTAAGCCTAGAAATAAAAGACCATTCCAAGTTAAGAAATAGTTTCTCAAAGAGGAATTTGTTTCCGTCCACACTGCACGTATCTCAGTAGCATTTTAAACAGTTTGTATAGATCTTTTTTCTGAGTGCCCACCGGGAGACTTGAACTCCCACGACCTAAGTCACTGGTACCTAAAACCAACGCGTCTACCAATTCCGCCAGGTGGGCTAGTGGTTCTCAGTGAACACCTAACATCATATCCTGTGGAATGCACGTTTTAGTCAAGACTTGCTCCGTTTGGGTTTTGATGATTTTTCCATCAACCATTTTAAATATTCCGCTTCATGTTGTTGCTTTTCTAAGCTTGCCTTTGGGCATTCCAAATGCATGTCACTAATAATTGCATGAGGCACCTATCTGATCCTTTAACAAATTGTCTTTAGAAAGTAGGCATGAAACAGTTAAGAGCTTTAAAATTGAATTGTTATTAAGTTGATGATGGTTGAATCAGAATTTAAAACAGGTTTCAATGGTTTTATTGCTATTTGTTTCGGGCGAATAAAGGCTATATCGATAGCTTCAATTTTTAATAGGTTCTAATTCAAATCATGTTAGCTACTTGTATAGGTATTTTATCTTTAATAATTGGCTTTTTGGTTTTACTACTTCCTTTGTTATTGACAGAGCTTAGTCGTCCTCGCGATGCAATGTGGGGAGCAGTATTGTTAACCCTTGGACTTATTTTGATTACAAGCAGTGATCGATTGAGAGGCGCTCCAATTTTAGGAGTGCTTTTGGGAAGCCTTTTGGTTGGAAGGTTGGGGTGGGAGGTGTCTTTGAGTAGATGGAATAACCTTACTAAGGATGAGCAAGTTGCTCTTGGTTCTTTAAACAGATGGAATACTAATGTCAGTCAATACAGTGAAATTCTTAAAAATTTATTTGAGAGCTTTTTAAAAATTTTCAAAATCTTTGCATCCAATCCAAAAGCTTCTTCTATTCGCAAGAAATGGGTTCGTCCAGATAGCAATGAAAAGTATCAAGAATCAGAATTGGAGATTGACAATGAAAAGGTTTTAATTGAAGGGAATGATGATTCTGGAAAGACCTTTGAAGTGCCCGCAAAAGACAATTCGGCGCATAAGGGTTCATAATCTTTGATGCTGCGCTGTCATCTTGGTCCAAGATAAGCATTCTCAAGGTCCCGCTTCTCCGTCTTACAAGGAAACGCTGAACTTGTTGAAGACAGGTTTTGGGATGAGAGCAAACTCAACCCAGAGAGAACCAGAAATCCAGCAGTTTTGGAGGAAGAAAGGGATTGATTTCAACCTAGGAGAAGGTAATCAGGGGGAGGTGTTTACTTTGCATGATGGACCTCCATATGCAAATGGAGATTTGCACATGGGTCATGCACTTAATAAGGTCCTCAAAGACATTATTAATAAATTTCAGATCATGAGAGGGCGCAGAGTTCGTTTTGTGCCTGGTTGGGATTGTCATGGGCTCCCAATTGAGCTCAAAGTACTGCAGCAACTTGATTCTGAACAGCGTAAAGCTCTTACACCTTTAAAACTTCGAAAAAAGGCAACTGCTTATGCCTACAAGCAAGTTGCAAACCAAATGGCTGGCTTTTCAAGATGGGGGATTTGGGCTGATTGGGATAATCCATATTTGACTCTTAATAAGGATTATGAAGCAGCTCAAATCAAGGTATTTGGTTCCATGGTTCTTAAAGGTCATATATACCGTGGACTGAAACCTGTGCATTGGAGCCCTACATCAAGAACAGCCTTGGCGGAGGCAGAACTGGAATACCCTGATGAACATATAAGTCCAAGTATCTATGTGGGATTTAAGGCGATATCTGTTCCAAAGGAGTTAAGAAAATTATTAGCAAAAGAAGGTTTAGATCTTCCCGAAGATCCTGAAGAATTAAGTAAGACTTTGCATATTGCGATTTGGACTACTACTCCATGGACTTTGCCTGCAAATCTTGCAGTATCTGTTAATGAA
>QCKK01000021.1 GCA_003215415.1 Prochlorococcus sp. AG-409-N21 | reverse complement strand
TATGCCTGGGAAGCAAATGGGAATGAGTGAAACTTGCTATCCTGATTCTCTTATAGGTGGGCTTCCCAATCTTTATTACTACGCGGCTAATAATCCTTCAGAGGCAACAATTGCTAAGCGTAGAGGTTATGTATCAACAATTAGTTATCTGACACCCCCAGCAGAAAATGCTGGATTATATAAAGGGCTTAAAGAACTTAGTGAGTTAGTAGGTTCATATCAGCAGCTTAGAGAAGGTGGTAGGGGTATACAGATAGTAAATGCAATTGTTGAAACCTCTAAGAGGTGTAATCTGGATAAAGATATTGATCTGCCAAAAGAAGATGCATCAGATTTAGATATAGACAAAAGAGATGAAGTGGTTGGAGCTGTATATAGTCAACTCATGGAAATTGAAAGTAGATTATTACCTTGTGGATTACATACAATAGGTAAACCTCCAACTGCTGAAGAAGCAATAGCAACACTTGTGAGTATATCTGCTCTAGAAAGAGAGGAGGATGGACTTAGGTCTTTGCCAAGCCTTCTTGCTGAATCGATAGGACGAACAATTGATGAAATCTTCGAAGGGAATGATAATGGTGTTCTGACAGATGTAGAGCTTAATAAAAGAATAATAGAAGTTTCTCGGCTCGCCGTTGGCTCGATGGTGACTTCATTGACCAACAACGAAGGCAGAGTATCTATGCAAAAAAATATTGTTGGAATTATTAAAGATATACCTAATTTACTAGGTCTAAATAAGATTAATCCATGGGTAAAAATATGTAAGAAAGCAGGATTTAACGATATAGATATTGTTGAGATTGACAAATTGTTTAATTATCTAAAGTTTTGCTTGGAGCAGATTTGCGCGGACAAAGAAATGGAAAGTCTACTTCGTGCATTAGATGGAAATTATGTATTACCAGGTCCCGGAGGAGATCCCATTAGAAATCCCGGTGTATTACCAAGTGGGAAAAATATTCACGCACTTGATCCTCAAGCAATTCCTACAACAGCAGCAGTTGCCTCTGCCAAAGGTGTTGTAGATAAGCTAATAGAGCGTCAACGAAAAGAGCAAGGAGACTGGCCAGAAACTATTGCTTGTGTTCTATGGGGTACAGACAATATCAAAACTTATGGTGAGTCGCTTGCGCAAATATTATGGTTTATAGGTGTTCGACCAAAGCCAGACTCTGTTGGCAGAGTAAACAAATTAGAACTAATTCCTTTAGACGAATTAGGAAGACCAAGAATTGATGTAGTAGTTAATTGCTCTGGTGTATTTAGAGATTTATTTATAAATCAAATGGCTCTAATTGACCAAGGGGTAAAAATGGCTGCAGAAGCTGATGAACCATTAGATCAAAATTTTGTGAGGATGCATGCACTTAAGCAGGCTAAAGAGGAAGGCACAAATATCAGAGATGCTGCATGTAGGGTATTTTCAAATTCAAGTGGGAGCTATAGCTCTAATGTAAACCTAGCCGTAGAAAATTCAACATGGGAAGAAGAAGGCGAATTACAAGAAATGTATCTATCAAGAAAAACATTTGCCTTTAATTCTGATAACCCAGGGGAAATGAACCAAAAGAGACAAGTTTTTGAGTCTGTCATGAAAACAGCTGATGTAACCTTTCAAAATCTAGATTCAGCCGAAATATCTCTAACTGATGTCAGTCATTATTTTGATTCAGATCCAACAAACCTAATTAAAAATTTAAGAGAGGATGGTAAAGCTCCAAGTAGTTATATTGCCGATACAACTACCGCAAATGCACAAGTTAGATCTCTAAGTGAAACTATAAGACTTGACTCAAGAACAAAGCTATTGAATCCCAAATGGTATGAAGGCATGCTTAATTCTGGATATGAAGGTGTTAGAGAGGTCTCAAACCGACTTAATTACACACTTGGTTGGAGTGCTACTAGTGGACAAGTAGACAACTTTGTATACGAAGAATCAAATGAAACGTTCATAAATGATCCAGAAATGCGTAAACGTCTCATGGAATTAAACCCACATAGTTTCAGAAGGATAGTAGGAACCTTATTAGAAGTAAATGGTCGTGGTTATTGGGATACATCAGAAGAAAATATAGAGCGACTAAAAGATTTATATCAAGAAGTTGAAGATAAAATAGAAGGAGTAGAACCTCAGTAGAATAAATAAATTAGAGTCTCAAATTGATTGCTACCAAAGTTGATTAGCCATATTAATAGTTTGGTTCATTTCATGTACATCATGCACTCTTACAACTGAAACACCAGCCTGAACACATCTGCAAATTACAGCAGCTGTTCCGTAGGTCCTCCTACTTGCAACTTCTTCGTTAGTAATTTCACCGATAAATCTCTTACGAGAAGTTCCTATTAAGACAGGAAAACCTTGATTGCAAAAATGGTCTAGCTTCCTTAATATTGCAAGATTATGTTTGGTTTCCTTGGAAAACCCGATTCCTGGATCCCATATTAACATCTCCGGATTTACTCCTAATGATAATAATTGATCTGTTTGCTTATTTAGAAAATCAATAACATCATTAACAACATGATTATAATTAGCAAATGAATGAATGTTGCTTTTATCTACCTTTGAATGCATTAATACATAAGGACAATTCGAATCAGCTATTAAGTTCTTCATATTAGGATCTCTTAATCCGCCACTTACATCGTTAATCCAATTAGCTCCCTCATTAAGAGCCATTTCTGCAACTTTTGACAAAAATGTATCTACAGAAATGATTAGCTCTGGATAGTCAATACGAATAGCTCTTAATGCAGGCATAAGCCTTCTTATTTCTTCTTCAGCTCCAATTTCAATTGCACCAGGTCTTGTACTTTGTGCTCCTAAGTCAACGATATCAACCCCTTCGTTTAAATAATTTCTAACTTTTTGCAAAGCTAAATCAGAATTCATGTAAATCCCGTCATTACTAAAAGAATCAGGGGTCGTATTTACAATCCCCATGATTGAAATTTTTTTCCTCCAATACTTAGGAAAATATTTTTTATTTGCGTTTGTAATTTGCAATTCTAGCAAAACTTTCTGGGTCAAGAGATGCCCCCCCAACAAGAACACCATCAATATCACTCATGTTCATTATCTCATCTATATTTCCTGGTTTGACTGAACCTCCATATTGAACTATTAGGTCTGGAGCATCTACCCACTTACGTATTAACCCACAGATTCTATTTGCCTCAGAAGCTTCACATGTTTTACCTGTTCCTATGGCCCAAATTGGTTCATAGGCAACTACAAGCCTTTTAGGGTCAATTTCCTCAAGTCCTTGCTCAACTTGTCTTCTAATGACTCTTTCCTCCTCGCCTCTTTCTCTTTGATCATCAGTCTCGCCAACACAAACTATTGGGATAAGACCATGGGCTTGCGCAGATATAGCTCGCCGATTTATCTGTTCATCACTTTCACTGAAGTACTTTCGAGGCTCACTATGACCAACAATTGCATAACGAACATCGTGCTCTAAAAGCATTAGAGGGGAGACCTCTGCTGTAAAAGCCCCATCATCCTCCCAATGAACATTTTGGCTGGATAGTTCCAAACGGCTGCCCAAGGCTGACTCAGCGAATGTTGATATCGCAGTAAAGGGGGGAGCAATTACTAGGTGCCTATCATCACTTGTGGATTGAATTAAAGGCAAGAACTGAGATAGGTATTGCTTGGTCTGGACACAAGTCATGTGCATTTTCCAGTTCCCTGCAATTACTGGTTTGCGCACACTCATGATCTATAAGGAGCTAATAAGAACAAATTAAGATCCCATTGGATCAGTCGGTTCAAATAGGACATGATGAGACTCAAAAGAGACATGGTCTCCAACATTCAACTTCCTTCCACGGCGGCTTTCTATAGAGCCGTTAACCAAAACCTTACCAGCCTGGATAAAGTACTTAGCCTCGCCTCCAGTAGAAACAAAGCCTTTCCATTTTAGGAATTGATCCAACTTCATAAATTTCGCTAAATCGCTAAAAGCAAATTGATAGTGTGCAGAGATGGCTTCTAATTCTCACTCCGACCTTAAAGGGTTAATACCATTACTTCGACCTCACGTGAGAAGAATATGGTGGGGTTGCTTGTGCATGCTGATTTATGTAATTTGTTGGCCAGTACTTGCTTTTCTTGCTGGCGAGCTAATCCCTGCAATAGGATCAGGAAACATAACTATAGTAATAGAAGTTATTGCAAAGGCACTAGGAGTATTTTTAATTCAGAAATTCGCTCAATTTGGACAAGACACATTACTGGCAGGGCCTGCTCTTTACGTAAGTCAGGAATTAAGGAAAGATCTATTTAAGAAATTGCAAAAGGTGAAGTTGAGTGCATTAGAAAAACTTTCTTCAGGTGATATAACATACAGATTGACAGAAGATGCTGACAGAATAGGTGAGATTATATATAAGACAATTCAGGATACAACACCAAGTATTTTACAATTAATAGCCGTTTTTGGATATATGATTTGGTTAGATTGGAAACTTTCATCCGCAACTCTTCTACTAGCACCATTCCTCGCATTATTGGTTGGGCAATTCGGTGCAAAAGTTATGCAAGCTGCAGAGAAAAGCCAGAAAAAGGTTAGTGATATTGCGGGATTATTGACAGAAGCTCTTCAAGGATTGTCTCTCGTAAGAGCATTTTCTGCTGAGGAGTGGCTTTTCAAAAGATTTGAAAGTGAAGTGAATCTCCATAGAGAAGCAAGGTATAGAAATCTAAGGTTATTGGCTTTACAACATCCTGTAGTTGGTTTTATTGAGGCAGCAGGAATTTTGACTATTTTAGCTTTTGGAGCGATAAGAATTAAATCAGGTAATTTAGATAGTCAAGGATTTAGTAGTTATATAGCAGCTCTAATAATGT
Organism: Prochlorococcus sp. AG-409-N21; assembly: GCA_003215415.1. Classification (GTDB taxonomy): domain Bacteria; phylum Cyanobacteriota; class Cyanobacteriia; order PCC-6307; family Cyanobiaceae; genus AG-409-N21. Next base: position 13,250 of record QCKK01000021.1, on the reverse strand, counting down.
TAATTGATCCTATTAGCCATCTAACAACAAATTTCAATGAGTTCAAACAAGCCCAAGCATCATTCAAAAGATTAAAGGCTATAGAAAGAGAGCCACAAGAAGCTAAAGATTCAGATATTGCACAATCAATTAAGAACCCGAAAGGTTCGATTCAATTTAAGAATGTCTGCTTCTCATATGAGACAAGCAAATACGTTCTTATTGATTTCTCAATTAATATTTGTTCTGGGAAAACTATTGCACTTGTTGGACCCTCAGGTGCAGGAAAGAGCACAATCTTTTCTTTATTACTACGTTTCTATATTCCAAATAGTGGAACAATTTTTCTTGATGGATTACCATTAGATTGCATCAGAATAAAAGAATTAAGAAATCAAATAGCTATAGTCCCTCAAAATTCCTATGTATTTTCTGGAAGCATCCAAGATAACATCAAATTTGGCAGAGATGCCAGTATTGAACAAGTAATTGCAGCAGCTAAAATCGCAAATGCAAATGATTTTATTAATGACTTGCCAAACGGTTATGGAACAATGTTAGAGGAAAGAGGGACTAATATTTCAGGCGGACAACTCCAAAGAATAGCCATTGCACGTGCAATTCTTGGCAATCCATCAGTCCTTCTTCTGGATGAGGCAACTAGTGCACTTGATGCAGAAGCTGAGACTGCAATCCAAATTGGGCTTAAGCAGGCAATGAAAGGCAGAACTGTAATTGTCATTGCTCATAGATTGGCAACAGTTCAGGAAGCTGATGAAATAATTGTTCTTGACAAAGGCCATATTTCTGAAAAAGGCACTCACTTAGAATTAATGAAAAGAGAGGGTAGGTACAGAGAGCTCTGCGAGAAGCAAGTAATCAAAGATCTAACAATATAGGTAAAAATACCAAAAGTATTTCACAATTTTCGCAGACGTGTAAAGATATGGTGTTTAATCTAAATTAATTAATTCGACCAAATTATGACTCAAGCACAAAACAATGAACCAATCTTGACTTTTGAAGGAAAGAAATACGATCTAAATTCCCTTCCTGATGATTTAAAAGAACTAGTTAGAGGGATGCAAGTCGCTGATGCTCAATTACGGATGTATGAGGATACACTCAAGGTCTTAGCACTCGGACGACAAACATTGGCAATGCAACTTAATGAAAAATTAAAGCCTATAAAATCTATAGACTAGTAAATAAACTTCTAATTACTGAATTTATAATTTTTAGAGAGACTAAATACAGTACCTGAAAGTAATAGTAATGCTATCAGGTTAGGAATAGCCATTAAGCCATTTAGAGTATCTGCAACTCTCCAAACAACATTTCTCTCTACAGCCACAGAACTAAATACGACAACGGCAACCCATGCCAATCTAAAAGGAACTATAGCTTTTGAACCAAATAGATATTCCGTACATCTTTCACCATAAAAACTCCATCCGAGAATGGTAGTAAAGGCAAAAACAACTAACCCAGCAGTCACAATCCAACCAGTTCCAGGCCAACCTGCATTAAATGCTAAAAGGGATAAATCCGCACCAGAAGTGCCAGTTTTATATGCACCAGTAGTAATAATAACAAGTGCAGTCATAGTGCAAATAACTAATGTATCTATAAATGTTCCTAACATCGCTACCGTTCCCTGTTTAACAGGATCATTAGTATTAGCTGCAGCATGGGCAATTGGAGCACTACCTAATCCAGCTTCATTAGAAAAAATTCCGCGTTGAAAACCAATAAGTAAAACTTGTGCGAAGGTCCCACTAGCGGCTGCCTTTCCAGTAAAAGCATTAGAAAAAATTATATTAAATGCTTCTGGTATGAATGAAAGATTGGAAAAAAGTATTAGCAAGCAGGAGAGTATATACAAAAGAGCCATTGTTGGAACGATTGCTGAGGCTGCTCTTGCTATACGTTTTATACCTCCAATAATTACGATAAATACAAGTGCTGCTAATAAAACTCCTGTTAATAATTTTGGGACACCAAACGTAGCCAATGCACTTGAGACCTCAAAACATTGCACTCCATTTCCAATCCCAAACCCGGCCAACATTCCAAATAAAGCAAATAAACTTCCTAGCCATGCCCACTTTGGACCTAGGCCATTACGTATGTAATACATTGGTCCACCAACATGATTGCCTATTGAATCAACTTCACGAAAATGAACTGAAAGAACAGCCTCAGAATATTTAGTTGCAATTCCGAATATCGCTATAAGCCACATCCAGAAAACAGCTCCAGGTCCACCAACAGCAATTGCAGCTGCCACCCCAGCAATATTGCCAGTACCAATTGTTGCAGACAAGGATGTCATTAAGGCTTGGAAGGGAGTTATTTCTCCTTTATTTGAGTCGACATGAGCCTTTGTCAACAACATTTGGAAACCATATGGAATCCTCTTTAAGGGCATAAAACCAAGCCCAGTCATTAATACCAAGCCTGTAAGCGCAATAAGAATTACAGTTGGCCACCCCCAAGCAAAGTCATTGATTGGAGCATTAATAGAATCAAGTGCAAGCTCAACCTTTGAAGGTATTGCCGCATAGAACGCAGGAGAAACAAAAACGCTTAAAACATCAAGATTCAAAGCATTTCACTCAAAATATGGCTGTAATAATCTCATATACAGTTCTCCGTGGCAATACTTATGAATTAAGGCGTAGATTAAAGAAAGAAAATTTATCTGAAGTTACAATCTTAGATTCATGGTTCTCTGCCTTAATAGTTCTTTCACTAAGAACCCAAAAATTAGATGATTCAAGTTTTATGAAAGTATCGTTGAAATTACTTTTGAGTCCAGATGGCCTTCGACTAATAGGATCATAATATTGACTTGTATATTCGGTACTCAAATATCCATGTCCTGTTTGAGTAACAGATTTAGTGAGTATTTCAATTAGTTGTCCATGGATATGTCGATTGACCATAGTCACAATATTATTCTTAATAGAATATGAATCTCCTTCGCTCTTACCTTTAACATAAACTTCCATTCCAATATCGTCTTCGTTACCTGCGATAAAAACATTTTCTCCATGAACATCATCAAACCTTCTTCTAACTCTATGAATAGCAACTTCCCACAACTGTGATGTAACGAGTTTGTTAATATCTTGATCTTCAATACCAACTACACTTGCCTTTAAATCTGAACCAACATTAAATTGACCATTTAATCTCCTAGCGTGATTTTCAAAATTACATTCTCCACTGTATCCAGGGAAGTCATCTGACCAGGTATATCGATTCTCATATGCTGCTTTAAAAGCATCTCTACAATCATCGCCAGGATTAAATTTCATAATTGAATCAGAGCTTATCTGTAAATTATAGAAAAGAGGGAAGACATTAATTGTGAATATCCTGAAGAGCTGCTAAAGAAAGTGATTGTTGTTGAAGTGCAGCAATTGCTTCTACAGCAGCTCTTGCTCCAGCAAGAGTAGTAACTGCAGGCACAGAGTAATCAAGGGCTGCTCTTCTTAAATACTTATCATCATGAGCAGCTTGCCGACCTATCGGAGTATTAATTACTAGTTGAATAGTGCCTGACCTTATTAAATCCTCAATATTAGGTCGACCTTCATGAACCTTTAGGACGGTCTTAACTTCTAAGTTAGCTTGCAAAAGAGCATTTGCTGTTCCAGAAGTTGCAATAAGACTGAAGCCTAGTTTTATAAGACTTTGCGCAACAGGAATTAATTCCTTTTTATCCCTGTCGTGAGTAGATAAAAATACAGTTCCTTTAATTGGCAAAGCATCTCCAGCAGCAAGTTCAGACTTTGCATACGCCATGCCAAAACTAGGCGCCGAGCCCATTACCTCTCCTGTCGATCGCATCTCAGGGCCAAGAACACTATCCGCTCCAGGAAAGCGTCTAAAAGGTAAAACTGCTTCCTTAATTGCCTGGAGGGGAGGTATAGGTTCAAAAAAGAATCCTAAAGAATTTAATGTCTGACCCGAAAGTATCTTCGTGGCTATCTTTGCAAGTGGTGCGCCAGTAGCTTTTGCCACAAATGGAACGGTTCTAGATGCTCTTGGATTAGCCTCAATAATATAAACCGTTTCCGAATCATACCCATCACGTTTAACAGCAAATTGTAAATTAATTAATCCAACTACCTTCAAGGCTAATGCTAATTTCTTAGTCCAGAATTTTATAGTTTCAAGTGTTTTCTCGTTTAATGAAATAGAAGGTAGACAACATGCAGAATCCCCTGAGTGAATTCCAGCTGGTTCTATATGTTCCATTAACCCTCCAATAACAACAAAACCTTCTTTATCAGCTATCGCATCAACATCAACTTCTATGGCATTTTCCAAATATTGATCTATTAAAACTGGATGATCAGGCTCAACATTAACTGCTTCTGTCATATAGCGAGAAAGCTCTTCCTGATCAAAAACTATCTCCATCGCTCTTCCACCTAACACATAAGAAGGTCTGACAACTAATGGATAACCAATTTTATCTGCAACTAAAAATGCCTCTTCCTTACTTCTTGCAATTCCATTTAAAGGCTGGCGAATATTTAAGTCTCTAAGGATCTTCTCAAATTGTTCCCTATCTTCTGCTTGATCAATAGAAGCAGGAGATGTACCCCATATCTTGGTAGTAACTTCAAAAGAATCCTCACATTCTAACCATTTCATAAGTGGAATAGAAAGTTTCAAAGGTGTCTGGCCTCCGAATTGAATAATAACTCCGTCAGGATTCTCAACTTCAATTACATTTAATACATCTTCTAATGTTAAAGGTTCAAAATAAAGATGATCACTTGTATCATAATCTGTAGAAACTGTTTCAGGATTACTATTCATCATTAATGTTTTATAGCCCTCTTCCTGAGATGAATAGGATGCATGACAACAACAATAGTCAAATTCTATTCCTTGCCCGATTCTATTAGGTCCGCCTCCTAGTATTAAAACTTTCTTACTATTATCTATCAGTATTTCAGTATTATTCTTTGTATCCTTTATCACACCATTGCTAGTTATTTTTTTGAATATTCTTTCGTATGTAGAATAATAATATTGGGTAACTGAAGAGAATTCTGCAGCACAAGTATCTACTGTTTTAAAAACAGGAGTCACTCCTAACTTCTTTCTATATGATCGTACTTGAAGTTCTGATGAACCAGTACACCAGGCAATTTGCTTATCCGAGAAACCATGTTGCTTTAATTCTAAAATAATTTCTAAACCAATATCATTTAACTCTCGACCTTTTAATTTATTAGTTTCTAACTCTATTATATTTCTTAGTTTAGATAAAAACCAAGGGTCAATTTTGCTAAGAGAATTAATATTGCTGTCACTTCTTCCAGAAATCATAGCAATTCTGATGGCCATTATTCTTTCAGGTGAAGGAATTCTAAGTAGACGATCGAGTTCAGTTGAATTGATTAAATTATCTGGCCTATCAGCTCCCCATCCAGATAAGCCTATTTCTAAAGATCTAAGAGCTTTCTGGAAGGATTCCTCAAAACATCTTCCAATTGCCATAACTTCACCTACTGATTTCATTGAGGTTGTTAATACAGATGAAGCTCCTCTGAATTTCTCAAAGGCAAAGCGAGGGATTTTTGTAACTACGTAGTCGATTGTAGGCTCAAAGCATGCAGGTGTTTGATTAGTTATATCATTAATTATTTCGTCTAATGTATAACCTATAGCTAATAATGCTGCAATTTTTGCAATAGGAAAACCTGTAGCCTTACTAGCCAAGGCAGAAGATCGACTTACACGTGGGTTCATTTCTATAACAACAACTTCACCATCCTCTGGATTAATAGCAAATTGAATATTACTGCCACCTGTAGCTACACCTATCTCTCTAATAATGGCGATTGACTGATCTCTAAGCCTTTGATATTCACGATCAGTAAGAGTTTGAGCTGGTGCAACTGTAATTGAATCACCAGTATGAACCCCCATTGGGTCAAAATTTTCAATACTGCAAACAATGACGACATTATCTGCACAATCTCTCATGACTTCAAGTTCATATTCTTTCCAACCAAGTAATGACTTTTCTATCAATATTTGAGATACTGGGCTAGCATCTAAACCGCTTTTACATATTTCTGAGAATTCTTCTTGGTTATAAGCAATACCTCCCCCACTACCTCCTAAAGTAAATGCAGGCCTAATAATCCTTGGGAAAGTTTCTATTTCCTTTCCTACTGCAATGGCCTCCTCAATACTCGATGCAATGCCTGAAGGACAAACATTTACGCCTATCCTATTCATTGCATCTTTGAAAAGTTTACGGTCTTCAGCCTTACGAATAGCAGTTAGATCAGCTCCAATTAGTTCAACGCCGTATCGCTCTAAGGTTCCGTCATCTGATAAAGCTACGGCAATGTTAAGAGCTGTTTGTCCACCCATTGTTGGCAAAAGAGCTTGTGGACGTTCCTTTTCGATAACTTGGGCAACGACTTCAGGGGTTAATGGCTCTATATAAGTTCGATCAGCCATCTCAGGATCAGTCATTATTGAAGCGGGATTGGAGTTAACCAAAATGACCTGAAAACCCTCCCCACGAAGGGCTTTACATGCCTGGGTGCCTGAATAATCAAACTCACAAGCTTGTCCAATAACGATTGGACCGGAACCAAGCAATAGAATTCGATTTAAATTATTACGCCTTGGCATGAGCTTTTTTTTGATTGTCTTTTGGAAGCTGGTGGGCACTAATGTGTGGTGTTTCTAAAAAGACAATCACAACTAATTGGGTACTTACAGCTAACTTTATAAGTTAAGAGAGATATTCACCATGAGTGAACTCCAGCGACTAAAGGGTTTGCTGCCACCAGAAAATCAAAGTTGGGTATTCGTGGAGGCTGCAGCTGCTGTGGACCCTCCCCTAATAACCCTTGAAGAGATTGGCCGCGATGAGGTTGAGATCCAAATTGATCTTGATCAATGGGAAAACCTTGCGATTGATCATCGAAACTTGCTTTTTTGGCACGAGGTTGGCCGCATACAAAATGACACTATCCCCAGAGATGGGTGGGAGATGGCCGCACTTGCAATTGGACTTGGAGGTGCCATAGGCGAATTGTGGGTTCAAGATGGATTACTTTTACTTATGGCATTAGGTCTGTCTGGTTTCGCAGGGTATCGTCTATATCTGAAGAACAATTCGGAAAAGAGGCTGCAAGATGCAATAGCAGCCGACGAAAGGGCGATAGATCTTGCCTGCCGTTTTGGATATAGCGTACCTAATTCATATAAAAGTCTTGGTGGAGCATTAAAGGAACTCATAGAACAAACAAGAAAGAAGAAGAAAAGAAGCTTCTTCGAAGATCGCCTTGAAGCACTAAGAAAAAGTGCAGGAAAGGCAAGGGCAGATATGGCCCAGCAAGAAGGCTCAAGTCAATCAGTTACAAGTGAAAATGTTTATGGATAGTTCCCTACTGGCAGAAATAGCAGCTGAGGCTTGTGATGATAGGAAAGCAGAAGATATAAAGCTAATAAAGGTAGATAAAGTTTCAAGTCTTGCTGATTGGCTTGTTATTGCAGGTGGTTTATCTGATGTACAAGTAAGGGCAATAGCAAGGGCGGTGCAGGATACATTGAAAGAAAAAGTGAATAGAGTTCCTATAAGGATAGAAGGACTTAATGACGCTAAATGGACATTATTAGATTATGGAGAACTAATTGTTCACATACTTCAACCAAGTGAAAGAGAGTTTTACTCATTAGAAGCATTTTGGGGCCATGGTGAAAGTCATAATTACGTTGGTGAAATGCCTTTATTAGAAAACAAATGATTGAAAATCCTGAAAATTGTCCAGTACCTCTAAATCAAAGGCCTATAAAAGAGTTTGAGGAATTATGCAAATCATGGTTTTTCAGTCTTCCAAATAAGGATTTAAAAATATTTAATTTATCAATACTTATCGTCTGGCTCACATTCTTTCCTATATTTTTGACAATATTTCTTGGTAGTGTTCAGCTAAAACAGAATCCTTTTCAACTTCTATTTATAGTATCAATATCTACTAGTTTTGCCCCATTAATTCTACTTTTAAGGCAATGGCTAGGATGGAATTATATACAACATAGACTTCTTTCAGACATTATTGAATACGAGGAAACAGGTTGGTATGACGGACAGCGGTGGCTCAAGCCAATTTCATGGAAACAAAAGGATCTTTTGGTATCCCAACTTGAGGTGGTTCCAATTATTGCTAGAGTTAATAATGCGTTGATGATATTATTGACTGTCATAGGGCTAGAAACTTTCCTCTATAAGTATTTACAAATAAAACCAATTTGAAAAAATGAACGTTAACTCTAGTCTTTCTAATACAAATAAATCCAATCTACCACCATTAGAAGTAATTCTAAAACGTAATTCCTCCTTCGAATCAATACACAAAGTTCATGCTGTTATATGCGACAACAAAGGACGTGTACTCATGAAAGCGGGTAGATCAGATTTTCAAACGTTCATTCGTTCAGCCTTAAAGCCATTTCAAGTAATTCCTTTCGTAAGTAGTGGATCAGCTGAAAGATTTGAATGTATGGAAAGAGGGTTGGCTATCAGCTGCGGTTCACATACAGGCACTTCAAATCATGCACGTGAGGCATTCAAAATCCTATGGAATGCGCAAGTAGATATAAATCAACTTCAATGTCCGATTCCGACCAACAAAAAGAGCCCATTAGAGCACAACTGTTCTGGGAAACATGCAGCATTCTTGGCAACGTGCCAAAAAATGGGGTGGCCGCTTGATAGTTACTTACAAGGCGATCATCCTCTTCAACAAGAAATACTAAGACTTGTAGGAGAGCTACTAGGAATACCTTCTGCTGAACTAATAGCAGCCAGAGATGACTGCGGTGCTCCAACGCTTTTACTAGAACTTTCCCAAATGGCTTTGTTATACGCGCATTTAGCAGGATCTCAGCAAGCCGAATTAGAGCAGATAACGAGATCTATGGTTGCTTATCCAGATTTGGTTGCCGGAAACGGTCGGTTCGATACAGAGCTAATGAAAAGAGCTCATGGACAGTTAATTAGTAAAGGAGGAGCAGAAGGTATCCAATGCATTAGTCGCTTAGGTGAATCAATGGGAATAGCTATAAAAGTAGAAGATGGAGCCAAAAGAGCAAAACACGCCGTTGCACTTCACCTTTTACGTCAGCTGGAATGGTTGACACCCTCAGCACTTGAAGAACTCGAAGAAGAAATACTTCTACTAGGACCAGGACTACAACTTGAAGTCAAAGGAGAACTAAGATTTCAGACAGGTTAAAAATCACTGTGATGCATCGACATGTATTCTTAATAGACGTCGCGGGGTAGAGCAGTCTGGTAGCTCGTCGGGCTCATAACCCGAAGGTCGGGAGTTCAAATCTCCCCCCCGCCACCAACTAATCCAGCAAGGTGCTCCAGCTTGGCATTAAAATTCCAGAGCCTTAACACCAATTGCATTCATAAAAAGGAATACTGATAAAAGATCCATTTAGATTTATTGATAAAAAACAACAAGATATACCCTTCAAGACATAAAATGATCCAAGAACAAAGCAACACTTGGTTTTAAAATACCAATCAAGCATTTTATGATAGACATTTCTCTAATAATAAATAAAAAAATGGTTCTTATGGTTAATAACTTTGCTGTTGCATTTGGAGAACTAGATATTTCACCAATAACAATAGCATTTATGATTCTAATAGCAATATTTGTTGTTGTAGCAGTAGGAATTAGCTCGATTCAACTAATTAGATTCGTTTTAGGAGAAAAAAACAAGTCATGAAGAAAATATCTAGGATTATATTTTGTTTACTAATTATTTCCCCGATTGCACTACCCATAAGTGCAGTTTCCACAAATGAAATAAGAAAAATATGCTCTAAAGCGAAGGATTACTGGGAATGTGAAAGATCAATGAAAGGAAGTGGTTGGGATCTTCGAAACTATGGACCAATTAAAATTGATTGGGCTGTTTGGCGTAAACTAAACGGAAGCCTTGTTGCCAAAGGCTTAAATAGCTCAGGGAAAGGTTTCTATCTAGCCATAAATTGTAAAAGTAAAAAAATAAATGTAACTGGTAAAAATGGTCTATGGAAAGGCTGGAGTAAAGCCTACAAAGATTTTGAATTAAAGTTAATAGAAGATCTATGCAATTAAGTTCGATAGGCTTATATATAAGATTTACAAGAGTCTTCTGTAGCCTGGCTCAAACCTCCTTCTGGCGGATTCAACACGAACAAGTATCTGCCTGCCAGAGCTAATCAACGAATAACGCAAGGCCTTGCCGGACTTAAACATAGCCTCCCCGACAGCTTGAGTCCTCATTAACTCAGCCTGATACGCTCTTTCAAAGGCATTCTCAGCCTCAACATTTGCCAATTTGGCTTGTAAGGACAACCTTTCGGTTTTTGAATGTGGCAATTCCGCAGGAAGTTCTTCGGAATTACCAAGTCTCCACAGCCAATTAGATTTAAATTTTGTGATTGCGGTGGTCGTTTTGTCAGTTTCCATAGGTTCAATTCCTGACACAAAAATGGTGTAAAACCGGATCTCTGGTAAGAGGTACTAATCTTATACAATTTAATACTGTAAATAGAAGTCTGCAGTTGATATTTTGAGGAATAAAATCGAATTCAACACAACAGTAATTTAGATTTCAAAAGAGATATAACCAAGCCATGGCATTCAAAAATGCTGACATTGGCTAGAAATCCGAGAAATTTTGATCAGCTTTCCAGACAAGAAGCAAATAAATCCTAAGATGACATTAGACATTCATTGCCTAAATGGCCCTTACTAAAAGCGAGAAAAAGGAAAAGGTAACCACTCATCTCAAGCAATTAAGGAAAGAGCTGAGAATAATGCACGCAGCGGTAACAGAAGAACAAACACTTCCTGACACCATAGAGCTTCGTAAATTAATGGCACAAATGGAAGAATTATTAGAAGTATTAGAACCAAAATCAGCCAGAAGGTCTAAAAAATCTAAATAAAATCAAAGCCAAATCAAATTTATAAATTAAAAAATAAATACAATTTCTTTAAAAGGGTAAGTTATTTCTACCTTTTTACATCATGCGCACATCCATCCCCTTCATAGAGATCAGTGTTGTAATAACCATTCCTAGTGCCAAAGTAAATCGTTATCAATACGAAGGGAATGGATACCCAAGCAAGGAAATTAGCCAATTGCATCTGAATAAACAAACTTTTTAAAAATTATATAAGCCCTACCCATATGTTGTGTAACTTCTAATAAATTTGTATTTCTATAGAATTTGACTTAATCAATAAAAAACTAAAGACATTATTAGTTCTAGGAGGGTTTACCAAGAAGTAAGCTATATGGAATCATCTTTTAAGTGAACTTCTACACATCGTGTTACGCATTCCTCTCCAGCAGCTCCAATTGAGCAAGCCGTAATGCACTCAAAATAGGAGTCTATTGAGTCAATTTCTTCAGTTTTTGAAATGTCCTGCTTGGTATTTGGCACGAGTTTCTTCAAAGCTACTATTTTATTTACTACAGATTCGACTTGTTTGGGACATTTAGTTACTGCGAATAAAGTACCTAAGTGTTATGACCTATTAATAAAATTGCCATTTAGCTTGATTAGGTCTTTTAAAAAGATATTTAATTATAGTTTGATTAGAAAAAAATGACGCTAAATTTTAAATAAGCTCATTTATAACTGCGCACCGCTAATCATTTGATGGATTTGAGGATTTGTCCAATAAAGCCCAAATAGGATTATTAAAATTAAATTTAAACCAACTAGGGCACCTCCCATAAAGAGGCTTTGGTACTTTAGAGTTGGACTTACAGCACTCACTTTCTTACTTATTAGACGTATTGGTTGATTCATCCATTCATGGTTATTACAAAAAACCTAATGGAAGAAGGAAAAAACCGAGAGAAAACAAGGTTAAGGAAATATAAAAAGATTTCTTTGCTTAATCCCGGTTGTCAAACGAGAATGCAATTTAAAAGCATTAAAATTTGGTTGATACCAAAAGAAAAGGCCAAAAATATGCAATTTGTACCTATTCCTTTAGGAGAAGTAATTCCCCTAAAGGCATTGTTTTATTGAGTAAACAAGCCAGTTATGGAGAAATTATGGGCTTGTTACGTAGTAAAAGGCTGCTGCAGCGGCGCCAACTGCAAACATTGGAAGTCCTACAAGAAGGTGAGAAGCCCCAAATCCAACTCCCTTGGACCTAAGAACAAAATAACCAACACCAGCAGCACCTGCGGCGAGTGGTATTGCGGTATGGAGAAGTGCCGCAACGGCGTGGTAGTCGAAGTTCATCCTAAAATTGGTTCCTTACCCTGAAGAGTATCTCAGTAAAAGGTTGGTTTTGAGGATGAAAGCATCAATAATCGAAGTGGAATGTCATAGGCCGACTCAATAAGGCCTTTTCAGGAGGGATGAAGAATTTTTCATTGGAATTAAAAAAAAATCGAATTGTCAAAGAATATCTATTCCAATAGTTATCCTAAAATTACTAATTATAGTCTAAATATTAAACATTAGAAAATAGTAAAAGAGAGTAAAGACTAGCTGTGAATATAAATAAATACAAGCCATAAAGATTTACCTATTTACTTTCTCAATCTATCAACAGAATGAATTGGGGAATTTGGACCAATATAATTAACGGATATTATAAGAGAGGAAAATGAATTGATAATAAAAGGATAGATGTTTTCAATAAAAGATTATTTGACTGGATTCGTCCAGAAAACTTATGACAGTTTCTTAAGACCTAACTCAGTCGTCTAGGACAAGGAGATCGCTAAAACAACCGCCATTAGGACGATTGCATGCAATCAGCGAAGAGAACTAGTAGTTCTAAAGGGCTATTTCGTGAGATATTGGTACCGGTTCAATTAAAAGAGGCCAGAAGTCAATGCGGAACAGTTCCACCTCAATCCTGAGAAAGGTCCTAACAGGGCTTCTCATTCCTCTGGTGGCTGCAGTTTTCATGGTCCTCCCAAGGCCAGCGGCAGCTCTATACCCCAGCGATCCAGTTTCTGTGGAAGCAGATAGAAAAGTTCCAAACACACGTAGGAATCTGGAAGAGCTCTCCAAAAAATATCCTCAATTGATACAAGCAGAGACCTCAGATCTAAATGCCGAGTTTGTAAAATATGACCTTTCCAATTTTGACTTGCGAGACGCAGATCTAAGAGGTGCATATTTCAGTGTTACCAACGCTGAAAACGCCAACTTCAGTGGAGCAAATCTTGATGAC
>QCKK01000020.1 GCA_003215415.1 Prochlorococcus sp. AG-409-N21 | reverse complement strand
ATCAGGGGTTGGAATATTTCTGCATATAAAAGGATTAGAAGTATCAATAGTAGGAACTCTTTGGAAATTGATATCTGTACGGCTGAATTGGGGGCAAATATGGTTTATATAGTCAGGCATTCTTCGTAATATCGTGTCAACAATGGTCTCGGCTGAATATCCTCTTTCTGCATTGTCTCTATGAATTTTTTGTATCCACTCCAAATTTGTAATGGGGACTACTCCTACTAATAGGTCTGCAACGTCTGCGACGTTATAGCCCTCTCCAACAACACCTCCATGTAGACCTTCGTAAAAAAGAAGATCTGTCCCATTTGGTAAATCTTCCCAGGGAGTGAATTGTCCTGGATTTAAATCGGTTCCTAGTCTTGTGTTGTGTTCTTCCGCTTCCTCTGGACTATGCAAGTAATACCTTTTTTTTCCACCTCCTGATTCTCCATAGTTTTTAAAAAGTTCCTCAAGCTTGTCGAATAAGTTTGCTTCAGGACCGAAATGAGAAAAGTTTTCGCCTTTGGCTAAGGCTTGTGCCATGGCTTCTTTCATTGGCATCCTTTCAAACCGGTGATAACTGTCTCCTTCTACGACAGCAGGAACGATTTTTTCCCTAGCAAAAATATGCTCGAAAGCTCGTTTGACCGTACTTGTTCCAGCTCCTGAGGAACCTGTAACAGCTACAACTGGGTGGCGCTTCGACATCGACGCAGCAATGAAGTATCTAGTGATTTTCGCAGGTCGTGGTCAATTTCATTAGTTTTGGCATGAACTATCTGTCGTTTTCTTATTTTTCTTCTTCTTAAAGTGAGTTGAGCAACTCGTCTCCTAATGCTTGACATCCTAGTTGAGTACAGCCTTCTTGCATTAGATCTGCGGTTCTAATGCCCTTTTCAAGAACTTTGTCAACTGCCGCCTCAAGTGCCTTTGCTGCTTGAACTTCTTTTAATCCAATTTCTAACATCATGGCTGCAGAGAGAATCATGGCGATGGGATTGGCAACATCTTGCCCAGCAATATCTGGTGCTGATCCATGAACTGGTTCAAATAAACCCGGACCTTTTCTTCCTAAAGAAGCTGATGGAAGCATTCCAATTGAGCCAGTCAACATTGCAGCTTCATCACTGAGAATGTCGCCAAATAGATTGCCTGTTAATAAGACATCAAATTGGCTTGGTTCTCTGACTAATTGCATCGCTGCATTGTCAACATATTGATGTGTAACTTGTATTTCTTTATAATTTGATGCCATTAAATTCACTCGGTCTCTCCATAGTTGACTTACATCTAAAACATTTGCTTTATCCACAGAACATATTTTTTTCCGGCGGCTCATTGCTAATTTAAAGGCCAATTCTGAGATTTGATCTATTTCACTGCTTGAGTAGGTCATTGTGTTGAATGCTCTTTCTTCATTAGGGGTTTCAATACGTCCTTTTGGTTGGCCAAAATAGATTCCACCTATGAGTTCTCTTACAACAATTAAATCCACATCCTTAATTATTTCTGATTTCAGGCTGCTTGAACTAATTAATGATTGAACTACTTTTACAGGCCTCAGATTTGCAAAGAGCTCTAGCTCGGATCTAAGTCTTAAGAGACCAGATTCGGGTCTCTTTTCCCTGGGATTCGAATCGAACTTTGGATTCCCTATAGCTGCTAAAAGATTTCCATCACTAGCTTTACAAGCATCAATTGTTTGTTGTGGAAGAGGATTCCCTGTTTCCTCTAATGCTGAGCCACCTATTAAATGCTCTTCTATGCTTAATTCAAAATCGTATTTACTGCTTAACTCTTCAAGCAATAACCTGGCCACGGAGGTAATCTCTGGACCGATTCCATCTCCAGGAAGAAGTACTATCTGATGCTGTCTCATGAATAATCCCTCTTTGTCTTAGATGTTAACCAGATCCTTTCTTTTGTAAGGTCTTCAGAATCTTTAACATCTCTGGTAATTTATTAAATGTTGCTGCACAGCGAAGCCATATACGGTTAGGAATTGCCGGAAATCCACTAACTATTTCTCCAGAATTGACTTTGCCAGTGATACCACTTTTGGAGCTTGCGATGACTCTATCTCCTACTACAGCTCTATTTCCAACACCTACTTGTCCAGCAAGAATTACGCCGTCTCCAATTTTGGCTCCTCCGGCAATTCCTACTTGCGAGGCCATTGCGCATGCTTTCCCAGTGCTTACACCGTGACCTATTTGAACTAAATTATCTATTTTTGTGCCAGCACCAATATATGTTTTTCCTACGGAAGGTCTATCAACGCAACTTCCACAGCCAATTTCCACCTCCTCCTCTAGAACAACGTACCCGGTTTGAGGCATCTTTCTCCATCCATTCTTAGTGGGTACGAAGCCAAACCCTTCAGATCCCAATACTGAATTTGAATGAATCACACATCTTTTTCCTATTTTTGTACCACTATGAATAACTGCATTGGCATGTATTTCTACTGCTAAATCAATCTCTACATTTTCATAAATTACTACTCCTGGATGAATAACAACATCATCTGCAATAGAGCAGTTATTACCTATACATACTTTTGCTCCTATTGAAACTCTTTTTCCGATTGTAACGTTATCACCAATTACAGAGGTTTTATGAATTAATTCATTTGGTTTCGGTGGAGGATTTATTAGTTCAAGTGTCACGGCAAATGCCAATCTGGGATCTGTGAGTGAAGCCCAATTGATGTTCCTATTCTTAGCAACTTGTATTAATTCCTTGTCATCTGGTAATAGAATTGCACTGGCATTGGTTGTTTCTATTTGTGATGCTAATATATTTCCCCTCTCGAGAAATGTTATTTCAAGTTCTTTAGCAAGCTCTATAGATGCTCCAGATACTATCTCAATGTCATTTTGTATTCCTTGGCTTATTAGTCCAACTTGACTTTCTTTAAGTTTAGTAATCAGTTGACTGAATTTCATGAAAGTAGTTGAGATAATTTAGAAATTTAATCTGGTTTTGCTGGCATTTCGGTGAGGACTAGCACATCTCGATGAATAACAACAGGAGATCGTTCACCATTCATTTTAGAACTAATACCATTTAATATCTGATTACTGCTTAATGATGAGATACCTCTAGCAAGCTCCTTCCCTTCTTTATTAGTTAGTTTTACAGCCTGATTCTTTTCGAACTCCCCTTTTACTTTTGTAATGCCGACAAGTAGAAGTGAGGCTCCTGAATGCTTTAGGGCATAACAAGCACCATCATCAAGTTGAATATCTGCCACTGGCCTTAAGGCATGTGCTAGCCAACTCTTTCGACTTTCCAGTGGTGTTGGATTTGGGTGGAAAACTGTACCTCCTCTAGAACCATTTAAAATCTCTTCCAATGTTTTTGGATTTCTTCCATCTGCTAAATGTACCTTTATCCCGCTATTTGTTGCTATTTGTGCAGCCGCAAGTTTTGTTTTGATTCCTCCCGTACCCCATTCACTATTACCTGAATCATCTGTTGAGAAAATATTTATTTCAGATGGATGATGTATGTCCTTAATCGGTATCGCATCCTTATTTAAACGAGGATTAGCTGAATAAAGACGATCAACATCAGTTAAAAGAATAAGATCATTGGCTCCTACGGCCAGTGCTACTAATGATGAAAGAGTGTCATTATCCCCATACAATAATTCCTCTTGGGAAATAGTATCATTTTCGTTAATTATTGGTATTATTTTCCATTTAATCAGTTGTTTTAATGTGTTAGAAGCATTTGTATAACTACTTCTAGACTCGAGGTCTGTTCTTGTTATTAATACTTGAGCAATTTTAATATCAAGATTTTCTAATGCTTTCTGATATAGACTCATCAAATGTACTTGACCAACTGCTGCTGTGGCCTGAAGTGAAATTAAATCTTTAGGCCTATCTTTTAGACTTAGCTGAATACATCCTAGCCCTACTGCCCCACTAGAAACTAGAACTAATTGATCTCCTTTCTTCTGTGCATTTGCAATGCTTTTACAAAGACCATCGATTGCTTTTGAAGTAGGTCTCTCTTTGCTTCCCCTAAGGAGACTAGTACCTATTTTTATAACCCAGGTTTTCATTGAAGGATTTTCTCCAAGGATCTGGCAATTGATAACTCAACTTTTTGAAAATAATTTTTTGATATATTTTCCCCATTCAATGGCAGCGGCTTTACAAGCACTGTATATAGACCAAGTCTATTTCCTGCGAGAATATCGGTAAAAATACGGTCTCCTACAATTGCTATTTTCTGTGGTTTGATGTTTAATTTACTTATTATATTATTTAGAGATTTTTTTCTAGGTTTGGCTGCAGCACAGGTAAAAGTAATACCAAGTTGATCTGCTACACCGTGGATACGTTTTTTTGAAGGATTATTACTTAACAAGTGTATAAAGAAATGATTTTTGGCTTCCATTACCCATGATTTTACTGGCTCTTCCAGTTTGATTTCTTTGCCAGAAAGGAGAGTCCCATCAACATCTATTAATAAAGCTTCTATTCCTATTTCTAAGAAATGTTGAATGGGTAGGCCTGGGAAACTCAAGCCTGGATCCCAGTCAGGTCTGAGTGATAACTGTGACATTAATCGCTAATCTCCCTTCCTTCTAGTTCTGTTTCTATCCTGGGTTGAATATTGTCGAATTCTTCTCCTTCTATTAAAGATGCTTGACCGTTATCTAATTTTGCGACCACAAAAAATGGATCTAATGGAATATATAGTCCATATTCTATATCTTCTACTCTAAAACTTATAAGAAGTTCGTATGTTTCTGAGTCATCATCAATATCGTCTTCTTCGAGTTCCTCAGGGTCTGGTTCGTCTAGCTCTCCAGTAACAGTAAGAGTTACTGCAGAGCGGACGAGTGTCAGATCGTGCTCTTGCAGAACCAAATCAGCAACTGAGAGAATGGGCTCATTACTAGATATTGTCTCTATTAATTCTGGATCCTTACCTTGAATTAGACGAAATAGGGAAACGGGAGTATCTACAGGGGTTAGTAGACCATAATCATTGCCATCTAAAGGAATTAGTTGCTCCAGGAAGCACAATAGGTCTCTACCTTGACTATCACGTACAAGGATTGTTGGAACATCTCCATTGTTATTAGGCGCAGTGGCCGTCATTAGAGTTTTCTCTCGTTTAGTTCAGCTTCCACTATCGCAGTCCGAAGGTCTCTTTCAGGGGTAGCCATATGTATTGATTTAAGTTCCGGACCTTCTCTTAGCCATTGTTCTAAAAGTAATACTGCCACGGCACTATCAAGCTGCCCACTGCGATCACTTTTAAGTTTATTGAAACGTTCTCTGGCCGACCATGAACTGGTATGTTCATTTACCCAGGCAATTGGTAAATCAAGCACCGTTGCAATTCTTTTTCCGTAACTAGAGCATTTATGTGCTTGCTTTGTCATATATCCATGATCATCTAAGGGCATACCAATGACTAGTCCTTGAACTTTTCGAGACAAACAATGCATTCTTAAGACTTCTAAATCTTTATTAAATTTCGTTCTAAATAATGGTGGTAATGGATTGACTGTTATCCCTAAAGGGTCACATCCAGCAAGGCCTATTCTTTTGTTACCAATATCAATGCTTAAGACTGACCTAGGTTCTGGGCTTATCATTTTAACTCTTGATTTACAGTTGAAGGAGACGGAAGGGGAGGGTGTTGAGGTCCAAATGACCCTAATACTGTTTCAATAGGCTTTATACCTTTTATAACTTTATTGTTTATCTGTCTTTTCCATAGACTTCTTCCCAAAAGTATTTCTTGATTTGATTCATTCCAATCATTTAAATCCATTATCTGATTTAAATGATTATCTTCTCTGTCTAGTCTAATCTTTATATTATTTGATCTGTCAATTATATTTCTTAAAGCTGATATTATTGCTGGCGATATCCTTGAATCCCATCCAACATCTCTAACGATTTCAATTACGGTACCATCTATTTCATTGGACTGACTAATAATCCCAGCTAGTGCATTACTAATTCTACTGTTCTTTGTTGTCAGTATCTTTGTGTTTAAATCACTCTTCAACATGATGTCTTGCCATTGTCGATCTGTGATTTGTCTGGTATGTCCTGAAAAACCAGATTGTTCTAAATACCACAACAGTGGTGCTGTGTTTCTATTTATATGATTCCATTCTAGATCTTTATTCCAACTGCCTTCAACGTCTGAATACTGCTTATTAGTTTGACCTTGCTTATTTGAACTCCATATTTGATAAAACTTGAGAGGCTGAAACCCCATTTCTCTAGAGACTGACAGCCTATCGGAATCTTTTAGAGAACATCTGAATATCCATCCCTTAACCCTGTGACTTCCGTAATTTATAGCAGCTTCAATAAGACTCTTGATTACCGATCTTTTGCTACAACATTTTGGAATGTTTAGTAGATCCGGTAGCTGGAGCAACCAGCATGTACCTCTTCTATTGAATGGACTAAGGACAACTAAACCAACAATTGTTGATTGTTCTATAGCTATAAAGCAATGTGGCTGCCTTGCTGGCAGGACATTAGGAAGATATCCTTCAAGATTTGCCAACCAGCTTTTCCATAAAAGGCTTTGAACCCAGACCAGATCTTCTACATTTAGACTTGAATTAATTAATGGAAGGTGACTCGCATTTAGCGGCTGAATTTGAAGTGTGTTGTTAGCTGCCTCTCCCACTTCAGGAAAATCAGTTTTACTAAATCTAGGGCGATTGATCAATTTTGACCGTATTTTTTCTCAACATGGTCTTAATAGGACAATAGGAGTTTGCTCATTTGCATTTCCTGCTGGGTTCTTTTTAAGGGCATCCCGAATGAATTTTTTATCGCAATTGCTACTCGCAGCAAGAATTTTGACCCGACCTAAATCATTTACATCAACGATGGCTACATCAATACCTATTTGATTTGCTGCCTTTTGACAAAGTTCTTTCGGGTTTTCTGGACCAAGTACTATTGTTTGATCGTAGGGAGGTGTGGTTCCTGTTATGTCATCAATTAACCGTGCTTGATATCCAGCCAAACGATAAAAGATTCCTTTAATTCCAAGAATTTTTAATAGAACAGCGACTATCCACGATGTTATTACACGTGTTGGTCCTACAAGATTAATTAATACTTGCATCCCACAAGCTGTAGCCAAACTACTTGTGGGATGAAATGCTTTGCAAAGCAATCTTGCAGTGAAAGAGGGTCTAATTGTAATTGGGTGAATATATTTTCCCTGAATTATCGCAGTAGGTGTTTCTCCTATGGTAAGTATATCGCCTTTCCTTAAACTTATATTAGAGGTGTAATGACTTAATATTTCTATGAAATCATCTAATCTTCCAAGCAGATGTGTTTTTATTGGTAGAATTTGTGCAGCCTCAGACTTAGTAAAGTTTAGATTTGATTCATTTATAACTGTTGGCTTTTGAGTTGGAACGACAAACCCTTCTCTCCTTTTAATCCTTCCAAATGGTCCATAGTTAATCCAATAAATATCTATAAAAATGTTTTCTAAGTTACCTTTTAGCTCTCTTTCATTAGACCCTTTGATTTGTATGTTTATGGAAACTGAGGTTTTCTTCTTGCTTTTTAGTATGTAAGCACTCCAATACCCGTCGGGACGACGTTCTTGGTCGGGATGGTTTGGAATTACCATAGTTTTTACTGATGTTTCCGTAAAGTCATTCTTTCCTAGAAGTAATGGTTTTACCTTAAAACTTGGCACCATTACTTCCATTTTTGGATGAGAATTATAAATTTCTATTGAACCAACTAGATTTAAATTAGATCCATTAAATTTAACATCCCATCCTAATGGCTTCAGGGTAAGAGGACTTGATGGTTTGAACCTATGGTTAATCTCAACCCCTATCAGCAATAAAAAGGCTATAATTAAAGGAGTTAAAAGTTCTGGCATGATTAAATTCTTTTATAGTGAGATAAATTAATACCAAACCAATATTAAACAAAAATAGCTTTGGATCA
Source organism: Prochlorococcus sp. AG-409-N21 (assembly GCA_003215415.1). GTDB lineage: Bacteria > Cyanobacteriota > Cyanobacteriia > PCC-6307 > Cyanobiaceae > AG-409-N21. The sequence continues at coordinate 11,526 of QCKK01000020.1, read as the reverse complement.
ATATAGATATTAGTAGTTAAACATTTTTAGTATGATTGGCGTGGGGCTGCATAGCCATCTTTGGCAGGCTCACTATTATATTCATTATATGTCTCAATGCTTATTGAAAAAGAGGGACCACTTAAACCAGTTGCTGTGGATATTGCATTGTTAATAGTTTCTATTGGCACTTGGCCTTCTTCATCTAGGACTACTTTCCCTTCCCCGTTTATAACTACCACTTGAGGGATCTTCCCATGCCAGTAGTAAGCAGCATCTTTAGGATCTTTGACTTTGATACCTTGCATCTCATCAGTAGTAAGGGGAATTAGATCAATCGATGATCCCCAAGAAAGATTCAATCCAGAAACTACTGGTGCAAAAATTTTGCTATCTGCACTGTCATCAAGATAATAAATTATTACGCTTGTTCGGTTATTGGCTAAGGATTCCGAAAGATTCGTTTGGGGGGGTACTAGTGCACCATTCCCTGTATAAATAGGAAATATATTACCGTCGTAGCTGTTGGTATCTCTTGCTGCATTTGCAGGTAACTCCGTTATTAAAAGGAACATTAAAGATAAACAGAGAAGAAATTTATAAAGGTTTTTCATTCTTGGTGAAAAGAGTTTTGAGTGTAGAAGTTAAGCAAATTGTACGTGGTTAACTTCTCCCCATGCTTCTCCCCATGCCTTGTGCAATTCCTCTGCCTACAAGGCCTATTGCTCTGCCGATAACTTTTGTGAGGAGAATAACCGTGATATCTCCAAGCCGTCTTATTAGGGCCTGGAGCTGAGGGGTTAGGGCATCTCTAGCTTCAAGCAACAGAATAACTTGTTGCTGCCACCATCCTAGTTCTGATAATTCATTATCTCTTAACTCAGTAATAAAAATGAACTGTATGTAATTTGAATTAAAAGTGTATAGCATTCTTTTACTTTCATAAATATGAATCGGTCTTTCTAAAAAACTTTGCCATCTTACTTGAGTATTTAGCTGGTTACGGAATCTCTCAAGTTCACGTGTAGAAATTAAATGGTGATTTAACAAGTATCTTCTTATTTCAGGCCATTCACCGCAAGAACTTAATATTTCTGAGCTAATGATCTCCGCTGTTCGTATCAACCAGTTATTCACATACCTCTCGAGGGTAATTAAAGCCCGAGGGTCATCTGCCGGTAGTAATTGTCCTTCTACTAGAACAGGCTTGTTTAGTAAAAGTGGGTCTAACATGAGGTCTTTATCTGGGAGTTCTTGGTCTACTTGTAACAAATCGGAATGAGATATTAGAAAATCTGCCACTGGTATGAGTACCTTATTCCTTTGCATACGAACATAACTTCCTGCCATATTTCGTAATGCCTGCTGTCTGATTTCAGGTTGTAGAGAAGTCCACGATTCTTCAATAGCATTTCCTTCTCTAATGGTATTTTGTAATCTTTGTATAACTAAATCTAATTGGCTTAGTATAGATAGTAATAAATCTATCCGTCTAGATTTATTTAATGAATCCAGGGCTAGTATTGAACCTGTAGAGTTACTAACTCCAAGTTCTACTCTTTCTTTTATCCTTTTATTGATGGCTTTCCACACTGAAGCAGAAGAACGATCCTTTAAAGTAATATTCGTAGACTTATCCGTTGACTCTACGGTTTCTTGATTGGTATTTCTGGAGATAGAATTTATTTCCATTCGCAATGGTCCCCATAGAAAATTGAGAAAATCTTTGGCAGCATTAAGTTCTCTTATTCGACCTTTTGCCATTAGAATCAGAATAATACTTCTAGGTGGTTTTCTAATCAGCTCTCCCATTAACTGAAGATCATTCTCCACTTGTTGAATACCACTTAAAAGTAACCATTGCCCTAAACCCATTGCTACTTGTGGAGAATAGGCATCCATTTCCGAATTCTCGAGAAGTTGTATTACACGGCCTCCTCCAAGAAGTGTCGTTATTGCCTCCCTGAGTTTGATTAAATCAGGGGCCTGGAGGAGGCCAGGGCAGTCAAATTGAAGTAGCTGACTCGGTTTCACACTTATTTCATTTGGGATTATTAATAAAAGAGGAGCGGGTTTCCAATATTCTTGAAGCTGTTTTAGTTCTAGTTGAATCGCAGTTGGTGATTCAAGCTGTTCAAGAATCCAAACTACAACGCTTGGATGATGAGTTAATTTGTCTGGTTTTAAAATTACTTCTATGTCTTTTTCTGTACTGTTTAGTTCAGAGGCAAGAGTTTCGCCGAGTAATTGGTTGGCTATTAGAAGTATTTGGGTAGAGGCACCTTCAGCCAAGTCAATCACCATATAGCTTTGATGGACTAAAGATAACTACATTGAGTCGAATTCTCCAGTCCAATTGTTCTAGATTCTTAAATAGTTTATTTTTTTTCTTGATTTTCATAATGTTCTATTTGAATTAGTAGGCAGTTGATATGGCCCAGGTTCAATCTTGATTGATTATTCTGTAGCTCTAGGCATTTGATAAATCTATTTTAAGGCTTCCTAATATTTATCTTAAATTGTATTAATGGCGTTATTTGCTAAGGTCAGGCAATAAAACTATTCGGTGAGCTTGGATCTTGGATACGTTCGCTAATCACTGCTTTCATGGCCTCTTTTAGATCTATACTTCCGTCATACAGAGCCCTTCCAACAATGACAGCTTTTATTCCGTAGATTTCTATTGACATTAGCTCGAGCAAATCTGACATAGAACCAACTCCTCCAGAAGCAATAATTGGAACGGTGCTCGCAGTAGCTATTTCTTTCATTGCTTTAATGTTTGGCCCTGTGAGCATCCCATCAGTAGCTATATCAGTTGCGATAATTCCCGCTAAACCTTCAATACTTAAGGATCTGGCGAGATCTGTAGCCAACACATTGCTTTTTGTTAGCCACCCATTTGTAGCAACAAGACCATCTTTTGAATCAATACCTATTAAAACTTTGCCAGGATAAAGCTTTACTAGTTCTTTGACTATTTCTGGCCGTTCTATAGCTGCTGTGCCAAGTATTACTTTATCTAAGCCTAATGATAGAAGAGTTTCTGCTCTTTTAATCGAGCGAATGCCTCCACCAAGTTGAATTGGAATTTGAATAGATTGTCTTATTTCCCTAATTATTTTGTCATTTACAGGGTCTCCGGTTTTAGCTCCATCTAAATCGACGAGATGAAGGCGAGTTGCCCCTTGTTTTTCCCAGGAAATGGCTTGGGCTATTGGATTGGTATTGAATTGAGTTACTTTTCCATAATCTCCTTGGATGAGACGGACGCAATTTCCTTGTAAGAGGTCGATGGCTGGAATGATATCCATAGTTTTAAATGTTGCTTCTGTTCCTATCCTGCATGTCGAAAAAGCATGAATTTGATTTGCGACACGCTTGAATAGGTAGTTACTTGATTTTATTACTTTGAAAATCCTTGTGTTGGGTGGAACTCGCTTTGTTGGCAAAGCGTTTGTCAAGCAATTACTAGCAGATGATCATTCGGTCTCTCTATTTACTCGTGGCAATCAACCAGTTCCAGAAGATGTTGAACATTTTTGTGGTGATCGTCATAAAAGCAGTGACCTAAGTATTTTGAAACAAAGAAAATTCGATGTAATTGCCGATATTTCTGGACGAACTCTTGATGACACTTTTAAGGTTCTTTCATTTACAGGCCCACCTAAGCATAGATTCTTGTATGTAAGCTCTGCTGGTGTTTATGAGCATTCTGATATTTGGCCTTTAACAGAAAAAAGTCCTATTGATCCTAATAGTAGACATATTGGCAAAGTGGAAACAGAAAACTGGCTAATAGAAAATCAGATTCCTTTTACAAGTTTTCGGCCAACTTATATTTATGGACCAGGCAATTATAATCCGATAGAGAAATGGTTTTTTGATCGGATTGTTAATGAAAGACCAATTCCACTTCCTGGGGATGGAAATACAATTACTCAGCTTGGACATGTTTCAGATTTAGCACAAGCAATGGCAACTAGTATCTCCTCTGATAAAGCTAATAACCGTATTTATAATTGTTCTGGTTTGTCTGGAATTACATTCTCTGGATTGATTAAGCAATGCGCAAAAGTATGTGGAAAGGATCCTAGCAAGATCCAAACTATTTCATTTGATATGTCTAGAGGAGACCTTAAAAAAAGAAAATGTTTTCCTTTAAGACTTTCCCATTTTTTAACTGATATAACGCTTTTATGTAATGAGATTGAATGGAAACCTAAATATACCCTAACAAAAGGGTTGGAGGATAGTTTTATAAATGATTATTCAATGCAAAGTAATTCAGTCCCTGATTTTACTTTAGATGAACAGCTGTTTGGCGTTTAAAATATAAAAAACCTGAACTTATCGCAATAATAAGAGAGATCCAGAACAACACATATCCTAGCTGATATAATACTTCTAATACCGAGAATGTACTCCAATGTGTTGGAAATAGTAGTAACATGATACTTGTAAATTGAAGTATGGTTTTTAATTTTCCACCATATGAGGCTATTCCTCCTTTCATAGCTGTAGACCTCCAACCAGTAACAATTAATTCCCTAGATATAATTATCCATATAGCCCAGAAAGGCAATATATATTGACTTGTCATCCATAGCAAGGCAGCAACTATAATTATTTTGTCTGCTAAAGGATCTAGACGAGATCCAAAGTCTGTTCCGCCACCTGCTTTTTTCGCTAGAAATCCATCAATAAAGTCTGTTATTCCACATAAGCAGAATATCATCCAAGACAGTGACTGGTTGCCTATAGCGAGAGAGATAACAAAGGGAATTGCAAGGAGTGCTCTTGAAACAGTTAATCCATTTGCCAACTTTCGATAGGTTTTATTTGATGTTGGGTTCAATTTTTACTTTTATGCTGATCTTAAATTTAGTTCATTTACGTAGCAGAGAAAAGTCTTCATAACAGATCATATCTTCAGAAAAGTCTCTATTTTCTTAAGCAAAGCAGTTAATTCTATTGGTATGTCCTGGACTAATGTACGATTAAATCCTACATGCATGCCAATTAAAATGACAACAGCTCTTTTACTTGTCCTTATAGGGTCTCTTGCTACAATGCTTTTTATAGTAAAAAAGATGGAAGAGAAATAAATTACTTGAATTATATTTATATTATAAATAGTTTTTAGTCTATTGTTATTTGGCAGTTCAATATTGCTAATGCTTCAGATGGGAGCATTAAGAATTTATTTAGCAAGTAGTCATTAGTAATTGGAACTAATGATTTGCCAACAAGCTTAACATTAGATTCTTTGTCTAGTCTTACGCCCCTAACTTCCTTGCCTCTTTGTGTAACTATTTCTGTTGTTAGATTCGTTTTAATAATTAGGTCTGGAGCTGAATATAGATCTTTTATATGAAATTTGAAGCTTGCTTCGAATTCTAGACTTACTTCTCCAGTATTCTTATTTAGGTAGCCCTCTAGTTTTTTAGTATTGATATTTATCTCTAATCCAGGTGGAAATGGGATGCCAAGTATTTTAGTCGTTTTAAAATTCAAACTAGGAACTATAAAATTTTCTGGCAGAAAAGTTATTTTTGCCGTACCTTCTTTGTCTTCTCCTATTGATAATTCGCCTGGACCTCCACCACCTGTCGAGTCATATGAAAATTGAGGATAGGGTCCTATTGAAAGTCTGCAATCACTTGAACTTTTCATTTTTACGTTTGTTTTCATATTATCAGCTTGTAACAGGTGATTTGATTCAATTCTATTTATACCCTGTCATTGTATCTGGTCTTTAAGATTCATTTTTTAATTATCTATATTATTTCGAGGAGCGTATATAATCTTATAACATTATTAGGATATGAAAATTTAGGATGCGTTCATTAACTTACAAGCTTGCTCCTGGCACAGATCTTCGCCTATTTCTTGAAGAGCTTGCAAAAAGAGACCAGGCAAATGGCTTTGTACTCGGTGTTGTTGGTAACCTATCTCGAGCATCTTTTCAATGCCCTGGTAAATCTGCACCTACAATTTTAGAAGGTAATTTGGAGATAATCACTCTGAATGGAACTTTTTCACCCTCTGGTGTTCATCTTCACCTTAGCCTTTCAGATGGTGATTGTCAGGTTTGGGGAGGACATTTAGAGCCTGGTACAACCATCCTTAAAGGCGCAGAATTATTAGTAGGAGTATTAGATACTTCTTCTAATAACTTAAATAATAATATAAATGATAATACAAATGATAATACAAATACTGAGAGGTTAGAGCTCGTTGTTTTACCTGGCTGTCCTTGGTCGTCAAGAGCTATGAGAATTTTGAACAATTCTGAAATACCATATTTCACGACTATTATTGATAATGACTCTGCTTTTACAGAATTTAAGCAAAGAAGCAATATGTCCACTTTTCCCCAGTTATTTTTTGATGGTGAATTATTAGGGGGATATGAATCTCTCCAGGATTTAAAGAGCTCCGGTCAATTAGTTAAATTAAAATGAATTCCATAGAAGGAGATAGCAAACTATCGAATTACTGGTCTTCTAAACCTTCGTGGTGTCAACCTTGGAGCATTCTCCTGACAGGTGGTATTGCTATTTTATTGATTTGGACCTTTTTACCTAATTTATGGCTTTCTATTTTTCTTACAATCCCAATCATAATCTGGTGGTGTCTATTCCTTTTGATTGCACCTTACCTCTATAATAGCTACGACAATGTGAGTAATTCAAGCTAAATCAATAGCATGCATACTTTTTAATTATCTACTATTTAACTAATATTCATTTAGCTTTATTTGTTCTCTTCATTCAATTAATCGTTATGTACTGATGGGCGACTCATTTACTATTAGACCTCTAAAGAATTCCGATATTCGACTCGTTACCCAATGGGCGAGAGAAGAAGGTTTTGCTCCTGGAGCTGGAGATTTTGGTATTTATAGGCATACAGATCAGCAAGGATTATGGATTGGCTGTCTTAATGGCGTTCCAATTGGATGTATAGCTGGAGTTCGTTATAATAAATTATATGGATTTATCGGTCTTTATCTTGTTGTTCCTGAACATCGAGGAAAGGGATTTGGTATTAAACTTTGGCAAAAAGCAATTAAACATTTAGAAACTTTACCTTGTGTTGGGTTGGAAGCTGCTCTAAATAGAGTTGAAGATTACGCAAAGTGGGGTTTTCAAAGTGCTTCGCCTACAACTCGTTGGCAATCTATTGGACGAGATACATTAAATTTAGATGATATAAATACACTTAATAATCGAAGTAACCTTAATCTCCTTGAAGGTAAAGAAATACCTAGTCATGCAGTTCATTCTTATGATGAGAGACGGGAAACCACCCCTAGACCACACTTCCTTTCAGACTGGTTGAACCATCCAGCGGGTCAAGTATTAGCTCTAGTTGATAATCAGGGCTTTTGTCATGGTTTTGGGAGAATTCGTCCTTGTTTGCTGAAGGATAGAGAGGGTTGGCGTATTGGTCCTTTGTTAGCAGATACCCCTTTATTAGCAAAGATACTATTGGAGAATCTCATAATTAAGCATCCAGGAGTCATTCTCCTCGATTCTCCTGGAGCCAATACCAATGTAGAGAATCTCCTTAAGGAGTTAGGTTTTAAGGCTATTTCTCAAACATTACGAATGTATAGAGGACAACAACCACATATTTCTTTAAATGATGTATACGGACTAGCATGCCTAGAGTTAGGCTAGTAAGATATTTCTAGTGTAAGAATAAATTAGTTCAAATCTAATATCATTTAATGGATAGATTTGTCTTTGTCCCTCTGTATTAGCTTCTCTGTTTGAAGTTGTTTCTCAAGTTGTTCTATTAAATTACTAACCAGACTCTGGAACTCTGGTTGACATCCACGGAAAGCAGCTTTATGCCTTATAGGTTCGTTACGGGTGCGTAAATCGGTTAACATCAGCTGTAATGCATCAATTTTTGAATTGGTAGTCATAAGAGATAAGCCTCTATTCTTTGAGCTTATGACGAGAAGGTCATAATGTCTGTAATAGCCTGTTCCATGCTTATTGTTTTTTGTTTTTCATCACTTGTAATTTCGATAATCTGATTAATTGATGTTGGTGTCTTCAAAGCTTCAATGCAACACTTCGCTACCAATCTTCTTGGGATATATGCCTCTTCTTGTTTGTCAGGGCCTGTGTAGCATATTCCAAGTTTGTTAAGGTTATCCTCTTGTTCCGTTAATCCTCCAGGCCTAATAATTGTCCATTCCAAGCCACTTTCCTCTAATGACTGTTCTCCTAATCTTTTCCATATAAGAATCAATCCAAATAGGTTCAGAGGGTGGAAAAATCTTCCTGCACATAGTGAACTGACTAATAAAATACGATTTATACCAACGCGTTTGCAACTTTCTATCTGTTTACTTACTCCGACTGCATCTATTCGTGCAGGTCCAGTCAGATCAATAGAAGGCCTTGCCCCTGTCGCAATAACTAATGCATCACATCCCTCTAGTGCTTGGTCTAATGACTTGTCACTAGCAATAGAGAAATATGCTTTTTCGCAATCAGAAAGGGTGTTAGGAACGATTGAGGTTTCTCGAATTAGTAAACGAACTTGCTTTCCTGATTTCTTAGCTTCCTCTGCGATCCTGAAACCTGTTTTGCCAGAAGCACCACTGATTGCTATTTTGTTTGCCACAAATCTACTAACATTCTTTACATTCATATCTTAGACGGTTCTATTTTAAAAGGCAGAATTTTGTAAAATGATTCGAAGGTTAGTCTCTCCACTCGTATTTTTACTAATTGCTTGGGTACAAGAAATAGTAGATCAGGTATTTTTTTCTGGTAATTGGAATCTGCCACTTTATTCAGAGGTGGCCTGGTATCTTTATTAACCTTCTCCTTCAGTCATTCTGGACTTAATCACTTATTTATTAATTCAATGGCATTTCTGCCATTAAGACATTTTGTTATCTTAAGGAATGAGAGACAGTTTTATAAGATAATCCTAGCCGTTCTTATTTTTCATATCCCAATATTATTTTATAGGATAAGGCACATCATGGCTTATCAGGAATATGCTACGGTTTTCTCGGTTACCTATTAACTATTGCTTTTGTCGAGAGGAAGTAGAGTACTATTATGCTTTAAATTACTTGTATTTATTTATATGGTCAATATCTTCTAAACCTAATTCCTATTAATCATCCAGATAATATAAGTTTCTCTTCTCATATTTTAGGTTTTATAGCTGGTGTTGTTACCTCTATCTTTCTGTGATTTGTATTTTACGATTAGGATAGTGCTTAGGCTTTTTTACAATTGATTGGGATTACTCTCTTTGGGAATAGAGTACGACATAAATCACATAATGTTCCATCACAACCTCTGGCAGTACAGTGTTCACGTCCATAATAAATGATTTGAAGATGGAGCTTATTCCAAGAAGCGACTGGGAATATATTCTTTAAATCTTTCTCCGTTTCTTTTACATTCTTGCCAGAAGTTAATTCCCACCTTTGTGCGAGTCTATGTATGTGAGTGTCAATTGGAAATGAGGGAATACCAAAGGCTTGTGAAACGAGAACACATGCTGTTTTATGCCCTACCCCAGGGAGAGATTCTAGATCTTTTAGGCTTGTAGGAACTTCCCCATGAAAATCTTCTATAATAATATTGGATAGTGAGTAAATATTTTTAGCCTTTTGCCTATATAGCCCCAGTTGCTTAATACTTTTAGTGATAATATCAAGACCAAGATTCTTCATCTCTGTAGGGCTTGATGCAAGTTTAAATAATTCCTTTGTTACTTCATTTACTTTTTTATCTGTAGATTGAGCACTTAGTAATACTGCTATAAGCAATGTAAATTCATTGCTATGGTCAAGTGGAATATCCGGATTAGGGTATAGTTTTTCAAGATAACTCATTATCTTAGCTGATCTAAGACGTACTGACTTGGATATTGTCATTTAGCCAAATGTACCATTGTTCCAACCCCAATTTGATGAGTCTATATTTACGAAGTTAATATAGACTCTATTGGAATTTATACTAAGTACATTTTCTATAAAATTACATATTTCTTTGCTTATACTTTTGTTCACTTCACTGCTTAGACCTCCAATACTTTTTAAATCAACAAGACAGCATGCTTCTTCACTATTATCAAAATAGATATCAGCCTCTTCTTCTATTATTACCATTATTTAAGTAGAGGGCTTATTAAGAAGTCTTGATATAAGTGTTGTTATTTTAGAGGCAATGTCCGCCTTGTTTTTGATGATGGGTTGAGATGACTTTATAGTGATCAGTGGCATTTTGTCTTAATATTGATTTCACAATGCATTTTAAATGATTAGCGTTTTATCTGTGAATATATAGTTTTTTTTCTATACATATTTAAACGGATATAATATTTACAACAGCAAGATATTATATTCAATCAATAGCATAATTAATTTTCTATTATTACTGGTTTGTTAGGCTTGATTGAAGTATTCGGTTTGTATTTATGGTCTTTAGAAATAAACTTAAAAATATTTCTTATTGTATGATACATCATTTTGTAGCTTTTTACACATTAACTCGGTGACTTTTCCTTTCTCGATAGGAGAAAATTGAAGGACTATCAAAATACATACGTAGATTTTGATTCTCTCTTCACTACTGCCACTTCTCTCTGAGTAGAAATACCTTTTGTCTGATATACACCTGCAAATCAACAGCCTTTCCCATAGATATGGCTCTTCTAGCTGCTCTGATTCCGTGCTCAAAGAGCTTGATCTAGAGGTTAAACATGGAGAATTAGTCGGACTTTTAGGTCCATCTGGCTGCGGAAAAACAACTTTACTTAGGTTGGTTGCTGGATTTGAGAATCCAATCTCTGGATCAATTTCAATAGACGGAATACAAGTAGCAAGTCCTGAACGAGTCCTCCCTCCTGAAAGAAGAGGAGTTGGAATGGTTTTTCAGGATTATGCGCTTTTCCCTCATTTAGATGCCTGGTCAAATGTATGCTTTGGCCTCCGTAAACATCAGGATAAATCCCGAGCAGATTGGCTACTAGACCTTCTAGATATATCTGAATTACGCCATAGATACCCTCATGAACTTTCTGGAGGCCAAAGACAGAGACTTGCACTTGCTAGGGCCCTTGCTCCTGGCACAGCACTTGTGTTATTAGATGAACCTTTTTCAAATCTTGATGTAGAAGTTCGATTAAAACTTAGATCTGAGTTGTCTAGGGTTTTGAAAACCTGTAATGCAAGTGGTTTATTGGTTACTCATGACCCACAGGAAGCTCTCGCTATTTGTGACCGAGTTGCAGTTATTAGAAATGGAGTAATTCAACAGTACGCCTCGCCTGCTGACTTGGTTCATCGTCCTATAAATTCATTCGTAGCAAGATTTGTACTTCAAAGAAATGTTTTGCCTGTTGTGAGGCAAGGAGAACTGTGGGCCACTCCAATTGGCCCAATTCCACCTTTTGATTTAATTGACACTACCCCCAATGAGTTGATGGTTGATGAGCAATCTCTTAATGTTGAATTAAACCCATCAGGTGAAGCAGTTGTATTAGGTAGAGAGTTCC
>QCKK01000019.1 GCA_003215415.1 Prochlorococcus sp. AG-409-N21 | reverse complement strand
ATTCGAGACGCCCACATAGTTGAACTGTTCCTGCGGCCCCCTGATTCACTCCTCCCTTTAGGAATTGTGCAACCATTACTCGACTCCCTAAGCCTGCTGCTCTGAGTGCTTCTTTAAGGACGATTGAAAAGCTCCCCCTAAATGGAGCAGTGTGAACATGTAGTTGCCCTTGAGGAGCTACTAGGTGTAATGACCTGCTTGGTCGAGGAAGCCCTATGGCTCTCAAGCCAGTTGGTTCTATTGCTCTTTGCGTACTCGTTTGACTTGCCTCAAATGTCTTTCATTCAAAATCTAGCGGCGTGTGCCATCTTCACAAGGGTTTTGACACTATCTATAGTGTAGTAAAAATATATTGTCTTATAAAGCTTTTCACTTTGATTTGAGGCAAATTGGCAATTCCTTTGAAATCAAGAGCTGATGGTCGTTCACATGATCAGATAAGACCTTTTAGTGCAATATGGGAGCCAATGGGCTTTGCCCTCAGCTCTGTAATTGTAAAAACAGGCAAAACATCAGTGCTTTGCAGTATTTCTCTTGAAGAAGGAGTACCACCTTGGCGTCACGGCAAAGGTCTTGGCTGGCTGAGTGCTGAATATCGCCTGCTTCCTGGTTCGACCCCGCTTCGACAAAAACGCGAATTGCATCAATTGTCAGGGCGAACCCAAGAGATTCAGCGTCTTATAGGTCGCAGCCTAAGAGCTGTGCTTGATATGAATTCGTTGGGAGAAAGGACACTGCTTGTGGATTGTGATGTAATTCAGGCAGATGCAGGGACGCGAACTGCTGCTATCACTGGCGCTTGGATGGCTTTGCAAAAAGCAGCACAGAGATTAGTAGAACAAAGGATTTTGAGAAAGAATCCTTTGATAGCCCAAGTCGCTGCGGTATCTGTTGGGGTAGTTGATGGCCAAACATATTTGGATCTTGATTACAGCGAAGATTCCAGAGCCGAAGTTGATCTCAATGTTGTTATGACTTCAGAAGGAAAGTTTTTAGAAGTACAAGGAACTGGCGAAAAAAGTTCATTTACTAGGGAAGAACTCAATTCACTGCTTGATCTTGCGGAATCTGGGTTGATCCATTTGTATTCCTCACAAAAAAAATTCTTGATGACATGAGTTGAAAAAGTTGTTTTTGCTACATGTATTTATAGATCTACTCCTTAGCGTCTTTCAATCTTGATTGGAATCATGACCGGCACGATAAATGGTTTTAGTAGGTTCTCTGCTCATTCACAGAGCATTAGTGGTCAATCAAAGAACTTGAAGGAAGCATCCTTGCCAAGTAAAAACAACTTGATTGATGTTATTCGCTCTTTAGAGGGCTCTAGTACTGAGATGGTAGATAGAGCAAAAACCATCTTTTTCCCGGGAGATCCTGCTGAAAGGGTTTACTTAATTCGTAGGGGTGCGGTTCGTTTATCAAGAGTTTATGAGTCAGGAGAAGAGATAACTGTTGCAATGCTTAGAGAAAATAGTCTGTTTGGTGTGCTTTCACTCTTGACGGGACACAGATCTGATCGTTTCTATCACGCAGTTGCCTTTACTCGTGTAGAAATGGTTGCTGCTCCTGCTTTATCAGTTCGTCAAGCAATTGAGAAAGATTCAAGTGTTGGATTACTCCTTTTGCAGGGACTCTCAAGTCGAATATTGCAAACAGAAACTATGATTGAGACACTGACTCATCGTGATATGTCATCTCGGTTAGTAAGTTTTTTGCTTGTTTTATGTAGAGATTTTGGGGTAGCTGGTGAAAAGGGCATAACAATCGACTTGCGTTTATCTCATCAAGGAATTGCTGAGGCTATTGGCTCTACAAGGGTAACTATCACAAGGTTGCTGGGAGATTTAAGAAATTCTGGTTTAGTGCAGATAGATCGGAAAAAAATCACAGTATTAGATCCAATTGCTCTTGCAAAGAGATTCAATTAAGTATGTTCAGCGATCGAAAGGATTTTTGGCATGCAATATTGCAAATCGATTAGTGATCTGCTGTGACTGGTTGGATTTTGATTTTTGCTCTGTTAGTGCTTGGTGGCGTGCTTGCCACTCTTGGTGATCGACTTGGCAGTTTGGTAGGGAAAGCGCGTTTAAGCATATTTAATTTGAGACCACGCAGAACAGCTGTATTGATAACTGTTTTGACCGGCAGTCTTATAAGTGCCGTTTCATTGGGATTGATGTTATTGGTTAGCAGGCAATTAAGAGTTGGTTTGTTCCAATTGGATGAGCTGCAATCAAGAATTAATTCTGCGGAGAATGAATTAAAACAGAGAGAAAGTAATTTAATTGCATTTAGGAGAGGGGATGTAGTTCTAGGAAGTGGTCAACCACTTGCTACAGCAACCATTAGTTTGGAAAAACCAAATCAAGCTAGACAAGCAATTGATCGCTTACTTCAAGAGGCTAATTTTGAAGCTTTTCGACGTGTATTACCAGGAGAGAAGCCTAATAGGCAGATCCTTTTAGTCCCAAGGGGTGATATTCAGAGATTAGAGAGCGTAATCAAGAAGGAAGGTACTTGGGTTGTAAATATTAGGTCTGCAGCAAATGTACTTTTAGGAGAAAAATCTGTTTTTGCTTTTCCAGAGATTCGTCCCAATGCTCTGATAGCTAAACAAGGAGAAGTAATTGCAAAGATTATATTGCAGGAAAATGAGAGGACATCAGATTTAATAGGTAAGAAAATCAAACTTTTACTTGCTGCAACTTTGTCAGAAGTAAAACGAAGAGGCTCTCTTACTTCTGGCCTTCAATTTGATGCCAACACTTTAAACCAATTAGGGAAAGACTTACTTGGTAGATCAAAAGATCGTGTTACATTAGAGGCAATATCACTGCGTAATAGTGATATTGCAGATCAAATTTCAATTGTTTTAAAAGTCAAGGAAAATCTAAGAAAAAACGCAATTAGGGATTGATGAACGAAGCTATTTTGAGCATTGACCCTGGCACAAGAAAGTGTGGATTAGTATTGGTTGATATCAAGTCTCAGATTGTTATTGAGGGAATAATTTTACCACCAAACTTAATTTTTGAATGGGTATCCAAGTGGCAAATAGATTATTGCTTTTCAGAAATTTTGCTAGGGAATGGAACAGGTAGTGAAATGATTAAGAGAATAATCTCTGAAAAGATGAAATTTGAAATTAAGATTGTTGAGGAGAAAGGATCAACACTAAGATCACGGAATCGTTATTGGGAGTTATGGCCTCCCAAGGGATTAATTAGTTTGTTACCACGTGGCTTGATTTTGCCGCCTGAAGAGTTGGATGCAGTTGCAGCATTGGTTTTGGCAGAAGATTATTTGAATAGAAAATTTGCTGTTCCAAAAAGGAAATCATTTAAAACTTTGCTCTGACTGTAAAAACATAGTCTCCCCCTGCTTCTAGGTTGTAATCGGCTTTAAGAAGGAAGCGGATAAGGGCATCGCAAATAAGAGCCCTCCCTAGAGAAGGCTCTACCTGAAGTGAGCCTTTGTCAAATTCCCACCTAAATTGCCATTCAAAACCTCCCGCAGAAACCTCCCCAGTTATAATTTTTTCAGTAAAACTTTGATGATGCACTCTTAGATATGCAGTGGTAATTGGTAAAATACTCATCATTAATTAACTTTATTTTTCTCTATGCAAAATGAATTGATCCGATTAGATGCGTTAATTATCCCTTCTAATTGAATTGTTCTTAAGCCAATAAGTGCCTCGCTAAGGACATCCTCTAGGATTGAATGTTCCTCCTTTGTAAAGCTTCCAAGAACATGAGAGATGGTTCTCATTTGTCGTTCTTGGATTGAACAATTTGGCGCTCCAATTCCTATTCTTAGCCTACTAAAATTTTCTGTTCCTAGATGATGGATTGTACTAAGTAGTCCTTTATGTCCTCCAGAACTTCCCTTGGTTCGAAGTCTCAAACGACCTAGAGGTAAATCGAGGTCGTCAACAATAACTAACAATTGATTTACTTCTAAACCAAACCAATCCATTGTTGCCTTAATAGCTTTTCCGCTGTCATTCATAAAAGTATTAGGCATAAGTAAACGAAGACGATTTTCACCAACTCCGATTTCAGCTAGAAGGCCAAATAACTTATTTTGTTGCTTGAAATTAGAAGCTTCTTCCTGTGCAAGTTTTTCTAGAGCCATAAAACCTACATTGTGCCTTGTCCCGGCATATTTTGTACCAGGGTTACCAAGGCCAACAATTAGCCGGAAATCTCCGGAGCTCATTAAAACTATTTAGAAGAAGGGGGTTGAGTTTGATTTACAAGATCAGTATTTCCCCCTGAGCTTTGGTCAAGGGTTTCATTTGATTGATTCTCTATAGCTTCTGGCTCGGCCATGGCTTTTTGGATCTCACGCTCAAATTCTGTTGAGGCTGCTTGAAATCCTTTAAGGGTCTTGCCCAAAGTTCTCCCAAGTTCTGGTAACCGCTTAGGACCAAAAACAAGAAGAGCTAAAGCAGCAATGACTGCTATTTCAGGAAGACCGATACCAAAGACATTCATAGGCTTTTTTAGCCCAGACCATTCCAATCAACGGTATAGCCCTGTAGAAGCAGAGATTGGTTGTATATCTGAAGCATGATGACCAGGAAGATCAGCAGCAAGACTCCTACGGCAGCCATTACAGGGGTTGCTCCCCAGCCAGGTACAACCTTTCCTTGCCCTGAATTCCCAATTGATTTGAGAAGGGTGCCAATACGGGTGCGCTGAGACATGACGAGGTTTTGATTCGCGGAAGGGCTTTCTATGCGGATAGTGTAGAGGCAATGCTCCTTTAAAGGTTGAACCTGTCTAGAGATGTGATGGAAACTTCTTCCCCTGCTCTTTCAATAGCAATTGCATTGCTAGTTGTCTTGTTTGGATTGACCGGATTTGGCATCTATACGGCTTTTGGACCACCTGCTAAGGCTTTGGATGATCCTTTTGATGAACATGATGATTAGGGCATTTAGAGCTTTTCAAGCGCCAAATAGGCAAAAATGAAGCTTCAAGAGGTTCTTTTTTTGTAACTAAGTGCATGCTCAAAAACCTGGTTTTTTAGCGATTGCGACTTAGAAACATTTCAATCCAAGCCAATCAAGGCACTTCCTACCCCTTCCCTATGGTGATTTTGGTCCTAAGCCCCATAAGATGATGTTGCTTCTTTAGTGCTGGTAGTTCTCCATGCTTGCCCTCAAGATTTCCGTTTACACGGTCGTCTTCTTTTTCATCGGTGTTTTTCTCTTTGGTTTCTTGGCGAGTGATCCCACTAGGACCCCCGCTCGTAAGGACCTTGAAGGACCTCAAGACTGACTTAGCTACATCAAGCTTCTAGACAATCCAAATGCTGGACTGGGACCGTTTAGCGTTTGGGTTTAGTTGTTCATGTCAATATCTCCTGCCTTAGCAGGAGATATTGGTGGCTAAATGCCCCCCCTTTTTGATCCTCGGGATAATTACCTCTTGTTCAATGGAGGTAATACCTCCTGTTTTGCATGCTTCTTCAAGAAACGACATAGTCAATAAATTTAAGAACTATTCACATCTTGAAAAGACTTCATTATTTTCGATCAATCAAAAATCGAATATTGAGCTAGGAAATCCGCTCCTTACAGTTTCTGATATTCCTAGAAGTAATAATGATTTAGCTCCAGAGTTATTGTTGAGAGCAAATCGAAAATATTTTGATACTAAAAGAAAAGTTTTTATTGCAGATGGTCAAGTTAAGGCATTTTTGGATGGAGCAATTCTTACAACTGATTTATTGAAGATTGATACTTCTAAAAATATGATTTATGCAGATGGAAATATTTTGTTTAGAAAAGGTTCTAATTACTTCCAGGCAAATAATTTAAAATATAACCTTGAAGATCGTACTGGTGAATTAAAGGATGTATATGGAGTTCTTGAAATTAAAAATATCTCTCAGGACTTCTCTGAATTCCCTCATGGGTCAAAAGAAGACCTAACTAATAATACTTTTGATAGAAAAATTAAAGAGGTAAAAATCGCTTGCCCTCCAATCTTGCCTCCTATACCAATATCAAATCCATATTCTTGGTCAATAACTAGTTGGATTGGGAAAATGACTGATTCGAATTTCGGAGAAGCACTTTTCTTTGATGCCGAATTTAGAGAAGAGAATTTATTTGGGATTGGTCTTCAAAAAAAAATATATAAAAATGGACCATTGGAGTTGGAAATTGAGGCCAATGTCTTTAGACATCAGGCGCCAAGACAAAAAGGTGGAAAATATAATCAATCAATCCCTTTTGGACATACCTATTCTCAGACATTTTATGAAGGTACATTTGGAATAGGTGCCAGAATTTGGGTTAGACCATGGTTAAGTTTTGGGATATTAGAAGGTATTAGTTATAACAACTCCTACAGTAATTATGAACGAACACATAGGGAGAAATATTCTCACTTCCTTAACTATTTAAGCTTAGAAATGGAAGCAAAGGTATCTAAGGCATTATCTTTAGTAGGAAGAATTCACCATCGTTCTGGTGCATTTGGCATATACTCTGGAGCCAAAGAAGGTAGCAATGCGTACTTGTTAGGAATTAGATATAGATTTGGTGAGTCTGACAAATATATTCAAGATACAATTACTAATTCTCCTTCAGAATGTAGGCAGACTAAATCATCAATAGGTAATGAACCTTATCGTGATAAGTCTAATTTAAGCATAGAAAGAAAGGGTCAATTAAGATTGAAGGAAATACAAAAGATTGATCAGAAAATTTCAAAAATAAATAAGTCTGGAAAATTATCTATAGAAGGTCGTTTTGGTGTCCCTAAATTTAGACGAGATTTAAAAGAACAAGCTAAATATGGTGCTATTCAAGTTTTTCAATTGAATCCTAAAGGTAGAAAGAAGTTCGTAACGGGATCGATTTCTCGTTGGAGAGTTCAGGCTAGGAGTGTAAAACTTCTTCCTAATGGTTGGGAATCAGATCGAATGGTATTTACTAATGATCCATATACTCCGGCTCAAAGTAGGATTGATGCTAAAGGAGTACAAGTTAATGAAGATGCAACAGGTAATTTGTTAATTAAAACTCGAAGAAATGATTTAATTCTAGAAGACAGACTATCTATACCAATTAAGAGAAGACAGCGGATAAAAAGAGAAGAGGAGATAGAAAATTATTTTGTATTTGGTTATGACGAAAAAGATCGTGATGGTTTCTTTATAGGAAGAAATTTGAAAGAGATAAAATTGGGGAATAGTTATTTTTTGAAACTACAGCCACAGTTTCTTATTCAAAGGGCTAATCGTACTGAAACAAATAGTTATATCCTTCCTTACAAGAACTTTGGCAGTAGTCGTGTTCCTCAGGACACCAGGCCGTTTGATTTGTTGGGTCTTGATGCAGAACTTTTTGGCGAAACATTTGGTTGGGGAATTAATATAAATGCAGACATATCAACATTTGATAATAAGAGATTTTTAAATGGTAGTAGATACTCAAGTACTTTAGAAAAAAGTTTTTACTTGCAAGATTTTGGATTGTTAGATGTTCGATTATTTGGAGCATATAGGTATAGAGCTTGGAACGGTTCGCTTGGAAGATCAGATATTTATACAGCATATGGAGGTTATTTAGAGACAAAAGGTAAATTATCCTTCTTAAGAAATAAGAGTGATTATTTAGTGAGATTAGGACTTGGCAAATATCAAGCCCCGGCTTATTCAAGCCAGAAGCTTTTGAATTTATATAAGACAACTCTATTTGCATCTTTACGTAGCCAGAAGTCTATTTGGACTTCTGGCAAAGCTCCTTTAAGCCCTCAAAAGGCATATCGTTACTCCCCTGAGGCAATTGTCCCAGGCCTTAATTTTAAGAATAATATTAGGTTTGCTTCTTCTATTTATGAAGGCGGCAGTCATCAAGGATTAGTTAGTATTAGTGGAGGACCCGAGCTAACTTTAGGGACTTTCAGTAAATCATTTCTAGATTTTACTAAAGTATCAATGATAGGAACCTATAGGATTAAGTCTGGAGATAGCCCTTTTCAATTTGATAGAGTTAATGATATGGCCACATTGGGAATAGGTTTTACGCAACAAATAATTGGACCTCTTCTATTAAAATCTGGCCTTGAGTTTAATATTGACCCTTCATCAGATGCATATGGAAAAACTATTAATTCAAACTTAGAGTTGGCTTTGCAACGCAGGTCTTATGAATTTGGTCTTTATTATAATCCCTATAAAGGAATTGGCGGACTTAGATTTACTCTGAATGACTTTGGATTTAAAGGTACTGGTATTCCCTTTGTCCCTTAGTAGAAATATTTTAATTAATTTCGGATAGTAATTAATTTAATTTGACTGGGTTGAAATTTTGCAAATAGGGTAAATGTGCCATTAAATCATTTAATTTTGAACTATTCTTTATTAATGTGGAGGTGGCATCCCATTGCCCTGTGAGAAACATTTCTTGTACCCCACTTTGAAACTTTATATCCCAATTTGTTTTGGCATTAAAAAGTTGTTCCTTTTTTAAATCGAAAATGAATTCTTCGGAGTTGTCGAATTCAATTAAATCCTGAATCTCTTTTATTAATTCACTCGAACCTATAGCACAAGGGATTCCTAAAGCCAGGCAATTCCCAAAGAATATTTCAGCAAAACTTTCTCCAATTATGCTTCTAATACCCCATCGCATTAAAGCCTGCGGGGCATGCTCTCTGCTTGAACCGCATCCAAAGTTCCTATTTACAATTAGTATTGTACTCCCCTGATTTTTATCAAGATCAAATGGATGTGATCCATTGCCCTGATAACGGTCGTCTGCAAAAACTTGGCTGCCCAAAGATTCGAAACTTACACATTTAAGATATCTAGCAGGAATTATACGATCCGTATCTATATCGTCACCTTTAAGAGACATGCAACGCCCTTTGATATTAGCTATTTGCCCTTTAGGGAAAGTAAAAGATGAATTCATGGATTCATATATATATTTTTTATTCACTAACATCGAGTAAATTTCTTACATCTGTTACTTCTCCTGTTATTGCCGCTGCCGCCACCATTGCTGGACTCATTAGTAAGGTCCTACCAGTAGCTGATCCTTGTCTTCCTTTGAAATTTCTGTTGCTTGAGCTAGCACTTATTTGTCTACCTGTTAGTCGATCTGGATTCATAGCTAAACACATCGAACATCCAGGTTCTCGCCATTCGAAACCTGCAGAAAGAAAGAGTTCATCAAGGCCTTCATTCTTAGCGGCTTTTGAAACTTGTTCTGAGCCTGGCACCACAAAAGCTTTGACTCCTTTTGCAACTTTTTGATTCTTTGCAATCATTGCTGCGTCACGTAAGTCACTCAATCGACCATTTGTGCAACTTCCAATAAAACAGACATCAATAGGAACTCCTGCTATGGGTTGCCCTGGTTTGAGATTCATATACGTGTAGGCCTCTTCAGCAATGGATCGTTCGCATACAGGAATTGATTCTAGGATTGGAATGACTTCGTCTATTCCAATCCCTTGGCCTGGTGTGATTCCCCAGGTCACTGTTGGTGAAATTTTGCTTGCATTGAATTTAATTTCATCATCAAACGTTGCCATTGAGTCTGTAGATAATTTCCCCCACCATTCAATTGCTCTATCCCAAGCTTGCCCTTTGGGTGCGTATGGACGTCCTTTTAAATAGTTGTAAGTAATGGAGTCTGGATTGACATAACCACATCTGGCTCCTCCTTCAATAGACATATTGCATATAGTCATTCGTTCTTCCATGTTCAGCGCATTGATTGCTGGGCCTGCGAATTCATATGCGTATCCGACACCTCCTTTTACTCCCATGCTTTTTATTAGATAAAGAATTAGATCTTTTGCATAAACTCCTTTATTTAGGATCCCATCAACCCATATTCTCCTTACTTTTAATTTATTCATCGCAAGACTTTGACTCGCTAATACATCTCTCACTTGGCTTGTTCCAATTCCAAATGCAATCGCTCCAAATGCTCCATGAGTTGAAGTATGAGAATCTCCGCAGGCAACTGTCATTCCAGGCTGTGTAAGGCCTAGCTCAGGAGCAATGACATGCACAATGCCCTGTTGACCACTGTTTAGTCCATAGAAATTAATTTGATGCTTTGTGCAATTGCTTTCAAGAGTGCTAAGCATTTCCTCTGCTAATGGGTCTAAAAAAGGACGCTTTTGGCTAAGTGTTGGAACAATATGATCAACGGTTGCAATTGTGCGTTCAGGACATCGCACACTTAATTGCATATCTTTAAGAGCGGCGAATGCTTGTGGGCTGGTTACTTCATGGATTAGATGCAGCCCAATAAACATTTGTGTTGATCCACCAGGTAGCTCTGCCACACGGTGAAGATCCCAGACCTTGTCATATAGGGTTCCGGTGCTCAAAGTTAAAAAGCAGTAAGAAAAACATTAGCTCCGAGTGAGCATGATTAGACGGAGTTGGTTAAGTCCTCCAACAATGCACAATTTTTGAATATTTAATCTTCCTCTGTGCATCCCAAAGTTTGCTTGCATAGTTTCGCAACCTTTTGGTCCCGCAATTCCGAAATGAACTAATCCGACTGGTTTCGAAGGTGAACCACCTCCTGGTCCGGCAATACCGCTAACTGCAATGGACCAATCAGCATTAAAGAGATTAATTGCTCCTCTGGCCATTTCTTTTACAACTTCATTAGAAACAGCACCATATGCTTCTAGACTTTTTTGTGATACCCCCAATATATCTTTCTTTATTGAATTGTTATAAGCAATAATGCCACCAATGAATACATCAGACGCTCCTGGAATATTACTTAATGCTGCACCAATAGCTCCTCCAGTGCATGATTCTGCTACGACTAATTTTTCACCTCTTTCCCTAAGTAATTCAATTACAATAGAAGCTAAGTTATCATCACCCTTTCCATAAAAGTGATCTTTCCCACGCATAATTAACTCTTCTTCTAGTGGATTAAGCATCTCATCTGCTTTCTTCTTGTTTTTCGCTTTGGCGGTTATTCTCAATTTGACTTCTCCAATATCTGCATAAGGAGCAATAGTTGGATTTTCCTTTTCAAGTAGATCTTCTAGATCTGCGGCTAGAGATGATTCTGAAATTCCTGCAAATTTAATTACTCTGCTTTCAAAAATATTTTCATTGAAACTATTTTTCTGAAACCATTCCTTGGCAGTTTTTGCCCACATATCTTTTAATTCAGAAGGCACGCCTGGAAAGCTAAGAATCGTAAAATTTTTTATAGGACTCCAGATGAAACCTGGCGCAGTTCCCTTTGGATTTGGAATGATTTCAGCTCCCTTGGGAAATAGGGCTTGTTTTTGATTGCTCGCAGGCATATTTTCTATCCCCTGCGAAGTGAACTTGCCCCTAATATCTTTTATGGCTATAAGATTCTCCTCTAAGTCTGTATTAAAGGTACGTGCAATTGTCTCAGTGGTTAAATCATCATTAGTAGGACCCAGACCTCCTGTAGTTATTAGGTAATTGCATCTTTTAGATGCTTCTAAAATTGCTTCTTTTAATCGGGATGTATTATCACCAACAACAACCTGTTTATAATGCGGAATTCCTAAAATAGCTAATTCCTGAGAGATCCACCTTGCATTAGTATTTAAGGTTTGACCAAGTAAAAGTTCTGTACCTATGCAAAGTATTTCAGCGGCATTGAGACGTATTGAGTCTTCCATCGATGGCATAGGATTTTTTTCATTATAGAAAATTATTATTTAACTATTTGGAAATTTTTATATAGAAGATCTTTCGAACTCTAGTAATATACTCATTTGTGAATAGCCTATTTCCTGCTCTCTATCAGCTTCTAGTCCTTTTTATAAAGGGGAAACTTTTTGCAGAGAGCATTAACTCTTAAAAGGCACTGTCTTTCAATCTCATCGTTATTCGGGCTTAATAATCTATCTGCAATTACATCAGCTATTTCGCTAAACGCTTCTTCGTTGAATCCTCGTGTTGTCAAGGCGGCTGTGCCTAGGCGCAGCCCACTTGTGATGAAAGGAGACTCCGGATCAAAAGGAACTGTGTTTTTATTGGCTGTGATATTGATAGCGCTAATTAAAAGATCTGCTTTTTTACCTGTCATTCCAATGCTTCTAAGATCAAGAAGAACTATGTGATTGTCTGTACCTTTACTAACTACAGAAATCCCTCGTTCTTGAATTCTTTGAGCTAGTGATTTTGCATTTTGAATGACCTGTTGACTGTATTTTTTGAACGAGGGCTGAGCAGCTTCTTCAAATGCAACTGCTTTTGCAGCTATCACATGTTCTAAAGGCCCACCCTGACTCCCTGGGAAGACAGCTTTATCGAACTTTCGACCAAACTCTTCATCTTTGCAGAGGATTAGGCCTCCTCTAGGCCCTCTAAGAGTCTTATGCGTCGTTGTCGTAACCACGTCACATAATGGGACCGGATTTGGGTGGTATCCAGCTGCTACTAAGCCAGCTATATGTGCCATATCTGCAAGCAGATAAGCACCGACTTCGTCAGCAATTTCTCTAAAGGCCTCAAAATCTATTGTTCTTGGATATGCCGAATAACCGCAGATTATTAATTTTGGGCGCTCTTTTAGTGCTGCCTGCCTAATTGAATCCATATCAAGTATTTGACTTTCTGGGTTTACGCCATATTGAGCAACTTGGAACCATTTCCCGCTGACATTTACTGGTGAGCCATGTGTCAAATGACCTCCATGAGAGAGGTCCATGCCCATAATTTTGTCTCCTGGCTCAAGGAGGGAAAGGAAAACAGCAAAATTTGCTTGAGCTCCACTATGAGGCTGCACATTGGCCCAAGCAGCATTAAATAATTTTTTTGCACGTTCTATTGCCAATTCTTCTATTCCGTCAATAAATTCACAGCCTCCGTAGTAACGCTTATTAGGAAGGCCTTCCGCATATTTGTTCGTTAAGACTGATCCTTGGGCCTGCATGACCGCTTTAGACGCGAAATTTTCGCTAGCGATGAGTTCCAAATGAGATTCTTGCCTTTCAAGCTCCTGATCAATTAAAGAAGCAATATTCGCATCCGTTTGACGCAATGCTGAGTTGATCGAATGCAAAGTATCGGTCTCCATTTTTATTTAGAAGTTTTGAGATCGTAGGCACAGGACCTTTTCTATTGGAAAACCAACCCTTTTCTATTTTGTTCTGAAAACAAAATAGAAATCTATTTGATTGGTTTGTAAAGCGCGCCTGGAGAGATTCGAACTCCCGACCCTCTGATCCGTAGTCAGATGCTCTAATCCGCTGAGCTACAGGCGCATGAAAGAATTCATAAGACCCTACTAAAGGGGCTTTCGTCAACCAATACTTGGTTATACCGTCAAAATCAAAGAGGAATTCGCTTACTTACTATGCCTATTCGTTGGTATGGCTCAGGGGATCCAACAGACCCCATTTACCTTCACTTCTCAAGGATCGTGAATGTAACCCTGCATGCAATGGCTTTTGCTGCCTTGAACAGCGGGCTTTGGTTCTTTCAGGAACTTAGGCATCCTTGGGAGCACTTGAATTGGTTTACAGAGTTCTGGTTGGCAATTTTGATGATCCATTTGGTATACGTACTCCTTCAGCGTCCCAAGAGTGGAGAAAAAAAATCTTCAATTGAGGATTAATTACATAGTTTTTCTTAACACTTGTCTGTAAAGGTTTTTTGAAATGGATCTCAATGAGAAAGACTTGCGAGAGCTCGAAATTTCAATAGCTGATCGCTTGTATTTACAGGTAGCAGGTTGGCATCTCTATTTGGGAGATGCAGGGCTTGCAGCAGATTTGGCGATCGAATGCAACGCCAATTTGGATCAAGGTGCAAGTGTTGCTGCACGGCTGGCACTGGAATCATTGCAAGTCCCATTAGGTGGAGGAAATGTGAAGTTGCCTTTGGCGCGCTTGATGCCTTCGGCTCAACTTTTTGACTTAGAAGAGATTTTGTCTGCCTACTGCAGATAAGGTTGTTTGCGTTAGGGGGTACCCCATTGCTGATCATCGAGGTCACCAACGCGAGAAAAGTCATGCGCAAGCGCATCGGGAGGTTGGGAGAACGATTAATTGGGAAAGTTGTTGATGCGGAAGCGCAGGTGGAAAAGGCCTTGATTCAGGAAATGGAAACTGCTTTTCAAGAATTTGGTATTGAAGCAAGAATTGTTTCTGTGCCCGGTATGAAGTTAAAGGAGGATCACCTGGATATTTCTATCCAAGTCAGATCAGAAAGAGATGTTGAGATTAAGGATGAATAATTTTTTTATTTACAAGTGCCAATATTTGGCTTATTTCTTTGATGCCAAAGAATTTACTTATTAATACAAAGACTCCAAGACCTAAAGATGCTGATAAGCCAATTTCTAGGACTTCTCCCCCTAATCCTATCGGTATATTAATTACATGGTACGTCAGCCATGTAATTAATCCACAGTGAAAACCTGCTATAAGTATTTTAAAAAGGTCAAATATTAAGAGTCTTATAGGTAATCCGTTTAATTTCGAATGCAGTTGTTTTATTAATGCAAGACAAGTTAATAAGTTTACAAATGCTGTTGATATTACTAATCCGGGTGCTCCCAGATTGAATGGAATTTGATTCCCCCATGGCGTCGGACCACCAATAAATAACCAATCAAAAATTATATTTAGTAATATCCCTAATAGAGATAAGCGAAATGGTGTTTTTCCATCTGAGATTGCATAGAAGACCCTTACTAATAAATCTCTACCTAGGTAGGCTGGCATTCCCAATCCGTAAGCAATTAGCAATGCTGCAACAAGCCCTGCCGCATAGCTATCAAAGGCCCCTCTTTCAAAAACTAATGCAACTATTGGCCTGCTTAGTGCAATAAAGATTGCCCCTAATGAAACCATACTTAGAGTAGAAAGTATTAACCCTTGATGAATTCTTGAAATTAGAGCAGGCTTGTCTTTTGGATCTGCAAGCTTGGAAAATGTGGGTAAGAGTGGAACTAATAAGGCATTTGATATTAAGCCAAGTGGAGTTTGTACTAGAAGACTTGCATAACTAAGGCCAGCTGCGGCTCCCACAATATTTGAGGCAAAGAAAAGATCAGTAAAAACATTGATCTGCAACATACCTGACGAAAGAGTGGCCGGAGCCATGACCTTTAAAACTTCTTTGACTCCAGGATGATGCCAATCCCAAACCAACTTTATTTTCGCAAGTCCGGATTTGATTAGAATAGGAAGTTGAATCAGCCATTGTAAAAGTGCTCCTACAAGAGTAGAAATAGCAAGCACAATACCTGCTTTTAAACTGAGTTCAATTGACCCAATTTTTGTTCCTGCTTGCATCCAAAGTAAGCTTACTCCAGTGATTATTGATATACTTGAAATTAGAGGAGATATGGATGAAAACCAAAACTTATTTGCTGCATTAAGTGATCCAAAACCAAGACCTAATAATCCAGAAATCAATGCAATGGGTGCCATTATTTGAAGTTGAATTGTAGCAATTTTGTGTATTTCAGGTGTAAGGCCTGGCCCTAATATCCTTATGAGAGAATCTGCTGATGTAATGAGGAAGATCATTACAATCAACAATCCAAAGCTGATAATTGTATTAACTGCGGCTAATACATGAGACCTTTCATTCTGAGGCCTTTTGGCAAGTACGCTGACCATTGCATTATGAAACGGTCCATTAATGCCGCCAAGAAGAACTAATAAGAATCCAGGTAAAATATATGCATAGTTATAAGCGTCATAAGCTGCTCCTACACCAAAGGCTGAAGCAATTACAAGTTGTCTTACAAGTCCACCGCACTTGCTTAATAAAGTTCCGCAAGTAACTATGAAAGCAATATTTTTGAGTGATCTACTCATGATTGGTATTAGGGAAATCCAATGGTTACTGTGAGTGAATCAAACTTGAATACTTCCATCTGCATTTATTGATTGAGAGAGCCTTGATAGAAGGAGGACCACCTGTTATTAAGTTCCCACCTCTTAAGGAGGGAGTGCTTTTAAAGCGGTATAAGCGATTCTTGGCTGATATAGAACTTGATAGTGGTGAAATTGTGACAGCTCATTGCGCTAATACGGGCCCAATGACTGGAGTTTTAAATGTTGGAGGACGTGTCAGAGTAAGCCATATCCCATCCCCTAAAAGAAAACTGCCTTGGAGCTGGGAGCAAGCAGAAGTTGAAAGTGCAAATGGGGGAAAATGTTGGGCAGGAATAAATACTTCATTGCCCAATAAACTCATTGCCCTGGCCATAGAGCAGGGACATTTGTATGAACATTTTGGATCCATATCCGAAATTCGTCGAGAAGTTAGATATGGAAAGGATTTGCGAAGTCGTATTGATTTGCTATTAATTCCAGAGATTAGTGATAAACCTTCAAAAGAGATTTATTTGGAAGTTAAAAATACAACTTGGGCAGAAGGGTCTTTGGGTTTATTTCCTGACACTGTAACTACAAGAGGTCAAAAGCATTTAGAGGAATTGATTGGAGTATTGCAATTTTCCAGAGCTGTTTTAGTTCCTTGTTTGAGTCGTAGTGACGTTAAAGCTTTTGCTCCTGGAGATAGTGCTGATAAGCGATATGGGGAACTCTTCCGAAAAGCGATTCAAATGGGCGTTGAAGTTATCCCTTGTTGCTTTGCTTATCAAATCGATCAAATCACATGGGAAGGCACAAGGCCTGTCATTGCTGGTTAAACAGTGTTTGCAGGTAAATGAATTTTTAAATTGGTATAAAAAACGACTTGTTGGCTCCAATCTTTCAATATTTTTATATTAGTTGGAATGGATCAAAATTTATTCTGACCAAAATTAGCAGTTCAAAAATTTTTCATGACTACTGCTCTACCTTCGCAATCTAAGCGACGCAAATCACCTCTTCAGGAGGCCAGTCTTCTTGATGGACCAATGCTTCTTTTGAGAAGTATTCGTGGCTTCAGTTCCCATCGTTCTTTGATGTGGTTAGCCTGTGTTCCTTTGGCTTTATTTGGTTTAGGACTTTTTAATCTCTCTGCACATGCAGCAGAGATGCCTGAATTAAATGCGGCTTTTTTAGCTAACAACCTTTGGTTATTAGTCGCCACAATCCTCGTCATTTTTATGAATGCTGGCTTCGCAATGGTTGAAGCCGGTATGTGTCGACAAAAAAATGCAGTCAACATCTTGGCAAAGAACTTGTTTGTTTTTGCCCTTGCTGTTACTGCCTATTGGCTTGTTGGCTATTCCCTGATGTATGGCGATGCCATTGCCGCAGGATGGCTTTACTTCAATGGTCTTTTCTTTGATCCATCAGTCACTCCTGAATTGATTGGTGAAGGAGGTCTTGTTCCGACTGTTGACTTCCTTTTCCAAGCTGCATTTGCTGGTACAGCAGCAAC
The DNA here is from genome assembly GCA_003215415.1 of Prochlorococcus sp. AG-409-N21. Taxonomy (GTDB): domain Bacteria; phylum Cyanobacteriota; class Cyanobacteriia; order PCC-6307; family Cyanobiaceae; genus AG-409-N21. The sequence continues at coordinate 2,856 of QCKK01000019.1, read as the reverse complement.
GATTGTTTCTGGTTTGGTTGCTGAGCGTGTGAAGTTTGGGGAGTTTGTTGTTTTTTCCTTGATTCTCACTGCTTTTATATATCCAGTTGCAGGAAGCTGGCAATGGAATGGAGGTTGGTTAAGTGACCTTGGATTTATTGATTTTGCGGGATCTTCGATTGTGCACTCAGTTGGTGCTTGGGCTGGCTTGGTAGGAGCAATGTTGCTTGGACCTCGTATAGGCAAGTTTGTCAATGGAAAGGCTCAGGCAATGCCCGGCCACAACATGGCAATTGCAACGCTTGGAGCCTTAATCCTTTGGATTGGTTGGTACGGATTCAACCCTGGATCTCAACTTGCTATGGATGAGTGGGTTCCATATGTCGCAGTGACTACTACTCTTGCTGCTGCAGGAGGTGCAATTGGTGCAACTGCACTTTCTACTCTGACTTCAGGAAAGCCAGATCTGACAATGATCATTAATGGCATTCTTGCAGGCTTGGTAAGCGTTACAGCTGGTTGCGGCAATCTCACAATGCTTGGTGCATGGTTGGCTGGCTTAGTTGGTGGAGTAATTGTTGTTTTCTCAGTTTCAGCACTTGATTCATTAGGAATTGATGATCCTGTTGGAGCATTTTCTGTTCATGGAGTTTGCGGGATCTGGGGGACATTAGTAGTTGGCCTTTGGGGCTTTGATGTTCAGGGTGATGGCTCAGCTCTCGGTCTTTTTGTAGGCGGAGGAACGAGTCAGCTTTGGTATCAATTCGTAGGTTGTGCGGCTTATGCTATTTGGACAGTTGTTACTTGCTGGATAGCTTGGAAGGTGATAGGAGCCTTCTTCGGTGGAATTCGAGTAAGTGAGAGCGAAGAAATTGCTGGTCTGGACATTGGTGAACATGGCATGGAGGCTTATCCAGACTTTGCCTCTGCTGGTAATTAACCAGACGTTTTCACCAAAACTACTTTTAAGCCTGGTTTAAAACCAGGCTTTTTTTTTGTCTTTTCTTTCTATTGCTAATAGGATCAGTTGATTGATTTAGTTTTAGATACCCATTGTTATGGATACGCAGGCTTTTAAGAGATCACTTCATCATTCAGATCGTTACAACAGGCGAGGATTTGGTTCGCCAGCAAAACGTGCAGAAGAATTAGAACAGGCATATCAAAGTAGTTTGATTGGATCTATTCGTGACAATGGTTATGAATTGCAGCATGGTCGACTGCGAGTCAAGTTGGCAGAAGCATTTGGCTTTTGTTGGGGAGTTGAGAGAGCCGTTGCAATGGCGTATGAAACCCGACGCCATTATCCAAATGAGCGTATTTGGATAACCAACGAAATTATTCATAATCCATCAGTAAATGATCATCTTCGAAATATGAATGTGAAATTTATTTCTGCGGAGGAAGGAGTTAAGGATTTTTCAAAAGTAAGTGAAGGTGATGTAGTTATCCTGCCTGCCTTTGGAGCAACCGTTCAAGAAATGCAGCTTCTTCATGAACGCGGGTGTCACATTATTGACACTACTTGCCCATGGGTATCCAAGGTTTGGCATACCGTAGAAAAACATAAGAAGCATACCTTTACTTCTATCATTCATGGAAAAGTTAAACATGAGGAAACTCTTGCCACAAGCTCTTTTGCAGGTACTTATTTAGTTGTTTTAGACCTTGATGAGGCGCAATATGTAGCTGAATATATTCTTGGCCGTGGGAATAGAGAGCAGTTTCTTGAACGTTTTTCTAAGGCTTTCTCTCCTGGTTTTGACCCTGACAAGGATTTGCAACGTTTAGGGGTAGCTAATCAGACAACTATGTTGAAAAGTGAAACAGAAGAAATAGGTCGTTTGTTTGAGAAAACAATGCTTTCAAGGTATGGGCCAAAAGCATTGAGCGAGCATTTTCTTGCATTCAATACCATTTGTGATGCAACTGAGGAAAGACAGGATGCAATGTTCTCTTTAGTGGATGAGCCACTTGATTTGCTTGTTGTCATAGGTGGATTTAATTCATCTAACACCACTCATTTGCAAGAGATTGCTATTAGTAGAGGTATTAGGTCATTTCATATTGATATGCCTGAAAGGATTGACGATGATAATTCAATTACGCACAAGCCTCTTGGAGAAGATCTTTTAAAAGAGGAGAATTTTCTACCTGGTGGTGAAGTAAATGTTGGTATAACCTCAGGTGCCTCTACCCCAGATCGAGTTGTAGAGCATGTAATTCGAAAACTTATGAATCTTAGCGATATATAAACTTTGGGTATTTGGTACATTTGATTTCTCTATCTCGACAAGTTTGTTTTTAGAATAAATTCTTAGAGTTACTCTATAATTAAGCTCTAAACATAAAATAATTAACTAAACTGATCAAACCAAGAGTATGTTGCTATGACTGAGGCTGAAAATCTAAACTCACAGGAAAGTTCGTCAGACTTGCCTCCACAAATCAATGCATCCTCAGCCCCGCAGCGCGTTGAAGTAGTTGTTGAGAGCCCTTCATCTCAGGCAGAAGTAAATATCACTGCTGAATTGGCTATTTTTGTTTTAAGAGTGGGTGTAAGTCTGATGATGATTCATCATGGCTTGGAAAAGCTCCAAGATCCAGCAGGTTTTGCTGAGTTTGTTGTCGCGAAGTATTTCCCATTCTTGCCCGGAGATCCAATCATATGGACTTTCACAGCAGCAGCAGCTCAGCTTGTTTGTCCTATTGGACTGGCGGTAGGAATCTTTGCGAGGGTTTCAGCTTTAGGACTTTTATCAACAATGTTATTTGCAATTCCGTTTCACTTATTAGATACCGGATTAGAAGGTTTCCCATTTGCAGTGGTTGAAAACCATAATTATGCATATGAGCTTTCTGCGGTATATGCTGCGA
>QCKK01000018.1 GCA_003215415.1 Prochlorococcus sp. AG-409-N21 | reverse complement strand
CATTTGAGAAGTGTCAATTTCATCAAAGGTTTTAAACGATGCATTACCTAAATTAAGCAATGCAAATCGTGTAGCATTCCATAATTTATTGGCAAAATTTCTTGCTGCTTCTACAGTTATTGAAGTATCTTTTTCTCGATCATAATCAAGCCGAATATCCTGCCCTGCACCAGCAACTTCACGCACCAAAGCAAACCGCAAAGCATCAGTTCCATAACGATCAATTAATAGCAATGGATCAATTCCATTGCCTGCACTTTTGCTCATTTTTCGGTTCTGTTCATCTCTTACCAAGCCATGAATATAAACATCAGAAAAAGGCATTTGACCAGTAAATGTACCAGCCATCATTGTCATCCTTGCAACCCAGAAAAAGATAATGTCAAAACCCGTAACCAAAGTATTTGTTGGATACCATCGCTGTAAATCAATATTCATTTCATCAGGCCAACCCAAAGTTGAAAATGGCCAAAGTCCACTAGAAAACCACGTATCTAAAACATCTTCTTCTTGCTTTAAACAAAAATTTTGACCAAATTGATCATTAGCTTTCTTTTTAGCCTCATTCTCAGATCTAGCAACAATATATGGAGTTTGATCTGTTATTTTCCCATCAGTTTCACTAATTACGAACCAAGCAGGAATGCGATGACCCCACCAAAGTTGTCTACTTATGCACCAATCACGAATATCAGTCAACCAATCTTGATAAACCTTTGACCACCTATCAGGTACAAAGCGAGGCTGACCCTTTTCAAGATGCGCACGACATCTTGCAGCCATTGGCTCCATTCGAACAAACCACTGAGTAGAAAGTAATGGTTCAATTGGAACTTTTCCCCGTTCTGAATAAGGAACACTATGAAGATGGGGCTCAACTTTTACAAGTAAACCTTCTTTTTCTAAAGCCTTAACCACAGACTTTCTTGCTTGAAAGCGATCAAGGCCTTCAAAGCTACCGGCCAAACTATTCATCGATCCGTCCTTATTCATTACTGTTATAGGAGATAAATTATGACGCTTACCTATAGCAAAATCATTAGGATCATGCGCAGGAGTGACTTTTACACAACCAGTTCCAAAGTCTCTATCAACATGTTCATCAGCAATAATAGGAATTTCTCTAGCAACTAAAGGTAATCTAATTAACTTACCAACTAAATTACTATATCTTTCATCTAAAGGATTTACGGCTACAGCAACATCACCCAACATTGTTTCTGGTCTTGTTGTTGCAACCTCTAGATAGGTAATTTCATCAGGATCAGATTTATTTATAATTGGATAGCGGAAATACCATAATGAACCTTCTACTTCTTTCATTTCAACTTCTAAATCACTGACTGCAGAACTAGAAGCAGGGCACCAGTTCACTAAATACTCACCGCGATAAATCAAGCCTTGATCATATAAACGTACAAAAGCTTCTGTAACTGCTTCACTCAGGCCTTCATCCAAGGTAAACCTCTCTCTTCCCCAATCAACTGAGTAACCTAACCGTCGCAATTGATCGACAATTCGACCTCCACTTTCTTTTTTCCAGGACCAAGCTCTATCTAAAAAAGATTCACGACCAAGCTTGTCTCGATTAGTTCCTTCCGCCTTTAATTGCTTTTCAAGAATTGTCTGTACTGCTATCGATGCATGATCAGTGCCAGGCAAACAAAGAACATTTTTTCCTTGCAAACGTTGAAATCGGACAATCGTATCAATCAAAGCAGTATTAAAAGCATGGCCCATATGAAGGCTGCCAGTAACATTCGGTGGAGGAATTACTACAGAAAAAGATTCTCCAGCGGCATTAGGATCTGCGTGAAAAGCCTTAGTGACTTCCCACGCTTGCTGCCACCGATTTTCAGTTGCAACAGAGTCATATGTTTTAGGCAGCAAGTTAGCTGCATTGTTGCGACCATCTGATTTAGTCAACTCAGTCAATGGGAAATTAATTGGCAATACACCTATGTTCTCAAAAAGTGGAGCAAAAAATCTTTTCTTGCAGAATCAAAAGGATGAATCGGAAATTTTCCAAGGGATAGCTATCAATGCATCAAGCTCTTGCCAATCTTTTTGATCAGGTTCAACTCTGTCAAATAATCCCACTCGATCAAGTGCTTTCAAAACTTTTTCATGTGTAATGCCCTGACTTGCTATTAACGGCATTAGCAAAGCATGGGTTTCGGCAGGATCAGCCAATATTTTCAATTCCAGATCTTCCAAAACTCTTTCAAAAAAAAGGGCCCTCATGCGTCTAGTCAAAGCTGGGCCTAAAGCATCTCCAAATAGTTCTAAGCTATCCCTCTCTGCAGATAATCCACAATTCAATGATGTCCATATCAAGAACTTGGCCCAGCTGTCTATAGTCCACAATGGGTGAAAGCTATCCCGATTTTGTCTCACTAATTCAGTGACAGCAAAATCAAACACTTTTGCCTGAAGACTAGTTTTACTTGGATTTTCCATAGAAGACATATTCTCCTTAAACAGTCAAAATGGTCTCGTTTAGTAATCAGTGGAGAAAATGATGATGGATCTAAATGACCCAGAACTGGAGTTTGCAGACCTGGTGTACGCCTATCAAACCTGGGTCATGGCAATGATTAATGATGAAAAACTAGACAGCGAAGAAAAGCTTTTAACTGATGAAATAGCTGAAGATGCCCTCAACGCAATGCGTTTTCTTCCTGGAGAAGTAACAAGTGCAATCGAAACAAGTCTTGCACGCGTCTATGACGTTGATGCTGATGAACTTGCCTTACTACTTTTTCCCGATGAATAAAGAAACTATTCCAGCTTGGCTTGACCTAAAGATCTAAAGCCTGCGCCGCAAGCGCAACCTTCAGTACCAATTGGGCTACTAATTAAAAAACCACCACCACTTAGATCACCGTAATAGTTCAGAGATAACCCATCAAGAAGAGAAACTTGATCTAAAGGAGCAAAGAGAGTCACACCATCAGTTCTCGCAATTGGAACACCCTTACAGGTTCCAGACCTGAGCCTGATATGTAACCAACCCTCACCACAAGTATCTTCAACTAAATCAATATGCATCAAGCCAGGTGTAGGACTCAAAGACGCTTGTCGCGCTAATTCAGTAGCCGCTGAAGAAGAAATGCTCATACTTCTAACCTTTTGCATAGCAATGCTCTTTAAGCAAAAATGGGCGATCCAGGGTTCGAACCAGGGACATCCTGCTTGTAAGGCAGGCGCTCTACCGCTGAGCTAATCGCCCGTTAATACAATTCTGACATTACACAGTCAGCTTAAGTAGTGACATTTTTAAGAAACCATGGCTTTAGGCAAAGAACATGACAAAACTACATCCTTACTTAGCTTCCCATTTGGATTGATTTTAGGAATTTTTGTTGGATTCCGAAACGGGTTAATCGGAGGAGTCGCATTTCTAATTGGAGGCCTATGGTTATCTCCAGACCTAGATACCCAATCAAGAGCGTTAAAGAGATGGGGTTACTTCAAATTCATTTGGTGGCCATATACAAAAATGATTCGGCATCGATCTTTTCTCTCCCATAGCCCAATAATTGGTAGTTTCATTCGAATCCTCTACTTATCAAGTTGGATTATGTTATTGATCCTACTCATCAAATCTATGAATATTGAATCGATCATGAAAATATCCAATGGACTCATTAAAAATATTACAAACAACCGAATATTATACCTATCAATTATCATTGGCATTGAAGGAAGTGCTTGGCTCCATTTATTACAAGATGGGGACCCATTACCAATTGAATGGAAAAAAATCATTTCAAATAAAAAATGAAGAAAAAATCACTCAAAGTCAAATCACTAAAGAAATTGATTAAAACTGTTCATCTTCTTCGAGATCCAAAAGATGGCTGCCCATGGGATCAAGTGCAGACTCATAGATCACTAATTCCTTATTTAATCGAAGAAACTCATGAAGTAATTGATGCTATTCGCTATGGAAAAGATAAGGAGCTTAAAGAAGAATTAGGTGATTTACTATTGCAAATTATTTTGCATGTGCAAATTGCGGAAGAAAGTAAAAAGTTCAACCTAAATGATATCGCTAAAAACATTCAAAAAAAATTAATCCGTCGTCACCCTCATGTTTTCAAAAATCACCAAAAACTAACAGTTGATGAAGTGAAGCAAAAATGGGAAGAAATAAAAGAAATGGAAAATCCTATTACAAATAGCAATACTCCTATAACAGACAAATTACAAAAAAAAGTACGGTCTCAATCGTCACTTGATGGAGCCATGACAATCTCACGTCAAGTTGCAAGCTTAGGGTTTGAATGGAATAAGCTTGAAGATGTCTTTAAAAAAGTAAACGAAGAACTAGAAGAACTAGTTGATGCAATTGAACAAGGAAATCTTTTAGAAGCAGAAAAGGAGATGGGAGACTTGATTTTTACGCTAGTAAATGTTTCACGTTGGCTAGAAATCAATACTGAAGAAGGTTTAGCAGAAACTAATAAAAAGTTTCTTAATCGTTTTGCTGAAGTTGAAAAATCTATTGATGGTAATTTTGCAGATAAAACTGTAGATCAACTAAATATATATTGGGAAGCTGCCAAGAAAACTATTGCCTTAAAAGAAAGCGATTAATATTAAAGAGAATCAAAAGAATATTAGATCATGCACAAGAATAAATAAAGTATACTCTGGAAAAAATTATTGATAGGTATAAGGCTGCAAGAAGTTCTAGAATAAAAAAGAATATGGCATTGCCTCTATGGATAATGATTGGATTGATGAATACCATGAAGGCGTTCGTTATGGCCTAAAAGGAAAAGTAATTATCAAAGAATTCAGTCCCTATCAAGAGATAGCTGTTATTGAAAGTGAAAGATATGGAAGAGGGTTACTACTAGACAGCTGTTGGATGACCGCCGAAAAGCAAGAAAAACACTATCATGAATGTCTAGCTCAGCCAGCTCTATGCGGTGCCAAAAATCTCGATAAAATTCTAATAATAGGTGGAGGAGATGGAGGTACAGCAAAAGAATGCTTAAAACATAAAGAAGTTGGATATATAGACCTAGTAGAAATCGATAGTAAAGTAATAGAAATATGCCAAGAATATATTCCTACAATAGGGGGAAATGCATGGAATGACCCGCGTTTAAATATTGCAATTGAAGATGGTATAAAATTTGTCGAACAGGCACAACAAGATTCATATGACATAATCTTGGTCGATGGTTCTGATGCAAAAGGGCCTGCTGAAGGACTATTTAATAGAGACTTTTTTGAAAATTGTCAGCGTATATTAAAACCAAATGGTATCTTTGCTACACAAAGTGAGTCGCCAGAGGCATTCCTGAAAGTGCATATCGAAATAATAAATTTAATAAATGAGATCTTTAACTATTCTGATCCTCTTTATGGATGGGTACCTATGTATCCAAGTGGGTGGTGGAGTTGGACATTTGCAGCTATAGATAAACCACGATATTTAAACCCAATAAAAAGAAGAGTGGATTGCATCGAACAAAATTGTCAAATCTGGAGCCCTCGTTGGCAAAAAGGTGCATTTCAAGCTATGCCTGCTTTTATTGAAAGAGGTCTAAAGAAATGAAAAATGTGTTCTTAGATAAATCTATGTTTGGGACAGAAGGAGCAATTTTTATGGGCTCTCGGCGAATAATAAATGAATCCAACATTGCTCTATATGGGGTTCCATATGATGGAACAACTTCCTTTCGGCCAGGCACAAGATTTGGACCAAATGCTATTAGAGAAGTAAGTAATGGTATAGAAAGTTATTGTCCTCAATTTCAAACTGATTTATCAGAAATATCTTATGTTGATCTAGGAGAATTAACTATAAATTATGGAGCACCCGAGCCTGTCATTACTGCAGTTAAAAATGCAACTATCAATATTCAAGAACTTGGATTAAAGCCTCTAATGTTAGGTGGGGAACATTCAATCACTGTAGGAGCAGTATCAGCAATTAGCGAATTTCATCCAAATCTTATATTAGTTCAATTAGATGCTCATGCAGATTTACGTCATGAATGGTTGGGTAATTCGCATAGTCATGCATGTGCTATGCGACGTTGCTTAGAAGTTTTACCTAGTAATCAATTAATTCAATTCGGAATACGTAGTGGGACAAGAGAAGAATTTGAAGAAATGAATACATACAAACGCCTCATTCCTCATCGGGCGGGTAAAGATGTAATTCAACTTGAAAATGCACTTGCTCCATTCAAAGGATCGCCTATTTATTTGACAATAGATCTTGATTGGTTTGACCCAAGCATCATGCCTGGAACAGGTACTCCTGAACCAGGAGGTTTTTATTGGGATGACTTTGCGGCTGTTTTGAATATTTTAAAAAAACATAAAATTGCTGGAGCAGATATTGTCGAGTTAGCCCCTACCATAGATTTATCGGGTATAAGCAGTATTTTAGCAGCAAAAGTAACTAGAAGCCTTCTGATGCTTCTTAACCTAAATAACAAATAAGATTTAATCTAATAAATTACTCATATTGTTAATCCATAGAAATGTTGGAACCAAAAGTTCGTACCAATTCAAGTTGTTTTTCACCAACAGACTCGGACGAATTAACTGTCAAATTTGGCAAACTAGGAGATCTCTGAGTCCAATGGTGGCAAAAAACAAATGATGCGAGTTCTTGCTTGACGACCAATTTCCTTATCCTGCACCAACCATCTGTCACAGATTGGCCTAGTGAGCAATGAGAGCAAGTTTTACAGCACTCTTTCATCAACCTGGAGAATGCTCGAAGAAGCATAGGCTAATGAGAAGTTGATGATCGGACTACCCTTAAGCAAAAATCTGCTGCTTTCCTTCCGCTTCTAAAAATTCTTCTATTCCCCGATCAATCAGTCTAATGGAACTCAAAAGAACACCTCTTCATGGCTTGTGCCTTCAAGCTGGATGTCGAATGGTGCCTTTCTCTGGGTGGGAAATGCCAATCCATTTTTCAGGAGTTATACAAGAGCATCATGCAGTAAGAAAAAAAGTAGGAGTTTTCGATATATCACATATGGGAATCTTGAAATTAAGTGGAAAAAACCCTAAAGACGAACTGCAAGGCCTTGTTCCAACAGACTTACATAGAATTGGGAATGGCGAATCCTGCTATACCGTCCTACTAAATGACAAAGGGGGAATAATTGATGATCTTCTTATATATGATCTTGAATCAAATAATGATGATAATGAAACCCTATTGATAATAGTAAATGCTGGATGCACTGCAAAAGATATAAAATGGCTAAAGATGAATCTTGAATCATCAAGTATAAAGCTAGAAAGCTTAGATAAGCATGTATTACTAGCCATTCAAGGACCTAAATCTTTAGATATTTTAAGTGATATAACAAAGGAAAATCTAAAAACTCTTCCACGCTTTGGTCATCGCAAAATACAGTTAACTTTGGGCTCAGATAATAAAAGCAATACAATATTTATCTCCAAAACTGGTTATACAGGTGAAGAAGGTTTTGAATTACTGATGCCAGATAGTGTAGGAAAATTACTTTGGAATATATTAATGAGGAAAGGGGTAACTCCTTGCGGCTTAGGCGCGCGTGACACCTTGAGACTAGAAGCTGCTATGCACTTATATGGAGAAGATATTAATTCAAAAACAACCCCTTTTGAAGCAGGTCTTGGATGGCTTGTACACCTAGAAATGCCCCATGATTTCATAGGTCGAGAAGCCCTTGAATTAGAAGCCCAAAAAGGTGCCAAGCGGTCTTTAGTGGGAATCAAACTCAAAGACCGTTCTATAGGGCGCAGTGGTTACTCTGTGATCCATCAAGGACAGCAAATTGGCCGCATAACTAGCGGAACATGGTCGCCAACACTCGAAGAAGCCATTGCTCTTGCATATATACCAAGAGATTTAGCCAAAATAGGAACCAAATTAGAAGTCGAAATCAGAGGTAAAAATCATCCGGGTGAAGTAGTCAAGAAACCTTTTTATAGACAACACAGCAAAACTTGAATGAAAAAAGACGAAAATTACCTCCCTATGGGAAACTCACAATTGGTTCCGGAATCTTTTCCATATGCGCAGTAACAATTGTGGTGACCTGCGAACCAAAGACATTGGCTCAAATGTACTTCTATGTGGCTGGGTGGACCGCTGCAGAGATCATGGTGGAGTGATATTTGTAGATCTTCGAGACAGTAGTGGGACAATTCAAATAACGATAGATCCAGACCAAGGGAAGGAGCTGTTTACAAAGGCGGAAAGCCTTAGAAATGAAACGGTAATACAAATAAAAGGACAAATAAGACCAAGACCAGATGAAGCTATCAACAAAAAACTAGGTACAGGGACCATTGAAGTATTAGCGGAAGAACTAACGGTCTTAAATGCAGTACGCGGAAATTTACCTTTCGCAGTGTCAATACATGATGAAGAACCCATTCGGGAAGAAATCAGACTGAAACATAGATATTTAGACTTACGTCGAGAAAGAATGAACAAAAACCTACGCCTTCGTCATCAAACTATTAAGGCCGCACGTTCATTTCTTGAAAAAGAGGGTTTTTTAGAAATCGAAACACCCATCCTGACTCGCTCAACACCTGAAGGCGCAAGAGATTATTTGCTGCCCTCAAGAGTTTGTGGGGGAGAATGGTTTGCCTTGCCACAGTCGCCACAATTATTTAAACAATTACTAATGATTGGTGGTCTTGAAAAATATTACCAACTAGCTAGATGTTTTCGAGATGAAGATTTACGTGCAGATCGCCAACCTGAATTTACTCAACTCGATATAGAGATGAGTTTTGTTACACAGGAAGAGATAATTAAATTAAACGAAAACTTAATATCTGCAATATGGAAAGAAACAAAAGGAATCAAATTACCTAAGCCATTCCCAAGACTATCTTGGGATGAAGCAATGAATCGTTTTGGCACTGATCGTCCTGATACTCGTTATGGAATGGAACTTAAAGATGTAAGTGATATCTTCAAGGGGATTGGTTTTAAAGTGTTTTCTAACGCTATTGACAAAGGAGGTTCGGTTAAATGCATAACTGTACCAAATGGCAACGAAAGTATTAGCAATGTTCGTATTAAGCCAGGCGGTGATATATTCAGCGAAGTACAAAAGGTTGGTGCTGGTGGTCTTGCCTTTATTCGAGTGAGAGAATCTGAAGAAATAGATACTATCGGAGCAATCAAAGATAATCTTAACGATGATCAAAAACTGAGACTTCTTGAAAAAACAGCAGCGAAACCTGGAGACCTAATCCTCTTTGGCGCAGGTGAAACTGTTATCGTTAATAAAGCTCTTGATCGAATAAGGCAATATATTGCTCGTGAATTAGATCTAATTCCAAAAAGTTCAGATGAAATCTGGAATTTTATATGGATCGTAGATTTTCCAATGTTTGAATTTAATGCAGAAGAGAATCGATACGAAGCGCTACATCATCCTTTCTGTGCGCCGAATCAAAATGACTTAAATGATGACAACAATAATCAAGAAGAATTAGAGAAAAAGCTTCCTAAAGCAAGAGCACAAGCATTCGATCTGGTCCTTAACGGCCTGGAACTAGGGGGTGGGTCTATCCGTATACATAATGCTGAATTACAAAAGACCGTTCTAAAAACTATTGGTCTCCCTTTAAAAGAAGCAAAAAATCAATTTGGTTTTTTAATAGAAGCATTAGATATGGGAGCCCCCCCACATGGCGGATTAGCATTTGGAATGGATCGAATTGTCATGCTTCTTGCAGGAGAGGATTCTATTAGAGAAACCATTGCTTTTCCAAAAACCCAACAAGCCAGATGCCTAATGACAAAGGCCCCATCCCAAGTCTCAAATTCGCAATTAGATGAACTGCATGTAGAAAGTACCTGGACAGAACCGGAATAGTTTATAAATTTTTCCAGGGCTTGGTTGTTTATTTATCAACCCTAGAGAAAGAAACTGCATTAAACCTTTGAAGAATCACCCCCCCACAAGAGGGGACTCCTCATTCCTCAAAAGACAAAGTACAGATCTAGTGCGCTTGTATCTGCAAGATATTGGTCGCGTGGATCTGTTGACAAGTGAAGACGAAGTCATTCTGGCCAGACTCATTCAGCGAAGAGAGCAGCTTATACAACAAGAAAAAGAGCTGGCCAAAAGCCAATCTAAGATTGGTAATTTAATCGCTCTTGAAAAAATTCAAAGGCAAGAAGCGAATCATTTATGTCACTGGCCTACCAAACAAGAATGGGCACGCGCAGCAAAATTAAGCCTCCAAGACTTAAATGATCAAATAGAGAAAGGTTTCTCGAAATGGAGTGAAGTTTCGGGTATTCCTAAGCCAGAACTAAAGCAAGCTCTGCGAGAAGGAAGACGTGCTAAAGAGCAAATGATTCAAGCAAACCTAAGACTTGTTGTTGCAGTTGCAAAAAAATATCAAAGAAGAGGCATGGAACTTCTGGATTTGGTTCAAGAAGGAACTATTGGACTGGAAAGAGCTGTTGAAAAATTTGACCCAACAAGAGGATTTCGCTTTAGCACATATGCTTATTGGTGGATCAGACAAAATATAACCAGAGCTATTGCAACTCAAAGTAGAAACATTCGGTTACCTGTTCACATCACAGAAAAACTAAACCGTATAAAAAAAGTTCAACAAGAAATAGCAGCAAAAGAAGGAAGAGTAGCTTCGCTTAAAGATTTATCTAAAGAACTCAAAATCACAGAGGAAACTATTAGGAAAATACTGTTACAAGTCCCAAGATCAATTTCTTTAGAAACAAAAGTAGGCTCAGACCAAGAAACACATCTTATTGATTTAATTGAAGATAAACATTCAAGGCCTGAAGATGAACTGACACGTAATCAATTACACCAAGACTTAAATATATTAATTAATGAACTCAGTGATCGTGAGGCAACAGTTATCAAAAAACGATTTGGATTGGACGATGATCATCCAAGAACGCTTACACAAATTGGCAGTGAAATGCAGCTATCACGTGAACGCGTCAGACAAATTGAAGTGAAGGCACTGATGAAACTAAGGCAACCACGTCCACAGAATAAAATTCGTGATTACATGCAAAGCCTTGATTCGTAAAATAAAATTCTCCCAAAACCATAAAAAACCCAATCAAGACATAGTTCAAAGCATGTACAGAACAAAAAAGAAACTTGATATTTCTAGAAGTCGATCAATGTGCGAGGTACCTTAAAGAAGCAACTAGAGGCATATGCCTAAATTCGTCTTCGTTACTGGTGGAGTTGTTTCAAGTATCGGTAAGGGAATCGTGGCTGCCAGTCTTGGCAGGCTGCTGAAATCTCGTGGTTACAACGTATCAATTCTGAAATTAGACCCATATCTCAACGTTGATCCTGGAACCATGAGTCCTTTTCAACACGGAGAGGTTTTTGTAACAGAAGATGGTGCCGAAACTGATCTAGATCTTGGCCACTACGAACGCTTTACAGATACAGCCATGTCAAGGCTTAATAGCGTTACTACTGGCTCGATATATCAAGCTGTAATCAATAAAGAGCGACGTGGAGATTACAACGGGGGGACTGTGCAAGTCATTCCTCATATCACTCGAGAAATTCGTGAGCGTATTCATAGAGTTGCATCAAACAGTGGTGCCGATGTAGTTATTACTGAAATTGGAGGCACAGTCGGAGATATTGAATCCCTGCCTTTTCTAGAAGCAATTCGTGAATTCCGAGGGGATGTTGGAAGAAGAGATATTGCTTATATACATGTCACTCTATTGCCATTTATAGGTACATCAGGAGAACTTAAAACGAAACCAACCCAACACTCTGTAAAAGAGCTCCGATCAATAGGCATTCAACCAGATCTCTTGGTTTGTAGAAGTGATCGACCAATCAATGAAGATCTTAAAGAGAAAATTAGTGGTTTTTGTGGCGTCAATAAACGAGCTGTAATTCCTTCTTTAGACGCAGATAGTATTTATGCAGTTCCTTTAGCCCTCAAAAAAGAAGGGCTTTGTAAAGAAGTTCTTGATGTAATCGATCTAGAAGATCCCGCAAGTGATATGGATGAATGGGCACAACTAGTTCACAATTTGCGTCATCCTGGACCAGCTGTGAAGGTCGCCCTAGTCGGAAAATATATTCAACTCAATGACGCGTATTTATCAGTTGTCGAGGCTCTTCGTCATGCTTGTTTAGCTCAAAATGCTTCACTAGAAATAAATTGGGTTTGTGCAGAACAAATAGAAACTGAAGGAGCAGAAGCATTACTTAAAGGCATGGATGCAGTCGTTGTGCCAGGAGGTTTTGGCAACCGTGGTGTAGATGGAAAAGTTGCTGCAATTCGTTGGGCACGCGAACAAAGGGTGCCTTTCTTAGGTCTTTGCCTTGGCATGCAATGCGCTGTC
Source organism: Prochlorococcus sp. AG-409-N21 (assembly GCA_003215415.1). GTDB lineage: Bacteria > Cyanobacteriota > Cyanobacteriia > PCC-6307 > Cyanobiaceae > AG-409-N21. Next base: position 9,474 of record QCKK01000018.1, on the reverse strand, counting down.
ATCGAATGGGCAAGGAATCAAGCTGGCTTAAAAGAAGCAACAAGTGCTGAACTAGAACCTAATAGCAAGCACCCTGTAATTCATCTTCTACCTGAACAACAAGATATAGAAGATCTAGGGGGGACCATGAGACTGGGTGTCTACCCATGTCGCCTAACTCCAAATACAACTGGTCAACGACTATATGGAGAACAAGTCGTTTACGAACGACATAGACATAGATATGAATTTAATAATTCATATAGAAATCTTTTTCTCGAATCCGGTTACACAATTAGTGGAACCTCTCCAGATGGTCGCCTTGTTGAACTAATCGAATTAAAGGGTCATCCCTTCTTTACAGCTTGTCAATACCATCCTGAATTTCTCTCCCGACCAGGTCAACCACATCCTCTTTTCCGAGGTCTCATACAAGCAGCACAATTACGCTTACCTGCGTCTCCCAATGAAGCTATTGGACAACAGATATCTTCTTCCCTCAATAAAAACATAACTAATAGAACTTAATGGCAACCATCCTTCCATTGGTGGAAAGCTTTCATTCAATTCAAGGAGAAGGTGCACATGTAGGGAAAAGTGCTTTTTTTATCCGTTTAGCGGGTTGTAATGTTGGATGTCCATGGTGTGACACAAAAAATTCTTGGAACACTAGTCAACACAAAAAATACTCCGTTGATGAATTAGCCCAGCAAACAACACAAGCAATTGCAAAAGGAGCAAACTTTGTAGTCCTCACAGGAGGAGAACCCTTACATTACGATCTCAAACTTCTTTGCCAAGCAATCAGAAAAGCAACTACTTATACAAATAAGGAATCGACACCAATACATCTAGAAACTAGTGGTGTTAATGCAATAACTGGCCATCCAGATTGGATAACTCTGTCTCCAAAACGACATTCACCACCAAGATCTGAGCTTTTAGCAGCCTGTCAAGAATTAAAAATAGTAGTCAATGATGAAGGAGACCTCACTTTTGCTGAACAAATGGCACATCAAGCAATTACTGAAAAGCAAAGCTTCTTAGAAGCGTCTCACAAAAAACAAATAAAACCACCATTGCTATTTCTTCAACCAGGTTGGCAAAACTTGAAAGGACTAAATTTAGCTATCGAATATGTTGTTCATCACCCAAATTGGAGACTTAGCATGCAAACTCACAAATGGTTAGGTATACGATAAAAAGGATTTAACAAAAAATGCTGTTATTCAAATCAATCTAGACGCAAGTCCAAGTAAATGAACAACAAAACAAAATGACCAAAGAAACATGTATCGCTCTCCTTTCCGGAGGATTAGATTCGGCAACTGCTACAGCACTTGCAATAGAAAAAGGTTATAAAGTATTAGGCCTTTCTTTTGATTATGGGCAAAGACATCGTAAAGAACTAAAAGCTGCAAAGCAATTATCTAATCACTTTGGACTTGAAACTCATCACATCATACAAGTCGACTTAAGTATGTGGGGAGGGTCAGCCCTCACTGACAAAAACCAAAAATTACCATCTGATGGAGTGAAAGAAGGAGTAATTCCTAACACATATGTCCCTGGGAGAAACACGGTATTTATTGCAATTGGGCTAAGTCTTGCCGAGGCTACAAATTCAAAGAAAGTAATACTAGGCATAAATGCAATGGACTATTCGGGTTATCCAGATTGCCGTCCTGATTATTTAGATGCTTTTCAATTATTGGCAAATCTAGCTAGCAAATCAGGGCGCGAAGGGAAAAGCACTGAACTTTGGGCACCTTTAATTGATCTAAGCAAAGTGCAAATTATGAAAGAAGCAATGCGTCTTAAAATACCTATAAATAAAACTTGGAGTTGTTATAGCGGTAACGATGAACCTTGCGGAATATGCGATAGCTGTCGAATTCGCAACGAAGCTATGAAGAAATTAAATCATTCAAATCTATGACGCCAATAAAGTAGTGGTGAGAATTCAACGACAACTATGTGACTGGTATGAACCAAGTTACATAGCTAACAAAATTATAGAGGTATGGGGAGAGGAAGGATTTATTTGGCTTGATGGAGATAGTAGCAAAGTAGGCCGTTGGGCAATTATTGGCATAAATCCAACTCAACAAATCTGCTGTAAAGGATTACCCAAAGAATTAGATGCAACCAATCCATTTGAAGAACTCAGATGCATTGAGCCAGGATATTGGGCAGGCTGGTTGAGCTACGAAGCTGGTGCATGGATAGAACCATCAAATCCATGGAAAAGTAATTCATTTTCAACTCTATGGATAGGGAAATACGATTCTATTTTCAAATTTGATCTGCACAAAAAAGAACTATGGATTGAAGGGTGTAACGAAGCCGAATTTAAAACTCTGATAGCTTGGATTCAACAGTTAGAGTTCAATCAAGAAATAACAACTCAGGAAATAGACAAATCAATTGTTATTCCTATAGAAGCATGGGAATGGTTAACAACCAAATCTAAATATCAACAAGATGTCAAATATCTAAAGGAATGGATCGCAAGTGGTGACATTTTTCAAGCAAATCTTAGCGCTTGCTGTATAACAGAGTTACCACCAGGTAGCCATAGTCTAGAACTTTTTCAAAATCTTAGAAAAAATTGTCCAGCACCATTTAGTGGTCTAATCATTGGAGGTAAGTCAGCTCGAGGGGAATCGATAATTTCAGTTTCACCCGAAAGATTTCTCAATGTATTGAATAATGGAGAAGTAGAAACAAGACCCATCAAAGGAACCAGACCTAGGCAAATCGACATAAGCAATGATTGCAAAATGGCAATTGATCTCGTATCCAATTCAAAAGACAGAGCCGAAAATATAATGATCGTTGATCTACTACGCAATGATCTCGGAAGAGTATGCCAACCAGGATCAATTCATGTCCCTCAATTAGTGAGCCTGGAAAGCTATTCACAGGTTCATCATCTCACCTCCATAGTGAAAGGAAAACTAAAAGAAAATCAAACATGGTTAAATCTATTAGAGGCATGTTGGCCAGGGGGATCAATTAGCGGTGCACCAAAGTTACGTGCATGCAAAAGATTACATGATCTAGAGCCTATCGCTCGGGGTCCATATTGTGGCTCATTAATACAAATAGATTGGTATGGCAATTTTGATAGCAATATTCTTATTCGTACTTTAATAAGAGAAGGAAAGACACTGAAGGCACATGCAGGGTGCGGCATAGTAGCCGATTCAGATCCCTACTACGAAGCAGAAGAGTTAAGCTGGAAACTACTACCTTTATTAAAAGCATTGGATAGAGGTAAAGCATAATGGCAAATATTGCTTGGATTGATGGCTCCTGGAATGAGTCAGATCAATTATCAATTCCATTAAATGATCGTGGATTAAATTTTGGCGATGGAATATTTGAAACAATCTTAATCTATAAAGGAATTCCTAAATTACTTGAACCTCATCTAGAAAGATGGAATAAAAGTGCAAAATTATTAGGCATGGCGAAGCCTCCTTCTTTAGAATATGTATACCCACTTATTGAAGAAGCTATAAAGAAATTAAAGCTAACCAATAAAAATGGAGCTTTAAGATTAAACTGGAGTCGGGGAAGAATTTATAACAGGCAACTGGAATTTTCTTCAAATAATCCAGGCAAGGATCATCAGTTCTGGTTAGAATTAAATACTTATGAGCCGAGTTTTAAAGAAATAAAAACTATGATTAGTAATTCCGAATACCGAAATGCGAAAAGTTGTCTAACAAAATGCAAAACATTTGCTTTCGGCCAATCAATCTATGCCCGTAATGAAGCAAAAGTTTCTGGTTACGATGATGCAATTTTGCGAAGCACAAATGGAGATCTATGTTGTGGAACAACCGGTAATCTTTTAGTACTTCATGAAAATCAGTGGTTTACTCCCAACCTACAAAGTGGTTGCTTGCCAGGAATAATGAGAGGAAGAGGATTACAAAAAGGGATTTTTACAGAGAGATCAATTCCAAATTATTTAAATTTTGGAGAACAATGGCTGCTAATAAATAGTCTTGGCTGTCGCTCAATCATCCAAATCAATAACCAGAAATTTTCGATCCTTGCAGATGCAAAGAAACTTTGGCTTTCATTATTATAAAGTAATTATCTCCAAGTATTAATCTGTTAATTGACTTGATGCCGCAGACAAAGGAGGTATGCATGCTTCAACCTGAGTATCCACTACAAAACCAACAATAATAATAGATGGCGATAAAAATTTCTGATTTTCAGCCTCACTAACAAGTTTGCCAAGTGGTGCTTTTACAAAGCGCTGACCAACCAGCGTTGCTTGGTGAATAATTGCTGAAGGTGTATTTACATCTAAACCTCCTGCGATTAATTGCTCAACAATTTTTTGCAGGTTATGTAATCCCATATATATCACCAATGTGTCGCTAGCTGTAGCTAAAGCTCGCCATTTCACCGAAGAGCGATGCTTATCAATAACTTCATGACCAGTCACAAAGGTTACCGAACTACTACTGAGGCGATGTGTTATAGGTATGCCGATAGATGAAGGCGCTGCTATCCCAGCCGTAATACCAGGAACTATCTCAACAGCTACACCATTTTTGTTTAAAAAAGCAGCTTCCTCGCCACCTCGACCGAATACAAAAGGATCGCCTCCTTTCAAACGCACTACACAAGAATAGGAAGAAGCAAGTGACAAAAGTAATTTATTGATCTTTGATTGTGGAAAAGAGTGATGTCCTCTACGTTTTCCAACAAATTGACATTCGCAATTTTCAGGTACTAAATCCAGAATTTCTTTAGGGACTAAAGAATCATAAAGAACCGCATCACATCTTTTTAGTAATTTGTGAGCCTTAACCGTAAGGAGATCTGGGTCCCCTGGACCTGCACCAACAAGAAATACAGTTCCAGCAACTTGGTCATTCATGACAAATCATCAGACATCTCTAAAACCACAGCCCTGAGACAGAGGTACTACCTCTTCATTGAAGTAGCAATGCATATGTAGAATCAAAAGTCTAAAGAAACGATTGTCAAAATATTGTATTTATCCGTACCAAACATAAGAAGTTTGTTCCCTAAAAAACTTGCTTTTCAAATCAAACAAGAAATAAGCTAATTTCCTTGTTTCTTAGAGTAAGGCAACTGTGAGAAGAAGTTCCATAACCATCTCTAAAGAACGCTTCAAGCAATATTTGCAAAAAATCGGAAGTGGCGAAAAAACGAGTCAAGGAATGAATCGCGAAGAATCGGCAGAGGCTCTTCATCTAATGCTTGCAGGCCAAGCGAGTCCCGCCCAAATCGGTGCATTCATGATTGCCCATCGTATTCGACGACCTGAGCCAGAAGAACTAGCTGGAATGCTTGATAAATATAAAGAACTTGGTCCGAAGATTTACTCTCCTACAACACAGCGTCGACCCATTTGCTTCGGCATGCCCTTTGATGGACGCACTAAAACAGCACCTATATACCCTCTTACTGCTTTAATCCTGCTTGATTGTGGTCAACCTGTTGTATTACAGGGAGGGAAACGAATGCCTACAAAATATGGAATAACTACAAATGAATTATTTCAAAGCATTGGCCTAGATATGAAGGGATTAAGCATAACCAAAGTACAACAAGGATTTGCATCAAATGGGTTTGCATTTATATATCAACCAGATCATTTTCCATTAGCTGAAGCTTTGATTGAATATCGAGAAGAAATAGGAAAGCGACCTCCAATAGCTAGCCTTGAACTGATTTGGACTGCTCATCAAGGCACGCATCTTTTAGCCAGTGGATTCGTACACCCTCCAACAGAAAATCGTGCCTGGGAAACACTAAAACTTACAAAAGAAGATGATATTTTGACCATAAAAGGATTAGAAGGAAGTACTGATTTACCCACAGGAAGGCCATCTATCATTGCAAAAATTAAAAAGGATAAATCAACAAGAATTATTCTTCATCAGCAAGATTATAATTGTCATTGCCAAGATATTAAATGGAGCAATATTGAGTACTGGCAGAAAGAAGCTATTAACTGCCTTGACAACAAAGGTCCAATGGTCAATTCACTGGTTTGGAATGCTGGATGTTATTTATGGCTATCTGAAAATGTTGACAATATAAAAGAAGGAATGGATAGAGCAAAAGAAAGTCTCCAGTCTGGCTCTATTCAACATACACTAAATAAATTAATCAAATGGAGAAAAAATATATGATTAATCTTTTACTATCTCCTATATAATATTTATCATGATAATAATTTACTCATGCGAAAGCGAGTAAAAGGTACGCCTCCAATAAGAATATTTTCAATGGTGTCATTTGTCCAACCGTGCTTAAGAAATAAAGGATAACTAAATAAGCTAGCTTCGGTAAATATTTGCCTGATGCCTTCAGCTAAGGCATCTTGTTCAATTTGAGCAATTAATTTAGTCGCATAACCTAATCGAGTAGAACGACCTCTCGAATAGACCAATGCTAATCGTGGCGAAGGATATCTTATTGCAAAAGCTTCAACTGTTTCTCTACTAGCAACCAACCAACCTTTACCTTCTGCAAAAGCTTGATCCATAACGCCTGGCAGCCAGGCTAAGACTGACCAGGCCTGGATTTGTTCCTTGGTATAAAAAAGATTTCCTTGAGACTCTATAGCGTCTGAATACACTGCACGCAAAATAGGATGGTCATCTCGTTTAATGGGTCTTAAAAGACAATCATTAATCATCCAAGACTTGCTCAAGTTAAATCAGCAGAGTTAATGAGATGGTGCCATCAATACTAACAATTGACTAAGTGAAGCTTCCCAAAATCCCAACATTGTTGAGCGCCTTTATCACGCTCTTAAATGATCGACTAGGAGAAACGATTGTTTTTCCATTGCTACCTTTTCTATTAGATCGTTTCACGAATAGTGGCAGTACTCTTGGGTTATTGGCTGGCACATATGCCATCTCACAATTTGCAGTTTCTCCGTTGATAGGAGCACTCAGTGACCGATTTGGTCGAAAACCAGTGATAGTGATCTGTGTAGCCGGTTCTGTAATAGGTCTGAGTTTATTCGCAATCACAGTTAGCTTGGATTGGCAAAGTCTCCTACCAACTTGGGGTATTCAACTTCCATTACTATTACTCTTCTCAGCAAGAGTAATAGATGGAATTAGTGGTGGCACAGCTGCAACTGCAACTGCTGTACTTGCAGACATATCTACACCAAAGAATCGAGCAAAAACCTTTGGACTAATTGGCGTAGCCTTTGGGCTTGGCTTCTTGCTAGGTCCAGGACTAGGAACAACGCTAGCTAAATTCAGTGTGACACTGCCAGTATGGGCTGCAACTGCTTTCGCAATAAGTAACTTGATCTTAGTGATCTGGTTTTTACCAGAAACGCACCCTTTAGAAGCACGAAAAAATCTTCCACGCAAAAGAGAACTGAATCCCTTTACGCAACTATCTCTTGTCTTTCAAAATCCATTATTAAGACGACTCTGCCTAGCCTTTTTCATATTTTTTATGGCTTTCAATGGCTTCACAGCTGTCCTAGTCCTCTATCTCAAGCAAGAATTTAATTGGACTCCAGAATTAGCCAGTCTAACTTTTGTAGTCGTAGGAATAGTCGCAATGGTTGTACAAGGTGGTCTCATTGGACCACTAGTTAAAAAATTTGGGGAATGGAAGCTCACATTAGTAGGCATTGGCTTCGTAATTTCAGGTTGCATCTTATTGCCAATCGCCAGTGAAGATAATGCAATACCTCTCGTCTTTCTTGCAGTAATGGTATTAGCTTTAGGGACAGGACTTGTCACTCCTTGTCTAAGAGCACTCATATCAAGAAGACTAGACAATTCAGGACAAGGAGCAATCCTCGGAAGTCTTCAAGGACTTCAAAGCTTAGGAACTTTTCTTGGGGCTACAGTCGCTGGATTCTCATATGACTTACTAGGGCAACGTAGTCCGTTTTATGCAACAACATTTCTTTTGATTATCGTAATCGTACTTATCAGTGGAAATAGATTGATTACTCCAAAAAAAGCACCTAATGGATAAATATACATCAATCTATCGTATGATGAAATCACAATTCTAAAACCTCGGAAAATTGTTTTAAATGGGTTAATGACAAAAGACATACACATCAAAAATAACTATGTAAATAGAGAACTCAGTTGGATCTCCTTCAATAAGCGTGTTCTAGCCCAGGCACAAGACACAAGCACTCCCTTACTAGAACAAGCAAAATTTAGTGCAATTTTCAGCAACAATCTCGATGAATTTTTTATGGTACGCATTGCCTCTCTGAAGTCACAAATAGAGGCTGGCATAACAAAAAGAAGTGAAGATGGTTTATCCCCCCAAGAGCAATTAAAACAAATTCGTTTACATATTAATCCTTTACTCGAAGAGCAACAGTCACATTTTATAAATCAACTCAAACCACAACTATACCTCAATAAAGTAGAGCTAATAAATTATGCAGAGCTCAATAATCGTCAACGTATATGGGTGAACAACTACTTTACGTCGACAATATTTCCAATACTTACACCTTTAGCAGTTGATCATGCGCACCCCTTTCCTTTTATTAGCAACTTATGCCTAAACCTGGCAGCTATTATTGAAGATCCTGATAGCAATCAAAAGCAATTTGTACGGGTCAAAATCCCACAAAAAACAATAAGCAGGTTTATCGAGATTCCCTCAGACCTTAGTAGGTTCGAGCCAGGACCAAGCTATACACTGATTCCACTAGAACAAGTGATTGGATTTAATTTGCCAAGTCTCTTTCCTGGCATGTCTATTAAAGAGCATTATTTCTTTAGAGTCACTAGAGATGCAGACTTGGAGCTTCGTGATATTGAAGCAGATGATCTAATGATTGCAATTGAAGAAGGTCTCAGAAAAAGACGAGTGGGTGGAGAAATAGTGAGACTAGAGGTTTCAGAAGAAATGCCTGATCAAATAATGGAAATGCTGATGAATGGAATGAATGTTGAGAAAGAAGATCTGTTTCAAATAAAAGGACTCCTTGGATTAGACGATTTATTTAATCTGACAAAACTTGACATACCTGAACTTAAAGATAATCCACACAAAGGCAAAACACACCAATTACTACTAAGAAGTCAATTAGGAAAACTCGAAGATGGCTCAATAAAGCAGGAAGAATTCAAAGACATCTTTTCTATTATTCGTAGACAAGATCTTTTATTACATCACCCTTATGACATATTTGCTACTTCAATAGAAGAATTCATTAATCAAGCTGCTGATGATCCAAAAGTAATGGGTATAAAAATGACCCTTTATCGCATATCTAAAGATTCATCGATTATCAATGCGCTCATTCGAGCTGCTAACAATGGCAAACAAGTCATGGCTCTTGTTGAGCTTAAAGCAAGATTCGATGAAGACAACAACATTCAATGGGCAAGACATCTAGAACAATCAGGTGTTCACGTTGTTTACGGAGTCATAGGACTTAAAACACATACAAAAGTAACATTGGTGGTTCGAAAAGAA
>QCKK01000017.1 GCA_003215415.1 Prochlorococcus sp. AG-409-N21 | reverse complement strand
AAGTTCTCTTAATTGATTTATTTCTAACCCTCCCAGCCAATCTTCTCCTGAGCCAATGATGTCTTCGGCAAGGCGTGACTTTTCATGAATCATGCGATCAATTTTTTCTTCTACGGAACCACTCGTGATGAACTTGTGAACCATAACTCTTTTATCTTGCCCTATACGATAAGCCCTATCTGTTGCTTGATTCTCTACTGCAGGATTCCACCACCTATCTATATGAAACACATGGCTGGCTCTGGTTAAGTTCAATCCAACGCCTCCTGCTTTTAATGACAATAGAAAAATTTGAGGGCCACGCGGATCTTCTTGAAATCTATCAACCATTGCTTGTCTTTCACTCTTTCGGGTTCCCCCATGAAGAAAGGGTACTTCGAAGCACCATTTTTGTTGTAGATAGTTTTGAAGCATATTTCCCCATTCAACAAATTGTGTGAATAGCAGAGCTCGGTCACCTGCTTGAATAACCTCCTCGAGTATTTCATCTAATCTTTCTAATTTTGAAGATTGAAATTTGAAATTTTCATCGATGTTTTTTACTTTTAGTGCCAAGTAAGGATGATTACAGACTTGTTTTAGACGAGTTAAAAGTCCTAGAATTTTTCCTTGTCTTTGACCGCTAGGTGCAGTTGCAATTGCATCTAGTGTCTCTTCTACGGTTTTACGATACAGACTTGTTTGTTCTTTGCTGAGGCCTACCCATTCACTGAGCTCAACTTTTTCTGGCAGATCTGAAATAATTGCTTTATCAGTTTTGAGCCTTCTTAGAATAAAAGGGCTGACTCTTGCTTTGAGATCTTTTAAAGAAGATATGTCTCCATATCGTTCAATAGGTAGTTGATATCGTTGATTAAAGAAATTCTCTTCTCCTAGTACTCGAGGATTAAGAAAGTCCATTAATGCCCACAGCTCACTAACTCTGTTCTCTACAGGTGTTCCTGTTAAAGCAATTCGGAAACGGCTACCACGTGTTGGACGAGCAATATCACGAGTAGCTTGACTTTGCTTTGCATTGGAGTTTTTGATTGCTTGTGCTTCATCAATGACTACTCCTTGCCAGTCGATCGTTTCAAGTAGTTCACTATCCCTTTGCATTAGTCCATAGCTTGTAAGTAGTAGGTTTATTCCTTGAAGTGATTTTTTTAGATCTATTGATGTGCTTGGTCTGCGAGATCCGTAGTGCTCAAGAACCTTTAGTTTTGGTGTAAAGACCTTTGCTTCTCGCTTCCAATTTGTCAAAACTGAAGTTGGAGCTACTAGTAAGACAGGTCGTTTTAATTCGTTTTCCGTTTTTAGGTGTTGTAGAAATGCGAGAAGTTGAATGGTTTTTCCTAAGCCCATGTCATCTGCTAAACATGCTCCTTGATCAAATCGATTTAGGAAAGCTAACCATCCCAAGCCTCTTTCTTGATAGGGTCTGAGTTGGCCAACAAATCCTTCAGGAGCCGCCAATGCATCTGGTGCTTTTTGTTGGTGATATTGCTCTAAAACTCCTAGAAGACGAGGACCTGCTTCAAAGTGATGAACAGGCAAACGCATTAGGGTATCGCCTTCAGTTGCTGTTAAACGAATTGCATCATCTAGACTGATTTGTGGATTGGCGCTGCAAAATTTTTCCGCATATTTTAGATCGTTAGGTCTTAATTCGATCCATACTCCTTTATGACGGACTAATGGACTTCGTTTGAGAGCAAGACGTTCTAACTCTTTCAAGTTGAGAGTAACTCCACCTATCATGAGTTTCCAACTCCAATCAAGGTTTTCGCCAAGTGTGAAACCTCTTGAGGATTTGGATAATTCTGCTTTTATTGCTAGGCCCAACCGACTGGCCAATCCTCCAGAAAGACTGGCGGGCAACTCAACCCCAACTCCAATATCTCTCAGTTGAGTCGCGGCTGTTCTAACTAATACAAAGGCTTCTGTCGGTGTTAGTTGCATTGCTTCTGGTGTGGGGCTATCCAAGCCTCTTCCGATTGGATCAAAAACAGTGAGTGCGCGTCCTAATCCTTCTAATAGAACTTCACTTGGATGTTCTACTTGTACTTCACCTAGTTGGAGTATTTGTGATCCTCTAGCCCAAGCTATTGATGCAGGTACTTTTAAGGTTGGGTCAGCTTCTGCTTGTAATGAAAAGCGTAAGTCCCAAAGTTCTTCTCCTTCTGCTGGGCTAAATAGCTCTAAACATGCCCTTGCAGCTGCAACAGTTCCGGCTACACTTTCTCGCCAATGATTACTAGCTGTTGCTAATCGTTCGATTTCATTATTTGAAAGATTGATGACTCCAGATTCAGATCCAAGTGCTTCTTGCCAAGTGGCTAATAGCGGATCCAATCCATCAGTTGTAGATATAAAGTCCTTTCGAAGTTGTGCATCGACAAGGTCTGCTAGTAGTGTTGCAACTCGCAGACGTCCACTTCTTGGCCTGGAAGATGCCAAGGGGTTTGCTTCGCGCATAGCTTCAGGACGTAGTCGTGTTGTCCGATTGCTTCGTCGCCCTGCTGGCTCTCTCCAAGGCAGGGCACAAGTTGCGACTAGTGGGAGACTTGCTGCTAGGTCTTCTAATCGCCTTCGATCATCTTCTCGATTTAGTAGAGGTACCCATCTTGCTCTATGTGGATACCCTGTTCCTTTACTTAATTCAACTTGAGGCAATAATCGACCTCTAGCGATTATGCTTAGTGCCCATCTTTGAAGATGGCTCCACCATCTAAGCTCTTCCCCAAGATCGGGATTATGACCTGATAGTGGTAATTGTGATAACCATGAAGTGGCGGCACCAGGTTCAATGGCGAGCCCTTCAACTTGCCAAGGCCACCATTCACACGTTTTGGGAATAGGTTCACCTGCTTGTAAGGGCAAACCCGTCCATGAAGACCCTCCATCAAGATTTAAGGGATCTTTTTGTTTTTTTGAATCATTTAAATTGTTATTTGCTTGTTTAGGGACACTTACCCTTCGACTAGGGAGAGTTAAACATGCAGTTGCATCAATTATTCCTTCGGGCAGCAAATCCCTTTCACTTAGCCACTTTCGTAATGTTTCGGGATTAAGAGTAAAGGGGTGTAAAGCAGGTGTGGAGTCTGGGCCCGTAGGACTGGCGACACGCCAGGTATCTGCCCATACCAGTAGGGCTGGGCGACCGGAGCTGGTCGGAGTTCGTATGGCTGGAAGCCAAGTGGCGTGCAGCAGGCTCATGGCCGCGACGCAAAAAATTAATTTGTCTCATTGAATGATGTAGTGATGATCAGTACAACATTCAATGAGACATAGTTAGTACATTAATGCTACTGGATTACGGGCCTGGTGGTAAGGGAGAATGTGTTTTCTGCATTGCTTAGCCAGATAAGTACATTCAGTACAAACCAATTCTATATAATGTTGCTTAACCAAAAGGCTGTTTTAATTCATAAAAGATTTTGCAGACTTGCGTTAAGACCTTACAAAAAATATTTAGTTTAGTTATTGCATGATTAATTTGGAAATAAGATTAATCATCCCTTATGCGCAATTGATTTTATTGGTTACACAAATGTAATCATTCCTTTTGCCCTTATTCCCGTTTCTAGGCTATTAGCATCATGGGTGTTGCACGAAGATTAGGTTCAGATGAATTAAGACCTCTTACTGGCGAAGAGATCAGAAAAACTTTTTTGGAATTTTTTGCTAAACGCGATCATTTGATTGTTCCCAGCTCTTCTTTGATACCAGAGGACCCCACAGTACTGCTCACAATTGCGGGTATGTTGCCTTTTAAACCAGTTTTTCTGGGTCAATTGGAACGACCTTCTCCTAGAGCTACAAGCAGTCAAAAATGTATAAGGACAAATGACATCGAAAATGTTGGACGAACAGCTCGGCATCACACCTTTTTTGAGATGCTTGGTAATTTTTCTTTTGGAGATTATTTCAAGAAGGAAGCAATTGAGTGGGCGTGGGAATTGTGTGTTGATGTGTTTGGTCTCAGTTCAAGAAATCTAGTTATTAGTGTTTTTAGAGAGGACAAAGAAGCTGAAGCAATTTGGCGTGATGTAATCGGGTTGAGTTCTGATCGAATAATTCGGATGGATGAAGCTGATAATTTTTGGTCGTCTGGCCCAACTGGTCCATGTGGTCCTTGTTCTGAAATTTATTATGATTTCAATCCTGAACTTGGATTACAAGATATTGATTTAGAAGATGGGAACAGGTTTATCGAATTCTATAACTTGGTTTTTATGCAATTCAATCGTGATTCAGAAGGTACTCTTACTCCTCTTTCTACTTGCAATATTGATACTGGAATGGGTTTAGAGAGAATGGCTCAGATTTTGCAAGGAGCCAAAAATAATTATGAAACAGATTTAATTTATCCATTAATAGAAACGGCCGGATCATTAGCGGGAGTCAATTATGTTGAGCTTGATGAAAAAGGTAAAACCTCTCTAAAAGTTATTGCTGATCATAGTAGAGCTGTGACTCATTTAATATGTGATGGCGTAACAGCTAGTAATTTGGGAAGAGGATATATTTTACGTCGACTCTTACGTAGGGTTGTTCGTCATGGACGTCTTATTGGAATAGATAAACCATTCCTTATGCAAATGGGAGATGCTTCTATTCGACTTATGAAGTCAGCTTATCCAGATCTTGAAGTTCGGAAAAAAGTGATATTGCAAGAAATGCAAATTGAAGAAGCTCGTTTTTTGGAGACTCTTGCTCGAGGTGAGAAGATGTTGGCAGATATTCTTGATACAAAACCAAAAGAAATCAGTGGTATTCAGGCTTTTGAACTTTATGATACATATGGCTTTCCTATGGAATTAACTCAAGAAATTGCGCAAGAACATGGGTTAAATGTTGATTCGCAAGGTTTTGAGCGTTCTATGGAAGAACAACGTCAACGTGCTAAAGCCGCAGCAGTAAGTATTGATTTGACTCTTCAGGATGCGATTGATCAGGTAATTGTGGAATTTGAGGATACTAATTTCAAAGGGTATGACTCATTAGAAAAAACCTGTTGTGTTCAAGCACTTGTTATTAATGGAAAACCATCAGATATAGGTGAAGCCGGAGATAATGTTCAGATTGTACTTGACTCAACGACTTTTTATGGAGAAGGAGGAGGTCAAGTTGGAGATCGAGGCGTGATCTCGAATGCAAATGGCTTGTTAATTGCTATTGAAGACGTTACTAGGAGCCGTAATATTTTTGTTCATAGTGGTCGTATTAAAAAAGGCAATCTTAAAGTTGGTGATCAGGTTTGTTGTCAAGTAGATCGTTCTTTAAGAAGAAGTGCACAGGCTAATCATACTGCAACACACTTGTTGCAATCTGCTTTAAAAAAAGTAGTTGATCCAGCTATTTCCCAAGCTGGTTCACTTGTTGATTTTGCGAGATTACGCTTTGATTTTTATGCTCCTCGTCCAATTAAATCTAAAGAGCTAGGTCAAATTGAGGAATTAATTAATTCATGGATTAATGAGGCTTATAATTTGAGTATTAATTATTTACCACTTGAAGAAGCTCAGAAGTTGGGAGCAATAGCAATGTTTGGAGAAAAATATTCTGATGTTGTACGAGTAGTAGATGTACCAGGAGTCTCAATGGAGCTTTGTGGTGGAACTCATGTTGCTAATACAGCCGAGATTGGTTTATTCAAGATTGTTTCTGAAAGTGGTGTGGCTGCAGGTATTCGTCGTATAGAAGCAGTGGCTGGCTCTTCCGTTGTTCCTTATCTAAATGAAAGAGATTTGATAGTGAGGGAGTTAAGTGACCGATTCAAAGTGAAAACTTTTGAAATTGTCGATAGAGTCATTGCGCTTCAGGATGAGTTGAAAGGTGTAGCTAAAGAACTGGCAACTAGTAAACAGCAATTGGCACTCTTGAAAGCAGAAGCAATGGTAAAGCAGGCTTGGATTGTTGGTAGCAGTCGATTATTGGTTCAACGTATTGATGGTATTGATGGTGCGTCTTTGCAGAGTGCAGCTCAGGACTTAGCAGATAAATTAGGAGCAAATTCTGCTGTGGTATTAGGTGGATTACCAGAGCCTTTAAATGAAACGAAAGTGATCCTTGTAGTTGCCTTTGGTGAAGCAGTCGTCTCTTCTGGTTTAAAGGCTGGCTCATTTATTGGAGAGATTGCCCAGCTTTGTGGAGGTGGAGGAGGTGGGCGTCCTAATTTGGCTCAGGCAGGCGGTCGTGATGGCAAGGCATTAGATAAAGCACTTAAAGTCGCTAATGATAAGTTAATGTCTCAGCTTTCCTAAAGTTATATGAGCTTTATTCTTGAAGATAAGTACTTTGCCTAAGACTAGTTTCTAAATGATCCATAAGTCTTCTTGCATCGCTGATTGTTAGATCACCTTGGTTTATCGCCATTTCACTGGCAACTCTCAATCTTTCAAGTAAAAGCTCGGGAAGGTGTTCCATTGCTTGCAGTACATCAGAATTAGTGCTTCCCCTTACTACATGATCAATTGTGTACCCCTTGGAGCCATTTAGACGGATATGAACTGCATTAGTGCGACCAAAAAGGTTGTGTAGATTACCCATTACTTCCTGATAGGCTCCCCCTAAAAACATGCCAATGAGGTATGGCTCGTTAGCATTAAGTTGATGTAGTTCTAATAATGACTTACTATTTCCGTTATTAATGAAATTCGATAACTTTCCGTCAGAGTCACACGTAAGATCGGCAAAATCCCCAAGTTGTGTTGGCTTTTCGTTTAGACGATGAATTGGCATTATTGGGAATAATTGTTTAATTGCCCAGGTATCTGGTGCCGAGCGAAATATTGATAGATTGGCATAATAAGTAGTTGCTAATATTGAACTTAAATTTTTCAATTCATCTGGTATTAATTCATCTAATGGAATTTTTTTAATTAAATTCTTTGCACAAGACAATGTTAATTCTTCCGCCATAGCTCTTTCTGGGAGGCTTATGTAGCCAAGTCTGAAGGCAGTGAAAGCATCCTCTTTGAATTTGACTGCATCATTCCATGCTTCTTGAAACTTTGAGATCTCCAATGGATTGCTTATTTTAATATTATCAATAGTGGCTAATGTTTCTTTCAGATTGCGGATAATTAGAGAATCTTTTCCCACGATTTCTGATATTTTACTGGTTGAGCAATTGGTGCCTAGGATATTAAAAATTAAAACAGAAAAATGACTAGCTAATGCGCGCCCACTTTCACTAACAATTGTAGGAACCTTGATCTCATTAGATGCACAACATTCTTGAATGGTTGCAACTACATCATTGGCGTAATTTTGAAGTGAATAGTTGGTTGAGGCTTGTGTAGATGTCTTGCTACCATCATAGTCAATTCCTAACCCGCCTCCTACGTCTAGATAGCCCATGGGGGCTCCTAGTCGAATTAGTTCGACATAAATTTGACTTGCTTCTTGTAAAGCATCCTTTAGTACCGCAATATCATTGATTTGACTTCCAAGGTGAAAGTGCAATAGCCGGAGTTCATTTAATAGCTTGGCTTCACGTAGTAGTTCGATAGTCTTGAGAATGTCTGGAATGGACAATCCAAATTTCGCTTTTTCTCCTACTGAGCTTTTCCATCTACCACTACTTCGACAGGTCAGTTTTACGCGAAGACCAATTAGGGGAGATGAACCTAGTTCATGGCTTGCTGAGATGATTCGATGCACTTCATCTGCTTGCTCAATAACTACTACTGGTTGTCGACCAAGTTTTCTGGCTAAAATTGCAGTTTCGATATAGCGCTTATCTTTATAGCCATTACAAATTAAAAGTGATTTTCGATCTTCTAAGAGTGAAAGAGCTATTAATAATTCTGCTTTGCTTCCAGCTTCAAGTCCAAAATGCCAATGTTTTCCGCAAGTAACAAATTCTTCAACGACGTGATGTTGATGATTGCATTTGACTGGAAAAACACCTTGGTAACTTCCTTGATAATGATAATGAGTTAATGCATTTTCAAATGCCTCATGTAATTGTTTCAGTCGATCTTCAAGAATGTCATCAAACCGAATGATTAGCGGTAGCTCAAGATTGCGACTTTCTAGCCCTTTTACTAGATCGAAAAGATCTAATGTGTGATTATTGGATCCATTTGGTTGGACACTAATATGCCCTTTTTTATTAATTGAGAAATATGGCTTGCCCCATGTCTCCAGCCCATATAAAGAGGCACTATTAAGACATGACCACTGTTCTTCTTGGGGGTCTTCTTGGGGGTCAATGGGCTTGGTTTGGAATGGCTTGGATGAGTCAGTAGACAAAATACTAAATAATGGGAGTTGCATTTATTGAAATCTAAGGCCGTTTGTGCAGCTGCCAGTTTTATGCTTGCCAATTGGGCATCTTTCCTATGACGATGGCCTTGTTCTTTTTTTTTGTGATTATGGCTATTGAAAGGACTTTCGTTGCTATCAAGCCTGATGGAGTCCAGCGTGGTTTGATTGGAGAAATATTGGGTCGCTTTGAACAAAAGGGTTTTAAATTAATTGCTTTGAAGCAATTAACTCCTGATCGAGA
Source organism: Prochlorococcus sp. AG-409-N21 (assembly GCA_003215415.1). Classification (GTDB taxonomy): domain Bacteria; phylum Cyanobacteriota; class Cyanobacteriia; order PCC-6307; family Cyanobiaceae; genus AG-409-N21. Next base: position 13,394 of record QCKK01000017.1, on the reverse strand, counting down.
ATTAGCTGAAAAGCATTATGGAGTTCATTCAGAGAGGCCTTTCTTTGCTACTTTGGTTGATTTCATTACTAGTGGACCAGTTGTAGCAATGGTTTGGGAAGGCGATGGAGTCATTTCAAGTTCCCGAAAGTTAATTGGTGCGACAAAGCCATTAGAAGCTGACCCCGGTACTATTCGCGGTGATTTAGCAATCAATATTGGTAGAAATGTCATCCATGGTTCTGATGCTCCTGAAACGGCACAGTTTGAGATTGGCCTTTGGTTTCAACCATCTGAAATTAATGATTGGACTCCTTCTGATCAGTTATGGAGAGTTGAGCAATAGTTTAGATTCTACAAATCCGAGTGGATCTCACAATCATTTTTATATTTCTTAAGGGATCAATGTTGACTTATTTTGTTCATTAGCAGGTTGAAACCGATTCCACTGGAAGTCTTTTAGTAGCATTTTTTCTTCAAAATTCAGAGAGTCTTTGCTAATGCATTTGCTTAGGATTTTTGCCGTAATTGCTGCTAATAGGACGCCATTTCGATAATGGCCGACTGCTAGCCAAAGGCCCTCTAATCTTGATTTGCCCAGCATGGGACTTTCATCGGGAGTACATGGTCTAAATCCCCACCAACGCTCCATTGGCGGCCAAAAACTTGCAGATGGCAGCAAAGACATAATTCCATCTTGTAGTTTTTTTTGTCCTGCAGGAGTCAATCCTTTTGTAAACCCAGCTTCTTTTTCACTAGTTCCACCTACCACAATTAGCCCATCTTCTCTTGGTACTAGATAGGTTCCTGGACCAAATAGGACTCTCTTTAAAGCCTCTCTTGGTCCTTGAATAGATAACATTTGCCCTTTTACTGGGAAAATAGGCAATTCTTTAAGTAGTTCAGCACCCCAGGCCCCATTACAGAGAACTGCTTTCATTCCTTTGAGAGTTTTTAATTCTCCTTCAGCATTTTGGATGCGAACTCCTTGGAATGTGTTGTTGTTTTCAAGTAGCTCTAGTACTTTTACACCTTCTTGAAAATTCACCCCTAAGCCAACACAAGCGTTTTCTAGGGCACGCATTAGGCGTCTTCGATTGTCAATTTGTCCATCTTGCTTGAAAAGTAATCCTGCTTTCCAGTGCCTTGCAATACCAGGTATTTCTTGTTCCAGTTCTGAACGATTTAAAGCAACTCCAAATTGGGCAGTGAGATATGAATCACGGTCGGACTCATTTTTAAAAGGTACAACAATTCCACATGTTCGAAGATCACATCTAATTCCACTATCAGCTTCAATTGTGTTGACCCATTGTGGAATTTGTTCAAGACTTAGTTGCCCTATTTTTAGAAGATTTCCATCTAAACCTTCTGCATGAGGAGCCAGCATTCCTGCTGCAACAAATCCTGCTGCTTCATTCCTATTGTGACTCAATACTTCTACTTTTATTTTTTTACGAGCCAATTGATGGGCAATGGCGAGACCCATTAGTCCCCCACCAAGAATAAGAACGGAATCATTGGCTTTTGAGGCCATTAGTCAAGAATGATTAGATGAATGCTTGTTGTTTTAGAGCAACTTGAAGATGCCGCTTGATTATCCATTCCATAGGATTATGAGATCTAAGATCTGGATTGATGACAAAACAAGGTAGTGCGGCTTGGGAGGCAGTTATAGGCCTGGAGACTCATGTTCAGCTAGGTACTGACAGTAAGATCTTTACAGCGGCTTCTACGGCGTTTGGTGATAAGCCAAATACTCATATTGATCCGGTGGTTTGTGGCTTGCCAGGCACCCTCCCAGTTCTTAATCAGAAAGTACTCGAATATGCAGTCAAAGCTGCAATGGCATTAAATTTAAAGATTGCCGAACACTCTAAATTTGATCGAAAACAATATTTTTATCCTGATTTACCAAAAAATTACCAGATATCTCAGTTTGATGAACCTATTGCTGAGAACGGATGGATCGAAGTTGAAGTTGCTGAGAAAGGGAAAGAAACTTATTTAAAAAAAATTGGCATTGAACGCTTGCATATGGAGGAAGATGCGGGGAAATTAGTACATGCGGGGAGTGATCGATTAGCTGGGTCGACTCATTCATTGGTGGATTACAACAGAGCAGGAGTAGCTCTTGCAGAAATTGTTAGTAAACCGGATTTGCGTACAGGACGTGAGGCAGCGGAATATGCTTCTGAAATAAGGCGAATTATGAGATATCTCAAGGTATCTGATGGGAATATGCAGGAAGGGTCTTTGCGATGTGATGTCAATATTTCCGTACGACGTGGCCCTGATGCTCCATTTGGCACAAAGGTTGAAATCAAGAATATGAATTCTTTTTCTGCAATTCAAAAAGCTTGCGATTATGAAATTCAACGACAAATCAAGGCTTATGAAGCTGATGAGCTAGTAGTGCAAGAAACTCGTCTATGGGATGAAGGGAAGCAGCTCACAAAAAGCATGCGGTCAAAAGAAGGGAGTAGTGATTATCGATATTTTCCTGATCCTGATTTAGGTCCTATAGAGGTAAGCGCTGCACTGCGAGAGAAGTGGCGAAAGGAATTGCCTGAGCTCCCTTCAGCGAAAAGAAATAGATATGCAGAAAAGCTAGGTCTGTCTATTTATGACTCGAGGGTGCTTACTGATGAGATTTCAATGGCTAATTATTTTGAAAGCGTTGTGGATTGTGGTGCCGAACCGAAAGCTGCTGCTAATTGGATTACAGGTGATTTAGCAGCTCACATAAATAGTCATAAATTGACTTTTGTTGAACTACCTTTTCTACCTAAACAATTAGCTGAAATGATTCAGATGATTCAATCTGGTCAAATCAGTGGCAAAATTGCTAAAGAAATTTTGCCAGACTTGCTTATTCATGGAGGCTCACCCAAGGAAATTGTTGAAGAAAAAGGTTTAGGAATGATTAGTGATGAAGGAGAGTTAAGTTTGATGATTAATGAACTATTACTTGCTCACCCTGATGAAGTAGAAGCCTTTCGTAATGGGAAAACAAAGTTACAAGGTTTTTTTGTCGGACTTTTGATGAAAAAAACCAGTGGCAAGGCTGATCCAAAACTTGCCAATAAGATTCTTAGTCAAAAATTAAAAGCAGAAGATTCTTAAAAATATTTACTCACTTGCTCTTTCCATTTAACCCTATGATGTTCATTATTAATTAATATATCTGCTAGCGCTCTTTTTTGCTCAAGACTCCATTGGGAATTAATTCGAGCTATTGCTTCTTCATCAGTAAGTCTATCCCTTTTCATTAGTCTTTCATATTGTTGTTTCTTGGTGCAGTTAACCATCCAAATTTCACTACAAAGGTCAGTAAAATTTGCTTCAAATAGTAGTGGAATGATCATTAATATTGTTGGTGCTTCAGCTAACTTATTTAGCTCTTGATTGAAACGCTCTCGTATTAGTGGATGCATAAGTTCTTCAAGCCATAACCTTTCTCTTGAATTTCCAAATATGATTTTCCCCAATAACTTTCGATTAATTGCATAATTTTTTTCTTCTTGACTTGCTTCTATTGCTTTTCCGAAATGTTTCAAAATCTTTTTTGTTGTTTGTGTACCAGGAGCCATGATTTCATGTGAATAACGGTCAGCATCTAGTACTGGTAAACCTTTGAGCTCTGCTAGAAAACCACCAAAACTACTCTTGCCCGAAGCTATGCCACCAGTTAAACCAATACGTCGTTGAGAGCCATTCCATCTAGGGAAGGAGGATGAATTTTTTGGATTTGTTGCCATGATGCAATAGAAGGATATTTTTAGCTTCTGTTCAATAGCTTTGAGCAATTTGCCTAATGTCTTGTGGCAGCAAACCCTAGGTGGAATAGCAGCACCATGTGGCTTTCAAGCTTCTGGTGCTACTGCCGGTTTTAAAGCCTCATTGAATCCCGATTTAGCTTTATTACTTGCTCCTGAGGGAGCGATATGTGCTGGTGCTTTTACCCAATCTTTGACGAGAGCAGCTTGCATTGATTTGTGTTGTGATCGTCTACAAGCTAATTCTGGCTCAGTGAGAGCGGTGCTTATTAATTCTGGGCAAGCCAATGCTTTTACCGGCGATCGCGGGTTAATTGATAGTTTGCGAGCAACTCGAGCACTCGCTGATCTTCTGCAATTGAAAGAGGAAGAAGTCCTAATTGCTTCGACCGGAATAATTGGTGTTCCGATTCCGATGCAAAAAATGTTTTCTACCCTTCATTTATTGGTTGATTCATTGAGTACTGAAGGAGGAACTGATGCTGCTAAGGCAATACTTACAACTGATTTAGTCGAAAAGCAAATCGCTTTTGAAGCTGATCTAGGAGGCAGAAAAGTGCGTATTGGAGGCATGGCAAAAGGTTCAGGGATGATCCATCCCGATATGGCAACAATGCTTGGATATATAACTTGCGATGCAGGATTGCCTTATCAAGAGTGGAATTTAATGGTTCAACGGGCTGTTGAATGTTCATTCAATGCGATTACTGTTGATGGTGATACGAGTACGAATGACATGGTATTAGGGTTTGCGAGTGGTGAACTTTTAGATGCCAAATATATGGAGTCATTAGAAGTGGGTTTGATTACTGTGATGCAATATTTGTCTAAAGCAATTGCGAGAGACGGGGAGGGTGCGAATTGCCTGATAGAAGTAGAGGTTTGTGGGGCAAATAACAATTGTGATGCTAGAAAAGTTGCACGAACAATTTGTGGCTCATCTTTAGTGAAGACTGCCATTCATGGAAAAGATCCCAATTGGGGTAGAATTATTGCTGCCGCTGGACGTTCGGGAGTAGATTTTAATCCTGAAAATATAGATCTTTGGATTGGTCCTTATAAATTAGTAGAAGAAGGAAAACCTTTATTCTTTGACTCCCAAACAGTTTCTCATTACATCAAGAAAAGATTTTTAGGCAATTATTTATTTGATGATATGGTTGCTATTAAAATGAATATAGGTTTTGGAGATGGCAGAGGGTTAGGTTGGGGATGTGATATGTCTGATCAATATGTGCGTATTAATGCCGATTACACGACCTAGTCTTTGATTGTAGTTATATCAATTGATTATAAGTAAATCATTTTTCACCCTCCCTGGTCTCGTCCCATTTGCTTGAAATGTATCTTTTTCCAGCTTCTTTGAGCGTAAGAAAGATTAGACTAGTTATGTAAGGTTCCAATTGAGATCAGCCATTGGAGGCAATGGGGAAAAGCGGTGGAAATCCGTTGCTGTCCCGCAGCTGTGAAGTATCGATATTCTCGATATCAGTCAGAACGCCCACCTTATTTCACAATCCGACGAGGATCGACCTTTGAAGCTTCTCTGTCTGTTGCGCAAGTATTTTCTTGCAGCTTTAGTTCCATCATTTTTTTTATGTATTTTTTTAGTCGATCCAGCTTTTGCTCATCATCCCTTTGGGATGGGCCAAAGGGATGATCTGTCAGTTTGGCAAGCTCTTCTTAGTGGTATCGGCCATCCATTGCTTGGACCTGATCACCTACTCTTTATGATAGGTATTATTGTTGTTGGATTTAAAAAAACCAAGCAATTAGTTTTTCCTCTTTTGGCCATTGGTTTATTAGGAAGTGCATTAGTTCAATTACAGCCTTTAGCTGATTTACTAGCTCCCTGGGCAGAAGCACTTGTCTCTTTATCCTTAGCAATAGAAGCCTTAATTGTTCTCAATCTTTTGAGCTCAAAATGGCTTTTCCCAATGTTTGCTTTACACGGCTACTTACTTGGAAGCACAATTGTTGGTGCTGAACCTACACCTCTCATAGGTTATTTTTTAGGTCTCCTTGTCTCTCAAGGATCTGTGCTGTTATTCGTAACCAAATCCTCTGAAATGGTGATCAATAGCCTGAACATGAATAGCCGCTATTTGTTTGCTGGTATCTGGATAGGGTTAGGATTTGCTTTCTCTTGGGCTGCTCTCATCCCATAGTATTGTACAGTAAAAAGATCTCAGTAGAAATTAAAAGATCTCAACTATTTGAATAACCTTCCATTTGACTTTTATTATCAATTAGGCCAATAAATTTTCTTATGCAAACTGGCCTACTTCTCATATCTAATTGTTTTTATTGAAGCTTTACTCCAGAAGTAAAGCCAGCAGGCTATTCCAACAAACTTGAAACCTTCTTCGATTATTTGAACTGTTTGGTAACTGATCGGAAAGAAGTCTTGAAAAATATCACTAATTATTGATAGAGCCAGTAAAGATGTTGAAGCAAAAAATGCAATAATATCAATCTCTTTTATTAACTTGCTAAATTTAAGGAGCAGGAATAAACCTAGAATAATATATGCTGTATAAAGTATATCTTGATTGATTTGTTGTTTATCATGTAATAAAAATAGATCATCTAAGCATAGAAGCAAAGAAAGAAGTCCTCCAATAATTAGTAATTTCCTATATGGTCGATTTTGGACAAGAAGAGAAATAGACGAAAAAAGAGTGATTGCACTAGCGGCAGCCCAGAGAAGAATCCCTAGATTCGATAGCATTCCTACGCCAATTGGATAATCACAAGTTTGAAGCAAGTCACGGAGAACCAAGCCTGTTTCAATACCAGCAGCTGATGTAAATACGAGTATGCATATGTAAACAATCAACGATGGTGTGACGGCGATTTTTAGAAGATTGATTAGGGAATGATTTTGCATTGGAGAGAAATCTTTCAGATGTGGTCATGGATGCTTCATGGCTGAAACAGGTAATTCAGCTGATAGAAGAATCTTCAAGCTCGACTATTCTTAAGTAGCTTTTGATTTTTGAATGTCTCATCAGATTACTTTGCAAATTCTATTGACTTTGGTTGGTATTGCATTTCTGTTGCGCCCTTCTAGCAGCTGAGCAAAGTCAACCTTCTTAGCTGCTTACTATTTCCTTACCTCCAACGGATGCGTTCAGGGTTGTTTTGCTCAATTTTTTTGAGTAAGGCAATTGTTATGGCAATACTGATAGGCCCAAGAATAAAAGCTACCTCCAGAAAAATTTTAATAGATGAATTTAGAGTACCCAAAAGATTTGATGACATGTTTTTAGCCGCCTAGGAGTAGTTTTTTACGGAGCTTATTAGATTTGGTGACTAAGGCTTCTTCAAGTTCTAACCTTCTGATGAGTAGTCGTTTTTCGTTTTTGATGAGAGTTGTCCCTAGCCAGGCAAAACCGATGCCTACCACTGCTGGAATAGTTTTAATTAAAATCCCTTGATGCTTCTTCATGAGAGCCTATCTTTTATCTTGGACATAATCCAAACAATCTCTTTTCCTTTTCTACCATCATTCTAATTGCTGCGTATTCTTGTGCATAAGAATTTTGATTTGCTTTTGTATATGTTTTGACCCAAGCGAAGAAGTCATATAGAGCATTGTTTACCTTTGATTCAGTAGGTTTTTATACCTGGTTTTTTCTTGATGTCCAGAAATGCTAAATTACTTTCATATAATAATTGCAGTTGATTTAAGGCTGAGCTATAAGTACAAATCAGCTTTATTGTTCCAGCTTTCATATATTCCATTACTAAAATTGAGGTATGAAAGGATTCGGTAAAAAAACAAAAAAGAACAATAAAACTACCAGAGTTGATTCCTTGAACTTAGAAGAAAAGTTGATTTCTGACGCTTTTTCTTATCATTCAGAAGGAAATCTATCTGCAGCAGAAAGTGTTTATATAAAATATATGCAGAAAGGATTTCATGATCCAAGGGTTTTATCTAATCTTGCTGTAATTTATAAGCAGACAGGCCGACTAAAAGAAGCATTAAATTTATTTAAGAAAGTGATAAATTTATATCCTAATCATGCAGATGCTTACGCAAATCTAGGTAATTTGCTGAAGGACGCTGGAGAATTGGAAGAAGCAGAACTTGTAACTAGGCGAGCCATAGAGTTACAGCCTGATTTTGTTAATGCAATATTTAATTTGGGTGGAATTTTAAAGGATCAAGGAAAGCTCGAAGAAGCAGAAATAATAACTAAAAGAGCAATTGAACTGCAACCAGACTTACTTAATGCATATTTGAATTTAGGACTTATTTTGAATGAAAGGTGTAATTATTCAGAAGCAGAAGATGTTTTAAGTATTGCTATAAATTTAGCTCCCAATATTGCAAAACCATTTTTAAGTTTAGCTTCGATTTACCAGAATCAAGGAAAGTTAAAAGAGGCTGAGGAACTTCTGTTAAAATCAATAGAGATTGAGCCTAGATCTGTTATAGCATATCAGGCATTGGCCGCTACATTATCGGATCAAGATAAATTAGATGATGCAGAATTATCCATTAGAAAAGCAATTAGTCTTGATGCGAATTTTGCGAGTTCCTATTTATCCTTAGCTTTGATATTGCGGGGTAAGAATCATCTTGAAGATGCAGAAATAGAAATACGTAAAGCTATTAAAATTGCCCCAGATCAAGCAGAGAATTACTTAAATTTAGGAATTATCCTTCATGATCAGGGTAATTTTGTTGATGCAATAATTGCAACTAACAAAGCTATTGAGCTTGATCCTACATATGGACTAGCCTTTTCCAATTTAGGTGGACATTTGTTTAACCTTGGGGAGCTTTCTGATGCTGAGAATGCTTCAAGAAGAGCAATTGAATTGCTTCCAGATAATTCAGATGCGTACTATAATCTGGCCGGAATTTTACAGAATCAAGGTGCTTTCGATAAGGCTCAACATAATTATCGTACTGCGATAGAAATTAATCAGTATTCTGGAAGATCTTTTTTCGCTTTATCAAGATATAATGATTATATTGGAGATGATGATTTAGAGGATAAATTATTCAATATAGATTTAGAGAAAGTTAAAAGTAAGCAAGACAAGGTCTCCATTCTTTTTGCAAGATCTAATTTTATGCATAGAGCGAAAATGTATAAAGAAAGTGCTCAACTCTTAAAATCAGCCAATGATTTAAAATTATCTTTATATAATTCTGATGCGGATAATATTCTTTCCATTACTAATAAATATTTATTAGAATCTCAACAAATTCTGCCTTCAGAAGATCCAAATATAGAAATTGAAAAGAATGTAATTTTTATAGTTGGCATGCCAAGGAGTGGCTCAACTTTAGTTGAATCGATCGTAAGCCTTAATCCAGATGTCTTTCCACTTGATGAAACATCCATATTTGAAGAGTCTTTTACTGAATGGCGTTCTTCTTTGAGAAATAAAAGTTGTTATAGCCTTGCAGATTTTTATCAGAATCGACTTTTACTTAGGAGCCCTAACTTTAGATATTTTACAGATAAAAATCTATATAACTTTTGTTATGTAGGCTTCATAGCTAGTTATATCCCCAATGCAAAAATTATCCACTGCTATAGAAATCCTCTCGATAATATACTATCTCTTTATCGAGCAAATCTAGCATCTGGATCCTCTTTCTCTTCATCTATAATTGATTCGACAAGAGTGTTAATAAGACAAAGACAAGTTATGGATGAATATAGTTCCTTATACCCTTCTTTTATTTATAATTTAAATTATGATGATTTGGTTTCTGATCCAGAGAATCAAATTCCATTGCTTATTAATTGGTTGGGATGGAGTTGGGATCATGCCTATCTTTCCCCTCATTTGAACACTCGAGGTATCAAAACAGCAAGTAATATTCAAGCTAGATCACCTATCCATTCAAAATCTATTGGTGGATGGAAAAAATATGAGTCTCTTCTTGATTCTGCTAAGGAACTATTAATTCATAACTCCAATTTTCTAAACCCATAAATTAATAGGCTGTTTTTATCATTGTAAGTCAATATTTACGCTTTCGATCTATAATCTTATGTTTGACTTGGCGAAATTATTAACTAAAAGATGAATAATTTATTTGATTCAGAAGGGAACCTATTTATCAACCTTTTGATTTTGCGAGTAAATTGCACATGCCCATAATAATATTTGATACAGCTTTTACTAAAAGGATTAGCACATTTATAAGTCGCATTTATATAGTTGCGGAAGGGTACATCCGTCAGCATTTTTAGGCTTCTGTAAACCACAGACTTTGGCGAAATACAATCTAGAAATGGTACTAATGCAGGATTAGTATATCTTGAGCCAATGTAATCCATATAGAGGTCTGTTCGTCTTACACCTTTAGGCCAGTACATTAGATCACGCATATGCTCTCTGGCTATCATCGCGATTCTGGCTAGAGATAATAATATCATTGCATTGGAAAAATTATTTTTCTTATTTTGATTATATTCAATGACATTTCCAGCATAATGAAATGCATCTCTAATCAATGGTTCTTTTGTAATATCTAAATTAATAAATAGGAATTTAAAATTCGGTATTCTTAAGTCAAAATGTTTTTTCTTGGATAAAGGGTTAGTTGTATAGATCATGAAAATTCGAATTAGAGCATCAATCTCACAATTAAATATTTGTAAAAATCTATATGCAATATTTATAGATGTTTTGCCTAAAAGTGATCTTCTTATAATTCCTCTAAAATATCCTGTAATAAACGGGTAGTCCCTTTGCATTGTTCCATTAAATGATTGATATGGGCTGACTGCATTTCCTGCTACTAAATAGATTGGCTTCCCTTTATTAAATTCATGGCTTGCATATGTAAGAGATAGGTCATTTTTTAGAACATGATATCTTTCTCTAAAATCTTGAGAGTTTTGTATTAAAGGATCGTACTTTGCTGATTCTCGAAATTTGTTGAAATTCTTTTTCAGAACATCATCTGACAGCTTATCATCAATGATTTTAACATTCCTATCATTATGTAGGCAGAAAACCCTAACTATATAAGATTGGAGGATTCCTACGGGATTACCTTTGATGTAATGATAAGGTTCTGCTCTATTTCTTAATAGCAAATCAGGCAGGAAAGAATCTACGCCAGAAACTAAAGATATTACTTTCGCGTTGCTCTCTATAGAATCAATAAATTCTTTTGACTTATTACTCAAATACTTTAGAAAATCATCTTTTCTATGACTAATAAGTCCAGATTTAGGCGAGATTGAATCCATAAGTTCAATCGATGGACTTGGAGGGTACGAATAGGAATATTTGGTGAAATTAATTACATGGTTTGAAGGAAGGAAATGATACTTATTATTATTAGAGAGGAACGTAGATTTAGAGTTGCTTTTTAAGCCTAGAGTATTAGGACATGCATATCCTGTTGAAGATAGTTGATGCATATATTTTGTATTTTGGGAGATATATATCTCTAACTCACTTGATCTCCTGGTGAACCAGAGCAATCCAGATTCTGAATAGCTTTTTAGGTAATAATGATTATCTTCACGTCCTAGGTGCATATGTGAGATCGGAGATGTTGAAACACTGTCATATATATTTCCTATGTCTTTGTATTCCTGTGGTTCGGACAGAGGCGTATCTTTAAAGCAAACTTCTTTTGTTTTGATTTTTAGCCTTTTAACAAGTTCTAAGCCTTTTTCAGTCAAATTTGGCTCGATGAGAGCAACTTCAAAGCGATCTCCAACTATTTTAATTGCTACAATATATTCTTCAAAGTCAAATCCAAAATAACGCATTTTTGAACCGACGCATCGTTAATATTCTAATCTTTTGATCCTCGTTTAATTAGTAGATTAAAATATATTATTATCTTTTAGATAATAACTTTCAGATTCTTTGCCGAGTGGAATCTAAAAAACACTGGGTAGCAAGTATTTTATTCGACTTCTCTTTTAATAAGTGTGAGGGCCTTTCAGCCCTCATGGGTCATTTGGGTGATACAGATGACTATGGATTAATCGTATCCTTGGATCTTGCTTATAAGCCCGTTATAGCAAAGAGTTTCTGAAAGCATTCGGTTGCCTGTTAAAGCTTGCGAAAGTATATTTGTCCTAAAATTTGTCCTAAATTGTGAGTTGGGAAGAAGGCTTTAAAAATGCTGTAAGACAGGGGAGAAGAGGATGGAATGTCGCGAATAACAATGGACGCATGCAGCTCAAGCTAAGAGGCAAGTTTCTTCCTCTTGCGCCACAAACAGCGAATCTTCCCTTTCCTTGGCATCCCAATAAACAGGCAGATGCTCTGTTGTTAATCAATAGGGTCTATGGGCCTGTTATGGATCGGAAGCAGTCTCTTAAACAAGCAATTATTGATGTATTGGGGCAAAGCGATCAAAAAGCTCATTTGGTTCTGAAGGGATGGCCACAAATCGCTGAAAGTCTCAGGGTGCTTCGAATGGAAGGTGTGAATCAGATACTGCCAACTACTTGGCGTGACAACTGGGAGCCTTATATCAATCACGCTTTAGAAGTTCTCGCAACTAGAAATCAGCCTTCAGATGGGCATGAGTTGCTTCAAAAGTGCTTGATGAACTGGCAAGGAAGACCCTCAAGTCGAGCTGCTTGTTGTCTGGCGCTTAAGAATTTCACCGAGCATGCGGTTGTGCGGCACAACATGCCCAGTAGTTGGCTTATTACTCAGACCAGCATCAAGGAATTAAGAGGACGGAAACCTGAGAAGCGTATTAAGGCAACTCTTACTGACTCTGAGTGCTTGGCTCTAATTGAAGGAATCAATAATCGCAATCCAGCTTGGGCAAATGTTTTGCGTTTAATGGTTCAATTTGGTTTAAGGCCTATTGAGTTGCAGTATTTGACTCTGAGAGAAGACCACAATGGTGAGTCGCGTTTGTGGTGCTCATACAGGAAAGTTTCTGGTCCTAACAAGTGTGAGCCTCGGTTTTTGATGAGTTCTCCATTGTTGGATTCACAAGGAGTGAAGGTTGAGTGGAACTTGATCTCCTCCTACCCATTGCTCGAATTACCTCTAGGAAAAGATGGAAATCGGAGAAAATTAAATGGTCACTACGTTGAGGTCTTTCTGAAAACACAGCCTGAGTGGATCAAGCTCAAAAAAGAGTATGAGCAGCGGGGTGAGTGGTTGAGGCCTTATACCTTCAGGGATACATACAGCGTGCGTTGTCATCGGCTCCGATTTGAAACTGCTCAAATTTGCCGAGCGATGGGTCATGGTTTAGCAGCGCATAGCAGGGCTTATCGATCAGCAACTGATCAGACCATGTTCGAAGCATTCGATCAGCTTTCTGCCTGAAAGTGATATGACGATCAGAGTTTTAGAGCTAGCTGAGCAGCTCAAAGTTGGCATTAACCTATGAGATAAAAAACGCAAAATCTAGATTTTTATACATATTTGCTACCCAAGAAAGCTTGGGTGAAGTTTGGGTAAATCTCCACGATTCGCTGAGAGTGGTTGCCATCACCTAAAGGTAACTTTTCATTAGTCAGTAGCTAGGTTCCTGTTGAGCCATGGGATCTCAGCGAAAATGGGTGGTTTGAATAAACCTTCGAGACCAAAGCCTTAATCATTTCTATTCTTGCTCAGTTGACTTTTTTCTGCTTTTTGAAACCTGTAAATCTGAAATTGCAA
>QCKK01000016.1 GCA_003215415.1 Prochlorococcus sp. AG-409-N21 | reverse complement strand
ACCAATCTTCCTGTTGTTCCAAGAGAAGCTAATCCAGTTGGCAAAGAAATAAAAAGAGTGCCAACAGTAGAACTTCCGACGACATCTTTTAAACCAAAACTCATTACAACAGGGAATGTAACCATCCCAGCAAGTAAGCCAACTGCAGTATCTAGCCCTGCTACAGCTACTGCTTCTCTGGGTAAATGATTTCGTCGATCAAGGTAAGCAGCGTAAGCAAGGATGCATCCTATTCCTGTACCTATAGAAAAGAAAGCCTGGGTAAAAGCATTACGAACAGTGGTGGGATTTAACAATTGATGTGCATCCCAGCGCAATAAGAAAGTTCTATAACCTTCAAAAGCCTCCGGCAGGGTAGATGCCCATATGGCAAGTATTAGTAGCAAAAGAAAAAGCAATGGCATACACCATCTGGTCAAACGTTCTATGCCACCTCGAACTCCTGCTGCAACAACCAAAGCAGTAAGTATGAGGCTTATTAATTGTCCTAACAGGACACTATTACCCGTACTTACACCTGCAAAGAACTTCTGGGCCTCTGTCATGTTAGAAGGCAGCCCGTAAAAAAGAGAGTGAATCAGAGTATGTCCGGTCCAACCCATCAGAACAACATAGAAGGCAAGAATTCCACAAGCCACGATCACAAACAACCAACCCATTGGTTGCCAATTGCTTCCGCCAACTTTCACAGGAGCCAAAAGCGGACTGTTTTTAGTACTTCGTCCTAGAACCATCTCAGCTACGAGCACTGGGAGACAAACCACTAAAACAATCAATAAATAAAGGAAAAGGAAAGCGAGTCCACCACCTTGCGAGGCTCTGTAAGCAAAACCCCAAAGATTTCCTAATCCAACAGCACTTCCAGCAGCAGCCAGCACGAAACCCATACCAGACCGCCATTGTTCTCGAACTGCCATTTCTTACTGCTCCTGTTTGGGACTAAAGAAGTGATTTTTTGAATTAATCCAACAGAGATTAAACCTTGTAATGGGAGACTGGTAACAATTGCAGAGAAAGTGTGAAAGCCATCAGTGTGCTGGGCTCAACCGGTTCGATTGGCACCCAGACACTTGAAATAGCAGAAGAGTTTCCAAGTCAATTTCGTGTAGTAGCACTAAGTGCAGGCAGAAACTTATCTCTGCTAGTTAAACAAATTCAAAAACATAGTCCCGAAGCCGTTGCACTAGCTGACGAATCTCTTTTACCCGAATTAAAAGAAAGGCTCGAAAACCTATCTATCCAAGAAAAGCCAAAAAATATGCCAAGGCTTTTGGGAGGTCAGGATGGTCTAAATGTAATAGCCTCCTGGGAACACGCTGATCTAGTGGTAACAGGGATTGTTGGTTGTGCAGGACTTCTTCCCACTCTTTCTGCTATTAGAGCTGGAAAGGATCTAGCCTTAGCCAACAAAGAGACCCTAATTGCCGCGGGACCTGTAGTACTTCCAGAATTAAAACGTTCCGGCAGCAGACTATTGCCCGCAGATTCCGAACACTCTGCAATATTTCAGTGTTTGCAAGGAACTCCATGGGCAGACAACGCCAGACTTTCAACAGGTGAGCCAACTCCAGGTCTTAGAGGGATTCACCTGACAGCATCAGGTGGAGCCTTTCGTGATTGGTCAATAGATGAGTTAAAAAAAGCGACCGTTGATGATGCAACTAGTCATCCAAATTGGAGTATGGGCCGCAAAATCACAGTTGATTCAGCAACACTTATGAACAAAGGTCTGGAGGTAATCGAAGCCCATTATCTCTTTGGCCTTGATTACAAACATATAGAGATTTTGATACATCCTCAAAGCATCATTCACTCAATGGTCGAATTAACAGATTCGTCTGTACTAGCTCAACTTGGATGGCCAGATATGAAACTTCCTATTCTCTATTGCATGAGTTGGCCTAGCAGACTTGAAACTCCCTGGAGGAGATTAAAGCTAACCGAAGTTGGGCAACTTAATTTTCTAGAGCCAAATACAAAAAAATACCCATGCATGGAACTTGCATACGCTGCAGGCAAAGCTGGAGGGACAATGCCGGCAGCATTAAATGCTGCCAATGAAGAAGCAGTTGCCCAATTCCTAGATGAAAAAATCCACTTCCTTGATATACCAAAGCTAATAGAAAAGGCCTGCGAGAAACATAAGCAAGATTACCAGGAAATACCTAGTTTGGAAGATATACTAAGCGTAGATAACTGGGCAAGGGAAATAGTTAGAGAATCTACTAAAGAGTTATAAAGATCGCATATTTAAGATCAAATATTAATTCAATTATTTAAGATATTAAATCCTTAGGCTTCCTAGCCAATTTCGAACCAAACAATCTCCCCAGCATCCATCTTTACCATGAAAACCATTATGCCCTCCTTTTGGCGTGAGAACAACTTTCACATCACAATTATTAATTTCATAGCATCTTTTAAGCAGTCTATTGACAGAATAATATGGGACCCATGGATCATCTTTTGCCTGAAGAAATAACGTAGGAGGCAACAAATCTGTTCCACCAATAATTGAGGAATAAGGTGATGCATTTTCATAATAAGAGTTTACATTTTTGTAACCCCACCTTGGAGCAGTAATTGCTTGATCAAATTCGCGAATTGATGATGGCAAGTTGTATCCTTTCTTCCAAGAATCAATAATCTTTGATTCACTAATTGCCATACTATATGGGTCAGATAATGTTTGACGCACCAACCTTTTCAATAACCAGCGTTGATAAACCATATTTCTTGGTCTTTCAATAGAAGAACTACATTCAGCCAAATCAAGAGGACTACTTGTACAAACTAAAGCATCTAACACTCTATTATTATCATTGAAGATATCACCATTAATTTTCAAGCAAGCATTTAAAAGGATCGTGCCTCCGAGAGATATTCCTACCCCATAAAGAGGCAGATCGTTATTTGTATCAATTAGACCTTTATTTATTTCACAACAAAGTTGCCTGGCTCTTTTTATTACAGGTATTATGTCGCTAATGCAGGCCGCCGAATAAGTACCAGGAGCAAAGTTCCTAGATGGATCTGCGCCACGTAAATTCAATCTAAGAGTTGCAAAACCTGCCTTACGCAAACTAAATGTCATTCTTCTAAGCCCTTGCCTACGACTTGACCCACCTAAACCATGCAATATCAGCACTAGAGCTTGTGGTCTCAAGCCGTTTAAAGGAGGATCAAATATTGCCAACAAATTCCCTTTTCCACAAATTCCACCTGGTGTTTCCGGAACTTTTATTTCTATTACTTTTCCAACTTCTGAAGGCAACTGATCTACTCTAAAAGTATCCCTTAGAGTCTGTAAATCTCCACCTATCCAAGGGAAACGCTCCTTAAAATCAGAAATTCCTATCTTATTTAAAGAGCTTAAATTACTTTCAAGTTTTTCTACCAACCCCTAACTCCTTTAATTCCACCAAAAGATCACCTAAAACTTTTTTAGCATCTCCAAAAACCATCGAAGTATTTATTAATTCAAATAAACCATTTTTTATTCCTGAATAGCCAGCACTCATACCCCTTTTAACCACAAAAACTGTTCTTGCTTCCTGAACATCTAATACTGGCATTCCATAAAGAGGTGAGCTTGGATCATTCTTTGCCTGAGGATTCACAACATCATTTGCGCCTAGTACTAAAACAACATCAGTTGCTGGAAATTCCGGATTGATTTGATCCATTTCCTTCAACTGCTCATATGGGACATCTGCCTCTGCCAAAAGAACATTCATATGCCCAGGCATCCTTCCTGCTACAGGATGAATGGCATAAGCGACTTTGATTCCACCTGCTTCTAAAGCTCTTGTTACTTCTCTAAGGGTGTGCTGAGCTTGAGCTACTGCGAGGCCATAACCAGGGACAATTACCACTCTCTCTGCAGCTTCAAGCGTCAAAGCACATTCTTCAGCTGAGCAACTTGTGATATTTGTATATTCCCCTCCTCCTTTAGAAGCAGTATTTGAAGCAGCACCAAGTGCACCACCAAAAAGAACTGAGACAAGAGATCTATTCATTCCCTTGCACATAACTTGTGTAAGGATCAAACCAGCTGCTCCAACCATCGCTCCAGCAACAATCAAAAGCTGACTTCCAACGACAAATCCTGCTGCTGCTGCTGCTACTCCTGAGTAACTATTTAACAAAGAAATCACAACAGGCATATCAGCACCGCCTATTGGCAAAGTGACTCCAATTCCAAGCAAACTTGAACCAATAACCAAGAGCCAAAGAGAATTTTCTCCTTGACTAAAAAGGTTTATTGCGGCAACTAAACACAAAACTGCAAAAGAAATATTGACAGCATGTCGGAATTTGCTTTGTGTCCAAGCAGGCGTAGCCAACCACCCCTGCAACTTCGCCATTGCAACAAGCGAACCACTAAAAGTAATTGCACCAACAAAAATTGAAACGGCAATAGAAATAATTTCAACAATTCCCTTGCCAATCTCAACTTGATTTTCAGTAACAGGAAAGATTGCCACCGCTATCGCTACTAATAACGAGGACATTCCGCCACAACCATTAAAGAGAGCAACTGTCTCTGGCATGGCAGTCATAGGGACTCGCCTTGCTGTGACTAGGCCAAGAGCACCTCCTATAGCGCTACCAATAATTATCCAAACCCAAGCCTTAGTGGAAATACCACCAATCCCCAGGGAATTAACTAAAACACCAATCACAGCAAGTCCCATTGCCAATGCTGCAAGACGATTTGCATCTCGCGCAGAACGAACTTTCGAAAGTCCTTTAATCCCTAAGGCAAGTAATAAAACGGCTATTAAATCAATCGAGAATTTAAGGATTCCAGCATTAAACATAATTAATTACCTTTATTACGTACGTTCTTACGACTAAACATGGCCAACATCCTATCTGTAACAAGAAACCCACCAATCACATTAAATAGTGCGAAGCCTAAAGATACTGAGCCCATTAATAGCAAAGCCAAATTGTCTCCCGCCTTAATGATCAAAGTAAGAGCAGCAAGCATCGTGATACCAGATATGGCATTTGCCCCACTCATCAAAGGAGTATGCAATGTAGGAGGAACTTTTCCTATAAGCTCTAGACCAAGAAGACTCCCTAAAAGAAGCACCCAAAGAGCCTCGCTTAAAAATGACATCAATCAACTCCTCCATTGTTAAGCATATTTGAAAAACGGATCACGCCATCGTGACTAATTAAACAGCCATCAATCAACTCATCAGATTCATTGAGATCAATCTGATTATCTCTAATGAAAGGCTGAATAAGGGCAATAAGATTACGAGAATAAAGTGCGCTTGCATGATTTGGAACTGTACAGGGAAGTTCAGAAGCCCCTATCAACTTGACTCCCTTTCTATTAACGGTTTCACCAGGTACGGAATTAATACAATTTCCACCTTGGGCAACCGCCAAATCGACAACCACTGATCCTGGTCTCATTCGATCAAGCATTTCATCATCAATCAATCGAGGGGCCTTTTTCCCAGGAACTTGAGCAGTACATATTGCTACATCGGCCTCTGAAAGTTGATCTGAAAGCTGCTGACGCTGTGCCGCCAAAAAAGCTTCGGAGGCTTGCTTGGCATAACCTCCTGATTCAGATGGTTTGTCATCTAGCTCTGGTGGATCGATAAATCTTGCTCCCAATGATTCAACTTGTTCTTTTACCGCTGGTCGTATATCACTAACAAAAACAACTGCGCCTAGTCTCCTGGCAGTAGCAACTGCTTGCAATCCAGCCACTCCAGCGCCCAAGACAACAACCTTTGCAGGCTGCACAGTGCCCGCAGCCGTCATAAGCATTGGGAAATACCTATCTAGCTGACTGGCGGCCAGAAGCACAGATTTATATCCAGCAATATTTGCTTGCGAAGAAAGTGCATCTGCTGATTGAGCCCTACTAATTCTAGGGAGAAGTTCTAGGGCAATAGCCGAGAGATTCCCTGACTGAAGAACATCGAATAGCTTCGTATTCCCATAAGGAGAAAGCAAGCCGATTAAAAGCGCCCCAGAACGAAGCATTTCAAGAGAATTTTTTGACGGTGTTTGAACACAAAGCAAGATGTCAGCATTTCCCCAAACACCTTTATCTCCACTGGAAATCATTTTTGCTCCAGAGGCTTCATAATCTTCATCATTAAAACCCGCCCGTAAGCCAGCTCCTTTCTCTATGGCAACAGAACAGCCAAAAGAAAGCATCTTCTTAACTGTCTCTGGAGTTGCTGCAACTCGAGTTTCACCAGCAACAAGTTCAATTGGAATTAAAATTCTGATCAAGATTGACAGACCCCTAACAAGCTGAGATTACGGGGTCACTGTCCAACTATATGGAACTTTCCTGAAGAACGGCTTTTAAATCGTGATCTTTTAGCTAATACACAGTAAGAAACGCATTCTTTTTTTAATGGGCTTAACAGCTATCGAATGTCCTGATGGTATTTGCCACAGCCATCACGGCGGTCATTCAATTGACCGAACTGCAATGCAGCAAAACCTCCAAGGGCATGGGCGAGAATGGTGTGAGCGCCTAGCAGAAAGAATTTACGAAATGTCAGTAGATACTTTCTCTCAGACAGTCATGCCTAGTTTGCATGCATCAGGCTGGCAAAGAAAACACCTTGACTGGGAATTCAAATTAGACAAAGAGGGATCCGAGTCCAATGAAGCACTTGTTGAGGGCATTATTAATGCCACTGAAAGTTTCTTACGAAGCAGTGAGGTACATCGATTATTTATTCATGAATTGGTCCAGGGAACTTTTGCAGAAGCGACCGAAGATAGCTTGAGAATAAATGCTGTAAGAAAGCTAATTGAGAATGAAATAATGGTGATATTAGAAGAAAGGAAAGATGAATTACTTAATCGGCTTTCAAAACAACTTCTAGAGGAAGCCAACGGAGATCATGAGCTAGCAAGAAATGCTGCTAATGAAGGGATAATAGAAGTTCAGAAATTATTGGTTAACCATACCGAAGCCATCTAAATAAGATAATAAACCTAAGAGAAGTTTACTTAAGTCTCTTAGATACTTGGTTTAGGCGTTTTTATACTGTCAAACTTAATTCTTACTAAGTTTTTATAGAAATAAGTTTTTTGCTGTGAGTTTTACAGCTACTCGGCATGTTGATATTTACCCTGTAACTAGGCAAGACATAATTTTACGGATTTCTTCATGTGACTAACTGACAAATACAAGCTAAAAAGACTTAGTCAGACACTAAAATCCATTTCTATTTACTCCTTTGACCTTCATAAAAAGCAGCATAAGCCTGCTATCTATCCTCGTTTCTGGCAAAAGCAACTGATCCAACTTTTACGTAGACGACTTGCAAAAACAACCGATAAAGCTGCAGATCTACTTGTTCATGCAGGTCCTGGTGCAGGAAAGACACTTGGTACTCTTCTAAGTTTTCAAGTGATGAAAAATGAAAATAGATTAAAAAAATGTCTAATCTTCTGTCACCGAAACTCTATAGCCAATCAATGGAAAATATCAGCCGAAAAAATTGGTGTAAAAATTGAGGAATGGGAAACAAACTCACTCGAAAAAGAATTGCTTATTAAAGCTGACGGCTGGGCAATTACTTATCAAAGCGCAAGTAAAAATATAGAAAGATTAAAAAAAGAATTACATTACTGGGCGAATGGAGGATTACTTTCAATAGCAGATGAGGCTCATCATCTTGGAGTAGATCCAAATGGAGAAAGTCAGCCTTTATGGGGGAAATCTTTTTCAGATTTGAGTACAAATAGTCTTATAAGAATTGGTCTTACCGGAACACCATTTAGATCAGACAATCTCGCCTTTTGCTCGGCAAAAAAAATTAAGATTCGTTCAAAAGGTCAAACTCTTGAGCAAATAACTCCTGATCTCTGCATTGAACCAAGGCAACTTATAGAGGCGGGGGATGTAAGACCACTTGAATTCCGGTTTCAAGACGGATGGGTGGAACATTCCGTAGAAGGCAATTTGAATAGTGATATATCAGCCCTTTCAACAGAACCAAGAGAGAATTGGAGGGCGCGAAATCTTCGTAGAGCTATTCGTTTATCTGATAAAAGCAGTATTGCTTCTCAGCTACTAATTAAAGCCAAAAAAAAATTAAATAAAGTTAGATGCAGCCATTCAAATGCTGCAGGACTTGTAATCGCAAGAGATATAGAACATGCTAAAAGCATTGCAATGTTTCTAGAAGAAGACGGAGAACGTGTAGAGCTAGTTCACTCTCAGGATCCTGAAGCGGGCAAAAGGCTTGCTTCATTCCAAGAGAGCAATTCAAATTGGTTGGTAAGTGTTGATATGTGCTCCGAAGGATTTGATGCGCCAAGGCTTCGAGTGGTCGCCTACTTAACAACAATCGTCACTCGCAATCGCTTCATACAAGGCATAACGAGAGCAGTTCGAATGTCTAATAGCAGATCGAATATAGAACCAGTCCCCAGAAATCCTTCATATGTTTTCGCACCAGCAGATCCGCTACTGATTGATTATGCGAAAAATTGGTCTTCGGCTCAGCCATATCTAATAACAGCAAATCAAAACATACTTCCGAACGAAAATCAGTGCGCTCAATTTAGAGGAGCCCTACTTCCTTTGGAAGCAGTGAACGACAAGGCAAGCACAATGATAAAAATGAACCCCGTCGAACTACCAAGTTTTTTGAAGTCATGATGATTTTTGTAGCGAAAAATTTAGTTTTGTGCGAATAAACGCCACATCAAGGGCCATCAATATGTCAACCTTGTGCACATCGAGGACAAAAAGCTATGAATTACTCACTTCATCGACGAATAAACGTTGCCAGTATTTGGGCTACCACAAGGGTTGCTGTGCTGGACAGTGATGAGAGATACGAAGACAGTTATGCAATTACACAGGAATTTCGAGAATGGATCACTTGCATTGGTGAACTTCCTGAGCACTTAGAGCGATTCACTCTGAAAGTTCCTAATCAACTGGATGACAAAATGTTTGAAGAGCGAAGCGACACAGATGAAATGCTTGAAATCTAAAGAAAATCTAAAAATATCGTGTGCTTTTTGTAGGTAATTTTGCTAAATAATTTGCATTAGCTGCATATAAGGAAATTGATTTATAACTCTTAAAATTAAATCTTAAGCTTAAGGTCAAAAGTCATGGAATTTCTATGGGTGTTGACAATAGGCCAGGCCAAAAACATTCTTCGATTGAAAACCTTGTAATTATTGGCTCGGGGCCAGCAGGATATACAGCTGCAATTTATTCATCAAGAGCAAATTTAAATCCTCTGCTCGTTACTGGTTTCGACAAAGGGGGTATTCCTGGTGGTCAATTAATGACAACAACTTTCGTAGAAAATTTTCCTGGTTTTCCAAATGGCATAAAAGGACCTGAATTAATGGATCGGATGAAGGCTCAGGCAATTCGATGGGGTACAAAACTTATCGAGGATGATGCCGATGCCATCGATCTAAAAGAAAGACCTTTTCTAATAAAAATAAATGGTGAAATAATCAAAACTAATTCGCTGATTATCGCCACCGGAGCAAGAGCTAATCGCTTAAATTTGCCTAAGGAAGAGAAGTTCTGGAGCCATGGAATAAGTGCTTGCGCAATTTGTGATGGTTCCACTCCTCAATTTCGAAACGAGCGCCTTGCTGTTGTCGGAGGTGGAGATTCAGCTTGTGAAGAAGCTGTTTATCTAACCAAATACAGTAGCGAAATTCATCTTCTTGTTAGATCAAATACACTAAGGGCTAGCGCGCCTATGGCTACGAGAGTAAAAGCGAATCCAAAAATTACAATTCATTGGGAAACTGAGCTAATTGGTATCTATGGAAATGACTGGCTAGAAGAACTTCAAATTCGTTCAAAAGATTCCAACCAAATAGAAAATCTTTCCGTTAAAGGTCTTTTTTATGCAATTGGCCATACTCCAAATACAGAAATTATTGCTGGGCAACTAGACACTGACTCCCATGGTTATCTTCTTACAAACAGTGGAAGACCAGAAACTTCAATTGAAGGAGTATATGCAGCAGGTGATGTTTGCGATTCAGAATGGAAACAAGGAATAACAGCTTCCAGCAGTGGATGCAAAGCTGCATTAGCAGCAGAACGTTGGCTAAATGCAAATAATTTAATAATCCTCAACGAGCAATTATCAGAAATTCCTAAAGAGGTTTCAACCCAGACCGATACAAAAATCAGCTCAGAAGCTAATTACAATTCAAAAGCTGTATGGCAGAAAGGCAGCTATGCACTTCGGAAGCTATATCATGAAAGTAGTAAGCCATTACTTGTTATCTATACTTCCAATAACTGTGGACCTTGTTATGTTTTGAAGCCTCAAATCAAAAGAGTTCTAAAAGAACTAAATGGCGAAGCGCAAGGAGTTGAAATTGACATTGAAACTGATCAAGATATTGCAAAACAAGCAAACATAACTGGAACACCTTCTGTTCAATTATTTCAGCAAAAAAAACTTAAAGCTCAATGGAAAGGCGTTAAACAAAGAAATGAGTTCAAACAAGCTATAGAAAAACTTTTATAAGAAAGCAATCTATTTTAACGACGCTTTGGTCCTCCTGGTCGATTGCCTCCTGGCCTTCCTCCAGGAGCACCAGCATTTCGTTCTCTATAGGTAATTCTTCCTCTAGTTAAGTCATAAGGACTTATCTCTACAAGAACCTTATCGCCAGCAAGCAATTTTATTCGGAACTTTGTGAGTTTTCCTGCGGCCCTACACAAACACTTATGACCAGCAGGCTGTTCAAGTGTGACCAGATAGAACCCATTTCCTTGTTCCTTCTCAATCACACCCGAAGTTTCAATCATGCGACCAGGTCCTAGTTCATTTAATTCATATCACTTTAAGTGGAGGGTTATTGCAACCCTCCTAAAGAGAATTTCTATTAAAACAATTTCATTTCAATGATTCCTGTAAGTCTCTAGCAACCTGCCATTGTCCGTAGTAATAATTCGCTCGTTCCTTCCTTGCTAAATCCTTAAGTCCGTCAAAAGCATCGAAGCCAATATTCCTCCACAGGTCATGACCACATGCCTTATTCAACTCATCGGTTGCTTCACTAGAAATGTTTTCTAACCGACGACGCAAGTTCTTAATTTGAAAGGCTGACATCAAAAAAAATCACCGAAGAACTCGCTAATAGTACAAATAAACTACAGGAATGCCAGGAATGGGTTTAAAAGGGAAGCTTCTTCTTTGCATCTTTATCCAAATCAGCCTCCATTTCACGAAGTCGTTTCAAAATCATTTCGTAATACTCCTTTATGTAACCCTCCATTTGTGTTGTCTCTTTTTGATCCAGGCCAAATATCGAATAGGTGTCATCCATTGGAGCGTCTAATCGAGAACCACTACCAGTGACTTCAGCAAAAGAAAGTCTTTCTGCAACATTTAGTGTTGGAGAAAAGAATGAAACCAAGCCCTGGGCTACTTGAATAAGGAATGGAGAAACTTTTAAAACTTTTGCAGTTTTACCACTAGATTTCTCACACAATTTAATTAATTCATCTGCTTTCCAAGCTTTTGGACCAACAACTGGGAAGCTTCTTCGAATAGTTTCATCTTTTTTCAAGGCGGCCACAGCAAAGCGCGCTACATCTTGGGTATTCATGTATGCAATTTCACTAGGGATTCCACTAACCCAAACAGTTTGACTATCAAGCACTGGAATTGCAAACTGCCCTATGACACCTTGCATAAAAGCAACACCTTGAAGGATTGTGTAATCTAAAGAAGATTCTTTCAAAAGATTCTCAGTACAATATTTAATATCCATCAAAGGAACATTCCTATACTTTTCAGCTAATAATAATGAAAGAAAAACGACCCTTTTTATTCCTATTTCGTCACATGCTCTATATAAATTTAACTTCCCATCCCAATCAGTTTCGTAAACACTCCTAGGGTCATCTGCCCGTCCAGTAGCAGCATCAATGACTGCTCCGACTCCATCTAATGCATATTTAATTGAGTCAGGGTTAAGCAAATCTCCCTGAGTAATCTCACATCCCCACTCCTGAAGGAATGATGCTTTTCGGGGAGTTCGGACCATACAACGAACTTGGTAGCCAGCGTCAATTGCGCTTTTTGCAATCTGCCGCCCAAGAGTTCCGGTCCCACCAATAACTAGAACCTGCATAGCGGAAGTCATCTCAAGCGAGGAGCCTAAATGGGCTTAAAAAATAATGTGACGAATATCTCAATCTCCTTGAAGCTTTAATAAAAGAGCGCCACCAGCTAATCCAACTGGTATAAGGACCCAAAAAACCGCAGCTATTCCAAAAATCTCAGAAGCCATTGATAAAAGATTGACCAACCACTATTAAAAGCCCTCAGAGGCCCATTGCACTAGAAATACGTAACAGGTCTTTTATAGAAGCATTTGTACGCAGCTGACCAGGCATTACAGCACTGCGACAAGCTTGAAAACCCTTAGCCTCTAAAGCTGATATAAGTTGAGCAAGCGACGGTTGCTTAGATAAACCCAAAAGCTTGGCAAGCTCTGATGTTGACCAACAGAAACCTTTTGATCCTTCATCTAAAGAAAGTTTCTGTAGGGTTTTTAGGCAGTTGATTGATATAGATTTATTTATAATATTTGCAAGTTGTAGCAATTGAGAAATAACCACTTTTGATTGAATAGATCCCAACCAAATCGGTCCTGATACAGACCATTGTGGCTTTTCATAGGCGCAATTACAAAGAGGCCAATCACGAAGGGAAAGCAAAGATTGAGATGCCTGCTCACCACATTTTGTGCATCTTGCAATTAGCCCTAAATTCCTTTCTTCTTCAAAGGATGATTTTCTTTTTAGCCGAACAAAAACTCTAAATATTTTCCCATCACTCAATGAAATCAATGGTTCTAATCCAAATCCACGCATCCAAGCTTCACGTGCTATGACCGCAAGCTGATGACGCAATGCCATCTCCCAGCTTGCAGGATGAGTCCTAGACGCAGCAGCAAAATTTCTAATAGCAGCTTTTCTTTCATGTCCAGTAGGAGAGCGACCATCGGTACTTGAAAGCATTAAGACGCCTTCAAAAGTCAATACCTTTAAAGCAGAACCTATTAAATAATTAGGCGAGCCAAAGCAGTCAATATCTATCAAATCAAAGAAAAACTTTTCTGAGTATGCTCTCGAAAGAAGTGAGTCAGCATAATCATTACTAATTTGGTAACTTATTCCAAGTGGTCGCAAAGGCAAAAAATTTCTATTCAACAAACTTTCAAGATCCACATCTGCATCATTAACCCAAAGATTGAGAGACTTCCCTAAAGTGGTTCTGATATTTGCATCCTGACAGGCCTCCAGCGTCCATCTCAATGCTCTTATTCCAGTGCCAGACATAAGATCAAGCCAGCGCAGGGTTTTGTTACTTTTCTGTGCAGACTTAACCTGCATGAAAGCCATA
Organism: Prochlorococcus sp. AG-409-N21; assembly: GCA_003215415.1. Classification (GTDB taxonomy): domain Bacteria; phylum Cyanobacteriota; class Cyanobacteriia; order PCC-6307; family Cyanobiaceae; genus AG-409-N21. Next base: position 8,818 of record QCKK01000016.1, on the reverse strand, counting down.
AGAACAGAAATATCTCTTGCCACACGAGAACTTTGACGAAAGAATGCATCTCCAATTTCAATTTCAATTGCACCTTCGCGATAGTGCTGCAAAGGATCTCTTAAAACACTTTGAATACAACTAAACTACATTTTGAACAAAGTGCCAACCCTAAAGAAGGCTCTTCTAATTGGGGCGAATTAAATACCTGGCTTTGGAAAGGACTCAAGTGCCGCTGGAGAGTCTCAGGCAATGCTCTACATCAACCAATCTTGCTTCTACATGGATTTGGAGCAAGTAGCTGCCACTGGAGAAATAACGCAACTTTTTTTGCCAATGCTGGGTTCTGTGTATATGGACTAGACCTGATAGGTTTCGGAGAATCTGATCAGCCTGGTGGAAATCAAGTTCCATCTCTTAATAATAAGTTTTGGGGAGAACAGGTATCTGACTTTCTTGAGCAAGTTGTAACAAGTAATTCAAATAGAAAAACAATCCTCATAGGAAATTCTCTAGGCAGTCTTGTTGGTTTGACAAGCCTGACATTACGTCCGGATTTAATCGAAGCATTAATTGCTGCGCCATTACCTGATCCTGCATTAATGCAGCCAAAAGGCTTACTTGAAAAAAATAAATATATTATTATATTGAAAAATATATTTCTAAAAATCTTCTTTTATCTTCTACCTCTTAAGATTATAATAAAATTAATTGCAAAAACATTTTTAATAAAGATTGCTCTCCAGGCTGCTTATCAATGCTCAGTAAAATCTGATAAAGAGCTTCTAAGACTGATTGTAAGACCAGCACTAAGAGAATCAGCCCCAAGATCCCTTAGAGCAATGTGTATAGGCATGTCTACGAGAAAGAAATGGATTACCGCACCTTTTTTACTGGACCAATTAGATAAAAGAGTGCCCAAGCCACCAATTCTGCTGATTTGGGGTAGAAAGGACAAATTAGTACCATTGGGATTGGGGGAAATGCTTATCAAGCAACATCCTTGGATTGAATTATCAGTATTAGAAGAAACTGGACATTGTCCACATGATGAGTCATCGAAAGAATTCAATCAAAATGCATTGAATTGGTTAAACCGTACCTTAAGCAGCAATCAACAAAAACCATGAAGCACACGCTTTCAGTGCTAGTAGAAGACGAATCAGGAGCACTTAGCAGGATCTCCGGACTGTTTGCTCGCAGAGGCTTCAATATTGATAGCCTCGCTGTAGGCCCAGCGGAATTACCAGGGCAATCACGTCTAACAATGGTCGTAGAAGGTGACGACCAAACACTTCAGCAAATGACTAAACAATTGGACAAATTGCTGAATGTTCTTTTAGTACTTGATTTGACTGCGCAACCAGCCGTAGAAAGAGAGTTGATGTTAATTAAAGTTTCCGCACCAAAAGAAAAGAGAGGAGAAATATTTGATTTAGTTCAAGTGTTTAGAGCAAATGTTGTTGACGTGGCTGACGAAGCACTCACCCTTGAAGTAGTGGGGGATCCTGGGAAATTAGTTGCTTTAGAAAAACTACTAGCTCCCTATGGAGTACTTGAGATAGCACGTACAGGAAAAATTGCACTGGAAAGAGCATCAGGAATAAATACCGAGCTACTAAAGTCTTCGAATAGCAAAGGACGGATTCCTGCTTAAAAATAAATTACTAATCCCTAAGTCCTAATAGACTTATAGAGATGATTTTATCCTCTTCAGTTATCAAATCCAACACATTAAATCCTTTAACAACTTTACCAAAAACTGCATAACGGCCATCTAGTTCTGGCAAAGGCTTAAGAGCTATATAAAACTGTGAGCTTGCAGAGTCAAGAGCCTGTGCTCTGGCCATTGCCAATGCACCTTTTACATGAGTCATTTGCAATTCAATTAATTCACCAGGATCATCTATTAATCGACTATAACGAGGTTTATCTTCCGACTTAAGCTTTATCTCCAATGGAATAAATCGATTTTTTCCACTAGATTTATCAACAAAACTTCCCTTGCCATAATCTTCCCTTGCAGTAGAAGAGAATTTAGAAAAAGGATCTCCGCCTTTTATAACAAATGGAACTGGATCTTTGATTACCCCATGAAATATAGTTCCATTATAAGTACCTTTTTTTACTAAATCCAAAAAGTTACCTGAAGTAATTGGCGAAGAATTTCCATCAATTTCAAAAGTAATTTTACCTTGACTTGTAATCATCTCAACTGTTGCCTTCCCTTTCAGACAAGGCAATGATGTGTTGTAGCACACGCTCTTAACTAATGAAGTATTTGTCTTGCTACAACCAACTAAGAGCAGGAAAGATAAGGCAAGGCTTTTAAATAAGTATTTATTGATGTAATTTACTATTACATTCAAAATCAAAGGCCCTCAAGGTTGACATTAAGAAATCTAGCCAAATTAGCTCCATCCTTTTCTAATTGAGCCATTGGCAAAGGTTGGCCAACTCTTGTTAATGGTAAATCTCTTCTTCCTTGAAGCCTCAAAGAAATCCTTCTTTTTGGATTTATTCCATCTCTCATTTCAATCTTGACGGCTTTAATATCTTTCAATGGAATTTCAACCTTAATTTCCTTAAAGAATCCTCTACGAGTAACCAAGAGGAATCCTGATTCCTTATCAAATTTATTAATTCCAGAACCAAAGTTAATTATGTAAAGCATCCACAAATAAGTGGCAAGCAAAAAAGCCGCGATCCCATAAATTCCTAACAAGAGACCTTGTGGAACAAAAATCAGCTGTGAGGGCTGACCTAGAGGTAAAAGATCTTTACCAAAGAAACTAGAAGCGGAAGCAAGAGAGAAACCAACACCTCCAATAGTTACAGCGCTAGAAATAATCACATTTGTGAAGCGACGAAAACCAAGAACAGACTGTTCTAAAGACAGTTCAGAACTCTGATCTGATTGAAAGTTCTCCTTTAAATCAATTGCCATGACAGGTTTCGAGATGATCCCATTCTCTAACGAATGGCATCCATCATTACTAACACCAATACAAGGGGTTTCAGATCTAAGCAATATTTCCCCAATTTGGGCAGGAATCTTGGTAAGGTCTCCAGGTATCCCACAGCTAGCGGTCCAACCGCACACAGATTCCTCCCATGACAATCGCTGTAGGACGCGCGCCTCAGCAAGGATGGTTTGACGTCCTCGATGACTGGTTAAAGCGCGACCGCTTCGTATTTGTTGGCTGGTCTGGCCTTCTTCTCCTTCCAACTGCTTATCTGGCTCTTGGTGGATGGTTTGTCGGAACCACCTTTGTTACTTCCTGGTACACCCATGGCGTTGCCAGTTCTTACCTCGAAGGCTGCAACTTCCTAACTGCCGCTGTAAGCACCCCTGGTGATGCAATGGGTCATAGCCTGTTGTTGCTTTGGGGGCCTGAAGCTCAAGGCGATTTTGTCCGCTGGTGTCAGCTAGGCGGTCTCTGGAACTTTGTTGCCCTTCATGGCATTTTCGCCCTGATTGGCTTCATGCTTCGTCAGTTCGAGATCGCACGTCTGATTGGCATTCGTCCTTATAACGCTCTTGCCTTCTCCGCGCCGATTGCGGTGTTCATGGCTTGCTTCCTGATCTACCCACTTGGACAGCACAGCTGGTTCTTTGCTCCTTCATTTGGAGTCGCAGCAATTTTCCGCTTCATTCTGTTTATTCAGGGCTTCCATAACTGGACACTTAACCCATTCCACATGATGGGAGTTGCAGGAATTTTGGGAGGAGCTCTTCTTTGCGCAATTCATGGTGCAACTGTTCAGAACACTCTCTATGAAGATGGTGGACAGAGCACTACTTTCAGAGCTTTCGACCCAACTCAAGAAGAAGAAACCTATTCAATGGTTACTGCCAACCGATTCTGGAGTCAGATTTTCGGGATCGCTTTCTCAAACAAGCGTTGGCTTCACTTCTTTATGCTCTTTGTTCCTGTAATGGGAATGTGGGCACCATCAATAGGAATTGTTGGCTTAGCAGTAAACCTTCGTGCTTACGACTTTGTTAGCCAAGAGATCAGAGCCGCTGAAGATCCTGAGTTCGAGACTTTCTATACCAAGAATGTTCTTCTGAATGAAGGCATGCGGGCATGGATGGCGACTGCTGACCAGCCACACGAAAACTTTGTATTCCCAGAGGAGGTACTGCCCCGTGGAAACGCCCTCTAATTTCAATCTATTCAAAGCACCCAATCAAAGTCTCGAAGAGACTGGGTATACCTGGTATGTGGGTAATGCCCGCCTAATTAACCTTTCAGGAAGACTGCTTGGAGCACATATTGCCCATGCTGGTTTGATGGTTTTCTGGGCAGGGGCAATGCTTCTATATGAAGTAAGTCACTTCACCTTTGACAAACCAATGTGGGAGCAAGGGTTGATCCTTATGCCTCACGTTGCCGGTTTTGGGTATGGAGTCGGTACTGGGGGAGAAGTTACAGACATTTATCCATTCTTTGCAGCAGGCGTAGTTCACCTAATTGCATCTGCAGTCCTTGGCTTCGGTGGCATTTACCACTCCCTAGCAGGACCAGAGAAACTGGAAGAAGCCTTCCCATTCTTCTCTACCGACTGGAGAGATAAGAACCAGATGACCACAATTCTTGGTCGTCATTTATGCGTTCTAGGTCTAGGTTCTATTGCTTTCTCAATTAATTGGATGTTCCTTGGTGGCGCCTATGACACATGGGCACCGGGTGGAGGATCAGTCCATTTAATTAATCCAACCTTAAATGCGGGCAAAATCTTTGGTTACCTCCTTTCAACCCCTTGGGGTGGCCACGGTTGGATTGTTGGTGTCAATTCGATGGAAGACATAGTTGGAGGACATATTTATTTAGGAGTCCTCCAACTATTAGGTGGTCACTTCCACATGCAAACCAAACCATTTGGTTGGGCACGCAGAGCATTTATTTGGAATGGAGAGGGACTTCTTAGTTATGCACTTGGTGGACTTTGTGTTGCAAGCTTCGTAGCTTCAACCTTCATATGGTTCAACAACACTGCTTACCCTTCTGAGTTCTACGGACCTACAAATGCTGAAGCCTCTCAGGCACAAAGCTTTACCTTCCTTGTTCGTGACCAACGTATTGGTGCCAATATTGGCTCGGCAATGGGACCCACTGGTTTAGGTAAGTATCTGATGCGTTCACCAACTGGAGAAATCATCTTTGGTGGTGAAACAATGCGTTTCTGGGATTTCCGTGGCCCATGGCTAGAACCTCTTAGAGGTCCGAATGGCCTAAGCCTTGACAAACTTCAGAACGACATTCAGCCATGGCAGGTTCGTCGTGCTGCTGAATACATGACCCATGCACCTAACGCCTCAATTAACTCTGTAGGCGGAATCATCACAGAGCCAAATGCCGTTAACTTTGTAAACCTTCGTCAGTGGCTTGCTTCTGCTCACTTCTTCTTAGGTTGGTTTACTTTTGTTGGGCATTTATGGCATGCAGGTCGTGCTAGGGCAGCTGCTGCTGGATTCGAGAAAGGTATCGATCGTAAGACCGAACCTGTTCTTAAGATGCCAGACCTCGACTGATTACTGATTAAACACAGATCAGTCCGAGCAGTTCTAGAGTCTATTTGTTCAAATAAAAAAGTCCTCACTTCATGTGAGGACTTTTTTATTATTCATTCAAAATAACAAGCATTTATATAGCCAAAGATTTGCTAATCCATGGCAAACTCAAACCAATTACATTGCTATAGCATCCATCTATTCGGCTTATAAATTTCCCCCCATATCCTTCTAGGGCAAAGCCTCCTGCGCAATTAAATGGTTCTCCAGTAGATATATAACTCTTTATGTCTGAATCACTCAAATCAGAAAAATAAACTCTGGTACTCACTACTTTTTCAATTGTATTAATGATTTTTATTGAATTAGCAGCCTTGGTTTCATAATTCAATCTCAATAAGAAATGGCCTGTATGCAAAATGCCATTATTTGATGACATCCTTTTCCATCTATCAAAAGCCTCTTTCTCATCTCTTGGTTTTCCAAAGACCTCACCTTCAAACTCAAATACTGAATCACAACCAAGAACAACATTTTCTCCTGTCTCCAAAAACTTTGCGTAGTTCTTATCAGTAAATTTATTAGTCACTTTCATAGCCTTTCCCTTGGCAAGTAAAGCGACCAATTCAACTGGTTCAAAAGCTTCTATTGTATTTTCATCAAATCCACTAATTATTACTCTATGAGGGATAGAGGCCTTCAACAAAAGCTGGCTTCTAACCAAAGAAGCAGAGGCAAGAATAAACAAGGAAGAGGTCCCGATTAATAAATAATCCTTAGGCTGTCATTGAAAATCCCATTTGCAACCATTTGCCTTGTCTAGTCAGATAAAAATCATTAATTCACGCAGCAGGAATAGAGCAGCAAGCACATTGCGCTGCCTTCCATTAAGCAGGAATTTTTATATTGATGCTCAAAGACAAGGACTAGATGCGGAATTGGTTTTTTACAACAAAACTGAATACAGAGCGTCTAGGAAGAAATGGTTTAAAAGCTCAGATGAAGTAGAGGCTGCTTTTCGTTGGATGATAAAAGTAGGGATTCTTCGAAGAGAAGTAGATGGTCAAGGACTCACAGCCCGAATAAGGCTGACACCTTTAGGCAGACAGCTACTAGAAAAAAATCCAAACCTTCCTTCATTAAAAGCTAACTTTCTAGAAAGAAGCATTTTTCGACTTTTACATAGCCTCTCCTTTCAATGAATTCGCATCCCTCTCCTCCTGCACTGATGATATTTGGGACGTCTAGTGGAGCAGGCAAATCACTTATGGCTACAGCTTTGTGCCGAGTTCTACTCCGTCAAGGAGAAAAGCCTTTGCCTTTCAAAGGACAAAATATGAGCAACAACGCATGGGTAGATGAGTCAGGTGGAGAAATGGCTTATTCACAAGCAGTTCAGGCATGGGCAGCGGGATTAAAGCCAACACACCTAATGAATCCAATACTATTGAAGCCTAAAGGAGATTCAACTAGTGAAGTAATACACCTGGGAAAGCATGTGGGCAATGCCAAAGCAGAAACTTATTACCAAGACTGGTTCAAACCAGGATGGTCTGCAATTCGCACAGCAATAAAAGAATTAAAAACTCTCAAAGAGGGTGGCAGATTAGTTCTCGAAGGAGCAGGAAGTCCCGTAGAAGTTAATCTTCAAAGCAGAGATTTAACAAACCTTCGGTTGGCCCAATATCTCCAAGCTCGCTGTTTATTGGTAAGTGATATTGAACGTGGGGGGGTTTTTGCACAAATAATTGGAACTCTTTCATTATTAAGACCTGTAGAACGTAAATTAATCAAAGGTTTATTAATCAATCGTTTCAGAGGAAGACAAGAGCTTTTTGATGAAGGCAGAAGGTGGCTTGAAGTCAAAACAGGAATTCCCGTAGTAGGGGTGATGCCTTGGCTAAATGACCTATTTCCTCAGGAAGACTCCCTAGATTTAATAGAAAGGAAAGGAATTAAGAAAAGTCCAGAAATCGAAATTGCCGTTATAAAACTACCTTCTATTAGCAATTTCTCTGATATTGATCCATTAGAAGCAGAGCCCTCAATTCAAATTCGATGGATAGAGCCTGGAACATCTCTAGGCAAACCAGATGCAATAATCATTCCTGGAAGCAAGCAAACATTAAATGACCTATCAAAACTACGAAAGGATGGATTAGATATCCAACTCAAATCCTTTGCAAAATCAGGAGGCAGCATCTTCGGAATCTGTGGTGGCTTACAAATGCTAGGAAGAACTCTTTCAGACCCAATGAAAATCGAAGGTTCAAGCAATGATTACAATTCAATTGCATATGAAGGATTAAACCTACTTCCTTTGCACACAGTTTTCAACAAGCAGAAAATACTTAAACAACGCAAAGTATTATCGCTCTGGCCAGACAAATCATATATACATGGCTTCGAATTACATCACGGTTATAGTCAAATAATATTAGGCAATGAAAAAGAAATAGAAGAATTAACTGACGATCCAACGCTAGGTTGGGTATCGAAAAATGAAACATTCACTAAAGTATCAGGAACATATCTTCATGGGATATTTGAGAATGGAGAATGGAGAAGAAAATGGTTAAATCAAATCCGAAGGGAGAAAGGGCTATTTGACTTAGAAATTACTAAAAGTGACTATATTGAACAAAGAGAGCTTATTATTAATCGACTCGCTGATGCATTTGAGTCACATATAGATATTTCACATTTGATAAAGGAGTGAAAAACAATGGTCAAATAGAAATTATATGGCCTGAGGGGAAGACAGGCAAGGCTGTGGCGGGCGAATCCTGGCTAAGTGCTGCAAGAAAGTCTGGAATAGCTATCCCCACTGGATGCCTTACAGGCAAATGTGGAGCATGTGAAATTGAAGTCAATGGAGAAGTTATTAGAGCTTGCATAAGTAACGTTGAAAAAGTAGGAAAAGAAAAAATAATAGTTGAATTCGCTACTGACCCCTATTGGTAATTTTTTTGTTATTCAAAAAGATTTTTAGTCTTAAAGATGCATGATTAAGTAGATATTTTCAAGCATTTTTCGTAAAAGTTAAAAAGCCCACATTCCAAAGTGGTAGCAATCTTATTCCCAGGAAAATCAATCCACTAAAAAGCATTAAAGAGTGAATTTTAAAAAAAATAGGACTTGAATTACTTCCATCATTTAAAAGGAGAGAGTCAAAGATCAATTGAGCCGCTTTGGCGATAAAAGCAATGCCTAAGGTAGCGAAGATAACAATTACTGAATCAGAACCAAGCAGCTGACTTAAAGTAGGGTTATATGTGTAGTTAATTGTTTGATCAAATCCAAAATAACCGATTTTAAAAA
>QCKK01000015.1 GCA_003215415.1 Prochlorococcus sp. AG-409-N21 | reverse complement strand
ATCACGTCCTTCTTCGAAACTTAGTGGAGGGAGTTCAAACTTTAAGTCGTCATTCTTTTGTGTGGCTAGCCATGTTGAATAACTGCATCGACCCCAATTCTTCTCCAGGTTTCGTTTAGGTATAGGGCCAAGACACAATTTCCCTTTGGGTTGATGAGGTCTCCAGGATTTGTGGTTTAACTTTTGATCAGCTTGAATAACATCAATTTCTACTTTGTTCTTACTTATCCATTTCATCATCCGATCATTAGTGAGTTCTTCAACCTTTGATTCACTTGCATCTGGACCGAAAAGTAAGGCAGTAAGTGGGTTTCCTTCTTGTTTCATTCCTCTTGCCCAAAGGACAATTAATGCTGATCGGGCTCTTGTAAGCGCTACGTAAGCAAGTCTCTCAACTTCTTCAAGAGAAGCCATGTGTTCTTCTTCCATGCATTCTCTTCCTCTTCCCCAATGATTATTTAGAGATAGATTCCACAAATCATTTTTGTTATTTCTTGTGAGAGCTCTTCTCGAGACAGGAGGAGTTTGCCAAAGATAGGGGCAAATTACAACCGGATATTCAAGGCCTTTGCTTCTATGAATAGTTACTATGCTAACGGCATTCTCTTCCGTATCACTATAAGGTTGTCGATTGTCTGGAATTACTTCTATTGGTTGTAGACGTTGTCTTTTTAGCCAATTGGATGCCTGCTTTGCATCAAACCCTTGAATATATATTTCTTCTTGTACAAGTTGGGCACATTGATTCAGATCACTTAAAAGAGTCCCTTTTTTTGACAAGATTGCCATGATGCTTCCTTCAATTAGTTCAGATAGACAGCCAATTAGACTTTTCTTCTGAAAATCATCACTCCAGCTCTTGATTCTTAGAGCTAATAAATCCAATTGATCATTTGTTTCAGATTCTTTGAGTTGTTGAAGATTCCATTGCATTAGAGCAGAGCACGCTAAAAGTCGTAAGTTATTTGTATGACTCGGCCTCGCCAGGCAATTTAAAAATAATTGCAAAACATGTGATGCGTCGCTTACTAGCACATCACCTTTATTGATCAATTTAGTTGGGATAGCAACTAATGATAGTTGTTCTCTAATTGCTGCTGCTTGGTCATGCCTGTTTACTAATATACAAATGTCTTTTGGTTCCCAGTCTTCGGATTCTTTCTCTAGAATTCTTAAAAGTGTATTTGATATGCAAACAGGTATTAACTCTTCTAATTTTGTTTTTGATAGCAATTTATTCTCGTCTTCCGTACTTTTTAGATTTTCAAGATTAATAAGAATAAATGGTTTTTCACCGATTATTTTTTTACTCTTACCTTGGCTTTCGATACGAGGATTTAGGCTGGGAATGGCTAGTTTTGAGTATTTAAGCCCAGCAGAAAAAAAGTGGTTCAAACCATTCATTAGATCAACAGAGGTTCTGTAATTATCCAAGAGCTCATCAATCCGATCAACCTCACACTTTGCTTTTAAATAAGTATTTAGGTCACTACCTCGGAATCGGTATATTGATTGTTTTGGATCACCTACCATTATGATTAGATGCCTATCAGTATTGCCAAAAGTATTTTTGAAAATATTCCATTGAATTCGATCAGTATCCTGAAACTCATCTATTAAGATCACCTTGTACCTTTCTCTTAATCGTTGGGTTAGTGGAGAAATATGCTTCAGACTAGATATTTGAGTGTTGGATGTCTCTTCAGTTGTATCTAGTGCTTCTAATAATCCTGCATAACTAATTAAACCCTTTGTACTCCTACGCTTGATGAGTTCTTGTTTCCCCCATCGCATAGCATGACTTAATATTTCTTCGGCAGGCCCATCCCAAATTTTTGCAATTGATTTTTGTAGTCTCGGCATTATCAAATTTTCTTGTCTTTCTCCAGAGCGCCATAACGTTTCACTTATTGCCCCAGGATGAAAATATTTTCCAAGGATAGTTTGTTTTCGAATGCTTTCATAAGAAGGTATTGCAAAGGATAATCCCTCATTAGGTTGGTTGTTTATTTCAGAAATCCATTTTTCAAGTATTTCATACCTCTTCTTCTTTGGCTTAGGTGAAAAAGGCTTAGTATCCTTAAGGCCTTTCGATCGACAATTTGCTGCTATTTCACAAAGACTTGATTCTAGTTCTTTACCTCCCTTATCCCATTCATTCAAGAAATCTAGCCAAGAATTTTCGAGATACATATTAAATTCCTTTGACAGTGATTGTGCTATATCAAAGGTTGCGACATCAATTTTGAGTTCACTCCCAGGATGACTATCAATTCTTAGTAGTTCACTGGTTAAACTTTTTTGGTTAACCCCTGCTGCTTGTAGACCAATAAGATGACCCGGTTCAAGTTCTAGAAGATGCCTAGAAAAATAATCATTAACAACTTCCGAGACTAATTTATTAGCTTCGGTATCTATTGAAGGTTCTATTGTAGATCCATTTTCCAATGCTTCCCTTCGAAGAGTTCTCCTGCAAAAACCATGGATAGTAGTTATTTCTGCTTTGTCTAAACATTCAAGTGCTTCTAATAATTTGCTTGTTAGTTCATCTCTTTTGCTTCGCTTCTTACAATGCTTACCTACCCATTCCTCAAGAACCGAATCAGGTGTATAACTAATTTGATCTTTTTCTAGAGATTCAATTTTTTCAAGGGTATTTTCAAGACGATCGCAAATCCTTCCTCTTAATTCTGCGGCGGCGGCATCAGTAAAAGTAACCACAAGCAATTGATCTATCGTGAATTCTTTTTCTGCTAATAGTCGTAATACTAGGTGAGTTAAAGCAAAAGTTTTTCCTGTCCCTGCACTTGCTTCAATTAAACGAATTCCGGGTACGAGCGGGTATTCATTTGGCTCGAACTTGTATTTATTAGTTGGATTTTGCCTAAATGTTTCATCCATTTTAGAAGTTAATTTCGCCAGTCCAGAATGGGAATTCCAGGAATTATTGCGGCTGTTTTAGCTTTGTATGAGTTGTATTCATCGTGTCGAAGCATAAGTTTTTGCTCTTCTCTTTTTGCCTTGCCGATTAGTAGCATTGTCAATGCTATTAACAAAAGAAAGTGTAGGATGCTGCCAAGAGAAATGGCTACTCCTAATGAGCTAATAATTAGTGATTGGTATAGAGGGTGTCGACAATAAATATATGAACCTTTTATAACAAGAGTACTTTCTTCTTTTGGCTCAGGAAGAGGGGAAAGACTAGCTCCAAGATCAATGAATGACTTAATTGAGAGAATGATTCCAATGATTGTGGTAAATATCCCAAGCCAGAGAGATATTCTTGGAGATGGGGTGAGGACTATATTTGCTGGCCAAGGTGGAAAAAGGTGAGCTCCTATCAGAAGAAGTTGTCCAAATAGCCACCATTCACCTCGACGATTGTCAAAAATCCCCCCCCATGTGAAACCCCATTGAGTAAATGCCTTTTTGAGCTGGCTGATTTCTTTCTTTTGAGTTTGTTTGCGCATACTTAGCGGGAGGTTGGGAATGAAAGGGTGAGGACAATTTGCTCCTTCTTTACCTTCTTATAGAGTAGAGAATTTTGCATAGATATTTTATTTCTCAGGTTATAGTAATTGATTTACTTAGTGAATTAATTAATGGTTCATATAGCATAGAAAATCCCTGGGGGAAGATGTCGCTATTGATTATTTTCATGGCTTCATAATTTTTCCCAAAACATATTCTCATTTCTATTTTTTCTTTCTCTCCATCTTTTATAAAATTACCATTCCAAACTTGAGAAAAAGCGTCTTCACTATTTCGTTTATCCTTAGCAATAGATTTGGCAAAAGCCCAGCCACTTTCTGGGGGAATTGGCCAGCATTGACTTAGTCCATTCTTTGCAAGACATTTTAACTCTTTTAAATAATCTGCGGCTATTTTTTTTGGAATTGGATCCCATCCTATGGAGACTTGATAATTGTCTTCTTGTAAATTACTTCTGGTACGAGAAATGATTACTGTCTTGGCCGAGTAATTTCCTTCGGAACAGGTAAATAAATGATTTAGCCAACCCTCCATAACCATCCCAGAACTAAGACGACCTATTTGTAAAATAACGAAGGACTCACCGGCCATGTATAGCCTTCTAATGCTGTCTTCCGATTTCATCTCGACTACTTTTAATCTTCCTATAGATTCAATTTCTTTCTGCAAATTTAGCCATCTTCTAGATAAGATTTCTATTTCTATTTCCCTTGCAGATTTAGGAGGAAGAATTCCATTGCCCGTATTTCTTTTATCCCAATCAATTTGTTTTGCTTCTGCTATGTCTATATATTTATTGCTAAGGCTATCTAAATCTTCGTCAAGGCTTTCTTTTAATAATTTATTTCTTTCAAGTTCATTTAGGCTGTATGATTCGGAATCTTCTATGTAATCAACCCATTCTCTAGGAGAAATTTTTTGTTGTTCTAGCCAAACAATTTGAGGTCTTTTCATCCAATTTAATAGTAATTCAGATGAGATTTGACATTCTTCCTTCACTAGGTTTGATGACCAATTTAAAGGTAGCGCTAATGCTAGAGGTTGAATAGCAAAGTTTCTATCTAGCCAGATTCTTGTTTTAAGATTGCGAATATCACAACTTATAGGTGGGATGAGTCCATTGGATAAAAAATTGCTTCTTGAAAGTGGATTTGCTGGAGGCTCTTTTAATAAGCCTTTAAAGTCTTCTATAGAGAGGTCTTGTTTTAATTGCCCTAACCATTGTTGAACAGGATTTGGAGCTGGCTGCACATCTCCTGAAAACTCATTTCTGTTACCCCAAGCGATTAATAAATGTTGTCTTGTTGACATTAATGCTTCTAAAAGCATATATCGATCTTGATCTGTACTCCTTGGATCTCCTAACTTCCTATTTTGCTCAAGTAGATGAAACCCTGCGCGTTCACGCTGTCGAGGAAAAGCTTTACAGTCCAGTCCCATTAATACTATTACCCGATGCGGAATCGCTCTCATAGGTTCTAGGGCGCTAATGGTAATTGCCCCACTGCGGTGGCCGAACCGACTGCTATCTTTTAAAAGTGCTTCGCTTAGTATTTCCAATACGACGGATGCATCAATTTTAAGAGTGCAATTTTGCCCTGCTTTTTCCCACTCTTGTAGCGCAGTAAGAAGGCATTGACGTTCCCAAGCCCATAATTCACTAGCATCAAAAATATCCTTAAGAGTTGTTTTTAGAAGGTCAATCCATTCTGTACAAATACGTGATTTACGCAGCTCTTTTATTTGGAAAGATATTTTAGAAAGTAATTCCCACCATCTAGAAATCTCTTGAGGGTTAAAACATTCTGAGAATGGAGCTATCCCTCCTGCGATCATCCCAGGTTTATTTGGAAGTACTAAACCAAGTAGCCATCTGTCTAGGCACCAATTTAATGAATGTGTTTCTTCTTCACCCCTTTCTTCGGCATCAAGGCCCCATCGAAAACCTGTCTGTTGTAAACACTTGCTTATAGCTATTGTTTCTTCATCAGACGGCCTTTTTTTTAATGCTGGATTGGATAAGAGATCTTCCAAGCCACTTGCAGTTAATCTATTACTTGCCAATTGCAAAAGGGAGAAGATCCCTCTTGTTAAACCAGGTTGATTTTGGTTGCCTCTATCCGTAATTCGCCAGGGAATATCTACTCCTGTTGCTGATTGGTCTTTAAATACAGATGTAAATAGTGGTGCAAACTTATCGATTTGTGGGGTCATTATTAAAATGTCTTTTGGCTCAAGAGTGGAATCCGAAGCAAGCAATTGCAAGATTTGATCTCGGACTATTTGAACTTGGCGTAAATCTCCTCCACAACCGAAGAACTGCAGAGAATTGTCACTCTCTTTTCTACTAAGTGACTTTTGTTTTGTATCGTCAACCAATTGTTGCTGTATTTGCTCTAACAACGAGGGCAATTTGTTTGATTGCAAAGAAATTGTTGCTGGTGCAGCAAATAAATCTCCTTCTTGCCACTCCCCAAGTTGACTTTCTCCTGTACCTTCTAAAAGTTGTTGAAATTCAGCACCTACTCGACCAAAACATGCTTCTAACCTAGGTAGTTGAAGAAGCCATTTGCCATCGGGTGGACTTTCCCAATCTTCACCAAGAAGTTCCCGTCTGCTTTTACAACGTACCCATAGGTTAGGGCAGGGAGTAAGAAGAAAAATTTGCACGTCCATTACTCCTGAAAGAGCTTGAATTAATTCCACTTGAATTGGTGCCAAGCTACTTATTCCGAATAGTCGAAGATCTGTTGGTAAATCGTGAATAGAGGATTGATCATCGCGAAGTATTTTTATAGCTCTTTGAACTTGCAGCCCAAAAGGTTCGGTATCTACTGTTTGAATTAGTTTCTTAAATAAAAGTTGTTGCCAAAGGAAGTCTGAGCTAAAAGTGTTATTTTTTCTTGAAGAGTTAACATCTGATTTTAGCCACTCATTTAATAGGTCTGGCCGATAGAGAGCATAGTCATCAAATGCATCAGCAATTTGTCTAGCAAGTTGCCATTGCAAGATGTTTATTTGTCCACTTTTGTTTGGTTGTCGTTCTATCCATTCACGTAAAGGCTTTGCTTGACTTTCTTTTATCAGCTCAGGTAATAAGTCAAGTATTGGCCATACAAGTCGATTAGCTCTCCAGGGATCTTCAGTATTTGGATCTATTCCTATCACTTTCTTGGCTAATTGTTTTAGGTGGTTTCCTGGGAAAGGAAAATCCACTAAGGCATTGATTCCAATTGCCTTTGCCAGCTCTTCTCCAAGCCATTTACTTGTTGGCCAATTGTTTACAACTACTTCAATTTTCTCTAACGGCTCAGGTGCAGTTAGTTTTAGTTGTTCGGAAAGAATTTTAGCGAGCCACTCTGCTCTATTGCTTCGATAGATAGTTAGCAATGTTGTATCACCCGTTAGAAGGAAATTTGTATGTCTTGGGTCTCAACTTTTTTTTAGGTTTGATTCCCTATTCTCATGTCTCTGCGAGGATTTTTGACAAGGTTTTTCATTTCCCTAACTGCTTCTAAGAGCCCTACAGCTATTGACCTGGAGATAATTGTATGGCCAATATTTAGTTCTTCCATGCCAGGAATAGCTGCAACTGCTTCAACATTTTGATATGTAAGACCATGACCCGCATTGACTCTAAGTCCAAGGTCGCAGGCAAGATTTGTTGCTTCTATTAATCTTGCAAGTTCTTTAGGTTGAAGTTTCCAATCTGCATTTGCGTAGTTTCCTGTATGAAGTTCAATCCACATTGCTTTTAGTTCTTTACTGATTTGAATCTGCTCAGAATCTGGATCTATAAATAAACTTACTGGTATATTTTCTGAATTAAGCTTCTTGATGGCTTCATACAGAACTAGTCGATTGTTTTTGATATCTAAACCTCCTTCTGTAGTTACCTCATCCCTTTTTTCAGGTACAAGAGTCACCATGTCAGGTTTTATCTCAAGTGCAATTGCAATCATTTCTTCAGTTGCAGCCATTTCAAGATTCAGCCGACAACGTATCGTTTGTCTTAAAAGTTTTACATCCCTATCCTGGATATGTCTTCGATCTTCTCTTAGATGAACTGTAATACCATCTGCTCCCCCTAGTTCTGCCAGCAGTGCCATGGGAACAGGGTCTGGTTCAACTGTTTGGCGAGCTTCTCGCACGTTCGCGATGTGGTCGATATTTACTCCAAGGCTTGTCATAACTTGAACTATTTAGGCCTCAGCCTATTAAGAGGTTGAATGCATATTTTGTCAGATGTTTTTAGCCGCCGAATCAACTGCCCAATCAACAGCGGCCGAATCTCTTTCTGGCCATTAAGTTCAAGATATTTGATTCTTAAATGCAGGTGCCATTGGCCTTTGCAAATCGTGAAAGTGTTTTGTGTCGTGGGGTGGATCCTTTTTGGAGTCCATTGGCAATGTTTGCTACTCAGGACCTTGTATTGCGGAATTATTTTCGAAGAAGAATTGTTTTAGGTCATGAAAACCTACCCAAATCAGGCCCTGTTCTTCTGGCTCCTACTCATCGAGCTAGGTGGGATGGATTAATGCTAACTATGGCAGCAGGCAGAAGAATTACCAATAGAGATTGTCGATTTATGGTTACTCTTACAGAGATGAAAGGTTTGCAAGGTTGGTTTTTATATCGTCTTGGTTGTTTCCCTGTAGATCAAACAAAGCCCTCTTTAACAACTTTGCGCTATGCCATAGACCTTCTGGTTGATCATCAGCAATTAGTCGTTTTTCCTGAAGGCAAAATAAACAGAACGGAAAAGCCAGTTCGTTTGAGGCAGGGACTTGCTCGCTTAGCGCAACTGGCTTATGGGCAAGGGGTTGAAGTACAAATTGTGCCAGTTGGTCTTGGATATAGTGAAATACGACCAAAATTTTTAGGTAAAGCAGCGATTTGTTTCGAAAGGCCGATGAATGTATTGGGTACAGGTCGTGAGTCTGCAAAGAGGTTTAATCAAGAGCTTTCTAGACGGATGCATGCAGCTGAACAAGCTGCCCTCTTTGCTGTGGGACGTTCTAAGAAATCAGCCTAGAGTCCTTATTAGCTGATTTAATTCAATACATGCGTTGTCGAATTCCGATGACGGCCTTTTTTCTTTTGGCGGGTTTCGTCTTTACTCCTGCTATTTCTTTAGGGCAGACATCAAATCCAAATTACAAAGTACTTGCACAATCAGAAGGGGGCTTCAACGTATCTTCTATTGAGGCCTTGCTAGAAAAGGCTGATGCTGCAGCATCAAAAGGAAATCTTACAAAAGCTCGAAAGCTTTACGACAAATCACGTGTCGCTTCAAAGCAATTGCTGGCTTTTTATAGGGATCTAGGAGGGGCTTTTAGAGGCCTTGATGCCCGAATTCCTAGAGAGATGGATGCAAAAGGTAGAAAAGCGCAGATTCTTCTTGCGAATATTAATCTTCGTTTAGCAGCTCATTTTCGTAGGCAAGGTCAACCTGAAGTGGCTGTACCTCTATTAATTGAGGTGGTTAAGCTTACAAATCCCAATAAACCGGAAGGGAAAAAAGCCTATCAGAGTCTTTTAGAATTGGGTTTTGTAGATACTCCATACGCAGCTGGTAGGTAATCAATTTGTTTAATACTATTTTCATTTTTCATAATCAAGTTTTTTGTTTGCTTTCTTCTCATGGTTGTTTTTGATGAGGTGGTCACTGCTATTAAACACGCTCTGCCTGATGCACAAGTCAGTATTGAGGATCTAAATGGTGGTGGTGATCATCTTCAAATCAATGTTACTTCTTCTGCTTTTGCAGGACTCTCTCTAATACGCCAACATCAGTTAATTTATGGTGTTTTAAAAGATGAGTTAGCAAGCGAGGAAATTCACGCATTGGCATTGAAAACTTCCACACCAAATTAATTTAAAACTACCAATTTCTTCCAATGGATTCAAATACGAAAAGTCGCATTGAAAACATTATTGGTTCAAGTCCAATACTTGTTTTTATGAAAGGGACAAAGTTGATGCCTCAATGTGGTTTCTCTAATAATGTTGTTCAAATACTGAATGCTTTAGGCATTAGCTTTGAAACATTTGATGTCTTGTCAGATATGGAAATTAGAGAGGGAATTAAAGAGTATTCAAATTGGCCAACTATTCCCCAGGTTTTTGTAAAGGGAGAATTCATAGGCGGCTCAGACATATTGATTGAAATGTATAACTCTGGTGAATTGAAGGAGAAACTTGATATTGCACTTGCTTCTTAATCACATTTTGGCTTGGTTTTTGGTCTTTAAAGTTCTTTTTTGTGAAAGAGTGTGCTGATATCACCATCAGGTCCTATGAAGCTTGATGGGTCCAAGATCCATCTTTCTATTAGTTTTTCTAGTTTTAGTTGCTCAATGCGGTCTAATTTTCTGCATGCTCTCAGTGCATGTAAGTACCCATCTGCGTACAAACGCAGCTCAGAAGGGTTGTGATGACTGGTTTTTAATTCTTGGCAGGCATCACAAATAGATTGAAAGTGTCGAATTGACTCTGGATGTTCTAGAGATGTCATGTTTAAAGAGGTGGCAGCCTCCCTTCACAGTCTGACATTCGATTGCTTTAGCGTAAGGAGGCTTAAATGTGGCAAGTGTGATCAGTATTCCTCAAGGACTAATTCCAAACGAGCGAAGCCAGTTTTCTCCTGATGCTCAATCAATCTCTATGCAGGCCACCACTACTCAAAACCCCTCAAGAATCCTGGTAGTTGAACCTCACCCTACTTTGCGTACGGTTTTAGTTCAGCGTTTGCGACAGGATGGGCACCTGACTGCAGCTGTATCTACAGCAGAAGAAGCAATTGATCTTTGTAGAGATCAATCACCAGATTTGTTGGTAAGTGCTGAAATGCTTGCAAAAAGCTCTGCTTTGCGTTTGGCTCAGAGCCTTGGATGTCCTGCAATTGTTCTAACCGCAAGGGCAGGAGTAGAAGCTTTAGTTGGGTTGCTTGATGAAGGAGCAGAGGATGTCCTTCGTAAGCCCTTTGGCCTTGAGGAGCTTGCTGCACGTTGTAGAACTTTGTTAAAGCGTGGTCGCAGTGGCTTACAAGAATGCGTATCAGTTGGTCCTTTAGAAGTTCACTTGCTTTTGAGACAAGTAACACTAAGCGAGAAGCCAGTAGAACTAAGTCCTAGGGAATTCGCTTTGCTTTGTGCACTTCTGATGCCTCCTGGGATGGTAAGAAGTAGGCAGGAACTTCTCAGAATGGCTTGGCCACCATTTAGCGGGGGCCCTCGCTCTGTCGATACTCAAGTTCTTACTTTGAGAAGGAAACTTGAACAGGCAGGCCTTGGTGAAGGAGGAGGAATTACTACAGTTAGACAGCAGGGATATCGATTCAGCCTTGATAATTTGTCTAGTTAATAAATGATTTTTAATCAGGCAATTTCCAAGGATTTATTCCAAGTTGTGAGCCTATACGATGTGCACAAGCATAGCCACTGAATGCAACTGCGTTTAGCCCTTGACCAGGGAAGCATGAATCACCAACACAAAATAGTCCTTCTATTCCCGTTGAATTGAAGGGCATAGGCAGTAATCCCGGAAGTCTGAGAGAAGGAATTGGCCCATAACTTCCTTGATATCTTCCTAAAAACCTACGATGGCTTCTAGGGGTTCCAACCTCTTTGAGATTGATTGAATTACTTAATTGAGGCAGAATTTTTTCAAGCCTTTTAATTACTTTTCTTGAGTCTTCTTCTTTTTTTAATGAATATTCTTGAGGGGATAAGCCTTCCCATTCACTCATTGAAGATGGGGTAAATGCATGGACAATTTCATATCCTTTTGGAGCCAATGATTTGTCTAGAAGTGTCGGTATTGATACAAAAATAACACCTTGCTCGCTTTCCATTTCATCCCAACTATCTAAAAGAAGATTATGGCAATGCATTCCTTTTGGGATGGCCTCACTCTGAACTCCAAGGTGAAGTGATAAAAATGAAGGAGCGGGTTTGTATCTTTTTCTCCAAACTTTCTCCCTTTTTGGAGTATTTGTTGCATTAACAAGGGCTTGTTTTGAACCTTCTCCGCTAAAGGTGTCCCACCTGGTTGCATTTGAAACAACTTTTTTAGCGCGTATAACTTTTCCAGTGGCTAGTTTGACTCCAACAGCTTTTCCTTCTTTGAAAACAACCTCGCTTACTCGAGATTTGTAATGAATTTCGCCTCCATTAGCTTCAAGACCTTGTACAAGTTTTTGTGCAATTACTCCTACGCCTCCTTTTGGGTAATTAATTCCCCCAGCATGACGATCTGAAAAGACCATGCCGGCATTAATCATAGGTGTACGATCTGCTGGCATTACTGACCAACAGAAGCATTCGATATCTATAAACTTTAATAAATTTGGATCTTTGATTAAACGCCTTGCTAAATCTCCAACATTGACTGGTAACCACCTTGCTAGCCCTAAGCAAGCTAATGGTGCTTTGAAGAATACTTTGGCTAAGTAAGCTGGATCTTCTATAGAAAGAAGAGGCATTGCATCTAGACAATTAAAAACCTGCCAGCAAAAACCATAGAATTTTTTTATTCCTTCTTTTTCATGAGGAAATAAGGCTGTTAAATTATCAATAAAGTTGGTGTAGTTTCTATCGACTGCAATGTTTAATCCATTTGGGAGATGATAAGCGAGTTGAACAGGGTCTGGAAATGTCTCACAATTTTGGCCAACATCTGCCAAAGCACGAGTTAGCAAATTGGTATGTCCTTTCTCACCAAAGCCAAAAATCATTGATGCTCCAACATCAAATGTATATCCATTCCTTTGGAATGAACCCCCGCTTCCTCCTGGGATTATATATTTTTCTAAAACAATTACTTTTGCTCCTTTTGCAGCCAACTGAGTTGCTGTAACCAGCCCCCCTATCCCAGACCCGATAACTACGGCATCCCATATTGTTTTTTCTTCCTTGTTTAATAAATTCATTTAAAAGAAATTAATTTAAGTAAGGGACTGAAAAATCATTATTAAATGATTTTTGACTTCAGTTTTAGCATTGATATTAGGTCTTTAATTGCCCTGTCCCTATATGCTCCGTAACGAGTGCGTTTGTCTCGTATGCGTTCAGGAAGTGGTGGTAAAAGACCAAAATTAGGAGGCATAGGCTGAAATTGACTTGAATTCTTCTCAAGACTTTTATTTTCACTTACGAAATTAATCAAAGAACCTGACATTGTTGTTATTGGCAATGTTATTGGGTTTTGATTTTTAGCAATCCTCGCAGCATTGGTACCTGCTAACCAACCACCAGCTACTGCGGCTGCATACCCTTCTGTACCAGTAAGTTGACCAGCACCAAGTAATTTCGCTCTGCTTCTGAATTGGAGCGTTGCATTCAGGAGCTTTGGTGATTCGATAAATGTATTTCTATGCATTACTCCATATCGGACAAATTCAGCGTTTGCAAGACCAGGAATCATTCTTATTACGCGTTTTTGCTCTCCCCATTTCAGATTGGTTTGGAAACCTACGAGATTCCAAAGTTGTCCATTCTTATCTTCCTTTCTTAATTGAACAATGGCAAATGCGCGTTTTTCTCTGCGTATTTCCAGATCATTTAGATCACCCCAACGAGGATCCCATATCCCAATTGGTTTAAGTGGCCCATATCGCATTGTGTCTTCGCCACGACGGGCTAGTTCTTCTATAGGCAAACAACCCTCGAAAAACTTTGCTGAATCGGCTTCAAAATCTTTCTGCTCTGCCTTCTCTGAATTTAGAAGGGCTTCACGAAATTCTAAATATTGTTGTTTGTTCATTGGGCAATTGAAGTAATCGGCATCACCTTTGTCGTAACGACTTGCCCTGAAAGCAATTTCATTGTCAATACTTTCTCCAGTAATGATTGGGCTTGCCGCGTCAAAAAAATGACAGTATTCGAGCCCAGTAAAGGCTATTAAGTCGTCTGCCAATGATTTGCTAGTAAGAGGGCCAGTCGCAATTACTGTTATTTGATCTTCAGATGAAAGATACTTTTGTTCTTTCCTTTCAATAGATATCAGTGGATGAGAGATCAACTTTTGCGTAAGTTCTTCGCTGAACTTTCCTCTGTCTACTGCAAGGGCCCCTCCTGCGGGAACTGAGTGAATATCTGCAGTTTCGATAACCACAGAATTTAAATATCTAAGCTCTTGATGAAGTAGTCCTGCTGCTCTATCACTATTTTTTGCGCCAAAACTATTGCTACAAACAAGCTCAGCAAAAGAATTGCTGTGATGTGCAGGTGATCGCTTTACAGGCCTCATTTCTGTCAAGGTGACTGGTACACCTGACTGAGCGATTTGCCAAGCTGCTTCTGTGCCAGCCAATCCGGCTCCAACAACTAGTACTGAATTCGGATCACCCAATGGTTTTTCTTATGGCCAGAGCCAGCGCCTAAGTGTCTTTAGGGGTTTTAGATGGCTTTGTTGTTGTCTCCGAATTGTCTTCCCCACTGATCTCTGGCAGGTTTTTGTATGTTGAATACAACCCAAGTGAGAGCAGCCAAGACTGGAGCAAAAACAAGTATGAGATTGAACATGGCTAGTACTTTTTTTGTCCCGTAATTTTACGGGCAACATCTTACTAGTGCGACGGACCAGCAAATCTGATCCAATTTGCAGCAATTTTTTTAAAGCCCAACACTTAGAGACAGAATTTCAACCATTTGAAAAGGCCGCGTGATAATTTCCATGCGTGTGCATTAAGCACAATCCTTCAAAACGGGTCGCTAGCTCAGCGGTAGAGCATCCGGCTTTTAACCGGCTGGTCCTGAGTTCGAATCTCAGGCGACCCATTCAAATAGTTAAAACATCAACCTTATGCCTCAATCTTGAACTTCGTTGTTCTGGAGAAAACCACTTTCTTCTTATTGCAATGCTTTTCAAGTATCATTTATATTTCTTTTTCAACTTTTGATTCTAATTTTTTAGACTTCATGAAAAGAAATTTGTATTAATTTATCCACAATAATTACTAGCTATCAAAATTGAGTGTTTTTCGATTAGAAAGGAAAGGTATTTGTTTAATGGAATGATTTTTGGACTTTCTAAAAAACAGCTTTTGAGCTGGGGTCTTTTGGCTACAGGGGCAAAGGTGGCTTTTGGTATATGGCTTGTAGGAAGGTTGAATTTGCATTTGCCATGGTTGCCATCTTAGAGAGACTGGAAAACCAGTCATTGAAATTTACATCTGACCCAAGTTTTTGCCTTTGTTCCCTTCTACCGGTAAGTACAACCCTAGTCTTTAGTCCATTATTGTCTGTTTGGAGTTATTTAGGTTTCCCTAAAGCCTCTTTGCTAGGGGTTTTGACTGCTCTCTTCAAATTTACTTTCGCGGATGAATTAATTTGTTCAACTTTTGGGAATTACCATGATGCGCTATAAATGCATTCCAATTCTTTTTTTTCTTTAAATGCGATCTGGTCAAGAGCTATCGAGAGTGCCTATTCTTCAAAGATTAAAAACCTTTGGGATCGAGAGATGGGATACCTTGAACGATTCTCAGCAGAGACTTTTAAAGAAGTTTTGGAGTATTATTACATATAAGTGGCGTTGGCAAATAGCATTAAATGTTCCTTATCTTCTCCTATTCATATTAGATAGATCAGTTCCAGCAGTACATCAATTTGATATGAATATCTTGGCAATGGTAGCCACAAAATTACATCTACCATTTTGGATTAAAACATTTATAGGCGTTCAATAATCTTTGCTTTAATTAAACAATTTTTGTCACTATAAATTCAGAAGTCTTGGCATATGATTTTATTTATTGTTCTGATCCCTTAGGTCGTAGGTTTGTTTATCTTTTGGCCTTTCACCTTCTATCCAAGAAGCAAAGAACATTAACCCTCTTCCAAAAATTGGCACCCAAAACTCCTCATATATTTTTTTAAGTAGATTAGGCACTTTTTTCTCCATGAAAACCATTATTGAGATTAATCTAACAATAGACTAAATGCTGTAGTTTCATCTTGAGTTAAAATGAAATAATGAAACATCTAATACTTTTACTAGTATTAATATTTCCTATCAAGGTAAAGGCAGGGGCTGAAAGCTTTACTGTCTTAGATAAAATTGGAAAATGGACAATCGAAAGGAAGGTAAGTTCTTCTGGAAATAAAATTAATTGCAGAGCTTCTATTCTTAATTATTATGCTTGGTTTTCTGGCAGAATACATCTTGACAGGAATGATCAAGTTGTTATTCCCGCCCATATAAGTGAAGCATCAGAAATTAATGATGAAGATATAGGCAAGCTTGTAAAAGCTTTAAAAGCTTGCAGAGAAAGTCTTTATTATGTTCCTGTAGAATAAAGGTAGTTCACACTGTTGAATTTTGATTTCTTATATAACATTTATATTACTCTCCATAGAAAAATCACTATTTATATGCTTTTGCAAGCATACTATATATTAGTTCTTTATTTTCTAAATGATCAAGAGAGATTCAGAGTGGCATTTTGGAGTGTCAACTATAAATCGTTATATTGAACGAAAAACTAGAAATTGGCCTATTTTTCTTAGAAATTTCGTATATTTAATTTTTTCTCCTCTTTTGGTGATTTGGTATTTTATCGCTGGCTTTGGGTTACCAATCTTCCTATTTTGGTTTGGGAATTGGTTCTTGTCTATTTCGTGGATTCCTCTACTCGCTGGTATTTTTCTTATTATTTTCACTCCAAA
This sequence comes from Prochlorococcus sp. AG-409-N21, assembly GCA_003215415.1. GTDB lineage: Bacteria > Cyanobacteriota > Cyanobacteriia > PCC-6307 > Cyanobiaceae > AG-409-N21. The sequence goes on along the minus strand of QCKK01000015.1, from coordinate 8,781 downwards.
GATAGGGAATCATATAGAGAGCTCATATTGGCCAGAATGGAGACAAAGAAATTCGCCCGAGGAGTTTCGGAATTTCTTTAGTACTTCTAATATTAAATTAGATTAATAATTGATAGAATAAATTTTTATTGTTTTGTGCATTAGAATACATGTTTTTGTCTCTTGATTTCTAATCTTATTGGTAAGGCTTGAACCAATCTTATGTAGAATTAGATCTAGTTTATTCATTTTTCAGGGCTTTTCAATTGTTTTCAGATAAAAATTCCGGAACCTTTATTCAATTTTAGGTGAATTAGTTTGTGAAATTGATCAAGTTTTAACTAGATTGTTGTGCTTTGGACGAATGTATGATCTTTTGGGATGGAGATTCAATTGATTTTCATAAGCACTAGTCAAGAATGGATTATGGGTACAATCTCCAGCTTTTGATAGGACAAGATTAGTCTTTTAAATATGCTTAACACCTCTCTAGATATTAGATGCTTATAGGAAATTAGAAATCTATATAACTATTTAACAAGGTTATTTTTTATTTGCTAACTCTCTTTATAGCATTTCTTGATTTATTGAGAATCTCACCTCTTAAAGGTATAAAGCCAAGAGAAGAAGCCTTCTCCTGAGCTTCATTGCTCAAAATGTAATTGAATGCTTCATTAATGGCTTTGATCTTGTTGCCATTGCCTCTTTCGTAAGCAAGGATCCACGTAAGAGTTGCTATTGGATAGGCACCTCTGGCTGTTGGGTTTGGATTTATACCAGCAAGGTTTTCGTCAAGTTTGATTCCATTTATAGCGATTGAGCCTGATTCGGACGATGGCTTCAAAAATTGGCCTGAAAGGTTTTGTAGTGCAGCTGCTCTTATATTTCCCTTGATATAGGACTGATTGACATATCCAATAGCACCAGAAGTGTTCCTGATAACACCAGCAACCCCAGCATTACCTTTAGCACCTACTCCAGCTGGCCACTTGACTGACTTGCCCGTACCCAGGGTCCACTCTCTTGAGAAAGCTTGCATTGAGTTCGTGAAGGCTTTCGTAGTTCCTGAACCATCTGAACGGTGAGTCCAAGTGAGTTTCCCTGATGGACAACCAAGCTCACTCCAGTCAGATATCTTCCCCATAGCGACTTTTACGGCTTCCTTTTGGGTCAGTTTCAGATCACATGGGTAGTTGTATCCAAAAGCTATGGTGCCACCAATCATTGGGATTTGTACAAGGCCACGAGAGACCTTCTCTATGTCCTTTGCTTCCATCGGATCGTCCGAGGCACCAAAATCAACTGTTTGGTCGATAAAGGCTTTACGCCCCGATCCTGATCCGACAGCTTGATAGTTAACCTTTGGACCACCTGATTTTGCTAAATCATAAAACCAGCGGGAATATATTTTTGCGGGGAATGTTGCACCAGCGCCGTTGAGTGGAGGGTTTAAGGAACCGCTAGAACCGCAAGCAGATATTCCTATCCCTAGTGAGATTAGCGAGGAGATAAATAAAGCCTTCTTTTTGAAGGTCATTGAGTCCTCAAGTAATTTGGTTTCTTAGAATTAGCTCAAAATTTGTCAAATTGGATTAGTAGATTGGCATTCAACAATTTTTCTTGACCTCTTGAATACTCTTTAATTGATTGCGCTCTGATTTTGGTTGTGAGTTATTCGTAGTTGAACCTTGTAAATTTGATTACTCTCTTAGAGGTTGGAATTTTTTGAGCATGACAGGACAACAAAACCAAAAACTCACTCCTAGAGAAATGATTCGCAATCATGCATATCCAGCAATGGCTGCCATTTGCACATTAGGAATTTTTTCTATTGCCTGGTCTCTTATCCCTATTTCCAGAAATGCTAGATATCAAAATATTTGCATTGAAACTCAGAAAACTATTGCCCTTGGAGTTGCATATTGCAACCATAGCTGGGATTAAATTGCTGCTCCAAGGGACAGCAGTAAATATTTGAAATGTATCTAGTAACCACCTCTGTGATCTCTTTGCCAGTGACTTAGTGTGGCTGGCGAAAACTTGTGACCGTATTTTTTCCCTACGGCTGCTATGCAACTGTTGTTGCTGCCACAGTCATCAATTTGGTGTTTTAGTTGAGTGTCACTTTGAGCCTTTGCAAAAAATGCCTCAAGTTGTTTTTGTGACATTGGGACCTCTGTTCGAGTTCCTCCTACCTCTAGCTAAAAAAATCAGGTATACCTCTATACATTCATAATTCCTTCTGGATTCAAAATTTATGCTTGGGTATTAATAGCAGCCTCTTTGAATTAATCGTTGACTTCTAGATTTACTTGATGAATAGTAGATCTTTTTTGATGGATATTCAAACCTTATTTAGAAAACGTCTTTTAGTGAATAAGTAAGCCATTTAAAGAAATGAATTGGGTTGACAAGGTCTATTACTTTATTTTTTTGATAGGAACCGTGATACGAGTTGCTAATTTGATTTCTCGATATTTGCATGGAAATGCTCTTCTCATAGCCACTTTCTTGTAATTCCTCACTGAAGAACCAACTTCTATTTCCACTGTCTAGCTCTACAACGAATCCAATCCCTTGGCCATCAGTCATTTTGTATTCCACTATTTTCCCATGAGGATTTCTTTTTATTTGATCAAGTAGCAGAGGATCTACGCGATCTTTGATTTGATCAAGTTCTACCTTGACTAATTCCCCGATCTTTTTCAATGTGAAGCTCTTTGTAATTGAGTCCAAGGCTATGAGGTAGGTAGATCAGCCATAGTAACTTTCAGAACTTTAATCTTTGGCTAGCTTCAACTTCTAGATTCTTAGTCCGAATATTTTGCATGGGTTTATTTTTCGCTTGAGTCTGATATGAAGCGTATATCAAAGGTCACAATTATTCCTAGAGCGATCAGAAGAAGACCTAAACAGAGCTTGATGGTTGAGAAGAGCAAAGATCTGACCTGGACTTTAGAAATAATATATTGAAGAATAGTAAATACTATTTTGAATTTCTTTTAATAATTTCCTCACTTATATCCCAAAGTCTTTTTCTTGCGTCCCGATCTAATGCCTGTTTAGCGATTCCACAAGCCTTTGGATATCCACGAAAGTTAAACCTTGGTCCATATTGTTGCCCTCCTTGTGCTTTTGAATCTGTGGCGGCATATAAGAGAGGTAGGGAGCCCATTTCTGGACTTTGAAATAATGGGGAAAGTAGTTTATAAGTCAACTTTTCTTGCCAAGCCCCACTTGCAGCAATCGAATTCAGCTGGAGATTTGTTTTTGCTAACCCAGGGTGTGCAAGTAATGAGGAGATTGTTGTTTCTTTTGTTCTTTGTTGTTCCTCTAATTCTAATGCAAACATTGCATTTGCTAGCTTGCTTTGTGAATAGGCTTCCCAACGGTTATATTTTCTATATCCTTGCATATCTTCCCAATTGATTCGTCCTATATATTGGGCCCCAGAAGATACAGTAATTACTCTTGCATCTTCACTTTGTGACAATAACGAATGAAGTTGAATTGTTAGAGCCATATGGCCGATGTGATTTGTTGCAAATTGGAGTTCCAAGCCGATATCATTTGTTCTTCTTGGTATTGCCATTATTCCGGCATTATTGATTAGTATATCAAGCTTATTATATTTGTTATTTATAATATTAGAAGCGTTAGAAACACTGGTTAAGTCAGACAAGTCTATTGGAACAATGTCAACTTTATGATTGTTAGTATCTTTTATAAGCTCTTCTTTTATAAGCTTGGCTTTACTCGTATTCCTGCATCCTAATAAAATATATGCCCCCTTTTTAAGAAGTTGTCTTGATGTTTCTAGACCTAACCCACTATTTGCTCCAGTTATAAAGACCACTCGTCCATTCTGAGATGGGATCTGGTTGACATCCCAATGCAGGGACATCATTTAATTAAAACTTTGGCGGAATAAGTTATCCAATTGGATTTTTGGATATGGGGTTCCAATAAAAAGCCTCTTTCACGTGTGAAGTATTTCTGTGGGGGGCTATGCAAATAAATTAACTGTTGCGAGGGCAGTAAAAAGCCAAGCAGCAGCCTTTCTTTGCTGGGAACTAGCTTGCAGGAGTGGCTTGAATGGATTTAATTCCATGATTGTGACGTAAGGATTTATCATTTATACCTCATTGAGGGTTAATACCTAGACGGTTTACCCTAAAGGGCTAGGAGTGCGGCATTGATTTGGCTTGAGTAATTGACAATTCTCCTGTCAGGAAAGGCTTTTCTTCTATTTTTTGGTTTTAAGGAAGAGAATTGCTTTTTGGGTATAGTCTCGAAATTGCTTTTGCCTGAGCTTCTGCCTTCGCTGCTTTAGCTCTTTTCTCAGTTAATCTTCTTAGGAGAACCCCAGGCAAAAACCAGAGAATTGTCATTCCTAATAGGAAAAAAAGGTGGCCCATACCCATGGATTTAGATTTTTCTTTTGTTAGCTGGCTTTGCTAAGGAAGACTCAATGACTCCTTTAAAGTCGCCTTTGGCAGAAGCAATCCCAAACATTATTACAAATCCAAGTCCAGAAATTATTGCTACTGACCAACCAATAGGTCCAAGACCTATTGCAACTGCAAAAACAGACTCGAAGTGTGAAGGGATCATATTTCGATAGACCAAGATTTTTTGGGGAAATTGGTAATTTAATTTTCCTTGTCAGGATTGCCTTGCTTCTGAACCTGAGAGGATTTTATTTGATTCTGATCTTGTTTCTTGGAATAGGGGCAGTCGCCCCAAGCAAAGACCGGAAGAGCATTTATTCCCAAAGATAAAGTAAAAATCAAAGTAAGAGCCTTTTTCATTTGGGTTTTGGCCTGATTATTGTTTTTAAATCCTAATGCACAAATCAATTATCTGTTATCTCTTTTGACTAGGTCCACTGATCCCTTAGAGTCTCATCTCTTCCAGGAGCGATATGTTACTGATTTTACCTTATTGGAAAATACATATTTATTATCATTGTTATATATAAAACCCTCTCTAGGTTAATATTTCATATACTAAACATCATATCGAAACAAAGATTTTGCTATGGATTCAAACATAATATTTGTTTATGATGGACTCTGTCCATTTTGCAATCATTTTGCTGAGTTGATTGAATTGAAGAGTAATTTGCCAAATATCAAAGTTGTTAATGCCAGAGAGAACATATCTTATCTTCCTAAAGGTTATGATATGGATACCAAGGGAGCAATATTAATAAGAAATGGTGAAATATTGAATGGAGCCAAAGCAATTAATTGGATTTGCTCTCAAATAACATCTCCATCGGATTCGCTATTAAAAATAATCTCTTCAACTTTTTCATCAAGAGCAAGGTCAAATTATTTGTTCCCTTTCTTGTTGATAGCAAGGAGACTTGCGCTTTATCTTAAAGGTGTACCAATAAAAATACACAAACAAGATTTTTAATGGCAATGTGATTATCTATCTATATGAGGGATGTTTTTAGCCAGGACTCCCCCTTCTCCAATCTGTATCATTTTATATGATTGTAATGAATAAACCTCAGTGATGCCAAAGTTCCAAGTCCTTTTTATTCTAAATAACACAAAGGTTATGAGCTGCATCCTTAATTAAGGGCATTGAGTGCTTATTACGTATATTAATTATTTTGTACACATCGAATAAATGGCCACGAATGTGAGAAAGTAAAAGATATCTTGCTCCCTAAGATATGATCATTACCTTAAGTTTATGAAGTTCAATTACGTAATATTTAGTGATATTTCTAGGACTATTTCAGTACCTTATTGGACAATTGCATTAGTTACTGCTGCAAGCGTAAATGAGGCTATTAATATTTTGTCGTTTGCAAGGATCCCAGCAGACTTTAGGGTTAGAAAAATTGCATTTTAGCAGATGAAACAGCAAGGCTATGTTTAGTATTTAAGTACTTGCATATCTTTGCTTTAAGGATCTTGTTGGGAATCCAGACACAGATTTGATTCGATGGCGCTACGCACTAATATCAAGAAGGATGGGGCGTGGCGCAGTTTGGTAGCGCGGGTGCTTTGGGAGCACGCTACCTGAGGTTGTAAGCTCTTGCAGCAGAAGGCTTTGGAGGATACGTCTTTCAGGGATGTACACATAAAGTACACAAAAGAATGACGATCTGAGTTTTAGAGCTTGCCGAGCAGCTCAAAGTTGGCATTAAGCTATGAGAAAAAAAAAACGCAAAATCTAGATTTTATACATATTTGCTACCCAAGAAAGCTTGGGTGAAGCACGTCTTGAAAAGGAAATGAGGAGGATAATGGTAACCATTGTCAATACAATGGAACTGTTTTTCTGCTTTTAAGGCTATGAACGGTACTCAAAAAGTACCAGTAACAATCCTTACTGGATTTCTTGGTTCTGGAAAGACGACTCTTCTTAACAAGATTCTTAGCGAAGAACACGGTAAACGAATTGCTGTTATTGAGAATGAATATGGTGAAGTTGGAATTGATCAGGGACTGGTGATCAATGCTGACGAAGAGGTTTTTGAGATGTCCAACGGATGCATTTGCTGCACCGTTCGAGGCGATCTAATTCGCGTACTTGGGAACCTCATGAAGAGACGCGATAAGTTCGATTATGTATTGGTTGAGACCACGGGGCTTGCCGACCCCGGTCCTGTTGCTCAAACATTCTTCATGGACGATGAAATTCGTTCAGAATTTTCACTCGATGGGATCGTTACGCTTGTTGATGCAGCTCATATTGATCAGCAATTGGGACGCAGTGATGAGAGTTCCGAGCAGGTTGCATTTGCCGACGTACTGGTTCTGAACAAAACTGATCTCGTTTCTGATGAGTCGCTCGATACTCTTGAAGCACGACTACGTGACATGAACCGTATGGCGCGTGTCGTACGTAGTAAGCAAGCGGATGTCTCTGTTGAAACTGTTCTAAACCTCGGTGCTTTTGACCTTGACCAGGTTTTGGAGCGCCGCCCCAGCTTCCTAGAACCAGAGTATCCATTTGAGTGGACGGGTGTTTTTCAACTTGAGCCTGGTCGTTACGAAGTTAGTCTCGAAGAGGGGCCTGACCCGATGATGTCTCTCGTCGTTGTAGCTGACCAAGGCACAGACGAAGAATCTCTCAATGAAGGTGCAGAATCATGTGTGCGACTTTACGCTGAATCTGCTGAACTCCTACATCCAGGTGACAAAATCCCACTGAACAAGCATGTGAACCTTCAGCTGCAGTCCGAGGGGCGCAAGTCGTTTTCGCTTGAAGTTGAAAAATCTGGACATCTTGGTTTATTCACTCAGCACACGGCCGAGGAATTCGATATCAAAGTGAGAAGAATGGATACTTCAGTTTCTGAGTCAGGAAGTAATCAACAGAATGATCTTTTAATTCCTCCTATAGCAGAGCGAACTTGGGTAGCACAACACGAACACGATGATGAAGTGGGCTCAATTGCTATCGAGCGATTAGGCGATGTCGATCCAGAAAAACTCAATAAGTGGTTAGGGCGTCTCCTCTCAGAAAAAGGTGTAGATATTTTTAGGACAAAGGGGTTTATTAGTTATGCAGGCGAGCCGCGGAGAATAGTTTTTCAAGGTGTACATATGCTCTTTACCTCACAGCCTGATAGGGAGTGGGGTAATGAACCTCGCCGAAATCAACTCGTGTTCATCGGTCGGAACCTTGATGAAGAGGCCTTGCAAAGTGGGTTCGACAAATGCCTGACATAAGAGAACTCGGCCCTCAGGGTCGGGGTATGCTTCACGAGGGGTGGAGTACTGAAGTCGCGGATTATGTCATTGTTTGCGGATGGGCACTAGAAGGTAATGCTTTTTTGGTGGGTGATGCTGCAGGAGGCCTTTATGCCTTTGAAGGCAAGTCTGGAACCACCCTTTGGCATCGAAAGGAAGTCCATGAAGGTGGCTTACTTGCAATGTCCATTCATCCAGATGGACATATCTTTGCTACTGCAGGTCAGGATGGACGTGTTCTGATTTGGAAGAGTAAAGAAGGTGAGTCAAATAAGGCATTGGAAATCGGTAAAGGATGGGTCGAACATCTCCAATGGTCACCAGATGGACAATTCTTAGCCGTAGTCTTTTCGCAGTACGTCTATGTTTTTGGTGCTGATGGAAAAGAACATTGGCGCTCAGATAAACATCTGAGTACTGTCAGTGCGGTTGCTTGGTCAAAGTCGAATGAATTAGCAACTGCATGCTACGGCCGAGTCACTTTTTACGATGTAATTCGTGACCAGGTCAATCAGAAGCTGGAATGGCAAGGCTCACTCGTGTCGATGGTGCTTAGCCCTGATGGCGACATTGTGGCTTGCGGTAGTCAAGACAATTCTGTTCATTTCTGGAGACGTTCAACTGCGCAAGATGCTGAGATGACTGGGTATCCAGGCAAGCCAAGTCAACTAGCATTTGATCAAACCGGCATGGTTCTTGCCACTGGAGGAGGTGAACGAATAACAGTTTGGAGTTTTCAAGGTAATGGTCCTGAAGGAACGGTACCAGGAGAGTTAGACCTTCACATTGGAGCGATTTCCAGCCTCGCTTTCTCCAATCGAGGGTCACTATTAGCCTCTGGATCAAGGGATGGTTCGGTTTTTGTTTGGCTTCTCCAGAAGAATGGTCATGGTGAGCCACTTGGCGGTGCATTCGTAGGAGGCCGTGTCGAAGCAATTGCCTGGCGACCTGATGACTATGCTCTAGCAGCCGTTAATGCAAATGGAGGAATTAATGTTTGGGATTTTAAAAATCGAACTAAATCATCTCCAAAAGGGTTCTCCTAAAAGATTTCTTACCTTGTCAAAGATTAATACCATAG
>QCKK01000014.1 GCA_003215415.1 Prochlorococcus sp. AG-409-N21 | reverse complement strand
ATAAAAACTGGTATCAAAGATTCCTTCTCATCAAAATATATCAATTGCCCATCCTTTTTTACAAATAAAGGGGATCCGGGAGCAATTGGGTACCAATCATTCCCTTGAATACTTTTATCCAAACAAGCTTCTACCCTGCCATGGAGATCTCTAGGGTAATCAATACTTTTAATATGCCGATGAACTATTAGCCTTTTAGGATATATTCTTGATCCAGACAAGATCTTCATAATAGACTCAAAACAAGCTTCTATAGCGATACGAGTCTGCTCAATTATCTTTGCATTTAAAAGTGATTGAGGAACAGGTCCAACTTCAATTACAAAACCACATGGCCAAGACTCAACTAAAAATCCTTTCTGACTATCGTCACCTTCATGTAAATAAATAGGCAAGCCCAATTTTGCTTGCACAAGAGAAGCCAAAGCCAAGTCTGCTGGTCTGCGTCCATATAGAACCAAACAGCTGCCCATAGATGACGTAGTAGTGTGCAAATCTATAGCAACTTGACAGGGGTTAGAGCCTTTTGGTCCATAAAGTTTTACTAATTCTTGGGCACGTTTAACCTCTTTTAATTCTGAATGAGTATCGGAGAGTAAGGAAGGGCTAAAACTCCGATTTAGATCATTATCTATATATCGTTTTCCAGCCGCCAATGCTATAGGGTTACCTATCTCCTTAAAGAAATTGATACCATAACTATTGATATATTCATCCTGATCCTTATCCCAATTCTCTAAAAGCCAAGGTCCATTAATTTCATTCCCATGGGTGCCAGCGACCAAAAATACTTGAAATGGAGACATCAATATTTATTTGTTTTTGCAGACTGGCTAAAAATAGCTTGAAAGGAAAGAAAAATGTCAATTCCTCCCGCTCTTGTCAAGACTGCTCGAATCGGCTGGAATTTGCAATGGAAGCAATTAATGAAGGGCTTAGCCCCAGCAGATCAACAAGGTAATTATCAACGCCCACCAAGTCAAAAACAGAATGCAAGCCCCCCAACATTAGAAGACATCCAAAGAAGATCTGAGAAAACCAGACATCGACTAATAATTGGCCGTAGCTGCCCATGGGCCCACCGAACATGGCTAGTTCATCAACTAAGAAATCTGCATAGCCAAATAACAATTCTTACCGCGAAAGTGGACAAAGAAGCAGGGCTATGGAAATTGGAGCCAACTTGGTTGGGATGTGATTCTCTTCTCTCTCTTTACAAAGCTTGTGGAACACCTCCTAATCATCGTGCAACTGTTCCGGCTCTGATAGCTCCAGGAATAGGAGATGAACAACATCCTCAATTACTAGGAAATGAAAGCGCTCAACTAGTTGAGACACTCAACCAATGGCCTTCAATGCAAAACACTCTCAATCTAGAACCCAAAAATTGCAAAGACGAAATTAAATACTGGAATCATATGCTTCAGTCATCAGTAAACGATGGGGTTTACAGATGTGGCTTTGCAAGAACTCAGACTGCTTATAACAAAGCAAGCCAGGAGCTTTTCCATGGCTTGAAACTAGTTGAAAAATCTCTATCTAAAAAAGGGCCTTGGCTTTGCGGAAAGAAATTAACACTAGCCGACGTTCGGCTCTTCCCAACACTAATCAGATGGGAGAATATCTACATGCCTCTTTTCAAATGTACGCAAGAACCTCTTTCGACATTCCCAAATATATGTAGATGGCGCAGCAGATTCTTCTCATTGCCATTAATTGCAGAGACTTGTAACGCGGAAGCGTGGAGAGAAGATTATTTCGGATCTCTTTTTCCTTTACATCCCAGCAATATTGTTCCTGCCGGACCAGAATTGTCTAATATTGTCAGCAAAGCTTTTAGGCAAAAACAATGAAAAGCCTAAATTTCACTAAAATTCAAGTATTATGACTTTCATTGAAGAAGAGTTTGAAGGGCTATACGGTCGATATCGAATCACAAATTCGGACAGACTTGAGGTAGAAAATTATAGAAAATCACTACTATTATGTGGAATTTCATTTCTTAGTGGAATTTTACATTGGCTATTGATAGGACCAGAATATGCATGGGCATGGTTAATGCCTATCTGTGTCGGATTGGGTTTAGCGTTAAAATGGATTCACATATATCTAAAACCTCTACATTTGATGTTACAGGTTTTATGGGCGGCAGGATGTTTGGGGACTTTGTTATTAATTTATTTCACGGGAGCCAATCAAATGCTCTCTAAACTTGTTGAGAATCCTTCTTTACTATGGCTTATCGGACCTTTATTTGCAGCTTTAACTGGCGTAGGTTTTAAAGAGTTCTTCTGCTTTCAAAGAATCGAAGCAATAGGTCTAACTTGCTTAGTTCCACTTGCATTAATTGGACATTTAACTGGTCTTCTAAACAATTTTATAGTTCTAATTGCTTTATTTCTGGCAGCCATATCTCTACTCACTCTATCCATAAGAAAATTTGGCATGAGCATAGCTGCAGACATAGGTGATAAAAGTGTATTTAATTATCTCCGCGAGAAAAATACTGCAATTTCTGCGTGAGTCTTATAAGCATAGTTGAAGCTTCGAAAGATTTTGGAGTTCGCAATCTCTTTAACAATCTTACGCTTCATATTAATCACAAAGAACGTCTAGGATTAATAGGTTCGAATGGAGCAGGAAAGTCGACACTTTTAAAAATTATATATGGAAGCGAGAGTTTGAATGAAGGGAAAAGAGTTTGCTCTCAGAGACTTCGAATTGAAATAGTAAATCAAGATAATCCGATAAACACCAATGGAACCGTAATTGAAGAAGTCCTAGCAGGATGTGGAGAAAAAAGAGAGCTTCTATTGAAATTCAATAAGCTAAGTGAGGCATTAGCCTACGAACCTAATAATAGCAATCTACTTCAAAAATTAGGTGAAATCAGTGAAAGGATGGATCATTTTCAAGCATGGCAAGTTGAGCAAGAATGTAAAAACATACTCCAGAATCTGGGGATAAAAGATTTACATTCCCCAGTCAAAAATTTATCAGGTGGATATCGAAAAAGAGTGGCTTTAGCCTCAGCATTGGTTGCAAATCCAGATATACTTTTACTTGATGAGCCAACCAACCATCTCGATGCAGAGACGGTAGAATGGTTGCAAAGTTGGCTTGATAATTTTTCAGGTGCTATTATCTTAGTCACTCACGATCGATATGTATTAGATAGAATAACCAAAAGAATATTAGAAATAGACAAGGGTGAGGCAAATCATTTCAATGGAAATTACAGCACTTATCTAAAACAAAAAACACTCAAGGAGGAATCTATAGAGAGCTCTGCAAACAAATTAAAAGGTATATTAAGAAAAGAAATTGAATGGTTAAGAAAGGGGCCAAAGGCAAGAAGCACTAAACAAAAGGCAAGAATTCAAAGAATAAATTCAATGTTGTCCAAGCAAATAAAGGTAGAAGATCAGTCCTTGGAAATCGAATCTATTAGTCGAAGAATGGGCAAGATTGTAATTGAAGCCGTAGCAATTAATTATAGTCCTATTATAAATGACTGTTCTAATCCTATAATTAATAGTTTCACATATAGTTTTAATAAAGAAGATAGAGTGGGGATTATTGGTCCAAATGGTTGCGGAAAAACAACTCTTTTAGATCTGATTGCAGGAAAGAAGCTTCCAAATCGTGGCCATATCAATATAGGCGATACGATCAAAATTGGGTACCTAGATCAACACACGGATGTTTTAAAATCCAATTCAAGGGTCAAAACAAAAGTAATTGATTTCATTGAGGAATCAGCTACCTATATTAATCTTAAAAAAAAACAGATTAGTGCATCCCAATTACTAGAGAGATTCTTATTTGCTCCAGCAAAGCAACATATGTCGATAGACAAGCTTTCTGGAGGAGAAAAACGAAGACTAACACTTTGCCACATACTTATTCAAGCACCAAATGTACTTCTATTAGACGAGCCAACAAATGATCTAGATATCAAAACTTTAAGTGTAATCGAAGACTTTCTTGATGATTTCCTTGGTTGTGTCATCATTATTTCTCATGATAGATATTTTCTAGATAGGACTGTTGATAGAATATTTAGCTTCGAGAAAGGCAAAGTCAAACAATATGAAGGCAACTATTCAGACTTTATTAGCAAAAAGAAAGAGAATGAAGAAGAACAATGCAAATTATCTTTAGAAAGAAAGCATGACAAAAACCCAGAGAAAGAGACGAAAAACAAATCCGACAAAGGCACTTCATGCAAAGAAGTCTCTAGGAAAGCTAGTAACAAAAAGAAGCTAAGCTTTAATGAAGATAGAGAGCTCAAGGAGTTAGACAAAAAAATACCTATATTAGAAGCCGAAAAAAATAAAATCGAATCCCAATTAACCCAGGGAGACAAAAACTCTTTACTTCTTAGCAAAGAATTAGCTGTCCTTGTAGAAACACTTTCTCAGGCAGAAGATCGCTGGATTGAGCTGAGTGAAAAAAGTGAATGAATCTATTTTAATATGATCGGCGTAGAAAGATAAATTGAATTTATATCAAGGATTTAATAACCTCCATCCCTTCCTTAACGATTGATTGAAGGACCGGGTAATCCCAAGGTTTTGAATGATCACTAGATATCTGATCAAGTTGCACAATTGTTAGTTCCAGCAAACATTGTTTTTATTCAAAAACATAGCAAAGCATGTAATGACTATTAGGCCTGCACATAAGCCTAATCAAGCAATATACCAAAATCCTTTAATACCAATGATTTTAGCCATTAAAGAATGGTCCAATTCTATTTATAGCTCCTAGAACCAAAAGTTTACGAACAATGCTGCAATCAAAAAAAGTGTGTATTAAATCCATGGCATAAACGACCAACGGCTTTATCTTGTGTTTGTCGCCCAAGGCCAAAGCAGGTCAAGACTCAATGAACTCCATCGACGAACACATCCAAAAGGATCAATCGGAGATCCAATCAGCGAAAGAACAAGGAAATGAAGCCAAGGTTAGACATCTAACTGATGAGCTCCATTCACTAGAGGAGTACAAAGAACATCATCCAGGTGACAAGCATGATCCAAATGCTCTTGAGCTTTTCTGTGATGCGAACCCAGATGAACCAGAATGCCTTGTTTACGATGATTGAGAATAAGCAGCACAACTAACTGAACCGCCACGAACATCTTGGAATGAAAAGGCACTACCAGATGTTCGTGAAAAAATCTAAAGCCTAGAAATCCTCATTAAATTCTGATGGGCTGCCTGTAAGAGAACAAACGACTGCCTCTTCATTCCTCATTTGACGAACCTCTGCGATAGGCCTACCCATTCTTCTTAGGACCTCTATTTCTTGAGAGGTTTGACAACGGGCAATTACCTGCCCTTCTCCATCAAAACAACTGTAGAAATTCATAAGCAAATATGTGCAAACCATTTATGGCCAAGATTTAATCGATTTGCAAGTAACAAAGCCGTAATTTAAATATCAAATTGCCAATTCATCCCAAACCTGCTCTAAAAGTTTTTCCAAGCCTGCTCCCATAACCGCAGATATGAGTAACAATTTACACTTACTAGTCTTCTGAAGCAGATTGAACAACTCTTTTTGGTCTGAATCGCTCAATAGCTCCTTTTTGTTGACAACCAAAAGTCTTGGTCGATCAATCAATCCATGTCCATATGCCCTAAGTTCCTTTTCGACTACTAGAAGGTCGTCAAGAGGGTTTTCAGAGCCTGCATCAATCAAATGGAGAAGTAGCTTAGTACGTTCTATATGACGAAGAAAATCATGTCCTAATCCAATACCTTGTGCAGCTCCAGCAATCAATCCAGGGATGTCCGCAAAAACAGTGCCATCTCCGCTGGGTCTTCTTACAACACCTAAATTTGGAACCAATGTAGTAAATGGATAGTCTGCAATCTTTGGCCGAGCCGCCGAAAGAACAGCTATTAGTGTACTTTTTCCTGCATTAGGCAAGCCAATAATGCCCACTTCTGCAAGCAATTTAAGTTCTAATTGCAAAGACCACTCTTCACCCTCTGTTCCTTCAGTGCATTTTTCTGGAGCACGATTGCGATTACTCAAATAATGAGCATTACCTCTACCTCCTCTGCCTCCAAAAGCAACTTGAAGTCTTTGTCCGGGTGTAGTCAAATCGCCAAAAATTATCCCAGTTGTCAAATGACGTACTTCTGTACCACATGGAACCTTGATCACCAAATCCTTTCCAGAGGAACCAGTACAACGATTTGGTCCCCCTCTTTGGCCATCAGGAGCAACAAATAATCTCTTATATTTGAAATCCAACAATGTCTGGAGATTTATATCAGCTTCTAAAACAACTTGACCACCATTACCCCCGTCCCCTCCAGCAGGGCCTCCGGCAGGCACATATTTTTCACGCCTAAATGCAACAATCCCATCTCCTCCTTTTCCACCTCTTACATTGATACGGGCCTGATCAATAAACTGCATTTTTCTCTAGTTTTAGAGCACAATCTCGAAGAAGAGTAATCAAGTGACTAATCTAACCAGACAACTGTGCAACCAACTCCACCATCTGGTTGGTCAGCATCAGAAAACCGAGCAACATATGGAAGGGTTTGCAACCACTCATGTAAACCTCGCTTCAGCTTTCCTGAGCCAATCCCATGAACAACCCATATTGGGCCGTTGGAGTGACGTAAGCACTCTTCAACAACTGCTTCCGCCTCATGAACTCTTAGACCTCTAACATCAATTGTATTCCGTTTAGTACGAACAGTAGGGTGATTTCTAAAAGCATGAGTTGAAGAAAATTGTGCCTTAGGTAAGGATTTTTCTGGTTTCAGTCCATCAAGGCTTTCAACTGCAGACAAGCTTAATTTGCTTCTCAAAACACCACATTGCACTGTTAGTTCTGCTCCATCATCAGAAATACCTATCACTTCTCCGGATTTTCCAAAAGGAAGAAGTCTGATCTTTTCACCAATTTGTGGGATCCATCCCTTTTTATTTGGATTAATGCTGTCTGGAGTGGGTAGGTAATCAGATTGCAAACGACGTAGTCGTTTGCCGACTTGTCTGGCAACCTCACCATCTGCCCCTTCTTGACGTAAACGATGGATTAACTGCCGAACTTCTTCTTGCCCACTTCTGATTGATTCCGCAAGTTTTTCACGAGCTATCTCTTGAGCTTGTGCAGATCGTTCATTTTGAATTTCCCAACGCTTTAACAACTCTTCGTGCAGTAATTCTGTGCGTGCCAAAAGAGCAACTGCAGCTTCTGCTGCTTCTTGTTGACGTTTCCTCTGTTCTTCAAGTCCTCTAATAACATCATTAACTTCTACATCCCCGCGAAGTCCTAATAATTGATTGGCACGCTCAATTACTTTTTCAGCAATGCCTAATCGTTTCGAGATTGAGAGTGCATTACTACGTCCAGGTATCCCCCATTGAAGCTCAAAAGTTGGTGATAGTGTCTCAGCATTAAATGCAACAGAGGCATTTTCAAAGCGTTGATCAGCATATTTCAAAGCTTTGATTTCACCATAATGAGTAGTAGCAACTGTTAAACGTGTGCGATTAGCCAACTCTTCCAATAAAGCTATCGCCAAAGCATTGCCTTCACTTGGATCAGTACCTGCACCCACCTCATCAAGAAGCACTATTGATGGAGTCGGTCCATTGACTACAGCTTTAAGAATCCGAGCAATTCGCTTGATATGACCACTAAAAGTAGAAAGGTTTTGTTGAATAGATTGTTCATCGCCTATGTCAGCAAAAATTTGTGCGCACCATGGCAAAGATGGTATCCCTTTACAAGGCAGAAGAAGGCCTGCACGAGCCATAAGTACAGCCAAACCAATACTTTTAAGAGTGACTGTTTTGCCACCAGTATTGGGACCAGTGATAGCTACTACCTTTATTGAAGATGGAGCTTCAACAGTGGTAGGAACAACCCGTCTGCCTTGCTCTCGTTTTTGCTGCCAAACCAACAATGGATGTCGTAAATCCTTAAAGATGAAAGCAGCATCTGCATCATCTTCAAAACGAGCTGGAACTCCTCCAAGCCAACGCCCATATCGAGCACGTGCCAGTGCAAGATCCACTTTTAATAAAACGCGATCAAGATCGCTAAGGGAGGAAAAGTTTTCGCCAACCATCGCACTCCATTTACGCAACAAGATTTGTTCCTCTTCACGAATTCTGGCCTCCAATTCCCTTAAACGATTACCAAGAGGAATCGCTGCCTGTGGCTCAATAAACAATGTGTGCCCAGATGCAGAACTATCATGAACTAATCCTGGAATTTGATTGGCAGCACCTGCCTTTACTGCCAAAACACAACGACCATGCCTCTGCAAAACAATATTGTCTTGCAGAAGAGATGAAAAACGTCTCACAAAATCTTGCAACAGATCACGACTTGCTATTCGAACCTCTTGAGACTTCCCCCTTAAATCAGCTAACTTTTGGCTCGCACGGTCGGCAACACGTCCTCCTTCTTCTATCCCAAATTTGAGGCATTTCTCCAAATCAGGTAAAGATACAAGAGGTACAAATAGCGAGCTAAGAGTTGGTCTAAGCTCGTTTTCTTCAATTTGACGACGCAACCTTCTCGCAGCAGAAAGAGTTTCAGCAATAAAAAGTAATTCCTCACCAGATGCCACACCCCCTTTGAGGCAATGATTCAAAGTTTTTGCTAATCCATGTACACCTTTAAAGCTCAGTCCACCATCTAACAAATCATCCAAAGCAGCAATCTCAATAGTCTCTAGCGACAGGCATCGGCTACCCCCTAAATCATTTGGCAAAAAAAGGTTCTTGCAATGAAGCTGGCCATTGGGCGTACTTGCGAAAGTCGAAAGATGATCACAAAGTCTCGGCCACTCCAATAAATCTAGAGTTTCCTTACAAAGAATGGAATCTTCAGAGCTCATATCAAAAAGCTCAGGCAAATATTTTGCCCGCTGATTGATCATTTTCAGGAATACCTTCTACAGGCTGGTAAAGAATCTCTAACCAATTTCCCTCTGGATCTTTCAAATAAAATGATGCAGTGCCATCTCTATGGTCATGAACATCTCCTACTTCAACACCATCATCTTTTAATTGCTGATGAAACGTATTTACTTCTTCTCTATTATTAAAATGAAAAGCAAAATGAGGGCCAGCAGCCTTATAACCTGGGCCTAATAAAGCAAGTCCATCTTTACCTGGACCAGCTTCCAAATAACACCAATCATCATCATCCCATACCAATTTCATCCCGAGGCTCATATAAAAAGCCTTGGCACGATTCATTTCGGTTACCCGAATAGCTATGTGACCAAGCCTTTGAACACCAACCATGGCATTGCCTAATACTTTGCAATCAGTTAACTCATAAACCTTACTTCCTTAATGAGTAAATGATCTATAGCAAGTCGAACTTTCTAAACATAAGCCATAATTAAAACTCAAATCCAAAAATTGAAAAGGTCATCATCCTTTTTTAAGCCATTTTGCTGCATCACAAGCATGATAAGTAAGGATCAGGTCTGCCCCGGCTCTTTTAAAACTCAATAATGTTTCTAGAACTATTGCCTTCTCATCAATCCATCCCTTTTCTGCCGCTGATTTCACCATTGCATATTCTCCACTAACGTTATAAGCAGCTATAGGCAATTCCGTTTCTTCCCTTAGTCGATAAATGATATCTAAATAAGCTAATCCTGGCTTGACCATCAGTATGTCAGCACCTTCTTGTTCATCAAGCTGTGCTTCCGTAACTGCTTCACGCGCATTACCCGGATCCATTTGATACGTGGATTTATCAGTTGGAATAGGCTTGCCACCTTCCAAGCGAGGAGCAGAATCTAATGCCTCACGAAAGGGTCCGTAATAAGCAGAAGCATATTTCGCTGTATAACTAATTATTCCTACATGTTCGTAGCCCTGATCATCTAAAGCCTCACGTATCGCTCCTACTCTTCCATCCATCATGTCACTTGGTCCAATCAAATCTGCACCTGATTGAGCCTGAACTACAGCTTGTCTACACAGCTGATCAATTGTCTCATCATTCAGAACTATTCCTTCCGAACTAACTATCCCGTCATGGCCATCAGATGAATAGGGATCTAATGCAACATCAGTCATAATCGTCATATCAGGCACCTCTTTCTTCAAACACCTAATAGCTCTAGGTATTAATCCATCCTCATTGAAACACTCCGATCCATCTTCGCTCTTCAAAGATTCAGCAACTTTAGGGAAAATAACAACGCAACGAATTCCTAAATCCCACGCTCTTTCTACTTCTTTAATTAGGCCATCTAGATGCCATCGATATGATCCAGGCATGGCTCCTATAGGCTCTATCTCACTTCCCTCATGCACAAACAAAGGATAAATAAAATCCGAAGCACCTAGAATGTTTTCCTGCACCATGGAGCGCAAGGCAGGTGTACGGCGAAGGCGACGTGGGCGGTAAGTGAGATCCATCATGCGAACTTATAAGGAAGGGTTCGTAAGTCTTATCAGAGCAATGCTGACTGAATCCAAGACTTTCGTGGGTCAATGCTACGTATACGATGTAATTCCTTGAGAAGTTGAACCTCTTCTTCAGAATATTTCTCAGAGAATTTCAAGGTTAAAGTAAGAAACAGGTCTCCTCTACCATCTTTTGAAGGCCACCCTTTATTCCTTAAGCGCAAGCATTTCCCAGGGGGAGTTCCGGCAGGTATATAAACTTCAGCTGACCCATCAGGGGTAACTAGCTCAATAGAGCCTCCTAGTAATAATTCATCAAATGTAACTGGCATGTCTGCTTTTAATTGATTGCCCTCTAATTTCCATATTTCATGAGGTTGTAATTGCAGAATTAGATATAGATCTCCTCTTCGCCCAGTTCCAGGCTGAATATTACCTTTCCCTTTAAGCCTGAGTTTTGTCCCAGGCTTAACTCCTCTAGGAATTAAAACTTGTACTTTTTCTTCATTCACAGACAACGTTCGCTCCGTTCCTTGAAATGCTTCGGCGAAGCTAACTTTCACTAATACTTCTGCATCCAGATTCAAAGTAGGTCTCGAGTCACTTCTTGGGAAACCAGCTCCTCCAGCGAAACCAGCTCCTACATTGCTACCTGCAAAACGTCCTAATAAGTCATTAATAAACTCATCAAAATTTCCATAACTTCCAAAATCAACATCAAATCCGGCGTTGGTAGAGCCTCTATTTCCTCCTACTTGACTCCAATATTGACCAAATTGCTCATATCGTTTCCTTTTATCAGGATCAGATAGAACTTCATAAGCTTCATTAATTTCTTTAAATTTACTTTCAGCCTTTGAATCCCCTGGATTTACATCAGGATGAAATTTGCGAGCCAACTTTCTAAAAGCCCGCTTAATTGTTTCAGCATTGGCATTTCTCTCAACACCTAAAATACTGAAATAATCCTTATAATCGCTAGCTGCCATCGCAATGACTCAATTCAACTAATTATCATCGATTTTCTCAGTTCTCTTCATTTCAAGAGCTTGTTGTTTTGGAGGGAAGCCCGAACGATTAATAGAAATTTTCTTGGCCCATTAAAGGCAATGAAAAATACAGACCAAGTGCTCGAAAACAAATTTTCCCTGGAAAACCGAGGCCTAGAAAGGGATTTCCATCAACAATAATGCGTAAGTTTCAACGTAAGAGATGTTCAACTAATTAAAGGATTTACTAAAGAGGGCAGTCGTTCTTATATTCTTCTTGGAGTTATGGATCATTGGAGATTCAACTGTGGATTTAATACACGGTTTTCATACACGCAATCTGCGTGGTGATGTACTAGGCGGAGTAACTGCCGCCGTTGTGGCTCTCCCACTCGCTCTTGCCTTCGGCAATGCAGCGCTAGGCCCAGGAGGGGCGATTTATGGACTTTATGGCGCAGTGGTAGTTGGGTTTATTGCTGCGCTGTTTGGAGGCACTCCTTCTCAGGTTAGTGGTCCAACTGGACCAATGAGTGTTACGGTCGCTGGAGTAGTTGCAAGTCTTGCAGCAGTTGGAGTTTCAAGAGAATTAGGAGCAGGGGAAATTCTTCCATTAGTAATGGCCGCTGTAGTGATAGGAGGACTATTTCAAGTTTTATTTGGAATTCTGAGACTTGGGAAATACATAACACTCGTCCCTTATTCAGTTGTTTCTGGATTCATGTCAGGCATAGGAGTAATTATTCTTGCCTTACAACTTGGGCCTTTACTAGGAATCAGCACAAGGGGAGGAGTAGTTGAATCTTTAAATACTTTGTTTAATAACTTTGAACCAAATTTGGCTGCAATATCAGTAGGCATAATGACTTTAGCAATTGTTTTTCTTACTCCTAGGCGCATAAGTCAATGGATTCCCTCGCCTCTACTTGCATTGTTAATAGTCACCCCACTATCAGTATTACTGTTTAACGATGCATCACTACAAGCTAATAATCTCACTCCAATAGATCGAATCGGTGCCATCCCAGAAGGAGGACTCAGATTCGCAATGCCAAACTGGAATGAGCATTTTCCTGTTATATTCAAAGCAGGTTTAGTGCTTGCTGTTCTTGGTGCAATTGACTCTTTACTTACATCACTAGTAGCTGACAATATCTCACAAACTCGTCACAATTCTGATCGTGAGTTAATCGGACAAGGTTTAGGAAATAGTTTGGCTGGGTTGCTAACTGGTTTACCTGGAGCAGGTGCAACCATGCGTACCGTAATAAATATCAAATCAGGAGGAAGTACACCTATATCTGGGATGGTTCATTCTTTGGTTTTATTGCTAGTTCTGATCGGTGCAGGACCTTTAGCAGCACAGATCCCTACTGCACTTTTAGCAGGAATACTTATAAAAGTTGGTCTTGATATCATTGATTGGGGCTTCCTTCGTAGAGCACATCTCCTTTCACTGAAAACTGCAGCAGTGATGTATGGAGTTCTTTTAATGACTGTTTTTTGGGACTTAATATGGGCTGTATTAGTTGGTGTTTTTGTTGCGAATATGCTGACTATTGATTCAATTACAGAAACACAACTTGAAGGGATTGAAGCGGATAATCCTTTACTCGACAATTCGCAGACTGGGGACGTATCTTTGCCAAGGGATGAAAAAGCTTTATATGATCGCTGCGGAGGAGAAGTAATGCTATTTAGACTTAGAGGTCCGTTAAGTTTCGGTGCTGCGAAAGGTATTACCGAAAGAATGATGCTTGTTAGAAACTATAAGGTCTTAATACTAGATATTACTGAAGTGCCAAGATTAGGAGTAACAGCATCTTTAGCAATAGAAGATATGGTTAATGAAGCAACAAATAATTCTCGTAAAGCTTATGTGGCGACCAACAGCCAAAGAGTACGAGAAAGGCTACGTAAATTTGGAGTAGAAGTGGTTGTAGGGAGCAGAAAAGAAGCATTAGAAGCAGCAATAAAAGATCTAAGGGGCTAATAAGTAAAAGATTAACTATTTAATTTATAATTGACCCATAAGCAAAATGATTTTAAAACACTGCCTTAAACCAGATTCATCTCAATAAAGCAAAAATTCCATGGATTCCAGTCTGATTCTTCAAAATGTACTGACTCCTCCAGTCCTATTCTTCTTCCTTGGAACTTTTGCAGTTCTTGTGCGATCAGATCTAGAAATACCTGCTCCTTTGCCAAAACTCTTTTCCCTTTATTTGCTCCTTGCAATAGGATTTAAAGGAGGTCTTGGATTACAAGAAAGTGGAATAGGTGGCCAAACATTTACAACTGTAGGTGCTGCAATAATTATGTCTTTATTGATACCAATAATATGTTTTATCATTCTGAGGTTAAAGTTTGACGTATTTAACTCAGCAGCAATAGCGGCAGCATATGGTTCAATTAGTGCAGTAACTTTCATAACAGCTGAAAGTTTCTTGGAAAATCAAGGCATACATTTTGACGGATTCATGGTGGCAGCTTTAGCACTAATGGAATCTCCGGCAATTATTGTTGGTCTTGTATTAGTTAAACTCGCCTCGCCAAAAGATAGGACAAGATCAAAGAAAATGAGATGGAGAACTATTCTTCATGAATCAATGTTGAATGGATCTGTTTTTCTTCTTTTAGGAAGCTTAATCATAGGCTTTCTAACCGCAGCACATAATCCTTCTGGGGTTGCAAAGATGCAACCTTTTACCGGTAAATTATTTTACGGTGCAGAATGTTTCTTCTTGCTTGATATGGGTATTGTGGCAGCGCAAAGGCTCCCTAGTCTCAAAAAAGCGGGGAATTTTCTCATTGGATTTGCCATTCTTATCCCACTATTTAATGCACTTGTAGGAGTATTAGTAGCCAGAATATTACTATTAGGGCCAGGAAATGCATTATTATTCGTAGTGCTATGTGCCAGTGCATCTTACTTGGCTGTCCCAGCAGCAATGCGAATGACAGTGCCCGAAGCAAAATCAAGCTATTACATCTCTACAACACTTGGGCTAACATTTCCTTTTAACATCATATTTGGGATACCTTTATATATGGGTTTAGTAAATGCAGTCATCCCATCCACAACATAAATAAATGAAACGACTAGATTTAATTTTTAGTGAGCGTGAACTCGATGAAATGCTCTCATGTCTTGAAGATGCACAAGTTGCTGGATATACCGTTATGAAACATGTAACTGGTAGAGGGCCAGAAAGGGTTGTTTCTGAAGACACAGAATTTACTGGCTTAGGAGCTAATGCACATGTAATTGTTTTCTGCGAGCAAGAAGTGCTGGACAGATTAAAAAATCATGTTCAAGCTATACTTAGCTACTATGGAGGAATTGCTTACGTTTCCGAGGCAAGCCCTCTTTAAAATTATATCTGCTAAATAAATTAGACATTCTTTATTCATTAAAAAAGCGTATTTTTACATCATAAAAGTAGAAGTTTCTATTGAAAATAATTAAGAATGTACCCAGTCAACTCTAATAACTTTCCGACTATTCAAATAACGATCTATAGCCATAGCAGCTATACAACCATCTGATGCAGCAACAACAGCTTGTTTAAAGGGTGTATTACGAATATCTCCAATTGCCCAAACTCCTTCTGATGTAGTTGACATAAAATCATCGACCAATATTCCACCATCTTCTTTACATGCGATTTGATCACCAAGAAAATCTGTAATTGGCTTCGATCCACTCATATAAACAAAAACACCATCAACGGGTAAAGGTAATTCCTTTTCATCTGATCGAGTCTTGATTTGTAAACCAGTCACTCCACCTTCATTGCCTTCAATCAACATCAAACGCGTACGGTTCCAATGCTTAACATTAGGAAGAGCTATAAGTTGTTTTGCATGATCATCATCTTTGGATGGATCATTGGAAGTAATCCAATGCACTGTAGATGCAAATTTAGTTAAGACTTGAGCTTCCTCTATTGCCTCTTTATTGAATCCAACCACTGCAACCTCTCTACCTTTATAAAAAGCTCCATCACAAGTAGCGCAATAACTTACGCCTCTTCCTAGAAAATCTGCCTCACCTTTAAACGAAGCAGGTCTTCCCATAGCACCTGTTGCTAAAACAAGGGCTTTAGCCTTAAAAGTCCCCTCTGGGGTATACACAACTTTTAAATCACCAGATGCATCAACACCAAAAACTTGTGCTCGTCGATAATCAGTCCCATATTCAATTGCCTGATCCCGCATAAGAGTCAACAAAGCATCGCCACTCATCTCACTTGAGACGCCTGGATAATTCGCAATTTGATGAGTAATTGCTAAAGCACCTACAGCAGGATTTTTATCTAAAATTACTGTTTTCAAATTTGCTCTTGAGGTGTATAAGGCACATGTGCAGCCTGCTGGCCCACCTCCAACTATGACCACATCAGCTTCAATAACTTCCAAGGTTCAAGAATCTCCTTCAGTTGGTTTCGACGAAAAAGCAGTTTGGGACAGATCTTAGTTTCCTAAATACCCTGCCATACAATATCCACCAGGAAATCCTAGTGAGGTATTTTTAAAACTTTAATGAAAAAAGTCCTAGTCAGCAGCCTCCTAGAAACATTTACAAGTGATTTATTCAAAGCAAGGGCTCGTAATTTTCGAGATCCCCTATCTTTATTGAAGTGTCAGACTTATCTCTTGTGGAGTCCTTAGCGAGTGGCATCTTCACCAAAGGAGAAATTAAATGGAGCGAGACAACCACTTTTCTGGGCAGGTCCATTACTCACAAGTATCTTTTTTACATTTGGCTATGGAATTACTAATAGAGTCTTAAGAATTCCACACAATTTACAAATTGATAAAGGAGCTGGTTTGTTATTCGAAAAAAAACTTTTCCCTGGCCCCACCATCAAAGATCTAGAGAAGCTTGCAAGCAAAAAAACACTTGATATCAAAGATCCTAAAACTCAATCAAAACAATCTTACTCAGATCACAAAGCATCCACAGAGACCTTCCCCCACAATAATATTGACAATATAGGATCTAAACAATCAAAATCAGATGTGAGTGCAATAAAAGAGGAGTCTCTAAAAACGACAAGGTCTACTCTTATTTCATCAGAGCCTCAGGAATTACCAAGAATGAATCAACGATTCATTCCTTCCAAAGAGGATTCTATATTTACACAAGCATTTTTCTACAATCTTCAATACTTAAGCAATCCCTCCCACTAATTTAAAAGCATCTAATCTGAACAAAACTTACTTGCTTCTGAACTAAAAAATGAGTTCTCAAGAAATTATTTTCAAAGCCTTATTCAAGAGATTGATCTCTAATGTTAATGAAATAATTAAAAATACACCAGATCTTATTAGAAAGGAATGGGAATTATTTCAAGAGGAAGTTGAAGCGGAAATTAATCGATCAGATTCTAAAGAGAAACCCAACAAAAATGAAGAATATATGACAGAAGAAGCAGATATAAATGAGGATATTGTAGAAAAAGTTGATCGGATAAGAGCACAGATATCAGATCTAAGTAATGAAATAGAGGATGAGCTTAAATGAATTGGAATAGTTTAATTGAGCCTTTTAGAAGGTTCTTTCGTGCCACAAGGATCTGGGGACTTGTTTTAACCTTATTAGCGCTTATTTGGTTTGACTCTAAAAAATGGTCCTTCTTAGGGAGATGGTCTAGTGAGCGACGCAAAGCCCGGCAACAAATTAGGGCCCGTTGGTTAACATTCGAATTAATCCAACTGGGATCAGCCTTTATCAAACTTGGACAACTGCTGTCAGCAAGACCTGATGTATTACCTGCTGAATGGGTTATCGAATTAGCGGAGTTACAAGACAAAGTACCTCCTTTCAGTTTTAGCAAGGCACAATCCGTGCTCGAAGAAGAGCTTAAGGATAAATGTTCAGAAATAATTGAGATAGATGAAGTACCACTTGGAGCTGCTTCTTTAGCTCAAGTACATCGTGCAACACTCCGAAATGGCCGAAAAGTTGTTCTAAAAATTCAACGTCCTGGGCTTCAAAAGTTATTTCTACTTGATCTACAAGTAATGCAAAAAGTTGCCTTATTGCTGCAATATCATCCTAAGTGGGGCAAAGGTCGTGACTGGATTGGAATAGCAAAAGAATGCCGCAGAGTATTAATAAGAGAACTCGATTTTCAAATAGAAGCACAATACGCTGCAAGGTTTAGGCAACAATTTTTTGATGATTCTCAAGTCAAAGTGCCTGGAGTAATTTGGGAGCTAAGTACCGAACGTGTGCTTTGCTTGGATTATTTGCCTGGCATAAAGATAAATGATCGAAAGGAGCTAATAAAGGCTGGAATAAATCCAACTCAAGTTGCCGAGATTGGAGCTGCAAGCTACCTAAAACAACTCGTTAACTTTGGTTTTTTTCATGCCGACCCTCATCCAGGCAACCTTGCCGTAGCGGCTGATGGCTCCCTGATCTATTACGACTTTGGAATGATGGGCCTTATATCAAATGGACTTCGAAAGAGAATAGGTTCAATGATTCGTTCAGCCGCCGCGAGAGATGCTCAAAAGCTAGTTAGTGAGCTACAAGAAGCTGGCTTAATTATTAAAGGGGCCAATCTTGGCCCTGTTCGCAGATTAGTAAGAATCATGCTTCAAGAAGCACTTACTCCTCCATTCAGGCCAAACGTAATAGAAAGACTTTCAGGAGATGTATACGAATTAGTCTATGGGCAACCTTTTCGACTCCCAGTAGAACTAATTTTTGTGATTAGAGCCCTATCAACATTAGAAGGTGTAGGACGTAGCCTTGACCCAAGCTTTAATTTAATGGTAATAGCGAGGCCATACCTCATCCCTCTTATGACTTCAACTGGATCATCAGGACCCAATGATTTGTTCAACGAAATTGGTCGTCAGGTTAGTGAGCTTGGGAATAAGGCAGTTACTTTGCCTAAGCGTTTAGACGAAAACCTCGAAAAGCTTGAGCAAGGAGATTTGCAACTACAAGTTCGCATGGGAGAATCAGATCGACAATTTCGTCGAATGGTGAACTCTCAACAAGTTACAAGTCAATCAATCTTAATAGGCTCGCTTCTCATATCGGCTGCAATATTAAGTGGAAACAATCAACAAAACCTTGCTATCTTTCCTCTCGCTGCGGCAGTGCCAGTTAGTATTAATTGGTTTAAGATGCAGTTAAAATTAAGAAGAGACAACAGGATAGATCAATTTCCTGGATTAAATAAGTAAAGGCTATCTATTAATTTGCAATCTAGTTATCTTGTGCCATGCGGACCATTGCCTGTCTCCCCAGCATAAACCGCCTGAGTACCTAATTCATCTTCTATGCGAAGCAATTGATTGTATTTGGCAACCCTTTCACTACGACTAAGTGACCCTGTCTTAATTTGACCAGCCCTTGTTGCAACTGCTAGATCGGCTATTGTTGTATCTTCTGTCTCTCCACTTCTATGGCTGATTACACTTGTATAACCTGACCTGGTTGCTAAATCGATTGCACTCATTGTTTCAGTCAATGTTCCAATTTGATTGACCTTAATCAATATCGAATTTGCCACTTGGTTCTCAATCCCCCTCTTAAGACGACTGGTATTAGTGACAAAAAGATCATCTCCTACTAACTGAACTTTAGTACCTAATTTACTTGTAAGCATTTCCCATCCACTCCAATCATCTTCAGCAAGTCCATCTTCAATAGAAATAATTGGGAAACGATCAACAAGTTTTGATAGCTCCTCAACCATTTCTTGACTCGAGAAAGTACCGCCGCCAAAAAAATATTTGCCATCTTTAAAAAACTCTGTGCTTGCTACATCTAAAGCTAAAGAAATTTGCTTGCCTGGAGAATAACCTGCCTGCTCAATTGCTTGAACTAATAAATCACCTGCTGCATCATTGTTGGCAAGATTTGGAGCAAAACCGCCTTCATCTCCGACAGAAGTTGATAAACCCTGATCCTGCAAAATATTTTTCAGAGTATGAAAAACTTCTGTCCCCATCCTAAGGGCTTCTCTAAAGCTACTTGCCCCATGTGGTACAAGCATAAATTCTTGAAAATCCAAATTATTTGCAGCATGTGCGCCACCATTTATTACATTCATTAGAGGAACTGGCAAAACAGAAGCCATTGGTCCACCTAAATAGCGATAAAGAGGCAAACCCAAGCCATTTGCCGAGGCTCTTGCAATTGCCATACTTACAGCAAGAATCGAGTTAGCACCTAATTTCGATTTATTCTCTGTGCCATCTAGATCCAACATGGCTTTATCAACGGTAGCTTGATCTAAGGCAGACAGGCCACAAAGAGCTGGTGCAATGCGCTCTTCAATGTGATTAATAGCTTTGGTAACTCCTTTCCCCATATATCTACTTCCTCCATCTCTCATTTCATGTGCCTCATGCGCCCCAGTACTTGCACCGCTAGGAACTATTGATCGGCCCATAGCACCTCCTTCTAGGAGGACCTCTGCCTCAACAGTGGGATTACCTCGAGAATCAAGCACCTCCCTACCGAAGATGGTATCAATCACTAGATCTAGGGAATCGATCACTGTTTCAAATCAAGTTTGTTGAAATCCTATGAGTTCGAGATGAACTTTGTGAAAGTTATTTGGTATTGCTGTTCTTAGGAAGCCGACATGGCTTCATTAGAACACAATTAACTTAGGCCTGTTTAATCTCAAAGCCCAAAACCATGAGAATGCTCCACACGATGCTCAGAGTAGGAGATCTCAATAGGTCTATTAGCTTTTACACCGAAATACTTGGGATGAAGCTTCTCAGAAGAAAGGATTATGAATCAGGACGCTTTACTCTTGCATTTGTAGGTTATGGCAATGAAAATGAAAATACAGTTCTTGAACTTACTCATAACTGGGACAGGACATGTTATGAATTAGGCGAAGGCTATGGGCACATCGCCATTGGTGTAGAAAATATTCAGAATACTTGCTCAACAATTGTTGAGCAAGGTGGTCGAATTCTACGAGAACCAGGGCCAATGAAACATGGGAAAACAGTAATCGCATTTATTGAGGATCCTGATGGGTACAAAATTGAACTAATTGAGATCAACTCTCATGAGCAAGCAAACTAAAGCCAATGTCACCTAATTTCAGCCAATCAATTTCCTCGAAGGGAAGCCTTACTGAAGAGCCTGATTGTTTTAGTGATTATTCATGGGATCTTCTTTTAAAAAGTGAAAGCTTGGCTAGAAAATGGCAGCATGAACAATTAGATGTTGAGCACCTTTTGCAAGTTCTTTTTAGTAATCAAAACTATTCTGCTTTCTCAAAAACTTTGCCTATAAATAATGAGCAATTACTTGATCATCTGGATGATTTCTTAGCAGAACAGCCTATGAGCAGAGATGGTGAACTTTTCATAGGTGAAGATCTAGAAGAGTTGCTTGAAGAAGCAGATAGGTTTCGAGTCAGATGGGGGTCTAAATTAATAGAGGTTTCTCACTTAATAAGCGCAATTGGTCGAGATCAGCGTATTGGAGCAAACCTTTTTAATTCTCTTGGCTTGCCTAGTGAATTACTCGAAGCTGAATTAAAAAAATTACCTATAAGTAAATATTCCAAGCCCAATTCCAAAGATCAAACAGAATTGGCTCCTTTGCCTTCTAAGAATATTGAACAAGAGCCAAGCAAATCATTCTCAAGGCATGAAAAAAATGCGACTGAGGAGGTTATTCCATCAGATATCAAAGTTCAAAAAGAAAAAAAAGCTCTTGAGTCATATGGAAGAGATTTAACTGAAGCCGCAAGATCAGGGCAATTGGATCCTGTAATAGGAAGAGATTCAGAGATTCAAAGTTTAATAAAGGTTTTATCTAGAAGAAACAAGAATAATCCTGTACTAATTGGAGCTCCAGGTGTAGGTAAAACTGCAATTGCAGAGCTACTGGCTCAAAGAATTATTGCTGAAGAAGTTCCTGATTCGCTAAAAGGCTTAAAACTCATATCTCTAGATCTCGGCGCATTAATTGCTGGTGCAAAATTTCGCGGCCAATTCGAAGAAAGATTTCGTGAAGTTCTAACAGAAGTAAGTAGTCCTGATGCAGGAGTAATTTTATTTATCGATGAATTGCATACCGTTATAAGTAGTGAACGATCTAGTGCTGATGCAGGAAGTCTAATTAAACCTTTTCTAGCACGTGGCGACCTTAGATGTATTGGTGCTACAACTCCTGAAAACTATCGAAGAACAGTTGAAAAAGATCAAGCTCTTCATAGAAGATTTCAGAAAGTACAAATCAAGGAGCCAAATCTAGATCTAAGTATTGAAATTTTGCGAGGATTAAAAGAACGCTATGAACTTCACCATGGAGTCACAATTACAGATGATGCTGTTGCATCCGCCATTCGATTAGCAGATCGCTATATATCTGATAGATGTCTTCCTGATAAAGCAATTGACTTAATAGACGAGGCTTCTGCTCAACTAAAAATGGATGTAACTTCAAAACCACAGATTATTGAAGAAGCAGAATCAGCCCTTCGAGAAATTGAATTGGCTTTAATAGAAGCGGAACAAGCACCAGAAAGTGAACAGCATGAACTTCAAAATAAACAGCAACTGGCTTCTGAAAAGTTATCAATTCTCAGAGAACGTTGGGAAGGTGAAAGATCCCAATTAGCAGAGCTAAGGCAATTACTGCAAAAGGATGAAGATCTGCACAAGGCCATTTCTGAAGCTGAACGTATAGGAGATTTAGAAGAAGCAGCAAGGCTTGAATATGACCAATTGCATAGAATTCAACAAAAGAGAACTCAATTAGAAGGAACCCTCAAAGCTGCTCAACTATCAGGGGAGGCCCTTCTTAGAGAACAAGTAGAAGCTCAAGATATCGCTGATGTAGTAGCGAGGTGGACTGGTATACCGGTACATCGCCTATTAACCGGTGAAAAGCAAAAGTTGTTAGATCTTGAGTCTTATTTGGGAGAAAGAGTTATTGGTCAGCAAGAGGCTGTCAAGGCAGTAGCAGCAGCCATTCGAAGAGCCAGAGCAGGAATGAAAGATCCTCGCAGGCCTATAGGCTCTTTCATGTTTCTAGGACCAACTGGGGTTGGGAAGACAGAATTAGCAAAAGCATTAGCCGCATCACTATTTGATGAAGAAGAGGCCTTAATTCGATTGGATATGAGTGAGTTTATGGAACGTAATGCAGTAGCTCGGCTACTTGGAGCTCCACCAGGTTATGTCGGATATGAAGAAGGAGGTCAACTAACAGAAGCTGTAAGACAGCGTCCTTATGCAGTCATTTTGCTAGATGAACTTGAAAAAGCACATCCTGACGTTTTCAATGTCCTCCTACAAGTTTTAGATGACGGCCGCCTTACTGATTCACAAAGCAGAACCGTTGATTTCAGACATACAGTGATAGTAATGACAACGAATCTTGCCAGCAAAGCAATTCTTGATAAAGCCCGTATATCCAAGGATCAAATAAATACTTCCTCAGACATTGACGATAGTCTTTCATTGAAAGTCGAAGAGGCATTAAATCAACAATTTCGACCCGAGTTTTTAAATCGTATTGATGAAATTATTCGATTTAAACCTCTAAAAACTTCTGACCTAGAAAAAATTGTTCAACTTCAATTGGCCGATTTAGGTAGCCTTTTACAAGAACAAGGGTTAGAGCTGAGGACAGATGAGCAAGCAGTAAAGCTTATTGCTGAACTCGGATATGAACCTGAGTATGGCGCCCGTCCTTTAAGAAGAGTTTTGCGGCGGAAGCTTGAAAATCCACTCGCCACTGAATTGTTAGAAGACCATTTCAAAGGGTTTAAGGCAGTTCGTGTTAAAGCGGATACAAGCTTTTCCGAATCACTCAACTTCGTTCCGGAAAACTAAAAACACTCACATCCGTTAATGTGAATCTTTACCGATTAGTACTTAAGCCTTTGGCTTTAGTAACGTGACGAGTCCTATTCCCGAAGAATCCACTTCTAGAGAACACTCCTCTGAGGAGGAGAATGTCCCAGAAACGGTTCTGGAGACCAAAACGACCGCAAAACGAGGTTTTCTAGCTTCAACCTATGAAGAACTCAAACTGGTTGTTTGGCCCAGTCGTCAGCAATTGTTCAGTGAATCAATTGCTGTAATCCTTATGGTAAGCCTATCTGCTGCATCCATAGCAGCAGTAAGTAGGTTTTACGGTTGGTGTGCATCCCAGCTTTTCCGCTAACTAATCAAAATCATTTACACCCTTCAAATCCTTTCGCATTTCCTTTAATCAAGTGTCAGAGTTCGATATCACAAATCCAGAAACATCCAGCATTAAGGATGTTGGAACTTCAATTAATAGAGATGATGAAGGCATTCATACTCCTATTCTCGCAAAAACCTCCGTCGCAAGATGGTACGCAATTCAAGTAGCTTCTAGCTGTGAAAAAAAAGTCAAAGCAACCCTTGAACAAAGAGCAGTAACCCTTGGTGTTAGTAATCGAATTCTTGAAATAGAGATTCCTCAAACTCCTGCGGTTAAATTAAAAAAAGATGGCAGTCGTCAATCCACTGAAGAGAAAGTATTTCCTGGATATGTTCTTGTACGAATGATTCTTGATGAAGACACAATGATGGCTGTGAGGAGTACTCCCAACGTGATTAACTTTGTAGGGGCAGAAGATCGAAGGGCAACAGGTAAAACAAGAGGCCATATAAAACCTAGGCCTCTGAGCAGGCAAGAAGTGGATAGAATTTTCAAACGAGCTGCCGAGAAGAAAACTGTTGTCAAGCTCGATCTCGCAGAGGGTGATCAAATTCTTGTTACTGATGGCCCCTTTAAAGACTTCCAAGGTGAAGTGATAGAGGTATCTGGGGAACGCAGCAAATTGAAAGCTCTTCTATCAATCTTTGGGAGAGAAACACCAGTCGAACTCGAATTCTCTCAAATCAATAAGCAAAATTGATGTTTTAGTGGTCGTCTCCCTGCGGAGGGCGACCTTAGAGGTAGTAAGTTCTCTTCCTCCCCACACCTGCATCTTTTTAGCCAGGTGATCCGCAATAGTTCAATCTCGTTAGCCGATGGCAAAGAAAATCGTAGCCGTGATCAAACTGGCCCTCCAGGCCGGAAAAGCCAACCCAGCACCCCCAGTAGGCCCTGCCCTTGGTCAACATGGGGTGAACATCATGGCATTCTGCAAAGAGTACAACGCTCGAACTCAAGAGAAAGCTGGGTTTGTAATCCCTGTAGAAATCTCGGTCTTTGAAGATCGAAGTTTCACCTTTATCACTAAAACACCTCCTGCTTCGGTATTAATTACTAAGGCTGCTGGGATTGATAAAGGTTCAGGTGAATCAGCAAAAGGCAATGTTGGATCAATCAACAGAGCTCAACTTGAAGAGATAGCCAAAACCAAGTTGCCTGATCTCAACTGCTCAAATGTTGAGTCAGCAATGAAAGTAATCGAAGGCACAGCCCGAAACATGGGTGTATCTATCAGCGATTAGAACCCTTATTGGACACCCTAAACGCTAATCTTTTAAATCTTCTTAGGGGGAGACAGCTTCTGTCGCTAGAACCCCATATTTTCCATGCCAAAACCATCAAAAAGAATTTCAGCCCTTGCTGCCAAAGTTGAGGCTCATCCATATGAACCTCTTAAGGCAATAGAACTTGTAAAAGAAATGGCGAATGCGAAATTCGATGAAACCATCGAAGCTCATATTCGTCTAGGAATTGATCCTAAGTACACAGATCAGCAGCTAAGAACAACAGTTGCATTGCCTCAAGGGACAGGACAAAGTGTCAGAATTGCAGTCATTGCAAGAGGAGAAAAAGTAGCTGAAGCAAAGTCTGCAGGTGCAGAACTCGCTGGGGATGATGATCTTGTTGACAAAATAAGCAAAGGAGAAATGAACTTTGATCTATTAATATCAACGCCAGATATGATGCCTAAAGTAGCCAAGTTAGGAAGAGTGCTTGGACCAAGAGGATTAATGCCTAATCCTAAAGCTGGAACAGTTACCACAGATTTAAATAATGCAATAAAGGAATTCAAAGCTGGAAAGCTTGAATTTAGAGCAGATAGAGCAGGGATAGTTCATGTTCGTTTTGGCATGGCCAGCTTTTCAGCTAATGCACTTCTTGAAAATCTAAAAACCTTGCAAGAAACAATTGACCGAAATAAACCAAGTGGAGCAAAAGGAAGATATTGGAAAAGTCTATTTATCACTTCAACCATGGGACC
>QCKK01000013.1 GCA_003215415.1 Prochlorococcus sp. AG-409-N21 | reverse complement strand
AATTATTTGATTCATGACAACTATTTCTGATAGACAATCTACCCCTTTAATTACAGGTCCATCTGGCCGCGCAATTGCTCAGCCAATGGAAGATTCACTTATCTCCGCATTTCAAGATCATCTTACTTTTGAAAGAAATGCTAGTGCAGTTTATTTTGCAATGGCAATATGGTTTTCAGAAAGAGAATTGAGAGGTTTCTCTAAGTTCTTTAGTGATGAATCCAGCTCTGAACAACAACATGCAGCAAAATTTGCTGATTACCTGATAGCTCGGGGCCAGACTGTAGAGCTTCAAGAAATTCCTGCTCCCAATCAGCAATGGAAATCGGTAGAAGAAATTATTAACTATGCCTTCAAAATGGAAGCAGAAAATACAACCTCAGTTCAACAACTTTATTCTTCAGCTGAACGTTCCTCAGATGTTAGAACAACAGTTTTCCTTGACCCTATCGTTGACAACCAGCTTACATCTGAAAACGAATTTGCATATCTTCTTGGCAGGGTTAAATTTGCAGAAAATAATTCCTCCGCTCTTTTGATTATTGACGGGGAACTATATGAAGGTAAAAATAGTCCTGCCAAACTATCTTAGTGAATCCTAGAAATAATGTAGTCCTAAAAATTACTTGGGATTTTTAATTCTCACCTAGTGCATAATTCGATAAGAAATTCAAGTGAAAGATTATCTCCCAAGTTTGATTCTCTTATAGTAATGGCTGATTTTAAAACCTCATTTTTTCTGTGACTTAGCAATAGAATTTCTTTTTCGATTCTTAACTTCAGTTTATTATTAATACAACTATTGAGAGCTAGTCTCATTTGACTCTCCTTATTTCTTATAGAGCTAACTTCCCTGCATAGACTTGCAATCAGAGATACACTTGATTTTTGTATTAATTGCATTTTTAAGCTGCTATAGGCGATGATTCGATTAGTGATGGTGCTAGGCGTAGCTTTTGTTCCCCAGTTGGAACGTTGATTAACTTCGCTGTACGTAGGCGTGAAATAAGTCTTGTGGATGTGACCCGGGTTGATCCTATTAATTCTCCGATTCGGTCATGAGTTAGTCGAAATGGCAAGTCGCACCATTCTCCACATCTTCTACCCAATCTATTTACAAGTAGAGCTAATAAAGCTTGCAATCTTTGCTCCGCACTACCCAAATGTCTAATACGAAGTAGTTGTAATGTCCATTCATTTACAAGGTCATAGCCAACACTGTCTGACTCTTTATGAAAATTTCTGAATGTAAGAGTTGTAAGAGCTTCTACACAGACTCCCTCACTACATAGACGGTCGGTGCGTAGTTCATCTCCTTCTTGAAGAAAAGCCAATGTCATTCCTTCAGTTTCTTCGCATGGGCAGTAAACCCTTGCAACACCTTTAACTACCTCTAGGCATGACCTTACTTTCAGCTGGCTGTTGTCTATCAAAACGGATTGACCTGCAGGCATGCGAGTTGCAGTAACAGGGCTGTCAGGTATATGAGATGAATTGATGTGCGAGTTCAAAACTACTTCTTGAGAATTGGTCTCAACATAAATCCATTAAGGGTCTTTTTGCAAGCGATTCTCAATAGCAATTAGTTGTTGCGATTGAAACATGTAAAAAAAAATGACATCCATTTGCTCAAAAGCCTTTATTTGTAGGTATTTTTCGTTATTTCGAAATGTTTCTAATTCATGACTTAGGAGGATTTTATTGTTTTAGCTTTCGGACTAATTAATTGCATTTGCTTGCTTTAAAGGAGAACCCTTAACTGTTGAGAGGGCCGTACCGTCGAGGAATTGTTGATCCAGCAGAAGCAATGCAGCACTGTTATCACTTGCAAGTCTTAATCGCTTTCTTACGAATCTTGCCTCGGCTTCTTCCTGTAGTTGTTCTGCCACAAACCAATCCAACATTGCAGTCGCACTCCTTTCGCCTGCTTGTTCTGCTATTGAATAAATTCTATTAATTGAAGCTGTAACTGCTTGCTCCATTTCATATACCTGATCAAAAAGACTTTGCGTTGATGTCCAGGATCTTTGTGGAGCTTCGACACTTGGTAACTCAACTTGTTCATCACAGTCAACCAAATATGCAATCAAACGGTCAGCATGACCTCGTTCCTCGACACTTTTAGTCTGCATGTATTGGGAGAATCCGGCCAGATCTTTTTCTCTTAGCCAAATTGACATTGCAAGGTAAGTATGGCTTGCTTGAAATTCGCAAGAGAGGTGATTATTAATGGACTTGGCTAATTCCTGCATTTAGTCCTCTGCATAAAACCCAGAACCAGTCTAAAACTAGTTGTCAGTTGAGCCTATATACCGTAACAGATGATTTTTAACGGAGATTTGATTTAGAGCTCTATCAAGATTATTATCTTCTCATTAATCCTCAAATTTCTGATTTGACATTTTTTCAATGAGTCAATTATTAGAGAATAACGAAACAACAGATCGTCTAATTAAAATCCTTAATAATCTTCAATTAAAAGAAGGTGAAATAAAATTGATAATCTTTCTTGGCCTATTAGGCGATTTTGATAGTTTTGAATATTGCCAACAGTTGATCAGTATCTTACCCTTGCTTAAGCAAAATAATATTCAATTATATTCTATTGCTATCGGAACTGAAAAATCCAAAAATAGATTTTGCAATTACATCGGCTATCCTCACAATTCATTGATCATGGTTCAAAACAATAATATTCATAGAGAACTGCAATTATGTAATGGTATGGACACGGGGATCAACCATTTACTAGATTTACTTTTAATGTGTGCCGGAATTGGATCTCCTGGTACATTAAAAGAGGTTCTACGCGGTTATATAGGAGATCAAACGTCAAAACCTTTATTGCCCCGAGAATCAATTATCAGGAACAATAAGCTTTTTTTAGCCTATTCTTATCTTCTCGATAAAACCTTTGGGAAGGGATTTCAAAGGCCATTTGAACTGGCGACAGTTCGACTTATAAACATGACTGAAATATTAAATAATTGGAACATATATGTTCCATATCATCAATATCTAACGCAAAGAGGAGGTACATTTATAATAAATAATGAAAACAAATTAATATATTCCTACCGCGCTAGATCATTATTAGGCTATTCGAATGACATGTCAAATCCACTACAATTCCTATCACCTTACATTAAATAAAGTATTTATGATTTTATTCGTAGGTTTCAGGGTAGATAGCGATATTTATAATATTCCTTAAATATCTTTAGCATATCTAGCTTTCTCCTCTATGATTTATAATCAGTGATCTAATTAACTATCCACTCTCTATTCGATCTATGCCGGAACGATGTCAGGTTTGTGGATGTTCCCAATTTACAGCTGACAGAGCATTAGCTGGAAGACTTATATGCAGCCAATGTGGTATGCCAGTGGCATCAAATAGTAACTATAGTCGACTTCTACGAGGACACTCATACAAAAAATTCAGAAATATATTTATATTATTTTTGGTTGTATTTCTACTGGTTATATATTTGGGATAATAATTTTATATCCATTTGTTGAAACTAGTTCTAAATCGGTATCATAGAGCATACTTATATTTTTCGATGTTAGTATCTCATCCTTAGGTCCATCTAGTATTACTTCGCCTTTTTTCATTAGAATAACCCTTGAGACTTCTTTAATTATTGTCTCAACGTTATGAGTAATAGTTGTAATTGTAGTTCCTTGAATTGCTAGTTCTGAGAGTAGTGCTAGCAATTCATACTTAGATTTAACATCTAAATTATTTGTGGGTTCATCTAATATTAAAACATTTGGGTTATGTACTAGTGACCTACCGATTATTGCTCTTCGTTTCTGACCCTCTGATAAATTACCGTACTCTTTATTTTTCAAATTACTCAAGCCTAATTTATGAAGCACTTGATCGACTTTGGTCTGTTGATATTCTTCTATCACTTCATATTTATTTATTCCGATAGTACCAAAAAATCCAGACAAAACGATGTCTCCTACTTTGATATGATTTGAATGTTTTTGTACTATTTCTGTAGATACTATGCCCAATTCTGATCGTAATTCCCAAATATCAATATTTTCTTTTTGAAAAATCTTAAAGCTAGAATCTTCTCTAACTATTGGGTATATCTCCCTTGAAATTAGTTTTACAACCGAGCTCTTACCAGCTCCATTTGGTCCTATAATTGCTGTGTTTTGTCCTAGTTCTAATTTTAGAGATAAATTCTTAAACAGTAGCTGATTATCTGTCCATGCTTCGACATTGTTTATTTCTAGCCATGTTGTATCCTTTTCTCTATGCATGGTTAGGTATTTGATGATTATTTATTTTATTAGACAAGTATAACAATTAAATTACTTTCAGGTACTTATCTGTTCACTTTGCTGTGTACGATATCTAGATAACAATCAATTTATATTAGTGCTATTAATAAGCCTATAGGAATCAATAATCTAAGTATTAATT
The DNA here is from genome assembly GCA_003215415.1 of Prochlorococcus sp. AG-409-N21. Taxonomy (GTDB): domain Bacteria; phylum Cyanobacteriota; class Cyanobacteriia; order PCC-6307; family Cyanobiaceae; genus AG-409-N21. The sequence continues at coordinate 29,066 of QCKK01000013.1, read as the reverse complement.
GAAAAATAATACTTCTATTATTATTTTTGGCAAGGCTCTGATTCTCAGGTGGATATTTCATTGGTAAATCTTTGTAAACTGAGTTTGTATTTATTTTGGTAGGGTGTAATGTCCAAGGCTTTTCATTCTTTAGAGCATTTTGAAGCCAATCCCAATAGTATTGAACCATCTTATCTTCACCTAATAGTTTGACATTATCCTTCTGGACATATCCCATTTGCTCATTAAACGATTGTGTCTTTAGGATTAAATAATCCTCAGTAAAGATCCTATAGAATATTCGGTGCTGCAATGACTTAAACATTATTAGTTGAGTTAATAGCTTATTTTTTAGGAACTTTCTGTAATGCCTTACTATTACTCGTGCTCTATTTTCAGCTAGAGGTATATGATCTAATACTTGAATATATCTTGCATCCTCTGGTGTCCCCTTGTATATCAGGATCCTTCCAGGTGGAATAAACTTTATCGTTATAAATTCTCCTTTATCTTGTTGCTTGTGATTGTATTTGCTTTCTATGTGGCGACTGTCTCTAATTATTTTCTGATTGAAGCTAGTTATTACATTCCTATTTACATCTTTGTCTGGAATAGTATCACCGTGAACCCAGAAAATATGAAGTATATCTAGATGATTTTCAATTATCCTGGCCCAATCACATTTAAAGTCTACGCAAACCTCTTCATATGTATAATCCGCAGTATTAAACCCGTAGGAATCAGGCCGTGAATCTTCAAGATCAGCTTTGTATTCAATTTCTTCTAGATTAGTAGATGATTTGCCGTTATAATAGATATAAATGTAGTCATCTTTTTCTATACAAGGGTATTGATTTAGGTGAATTTTCTTTGCATAATTATTGTAGTTAGAGTCAACTATATGTTGACATGTGATTCTTTCAAGGTTGGTACAATTACCTTCCGAGGCAAATCTACCGCCATGGTAGGGGCAGACAATATCACCTTCCTTAATAGTTCCTCCTTGAAAGGATGAACCTCTATGAGGACATAAGTCCTTAATGCATTTAGCACTTTTATTTTTATCTCGATAGAGAACCAGTGGTTCGTTATACATTGAAAAGAAATATAGTTGATCCTCTTTTAATGAATTAATGCTGCAAACTGCATACCATCCAAGTAATCCTCCTTTTAGTTGATTTTCTGGAAGAGTTGCAAATTGTTCATCTGTGATTTTATTTCCACCTACATACAACTCTGTACCAGCAGATCGCCCATCTGTCATGGTTATTGAGCTATTTTGTTTGTAGCCTTCTTCGCTCATGGCTTGGGATTGAGTTTTAAACCAATAATCAGTTGTTATCCATCCTTTATCCTAATTCATTGCTTCTCATATACCGATCTGGTTGCAAAACTCTAGGTAATGAAATCAAATTGCCAAATTTTGATGACTAAGCCGAGCGGATTTACATGCCATAATAATTTTTATGAATAAACGCTTATTATTGAATATCTTTACGCGCGCATACTGTATATACGTTGATCATTCACCTTTGGATATCGCTAAAGACTTAAGCTTTTCCATGTTTTAGGTTAGTAGTTCTTAGAGGTTGCTTTGATAGGTATATAAATCTATGAAACGAAAGTGTCCTGCATTTCAGTATTAGGTTTATCAAAAACTTATTTTATTACTAATAAAAAGCCTGGTTTAAGAGGAGCAATATCGAATTTCATTCGTAAGGAGGTGATTCCTGTTAAAGCTGTAGACGATATTTCCTTCGAAATTAATCCTGGTGAGATTGTTGGATTTATTGGTCCAAATGGTGCAGGGAAAACTACAACTTTAAAAATGCTTTGTGGGTTAATACATCCCTCGTCTGGAGAGCTTAGAGTTTCTGGTTATAGGCCTCAATTAAGAAAACCAGCTTTCTTAAATCAAATTACGTTAGTGATGGGTCAAAAGCAGCAACTTATCTGGGACTTACCACCTTTAGATTCTTTCAGGGTCAATGCTGCTGTATATGGTATCCCTGAGGCGGAAGCATCTAGGAGAATTACAGAATTGTCCTCTATGTTAGATCTTAATGATGAGTTAACACGCCCTGTCCGTAAATTATCATTAGGGCAGAGAATGAAAGCAGAACTTCTGGCATCACTCCTTCACCGTCCAAAAGTTCTTTTCTTAGATGAGCCTTCTTTAGGGCTTGACGTTAATGCACAAGCAAGAGTTAGAGAATTTCTTATAGAATATAATCGTATATACAAAGCAACTATTCTTCTAACAAGTCATTATATGGGTGATATTACTTCCTTGTGTAAAAGAGTTTTAGTAATAGACAAAGGTAAATTATTTCATGACGGGTCGCTAGATCAATTGACCAATAGATTTTCTCCCTTTAGATCAGTCAAGATAAAATTTTCTGAAGTTTATCCGAGGTCATTATTTACTAAACTAGGTACTGTCGAACACCATGACCAATCAATCCTCAAACTTAAGATAAAGAGAACACAGTTATCATCTTCTCTATCCTATCTATTGCAAAACTTCGATATTATAGATCTTGAAATTAAGGACCCACCAATTGAACAGCTTATACGAGACCTATTTAATAATAATCGCTAATATAATCATGTTGCTTTTTAATTTTCGGCGAAAAGCAAGGAGGTTCATACTTACGTCTAAATCATTATTAGTTAGTCAATACTCTTTAATGATTGAATACAGGGTAGAAATTATACTTTGGGCTTTATCAGGTGTATTACCTTTAATCATGCTTTCACTTTGGTTAGGCTCCTCTGCAGCTTCTGTATTTGGGTATAACAATGAGCAATTGACCAGGTATTTCTTATCAGTCTTCGTTGTCAGGCAGTTTACTGCTGTGTGGGTTATGGTCTCTTTTGAGGAAGATACAATTGAAGGTAGAATTTCGCCATATTTATTGCAACCCATTACTCCTTTTTGGCGTTATTATTATTCCCATATTGCAGAGCAAATCAGTAGAATACCCATTGTTCTTTTCTTGTTAATAGTCTTTTTTGCATGTTTTCCATCTTCCTTTTGGTTTCCTTCACTTGTTAACATAGCTTTATTCCTTGTCATTATGTATATATCTTTTACGATTAGGTTTTTGCTTCATTGGACTTTTGCCATGCTTTCTTTTTCTTTTGAAAGAGCAAGTTCATTAGAAAGACTACTTATGATTCCATATTTATTCTTATCTGGATTACTTGCACCGATTGATTCATTCCCTTATCTTATTCAGAAGATTGTTATGTTTACTCCTTACCCTTATCTTCTTTCTTTCCCTGCAAAATTTCTTGCTGGTCAAGAAGTAAACTTTTTAAGGAACATTTATATATTAATTCTTTGGTTAACAATCTTCCTTATAACTGGTATTCTCGCTTGGAAAAGGGGTGTTAGAGAGTATTCTTCAATGGGGGCTTAAATAAGATGATATATAAATTTTTTAATATCACAGGACTTCTATGCTTATTTTTTAAAGTAAGTTTATCCAGTCAACTTGAATATAAACTAAATATTTTAGTTGATGTACTGGCTTCTATTCTTAACTTTATCGGAAGTATATTCATTCTTTCTCTATTCTTTACTAATGGTTCGAACCTTGGGGGATGGTCTTGGGCTGAGACCCTAATTGTTCTTGGTATTTATAACTTGTTGGAGTCATTTACTATCAGCATCTTACAACCTAACCTTACTCAAATAGTTCGCCATGTCCAGCAAGGTACCTTAGACTTTGTTTTACTTAAACCTATAGATAGTCAACTTTGGGTATCTTTTAGATCAATATCTCTTTGGGGTCTTCCTTCTTTATTATGTGGAATTATTTTAGTAAGCTATGGATTTTACCAATCTGACTATCATTTTGCCCTGACAACTATTTGTGCATTCATTTTATTACTATCCTGTAGTGTAGTAATCTTGTATTCACTATGGTTTTTGCTTGCTACTACAAGTATATGGTTCGTTAAGGTATGGAATGCTACTGAGGTGCTTAAGTCTTTACTAATGGCTGGTAAATACCCTATTCATGCTTATCCAGCAACACTGCGTCTCATCTTTACTTATCTTATCCCGATAGCATTTCTTACAACCATACCGGCGGAAGCTGTGCTTAATAGGATCTCAGTAGAGATGATTGTATTTACTTTATGTTTTACAATATTATTTTTCTGTATATCTAGAGCGTTTTGGATTTTTGCTTTGCGTTTTTATACCTCAGCTTCGAGTTAGGTCTTTAACGTCAAAGAATTGAACACTCTGCTTCACATTGATCAATTGCTAGTTTCAATAGTTTTTAAGTAGGTTTCTGCTTCCTCAAGGTCATTGCAAAATTTACATGAACCTAAATAGCATCCTAAATACCTTTGAAACGAGCTTTTCCCCCCTGTTAATTCGTATTTATGAATTGTTCCTCCTTGAGGAGTTGCGTGAATGAGTTCTGGAAGTCCCAAGGTAAGTAAATTCTGTTATCTAAAAAATGCGCTATGGTTTTAGATTTGGCAATAGGTGGAATTACTTCCATTGGTATTTTAATTTTGTATTTATATTTTGGAATAGCAAGGATGATTTTAGGTAATGTCACTTGCTTTTCTGCCCCACCATTCATCCATTTCTTTTTTACATTCTTCTACTTGGTAGCAAATCTGGCTTGATTTAAGAGGAAACTTGAGTTGCCAGTGCTTACCCTCTCTGAGATACCCAGCATCTCTCCAACACTTAAGACTATTTTCACTAAAACCTAACTCCCTGCTTGCTACTTCAGGTGACACCCATCTATGTGATGCGGCTCTCAATATCTGCATTTTGGTTATATTGCTAACCATTCAAAACACTTTATTTTAGAAAAAGCGATAGATACTAATACTTATTTTTGGCTGCTTCTCATTCCAGTCTCTGTGGAGATTATTTTTTCAATGCATCCTTTGATTTCTCAGCTATGTGAGGAGTACTTTTAAGCGTAATTCTTTAATCCAGAGTTACTGGTTCTTTTATCGCCATCCTTAAAAGGATATCCTCAGGTTTCAAAGGTATTTTCGTGGAAATTATTCATTATTTCTGTTCATTAATACCTTTCAATTTAAGTTTATGCAAGCTAATAGCAGCTTCTTAACCACGATGGTTAACCACAAATGAGTCTCAGCTTGGGCGAATCTAAGTTTAACTAACTTAACTTGGGTATTTGTTTTGGTGTGTTTTAGCTGTAGTAGTAGGCAATTTCGGCGGCTTTGAGCCCTTCCCAACCAGCATCAACTAATCGTTGATTAAGAGTTTCACGATCGTAGTGCCTTACCCCAGTACTTATAACCTTTTTTCGCATGGCCACTCGTACACGACATATGCGAGCCGCCTCCTTCTCCATTACTTCCTGGTAGAAGATGACCATCTCTTTGGGCAGAGGAGATCCACTGAGATCTATACCGTCTGATATGGCTCGGTCTATTGAGTCAGGTGTGTCACCTGTTTCGTTGCCATCGAATGGATCAGGTTTTGCGGAATCCATGTGTTGGATGACTCTGCTATAAATTTAAATTCACTTTCGAGCTTATTCAGGGAGAGAAGCAAAGTAAAGAGAATCAATTTTTTTTGATGCTTTTTCTTATATCTTCAACCTTTTTTTATTGATTTCTTGACTCCCAGCTTTTTTTTTGTTTTGGATTTATGGATTTAGACACAAACTATTTATACGTATAAGCCTTCTTACCAAGGCAGGTTCCTATTTCTTAGTCCTTTTGATAGCTTTTATTTGCTTGCTTATTGTCAATTGATTTGAAACTCAATTCCTTTCATATGCCTTTGTCTTCGTTACCTAACAACTATTTTGATTTCCTATCATGTGATTTTTCTTACTTTTGTTTTTCCATATAAATACTGCCTACATGCGGGCCATTGCAGATTCTTTGCGTGTTGTCTTCATCTACCCTTACTTGCAATTGAGCTTTATAGGACATTGCTAGTTATCCCTAGAAGCGAGATAAAGATCTATAGTATATAGGTACTACTGATTTTAATGACATTTGTTGCCTCGCACTTCGGGCTCTAATTGTCCTGAATTTTTGAACTTCGGTACAGGAGATTTTGTTGTAGTCAGAGGTCAGTACGCATCAGTACATCAAGATCCTTCTGACTGGTGGGTAGGAAAGGTGATTTGCATTCAAGGTGGAGCAAGAGATTCTGATCAAAACAGTATTTTTCAGGTGATAAATATTGATACCAATGTGATCTCATGGGTTAACGCTGATCTTGTAACTCACTTATTAAAGAAAAATGCTGAGTAGAAAGAACAGGTAAAAGTGCTTATCGCTATTTTATCTAACAATGTTTTTATCGGGATAAACCAAGATAGCAAAATCTGCTCATACATAAATGGACCATGAAACAAAGCTTCGGCTTCAAGCTGCAATGCTCGGGTGGAAAGAGAAAGGGAATAATCAGCTAGCAGAGGCTGTTGTAATGGTGCTAGAAGATGATCAGACTAAAATCAAATCTGATAAAGCCTTATAAGCTTTGAAAATGGGTTGATTGAGAAATTAATTGGCTATAAATTTTCTATAAGTCTATTAGCTATGAGAAGAGCTGGTGTTTTTTAGTTCTTGTACCATCCAATCGGGGCTATTGTTCCTGCCTTTTTTCCATACTAGCCCTAGGAGAGCCTCAATAGATTGTTGGTTCCTCGGCCATTGACAGGAAAGGTTATTGTTTTTGGGAACAGTTGAATACATTCCTAACCTCAGTGAGAGATGGTTTGGAGGGGGGTTCGATTTGTATGATGTATGCACTACCTAGATACGAACCTGCTTTTTAAAGGCACTTGCGGTTTCTTTAAATAACTCTCTAATTCCGTAAAGAGCTAGTAACCCAAGCGTACCGCCTATTGCTGATGGAATTAGAGCCTGAATCTGGAAGAGGCTTTCTTGTGAGTTCATAATGCCCTCCTTAATCCGGATGAATTACAAATTGAGCCGTTAATTGGCTTGTTAGCCTATAAGTAGAAATGAAAGTAAATAGGCTCTTTCTTATTCTTAATAGCATTAGATAATTATGTCTATGAGGATAAGCACTTATTATCAAAACTAGGCAAGCATTTTGGTGATAAAAGGAGCAGCTGCTGATTCAACTAGTTTTCGTAGTGCTTTTCTTTCATTTTCCATGGCTATAACACTTATTTTACATGATCTTATCTTTAACCTTTCTAATCTATCTAATTGGGCTTTGGCTGAAGCTATATCATGACAATAGATAGAAAGGTGATCCGAGTAAACTCTAAATAAATAACTAGAATCTCCTTTGAATCTAGAGATGGTTCCCCCCTTTTTACTTACATAAAGAAGTTTACTGGCCATTTTCGTTGTCATCGTGTATGTGCATACTTATGCATCTAGTAACACACTCAATATCCTCTCCTCCAATCCAACTACAAGAGGTTATACATTCAAAATAATTGTCAAAAGTATCGGCATTACGTTTAATTTGATAGTCTTCGTCAACTTTTGTCACTTGGCTTCCTCCTTGATGGTTTTATATCTTTACTACGAATTTAATTGATAAATCCATATTGGTTACAAGAGATAAAGTGCCTAAGTGATTAAACCTAGAAGGAATATACTTAGAAGAAATTACTTATTTATATGACTTCGATGATATTAATAGATTAGATATTTATTCGTAGAATTTATATATCTCCCCCATTACAAAATCTTGTAGATATTGCTAGCAGAAGCTTTTTATCTATTATTTCACTATTTTTAATTTGAGCTCTTACATAATCTGATGAATTATTTATGCAGCTATTATTTAGTTCAGCTTGTTTAATGATTGGATAAGTGTAGGTAACAATACCAAAGGCTAAAATTGCATAGGCAAGCGAGTATTTATTATCAAGAATTATTCTTTTGGTTGTCTTCTTTGTCTTAAGAAGATTTCTTAACCAAGAATCAGGGAGACCAATTTGGACGAAAAGAAGCTCAACCCACCATGGAAGGTCTGGTAAAGAGCTGGCTTTGCGCGATTGATCTTTCTTCTTGATCAGGTTTGAATCCAACTGAAATTCTCTAAATATGGTGGTATTTTACTTATTTTACTTTAAACAAGTCTAGTGAACAATTGGCGTTAATGAAAATCTAAATTTGTGTCTAATAAATTTCAAGAATTAGTCTGGCAGATAATCGCTTCATTGAATTTTCTTTATGAACTTTACATTACTGAGAATGTAGCTTCAATTACCCAATCTTGCTTGATTCCAATTTCTTCTAGGTATTGAGATGCCTTTACTTCAAAGATTTCTCTATCTGGACAGCTATGAATTATGACTAAATTTCCATTATTATCTTTTTTATACTCACCCGCTAATGGTTTATGCCAATCATCATGTGTGTTTTGCTTGGTATAGCCAAGGTCTTCAATTTCTAATTGAAATTTAGCGTCTAACGTTAGATGCAACATATGGTCTTCATCAAATTTACCGTCATACATCTCGTAAAATTCATCCCATGACTGCATGCCTATGTCACTATAATTATTTTCATCGAGTTCAATGAAGTAATAATCTACAATTTTTGTTTTTATTTCGTCGGGCCAGTTAACAAATGTCTTTCGTATGCTTTCATTTGTAATAAAGTCCTTTAGGAGACTTTTAAATCCAATGGCATCATTAAAGAGTATTGTTTCAAGATTCTCATCAAAATAGGCTATCTTATCCTCTGGTTTCATGAGCAGCATATTTGATATTAGTATTATCGCCTAATTATCTTACTTATCAAGAGTTTTCAAGAGGTGGAATGAGAATATTTAATTTATTAGGTTTTAAGACTGAATCTTTGTTGATTTTGGGACCTGTGAACGCCATAGACTAGATTGGTAATGCAAACTAGCCTATGGGCTATAGAGACTTTAAGGCAACTATTGTGGGATACCCCAACGCAAATACTCTTGTAGATAAGACAATTTTTGCTTACTTGGTGCTATTTGTCTTGTCAATAGAGGCACTTACAACTCTTATATCATTTTTTCGTGAAGGTATTTTCCGTAAGGAGATACTTACCTCCACTAGTAGGATTGGATTTGATATTATTATAAAATAGACGCTTTTTACTAATTCAACCATATTTACATGTCAATGCTAATTTACTATCCCCTGTATTTTTGAGTTTCTTCTTTTAATGCATAGAGTCTTACTTCTTACAATTATTGATGTAGATTCCTATGATCACTTCGGATATTCCAATGGAGACCTAAATAGCTACTTGAAGCCTACCGATAAATTGATTACATCTATAAGAGCTTCTAAAAGGCTAAGAGAGGATCTTCCTCTTAATTATTTATCAGAAAATAAAAATTATACGATCGATGTATTTTGTTTGGGAATTGGTTCTAAGTTAGAATTACTTAATGGTAGAAATTATACCCATATATTAATACCTAAGATTTCTGCAATAGATAGACAATTATCTGCCTTCTCAGATAAAGTTATACGAGTTCTAGAAGTCTTTGTTAAAGCAGGTTGTAAAATTATATTAGACTATACAAATGAAATAATTTCAACAGATCCTAGATTTGATATATACAACAAATTAATCAAATATGTCAATGCAATCGTAGTTCCTAGCTTATATATGTATGAAAGTAATTACGTAAAGACTGCTCTTAGATTAGGAAAAAAGGTATTTTACATTGATGATCCACTAGAAGTAACTCAGTTCTTAATCCCAAGAGAAATCAATCCTCAGTCCAAATTGAAAATAATATGTTTTGGGGGAGGACATTCCTATTCAGCCTTTAGTTCTTTTCTTAATAAAATCTGCATGTCATTTGCTGACTTGCCAACATCTATTGAATTCCATCTGGTATTTGAAAAACAATACTTAGCTCGTCTCTCTCAAGTAATTCCTCCAGAATTTGCTTCTAGATTTAAGCTTATTTGCTGGAAGAGTCAGCCACAATTAATAGACTTAATGTCAACTTGCAATATAGCATTTATTCCATCATATAATAAATATGCCTCTACTAATAGGGTTACCCTTTCATTGTCACTTGGCCTTTTGCCTATAACTTCTCCTGTTCCTTCTTATTCAAATTTAGCTAGTAATATTCAGATTTCTACTAATCCAGTTCAGGCGATCGGATCCTTAATTCAAAATTATAATCAAGTAAAGGAAAAATTAATTACGAGTAGAAAGGAAATTTTGGAGCCATATCTGCCAGTAAATATTGCTAAAGATTGGCATGAAGCATTTTTAAACGCCTAGATATAGCCTAAATGCTGATTTTTCTAGATCTAATTAACCAGCATATATACCTAGAAGCCACCAAACATTATTGATTTCCATTCCTTTTAAGGTATGGAAAATATCTACTGGCATACTTGCTTGCAGGAACACGAAGGAAATAGCTGCCATAGCTATTCGTCCATTTGTGGTTTCGATCCGCTTTACTTTGCTTGAGCTCATAGGGAGATATACCTAGGCCTGCTATATATAGCAGATATCGGTCAAAATACCTAGTCCTCTTGCTTCTTCATCCTATGGTTGTCTAGATCTTTCGATCGTCATGCAGATCCGGAAGCAAGGATTGGCCTTATAAAGGCTTTTATCGATAATTCCTTCAAATTTCTACATTTTTATACTTCTCTTTGAAAAACTGCCAATGTAGAAAATTGATAAGGCAAACTTTGGGAAATCCAACGAGGTCACAAATCCTTGCCTCTTCATCTATTTGGGTCGCAGTATTGCTCAATATTATTCCTGGTGTAGGAACTGGATATCTTTACCAAAGAAGATGGAAGGCGTATTGGTTTACTGGGCTGAGCTCATTTGGCGCTTTAATTCTTACTATGACGTTGCAGTCATCGATTGATCCAAATGATCCCGCCCCTGCTTCTGTTGACCAATTCTCATTAATTATTTTATTTGCTATAACTGCATTTACAAGTATAGAGGCTAGCTTAGCTGTAAAACATGCTCGAAAGTCAATCTCAAACGTGCCGTCTATGTAATTAAAGTCATTATTTATTAATTCGATCAGATATTACTTTCCTCTCCTGAAGTGAAGTCATTATCTACCTCGATATCATTGACTTTGTGTTTCGTGTAATTATTTGCCATTTCGTCAGATAATATAGATTGCCTATTATTAATAGACTGTTCGCTTTTTTGGTTTTGTTTTGATTCAGCATTTTGTATAGAAGAATTTTCAATTCCCATTTCACAATATCTACATGATCTGCTATCTAATCTATATAAGTTTAGTATTAGGGTTTGTTTGCATGTGTCGCAAACCCTGGTCTCCTGAGCCGGTATATCCATGATGCAAAACCATGATTAGTTGAATACTATACCAAATCCACAAGAATACTAGTTTGTATTGTTATAGCTTTACTTTCTTAGATCTTCTGATCTAATTTATTTAAATCAATGTTAATATGCCTATCAACTATCAATAATTTTATATCATCTGGCCAGGCTTTGAATGACTGCCTGAGCTTTTTGTCGTTTTTAACTTCACTTACAAATTTGACCATGTCATTCTGCTTGTTGCTAAATATTTCTGAGATATTATCCATGAAATAGGTTAGCTTTTCTTCTTTACTCATAGTAGAGTTAATATTACCTTGTGATTTCTATTGTATCATCTATATACTTTTACGCTACGGTGAGGTAATGAAAATCTTATAGCCAGGGTCAAAATAAAGTAGACTTAAAATAATAATATTAATCTTGGGGGTTAACATTTTAACCTACTAGAGTTAATCTAAATTATCCTCAATAAATTAATGGCCAAACGACGGAGAAAGCTTAGCCCTGAAATGGAAAAGGAGATTTCCATGATTCAGAAGCAAATTGAGCTAATAACTGCAAAGATTTTTGATATTGAGGATGAGGAGCTTCAAGGTGAATATATTCAGGGCTTTGAGCCTGCAAAGACTGCTTTTCTCCTTCTCTTTGACGGTTACAAAAATACTGGGTATAATGAAGAAACGCAGTCAGCATTGGCGGCATATAAAACGCATATTGCTCTTTTCGAATCTGAATTTGAAATTTAATATATCTCCCACTATAATGGGAACCTAGCTCTTGAATTTTATTTAAACTATTTGTAGGACAGAATTGATCATGCGCTTTGCTATTGGAATGATAATACTTGCATTATTTTCTTATTCTATTTTAATTTACAGCATTAATTTTAGATCTGCCTTTGAGGCGGATCAAGCTTGTCACTTTCTCTTAAATGAATATGAATCGTCCAATATTTCTCATGGTTGCGACCATGATATTGAAACAAGGCAATGGATTTTATTTGAACAGAAGTCATCTGATCAAATATCCCATGTAATTAAACGATTTCATTATTAAACCTTCGTCGCTTTACCAGGATTCCCATTCCTCTTACTGCCAAATCTTAAATCCAACCTGAATTCTTCGTCCTTCCAGTATTCGTCGACATATAAGCTGAATACCATTACAACTACGCCTGCTGTTAGTAGAGCACCTACCACTAGTAGTAGATAAAGCAAATTATCGGATGGTATCCAAGGCTCAGTGGCAAATTGAGTAAAATTACCAAGCATTTGAGTAAATATTTATATGATCTATTTCTAGCAGTTGGCTTATAATCTGGCATTATTTCTGTTAACGATTGGTAAGGTAAAAAGCTCTCTGCTATTGCTAGTTGCAGGATTGTTTTATAAGACTAGGCGATGTCTTTATGTTTGTATGCAATTAATTTTAGATTGTCAGATCTACATAATTCAACGTTGAACACAACCTCCGGGGCCCATGGCAACCCACTACTTCTTTTAATTGATTTAGTCTCTCCGCATATACTTTTCCAGTGTCTACCGGGTGTGAGAGTTCCTTGTTCGCGCATTTGCTTGAGTGTTTCTTCTTTGATTCCTAGTTCCCTACTGGCTTCTTTTGCATTGTGCCACCTTGTCGATTTCATTGAGATTTTACTTTTATCCATTTTTAGCGCACTAGTCAAACTTTCCAATCAACCTGTTTGTTTCTAATTGTTCTAGGGCTTGGTTTCCCTTATTTTAATTTCTAATTCTTTTTTATCTAGTTTAGTGATAATAAATACTTCTTGCATTGTCATGCCTTTTCTTGCTATTGCCTTGAATCCGCCAAGGATTCTTGTAGATATTCTTATGTCTAGACCATGATTTTTCCCCCTAACTTTCTTGATTGCAGCGGGCGTAATCGTTTGTATATCGTTGTATTTTGAGAGAGCAGATAGCCAAGGTATTAAACCTTTGATATACGTACTATGGGTTTTTACCACTCTTCCCACAACCCTACCTAATTCTTAAGTGGTCTTACTACCATATTTTAGCTAGTTAGGAAAAGGAAGGTCTAGCGTGTGATGCTCAAGTCCGTTGATTCACTGAAGGAGGCGGTATCTGGCCCTCTCTTGCAATCCTTTGGATCCGATACGCGCGTTATTAATCTTTCTGTCTACGGAACTGAAGTTAGGGGTTTGGCGTTGTGCCCAGGTCGAGTAGTCCGATTTGTTTTTGAATCGAAATCCAGAAGTCTTCGTTGTGAAGAGGTCCTTGCTGTTAAACAAACTCGCAAAAGTACAGCTATATAGCCTTATTGGGCAAAACCTTGATTTTAATTTCAGGTTGTGAGTTCTTGATCAGGTTCTTTCTATTGGGGCCATTGTCAATCCTTCCGATAAAAGTTGTTGGTGGTACAGCTCGGCTTGTTCTAGAGGCCCACACCATACAATTGCATATCCCTCTGTATCTATTCTCCTCGCCAGCTTCCAGGCTTTCTCTTCGTTCATGCCAGGAATTATCTTTGTCAGGCATTTAACGACGTGCTCATAGGTGTTGAAATCGTCGTTTAAAACAATTACTCGTGCTTCTGGATAACGCTTAGAAACCTTAGTCTTTTCAAGAAGAAGTCCTTTACCTGTAGATGGTGACGTCATGATTGATTAATTCGGTGACGTGTAACCTTGGTTGAGCCTATAGGCTCGCTATTATCTAAATAACAGGACAAGGAAATGCTTTTCACATTTGCATGGGCATCGCTTGCAGCAGTATTCAGCTTCTCAATTGCCATGGTGGTTTGGGGCAGGAATGGTGACGGTTCCATTAATTTCTGAGGTGGCTGACTCTTTTGCTTCGCTCCAGTTAAGTCAACTTCTTGTAATAACGGCTGCAGTGCTTTTGATTTTCGTAAGCATATCAGTTGTATATCTATCAGTTGTTGAGGGACGAGATAAAAAAAGGAGAAAAGGTTTGGATAAATAAAGATTTATCATTCGGCTTCTTCTTCGGAAACTGACACATCAGCATTTTTAATGCCAGTATTATCTTCTTGATCTTTTTTTGCTCGTTTTTTTCGTTGTGATTCTTTTATTTCTTTCATAAGTTCTATTGACTGAGACATCTTCTCAATACTTGCTTTATAAATATCAATATCTTTTTTTGCTCTTTCGACTGGTATACCAATCTTCTGGGAAATCAAATCTGTTATATCAGTTTTTAGTTCTGATTCATCTTTTTGACTGTCTTTCAAGAGTCCTAAAGCAACATGTAGGCCTATCGCCTGCAATCTTGAATATACGAGCCTATTTCCTTGTATTGTCTGAAAGACATCTTTTATGGTCTGTGATGTATTCAAATCTCCTTTTTCTAACCATTCCTTTACTTCATTAATACTGTGCTTTTTCAGGTCTTGAATTGCAGTATTTCCTTGAATTAAAATAGTGGATGAGTCAAACCCTGTACTTCTGCAGATTGCGTCAAACAAGAGTTTGACATGATCAGTTGGTTTGTATCCACTTGTGAAAGTCTCGAAAGCCTTAACTAGTCCTACAACAAAGAGAGTGTCTACCTTGAAGCTTTGATGGCGTTTAAGTAAATGAAGTTCTACAAGCAATTCGTCAGCAATTCTCCTGTACAAAGGGGGTATCACGTAGGGGAATATTTGATGGAAAGCCTTCTTGCTTTCGGCAATGTTCTGTCTTTGACTCAATTGTTTGGCCATATTCAAGCTCTCATGACCATAGCCCCAGTGAATATCCCGTTAAGATCGTGGAAACCGATCTGTGAAAATGATCCCTATTGTTATTGAGGAATCCGGAAGAGGTGAAAGAGCCTTTGATATTTATTCCAGGCTCCTTAGGGAGAGGATTATTTTTCTGGGTGAACCAGTGAGCAACGATTCTGCTAATAGAATCGTTGCTCAGTTACTTTTTCTTGAGGCTGACGATCCGGAAAAAGATATTTACCTTTATATAAATTCTCCTGGTGGGTCGGTTTATGACGGTCTAGGAATTTTTGACACGATGCAACATGTTAAGCCTGACGTTCATACTGTTTGTGTTGGCTTGGCAGCAAGTATGGGAGCTTTCCTATTGGCTGCAGGAACTAAGGGAAAAAGAAGCAGTCTTCAACATTCACGGATAATGATTCATCAACCACTTGGAGGAGCAAGGGGGCAAGCTAGTGACATCAGGATTCAAGCAGATGAAATTCTTTATTTAAAAGATCGTCTTAATAACGAATTAGCTGACCGCACTGGACAGCCATTGGACAGAATACAAGAGGATACAGATAGAGACTTTTTTATGTCACCTTCAGAGGCAGTCGAATATGGATTGATCGACAGCGTTCTTGATAAGAGACCTGTACGTTCAGTTAATTAATTCTTATTGAATACAAAAATATTTACAATATTAATTCAAAAGAGAGGTGGTCCTTTCTTTTTCTGGTATTGCAGTGAATTCAGATAAAACTGAGCTAAATTCTTCTCCATCTAATGTCTCTTTTTCAATAAGTATATCTACGAGCCTATCCATTGCTTCTCTATTATCTTTAACAATATTAAATGTTTCTTGATAACACCTCTTTACCATATCTCTTATTTGCTCATCTATTCTTTTTGCTATTGCATCCGAAACATCACTTCTTGTCATTAAATCTCTTCCTAGAAATACTTCTTGATTACCTCCTTCAAGTGATACAGGACCAAGATCACTCATCCCAAATCTTGTAACCATTTGCCTAGCCATTGATGCAACTTGTTGTATGTCACCTCCTGCTCCAGTAGTAACTTCGGCTCTTCCAAAAACAACATCCTCAGCTGCTCTGCCACCTAGTGCTCCCATTATTCTTGCTTTTAATTGAGCCCTGCTAATTAATGTTTGATCATCATCCGGAGAGAACCAAGTTAATCCTTTTGCTTGACCACGAGGAATAAGAGTTACCTTTTGGACTGGGTCATGAGCTTTTACAAGAGTTCCGATTAATGCATGCCCAACCTCATGATATGCAATTAACCTTTTGCTTCTACCATCTGTAAGAGGTTGTCCTTCCATTCCTGCGATTATTCTGTCAACGGCATCATCTATTTCAGTAATTCCTATTGATTCTTTTCTTCTTCTAGCAGTAAGAATTGCTGCTTCATTTAAAAGATTTGCGAGATCAGCACCAGTAAACCCAGGTGTCCTTCTCGCTATGGAATCTAATGAAAGTGATTTATCTAATTTCTTATTTCTTGAATGTACTTCGAGTATCGATAATCTTCCTTTTATGTCTGGAGCATCTACGGAAACCTGCCGATCAAATCTACCCGGTCGCATTAATGCTGAGTCGAGCACATCAGGTCTATTTGTAGCAGCAATAATAATAATTCCACTATTACCTTCAAACCCATCCATCTCAGTCAATAGTTGGTTAAGTGTTTGTTCTCTCTCGTCATTACCTCCTCCTATTCCTGCACCGCGCTGTCTTCCTACAGCATCAATTTCATCAATAAATATAAGACAGGGGCTATTTTCTTTGGCTCTTTTAAATAGATCTCTAACTCTACTTGCACCTACACCAACAAACATTTCAACAAATTCTGATCCTGAGAGAGAGAAAAAAGGAACGCCGGCTTCTCCTGCAATTGCTTTAGCTAAAAGTGTTTTACCTGTGCCAGGTGGACCTATTAGAAGTACACCTTTTGGAATTTGTGCACCTACTGAAGTGAATTTTTCAGGTGTTTTTAGAAAGGTCACTACTTCTTCGAGGTCTTGCTTGGCTTCATTTATGCCAGCGACATCATCAAATTTGACCCCTGTTTCTGCTTCCATGGCGAACCTTGCCTTCGTTTTACCAAACTGCATTGCCTGACCTGGTCCTCCAGGCATAGAGTTTGAACGTCTTGCTAATAGAATTAATCCACCTATAAGCAGTATTGGAAATAGCAGATTGCCAAGTATTCCGGCAGCTGGGGGTGCAGTGCGAGGTTGGTGAATATCAAAACTTATTCCCTCATTTTTTAAGGTGTTTATAAGTTCTGGTGCAAGACCTGGAAGATCAACTCTCATCCTTTGAACTCTGTTGTCCAAATCAGGATCTACGGCTTCAACTACTGCATTGCGACCACCGTCATATATGTCTACAGCAGTTACTCTTCCTGCTTCGATGTAATCAAGGAATCGGCCATAACTCATTCGTGCTACCGCAGTATTTCTTGCAGTAACAGGTGTCTCATTTGACTCAATTCTACTTGATTGGTTTACTCCTAATATTTGCCATCCAAGGAGTAATGCCATTCCAAGCGGCAATAGCCAAAGTGCTAATAGGCGCCAGCGCTGATTCATCTGGTGTTCGATATTTACGACACTCTAATTGAATAGATGATTAATATGTGGACTTTATCCTGAATTTGTAGACTTACCTAGACATTTTTCTTGGGCCAATATCTTTCGCCTTTGTAGGCTTGTAACAAGGTTTTGCTAACTGAAAGCACAAGTAGATTTAAGACAAACTTTTACTTGCAATCTTAGAGACTTCTAAGGGCAACAATTGGGTCTAACTTGGCTGCTCTTTTTGCTGGTACTACACCAAAGAATAAGCCAATTGTTCCCGATAGACTTACAGTAATTAGTATTGTTCTAACACCTATAGTTGCTGGCAAGGGTGTCAAGCTGGCTATAGCTGCAACTGTACCTATTCCTACACTAGTTCCTATTAAGCCACCAAAACATGCAAGTATAAGAGACTCTATTAGGAACTGTATTAACACATCAGAGCTTCTGGCTCCCAAAGCTTTACGAAGTCCAATCTCTTGTGTTCTTTCATTAACTGAAACAAGCATTATATTCATTATTCCTATTCCTCCTACAAGAAGAGATATACCTCCAATTGCAGCAAGCATGAGGGTTAATCCACCTGTAATTGTTGTAACTATCTTTAAGGCATCTTTTTGGGATCTTACTGCAAAGTCATCTTCCCTTAAGATGTTATGTCTTTGTCGAAGTAGGTTTGTAATCTGAAATTTTGCAGCCCCTGTATTTTTTTCGTTTATCGCTTCAACACTAATAAAGCTAAGGCTTATTCCGTAAGTTGGATCTCTTCCAGTAATCTTACTAACCATTGTTGATAATGGTATGTAAGCATTTTCATCTTGATTGTTGCCAAATACTGCTCCTTTAGGAGCCATGACTCCTATAATTTGAAATGACTGATCTTTAATTCTTAACTTCTTGCCAATACTTTCAGTGCTTGGAAATAACTTTTTACTTAAGTCGGGTCCAATCACCACTACATTCCTTGCTGCTCTTTCATCTGCCGCCATGATGAATCTTCCTTTGGCTATTTCGTAACTACGAACACCTAGAAATTGCGGTGTGATTCCTGAGATTGAACTGGTTGTTGTACGTGCTCCTGCTTGAACAACCTCACTTGAAGTGATTTGTGGCGCTACTTTTTTTATAGAAGGTACTTGTTCTTCTATTGCTTTCGCATCTTCAATTACTAAGGTCTTAGGGAATGCTACTCCCCTTCGCCTGGTGTCATTATTGCCAGGCACAACAAATAATACATTTGCTCCAAGATTACTTAATTGATTCTCAGCAAGATTTTGTGCACCTCTACCTACTCCTACAAGTGTAATTACTGAGCTATTCCCAATCACAATGCCTAGCATGGTTAGAAGACTTCTTAACCTGTTTGACTTTAATGTTGAAACAGCCATTCCCACTGTTTCGATAAGTGGGATTTTCTTAGACATTTTAAATTAAGGTATAAGTTCCTTGCTGGAATTTAAAATAGAATTATTTTCAACTATACCTACTTTTATAAGATCTGTTGATCCACTTACGCCGCTTAGCGTACCAGCTGTTTGCACTGCTAAGTCCCCAGTTTTGAGTACACCAATATTTTTAGCCATGTCCATTGCTTTTCCAAAAGTTTTGGTAGTGCTTTCTTGATTCTTTATAACAAGAGGTAGAACTCCCCACACCAATTGAAGCCTTCGGGCAACTTCATCTTCGCTAGTAATAGCCAGAATTGGTGTTGCAGGTCTAAATTTACTTACATTACGAGCAGTCGCTCCACTTTTAGTTAAAGGAATAATTGCACTTGCTGTTAATTGTTGTGCAATTGTACTAACAGCTGCACTAATAGCATTAGGGATAGTACTTTCTAAATGGCTTTCTATTTTTCGTTTTGGGTAGTCTCTTTCAATTCTTCTAGCAATAGTTGCCATAGTCATAACAGCTTCTACTGGAAAGTCTCCGACTGCTGTTTCGTTGGATAACATAACTGCATCAGTTCCATCCAATATCGCGTTTGCTACGTCGCTGACCTCCGCTCTCGTTGGCCTTGGACTTGATGCCATTGAATCCAGCATTTGTGTTGCTGTAATTATTGGAATACCTAATGTATTTGCCTTTTTAATTAAGTCTTTTTGCAATAAAGGTACTTCTTCAGCAGGCATTTCAACCCCTAGATCACCTCTCGCCACCATTACACCATCGCATAAAGGCAATATTGCATCTATTTGGTCAATAGCTTCGAACTTTTCAATTTTTGCAATTACTGGTGTTACGTGGCCATGTTCATTAATTAGCGATTTAATTTCCTTCATATCTGAAGGATCTCTAACAAAACTCAGCGCTATCCAATCGACTGATTGTTGAAGTCCGAATTTGAGATCTTCCTTGTCTTTTAATGTTAAAGCTCTCACAGATAATGCAACATCTGGAAAATTTACACCTTTGTTATTAGATAAAACTCCTCCTACTACTACATTACATATTAGTGACTCATCCTTTTCATTTACTTCTGATACCTTCATCTCAACTCTTCCATCATCTAATAAAATTCTGCATCCTTTTTTTACTTCTTTTGAAAGATTTTCATATGTAACTGTTGCTATGTCTTTATTGCAGTTTACTTTTTTAGAGGTTAATATAAACTTATCACCTGAAGATAGTGTTATTGGACCATCGGTAAATCGACCTAATCTTATTTTTGGACCTTGGAGATCTTGAAGAATACCGACATGCGCACCTAACTTTTTTGAAACTTCTCTAATCGTTTTGATCCTTTTGGCGTGCTCGCAATGGTCTCCATGAGAAAAATTTAATCTGAACGTGGTTGCGCCTGCTTTGATCAGCTCTTCAATTTGTTGAGGCTGCTCAGTCGAAGGACCAATTGTTGCGACAATTTTGGTGCGACGCATTAAATCGATCTTTTTCATCGGCGTGCCCTGAATAATGGTGAAAAAGGTGATTTAGTGGTCAAATGCATACCCTCATGTTCTTTACAGAATGCCATGGATCTAAATCAGTATCAAAAGGAAGCGCGTCAGACGGCTCGCTATCCAGATGTAGGCAATAACCCTATTTATCCCACACTTGGGTTGAATGGGGAAGCTGGAGAAGTCGCAGACAAGGTCAAAAAGATTCTCCGAGACAAAGGTGGCATTTTTGATAATCACTCAAAAGAGGCTATCAAATACGAGCTTGGTGATGTTCTTTGGTACGTTTCGCAGCTTTCCTCAGAATTAGGCTTCGATTTAGAGGACGTTGGTCGAAGTAACTTGGAAAAGCTTTCAAGTAGATCATCTAGGGGGAAAATATCAGGTAGTGGAGATAAGCGATAAAAGACCTGATAAAAAGTACTTTTTATTTAGAGGATCAGTTGTAATAACTAAAGGATGAGTTGTATACGGCGACACTTGAACTGGTTAGTAATTGCTGCAAGAGGCTTAGAGCAATAAAGGCTAATATTGCTGAAAGATCTAAACCTCCTAATGGAGGAATTATTCCTCTGAAAATATTTAAATAAGGGTCTGTAATTGAGCTGACAGTGCTTAAAACTGGGTTTGACCAATCAACTGGGAACCAACTGAGTAAAACTCTAATGATCAACACAAGTGAATAAATCTCTAGAGTTTGAGCTAGTACCTGTAGTAGCGTCGCAAGAATTTCCATTGGGTAAGGTTATCTCTAATAAACTCTATGCAGCCTTTGCCGGTTCGGCTGTACCTATGTCAGGCAGTACTGAGAATGTCCTATGGAACTTCTCGGATAGAGTTAACCAGTAGGACCGTCCTTCAGATTGTCTTTTACGCTCTACGAAGTTTTGGTCAACTAATTCCTTTATATGCTCATAAGCTCCTGATCCCCTGAGGTCGACGACATCAGACTGAAGGATTCTTTTTTTTAAGGCAATTGTTGCAAGAGTTCTTAGTGTCGCTGTAGATAGGTCCACAGGTAGAAGATTCTGTACGAGATTTCCAAGGCCAGGTCTCAACTGAAGGCTATATAAACCTTTATTTCGATAGATATTTAATGCAGTTTCTCGTTGGGCATAAATAGCCATAAGTTCAGTTAATGCTTGTTCAACTTCAGTTGGGCTTTCCTCGGCAAGTTCTGCGATCTGTTTGAGGTTTAACGGCTTACCCTTCAAGTAAAGGATTGCCTCTAACTGGGCAGCCAAAGAGACTTTGTGCTGATTAGGCCTGTAATCGGAGAGTTTTGTGGTTTCTTTGGCCATGGAGGCCCTGGATAGCTTTATTCGTCAAAGTAACGTGATCAGGCAATCTGTGCACCTAGAAACAATTGATATGCAGGATTGTTACTTTCGTTCCAGCTTGGGTATCCAATCTCATCAAGGAATTTCCTCCACGCCGTAATTTCTTTTTCTTTTACAAGAACTCCTACAACAATTCTTCCCACATCTGCACCATGATTTCGGTAATGGAAGATGCTTATGCTCCAATCAGGTCTAAGTGCATTTACGAATTTCATCAGTGCACCAGGTCTTTCAGGGAATTCGAATCTATAAAGCATTTCTTGTATCTCATCTTCATTATTTTTATTAGCTAAACCTGGAAGTCGACCACCAACCATATGACGAAGGTGCATCTTTGCTAACTCATTTGCACTAAGGTCAAGGCAGTTAATATTTGATTTCTTAAAACGATTGATAAGACTTATTCGGTCTTTGATATCTTTTACTTGTACGCCCATAAAAATATGAGCTTTTGCACCTTCTGCCATACGATAACTAAATTCGGTAAGACTTCGATCACCTAATAATTCGCAAAGATTTTTTAAACTTCCAGCTTTTTCAGCTATCTCTACAGCAAGCATTGCTTCTCTTTCTTCGCCTATCTCAGCTCTTTCAGCTACAAACCTAAGTCTATCAAAGTTAATATTTGCGCCACATGCTACTGCTACAAGATTTTTGCCATTTATACCCCTATTTGCTACATCTGCTTTTAAACCCGCGATGGCTAGAGCCCCTGCGGGTTCAAGAATTGATCTCGTATCTTCAAAAACATCCTTTATTGCAGCGCAAACTTCATCGGTACAAACGCTTACCATTCTATCCACATATTTTTGGCAAATATCAAATGTATTTTCGCCTACTTTCCTGACAGCAACACCATCTGCAAAGAGTCCAACTGTTGATAGCTCAATTCTTTTTCCTGCTTTTAATGATTTAGACATAGCAGCTGAGTCGTCTGGTTCGACACCAATAATTTCTACTTTTGGCCACAGACTTTTTACATATGCAGAAATTCCACTAATTAGTCCTCCACCGCCTACTGCTACATAGATGGCATCGGGTGGATCTTTTATTTGTCTCAATATTTCTAAGCCAATTGTTCCTTGACCAGCAATAACCTCTGGATCATCGAAGGGATGTATGAAGGTCATTTCTTGTGATTTGCTTATTCTTAAGGCTTCCTCATAACACTCGTCATAACTTTCTCCAGATAGAACAACCTCAGCTCCTAGGTTTTTTACTGCTCTGATCTTTACTTCTGGTGTGGTAACAGGCATGACTATTAATGCTTTGCATCCAAGTCTGGAAGCGCTTAGTGCTACACCCTGTGCATGGTTCCCTGCACTTGAAGCAATTACACCTTTTTTGATTTCTTCTTTATTTAGTTGTGCCATCCGGTTGTAGGCACCCCTTAATTTGAATGAAAAAACGGGCTGAAGATCTTCTCTCTTTAGCCAAATCTGATTAGAGAGTCTCCTGCTGAGATTTTTCGCTAGCTCTAGGGGAGTTTCCTCGGCAACGTCATAAACGCGTGCTCTTAAAATTTTTTGTAGATAGTCATCCATGCAGACATTCTTGCAAGCCCCATGGCTTTTGCTTCTAAATATTCATGAGCTATGCGTAGAATCTCTAAGGATTAGAGAAGAACAACCATTAGATTAAAAGAATTGCTTATGGTCGGGTTATGCGATTAAGCGAATTAACCCATCCGAATCAGCTCCACGGACTTAGTACAGCTGAGCTAGAGGATGTTGCATGTCAAATTAGAGAGCGTCATCTTCAAGTAGTTTCTACTAGTGGGGGCCATCTTGGGCCTGGGTTAGGTGTTGTTGAGTTAACCCTTGCTCTATATCAAACTCTTGATCTTGATTGTGATCGTGTTGTATGGGATGTTGGGCATCAGGCCTATCCACACAAATTAATAACAGGTCGATTTAATGACTTCGATTCTTTGCGTCAGCAAAAAGGAGTTTCTGGTTACCTAAAGCGAACAGAAAGTCGTTTTGATCATTTTGGTGCTGGCCATGCAAGTACTTCAATATCAGCTGCACTTGGAATGGCAATGGCAAGAGATTGCCGAGGTGAGGATTTTAAATGTGTCGCAGTTATAGGTGATGGAGCATTAACTGGTGGTATGGCGTTAGAAGCCATTAATCATGCTGGTCATCTTCCTAATACTCCTTTTCTGGTGGTTTTAAATGACAACGATATGTCTATTTCCCCCCCAGTCGGTGCTCTCTCGACTTATTTAAATCGTATGAGGCATAGCCCTCCTCTTCAATTCATTTCTGACAGTGTTCAAGAGAGCGTTAAGAATCTCCCGTTTATGGGTGGAGAGTTGCCTGAGGAGCTCAAATCACTTAAAGGGAGTATGAGGAGATTGGCAGTACCCAAAGTGGGAGCTGTTTTTGAGGAACTTGGCTTTACATATATTGGACCTATAGATGGTCATGATATTTCTCAAATGGTCCGTACTTTCAATACGGCACATCGTGTAGGTGGGCCAGTATTAGTTCATGTTGTCACTACAAAAGGGAAGGGTTATCCATATGCTGAAGCTGATCAAGTTGGCTACCATGCTCAATCTGCGTTTGATTTAAGGACTGGTAAAGCTCTCCCTGCAAAAACACCCAAGCCTCCTAGTTACAGCAAGGTCTTTGGCCAGACTCTTGTGAAATTATGCGAACAGGATAGAAGTGTTTATGGCATTACAGCAGCAATGGCAACAGGTACAGGCTTAGATTTGCTTCAAAAAGCTGTCCCCGAGCAATATATTGATGTTGGCATAGCTGAACAACATGCTGTCACTCTTGCAGCAGGAATGGCTTGCGAGGGGTTAAAACCGGTTGTTGCTATTTACAGTACTTTTCTACAAAGAGCATATGACCAAGTAATTCATGATGTTGGGATACAGAAACTACCAGTAACTTTTGTATTGGATAGAGCAGGAATAGTTGGCGCTGATGGACCTACTCATCAAGGTCAATATGACATTAGTTATTTGAGAGCAGTTCCCAATTTCACTGTTATGGCTCCCAAAGATGAATCTGAATTGCAGAGAATGCTAGTAACTTGCTTGCAACATGATGGGCCCGCAGCTTTAAGAATTCCTAGGGGTTCTGGAGAAGGTGTCCCTTTAATGGAAGAAGGTTGGGAACCACTAAAAATCGGTAGAGCAGAAATTCTTTCGGAAGGAAATGATTTATTAATTGTTGCTTATGGAGCAATGGTTCCACCGGCTACTAAGACTGCAAACATTCTCAATGAATCTGGCATTAAATCTACTGTTATAAATGCCAGATTTCTCCGACCTTTAGATCAGGCGTTAATTCACCCTCTTGCTAGAAGAATAGGAAAGATGGTTACACTTGAAGAAGGCACCCTCTCTGGAGGCTTTGGAGCTGCTGTATTGGAATCTTTAAGTGATCACGAAATCCAAATACAAACACTTAGATTAGGGATACCTGATCAATTAGTTGAGCATGCAAGTCCTGATCAGAGCAAGGAGGCTTTAGGTCTTACACCTGAGCAAATGGCTGAGAGAATTAAACAAAAGTTTGGTTGGAATAACACCAAATCTATAGTTTCAAATAAAACTTCTCCTCAGTCAGTAAAGAACTGATTATTACATCATCAGTACTGGTAGCTGGTGCTGGACCTTCAGGCTCTCGCATTGCAGATCTATTGTCAACAAGAGGGATAAATGTTACTTTGATCGATCCTCTAGAGGATCCATTTCACAATAGCTTTTCAAGTGCTGCTATCCCGTTTAGTGCATTTAGTGATTATTCAATACCACCTAATTGCGTCTCAAAAGAATGGAATTCCTGGCAATTAATAGATAACAAATCTACCAGATTTAGATGGAGGAATGATCATCCTCTTGGAATGATTCTTGATTTTGGCTTATTGCGTAAGGAGATGTGGGCTAAAGCCAAAAGCTCAGGTGTTGAGATATTAAATGGATGGAAAGTCTGCTCCGTAAGATCATTTGATAGATACGCGATTGCAGAATTATTAGATCCTTTAAAAAAAAGAATATATCGTCAATTTACTTGGATTGTTGATGCAACTGGTCATTCAAGAAGTCTTTTAAGACTTAACGAAAAGAAATTATCAGATAATAATGACTTTTTACTAAAAGGTAGTGGATTAGAGTTTCATATACATAATTCATATAATCTAGAGGATTGGGCTAATAGTTTATCTTTTCTTATTGGTACCAATTGGATACCAAATGGGTATGGGTGGGTTTTCCCAATGAACAATAATATTTTGAAGGTTGGTATTTGTAGATTAGACCCTCCTTTTTATGTTAAAAAGCGAAAGCCTCTAAATTACTATTTAAAAAATCTTATAAAAGCACTTAATTTCGATCAATGTCCTGTAATTGATCGACACGGTGGAATAATTGGGAGCACATTAAAAAGAAGTGAGCCACATTTCGATGGGAGAGTAATTGGTGTTGGTGATTCAGTTAGTACAGCAAACTTACTAGGTGGAGAAGGCATTCGGTTTGCTTTATTAAGCGCAGAGATGTTATCTAGATATCTAATAAAGGCATGTTTATTAGATAGTCCTACAATTAAAATGGAGACTAAGCTATTAAGAAATTATCAAAATGCATTGAAGCAAGAGCTTGGATGGAGGTGGGTCTTAAGTAGTCGGATAGCAAGGAAGACATGGCTTGGCCTTAACAATGACAATGCTGATGATCGCATTACAAGACTGTTGAGTACTCTCCATAAAAAAGTGAGCGCTGAAGACATCAGCGCTCTGCTTTTTGATTACCGCTTTGAAAGATACGGATTCAGAATTGTTCCTTATCTCTTGGGCTGGCGGTAAAAACAGTTAAATTCTCGACCTAAAGAACCCCGCGAGAGGCAAGACCAAGGATTGTTCCTATTCCTAGAACATGTCCTAGGCAGTTTGCTGCCACGACAGAAGCGTGGCTCATTCCACCGTAAAACTGTGAGTTAGGAATTTCAAAGCCTTCGTTTGGCTTGGCGATATTTGCCCTGGCGATCGCATAAGCGAGAACATTGCAAGCGATCATCACCACAGCCACCTTTGGCGACCAGTGGAAAGTAGCTGGGGCTGCAGCAGCTAAGAGAGGTGAGATCATAAAAGCTTTAGAAGTGACAATCTATTTTCCTTCATTAGCATCTTTTGGTCACAGAGATTTGTATCCTCTTAAGAGTTATTTACGAGCTTTTTTGCTCCAAAACCGGCAAAACCAAGTACTACTAAGGCATCACTCAAGGTAAGAAAGGCTTCTGCTGATCCATGAAGTGAATCTATATCTGTTAGTTCTGCATCAAAAAGTACCTTGGCGATGATCGCAAAAATGATTGTCATAAGGACAAAAAGGAGAGTAAGCCTGAATCCCCATAGAGCAATTCTTGGGATTGAATTGCTTTTTTGGGCCCAAAACAGAAAAACTAAGTAAGGGAATAAAGACAGGACAAAAAAAGGACTTGGGTCTATTTGGCCAAGTCTAGTTATTAAATCTTCGAACAAGTCAAAGTTCATAATCTTGCCTTTAGAGCGACTTCAGAACGAACTATGTGCCATGCAGCTAAAGCCATGCAGCTATTACCGATGACAGTTAATGCTGCTTGAAGAACTACAAGTCCTTTTAATGCAGCAGCATTGTCATAGATATGCCAAGTTACAGCCGCCATCGCACTAGCCAAATTCGGGAGCATTGCAACTGATAACCAAGTGAGCTCAGTTGATTTGATTGAGAGCCTCCAACGACTTATCAAAATAATTGCCACTATCCATTCAAAAACAGTGGTTATGTGTATTAGCCATGTTGCTAAGGAGAGTGCGTGCACGTTTGTACCTATCTGTTTTGTCGGGGGAGAGGTTTAGTCAATCCTTTTACCAGTTTGCTTATTGAAATGATGTTCGTATTCCTTCTTCCATTCAATTTTTATATTTTCAGGTAGCTCGGTATTGCCTGAACAAAGCATTCTGATTTTTCCAATGGGGGTATCTAAGAAAATTAGCTGATTGGTACCAAGCCATTCCCTATAAAGAATTTTCGTAGTAAGTCCTTCATCTGCTATTTGTATGTCCTCAGGCCTTATTCCTATTACCCTATTGCCAGAACCAGTTAAGAAATTTATTTGAGGTCTTCCAATAAAACTAGCTACAAACGTTGATTCAGGTTTCTCGTAGAGCTGTTTTGGAGTTCCAATTTGTTCTAAATTACCCTCATTAAGTACAGCTATTTTGTTTGCCATTGCCATTGCTTCTTGTTGATCATGTGTGACATAAACGACTGGTTGTTGTTTATTTATGATAATGTTCCTCAGCTCTGGCCTTAACACTTCACGAAGTTGGGCATCCAGATTACTCATTGGTTCATCTAATAGATAAACTAGTGGGTCTCTAAGTAATGCTCTTGCTAAGGCTACTCTTTGCCTTTGACCTCCAGATAGTTGAGCAGGTTTTCTATTGATTAGTGGATTTAGTTTTAACAAATCAATGATATATGAAATACTCCTTTTCTGTTCCT
Source organism: Prochlorococcus sp. AG-409-N21 (assembly GCA_003215415.1). Classification (GTDB taxonomy): domain Bacteria; phylum Cyanobacteriota; class Cyanobacteriia; order PCC-6307; family Cyanobiaceae; genus AG-409-N21. The sequence goes on along the minus strand of QCKK01000013.1, from coordinate 761 downwards.
GTAGGGGAACACTTCTTACTTTTAGACCTAAACTAAGATTTTCTAACACTGTTAAATGTGGAAACAAGGCATAACTTTGAAATACCATCCCTATTCTTCTATTAACAGGTGAAATTCTTGTTACATCGTTATTGTCTATAAATACTTTACCATTATCTGCTTCTTCTAATCCTGCTATTAGTCTCAATGTTGTACTTTTACCGCAACCACTTGGCCCTAACAGTGCCAAGCATTCACTATTCTTTACTATTAGACTCAGATCTTTTATAATAACATGGTTACCGTAGTTTTTAGAGAGATTTACTAATTCTAGAGTCATCCTTTTACGGCTCCTTGCGTTAGGCCAGAAACTATTTGTTTTTGGAAGATTAAAACAATAGCTATTAATGGTAGAGAACCTAACACTGTTGAGGCGGCATAGGCACCATACGGTATTGAATATATAGATGAACCAGCGATTCTTGCTATAGCTACAGGTAATGTAAGTAAATTAGAATCACTTATCCAGGTAAGTGCGATTGGATATTCATTCCAAGCAAATATAAATATGAGTATTGATGTGCTTCCTATTGCTGGCCTAATTAGGGGGATTAGTATTAATTGTAGTCTTTTCCCTAGGTTTAATCCTTCAATAATAGCTGCCTCTTCTAGTTCTTTAGGTAGATCCTGAAAGGCAGAAGTTAGGAGTAACATTGCCAAAGGCATACTCAATGCTGAATAGGGAAAGCATAGAGCTAATAAGTTATTACCTAAATCAAGAA
>QCKK01000012.1 GCA_003215415.1 Prochlorococcus sp. AG-409-N21 | reverse complement strand
GTTCATAATTGGTCGCTTAGTTGAAAGCTTTGTCGATTCTAGTTGCCTTATTGGTGTTATTTTGGCGGCTGTTCCTGTAAGGAATACCTCGTCAGCTATAAACAACTCTGTCTTGTCTACAGCTCTCTCTGAAACATCTATCTTCATATCCTTTGCTATCTCTATTACACTGGCTCTTGTAATACCCTCAAGGATGTCCTGATCAACGCTAGGTGTAATTAATTGTCCGTCGCGCACTATAAATAGGTTCATTCCGCTAGCTTCACTAATCTTTCCACGTGTATTTAAAAGTAAGGCTTCATCGAAACCACTCTGAACCGCTTCAGTTTTAGCTAGTGAACTAGTTATATAAGCCCCGCTAATTTTCCCTCTAAGTGGCAAAGATCGATCTTCCTGGCGTGTCCAACTACTTATCCTGCATTTCACGCCCTCTGGTGATAAATAATCTCCAAGCTCTAGTCCATAAATTAAAAAACTAGTTTCAATATTATGAAGTCTAGGAGCTATACCTAGGTCACTAGTATAGAAAAAAGGCCTAAGATAAATCGGTTTATCTGGCTTATTAGCTTTTATAAATTCTCTTAGTCCCTTTAAAATTTCTTCCTCGGGTAGATTACTTAACAGAAGTTTTGCACTCTGACTCAGTCGACGAGCATGTTTATCTGCTCTGAAAAGAAGTATGTTTTTGTTGTTTACTGGATCAGGTATTGCTCTCATTCCCCCGAAAGCGCCTGTTCCGTAATGCAATGCGTGTGTTGCTACAGATACTTTGGCAGCTTCGAATGGGACACATTTCCCTTGAAACCAAGCGTATGGAAGAAACTTATGCATTTACAGAGCTGGAATTAATGTAAAAATCTTCTTGCTATTTAACGATTTGATTTTCGAGCCAAGCTTGAGAAGCATCACATGCACCGATTAGCGAGTATTCCCGGCGATGACACCCCAGAGGACTTGACTCTGGTGGAGCAGCCATCAGCACCTGTAATTCTACTAACAAGTGCCACAACGGACATAGCCACTCTTTCCTCAGTCCTGGAGGAAAGGGACTATTCACATTGGAATAACCGTATTCGCGCATTGCCATTGCCCGCCTTATCACATCCATCCCAGGTCGATCATTACATTTCTACATCTACTAAACCTACAAAGATAATTGTTGTGAGACTACTCGGAGGAAGAGGTCATTGGAATTATGGCTTGGATGAATTAGACAAGTGGGTAAAAAGAGATAGTTCTCGAAAATTAATTGTTTTGTCAGGAACTGTTTTAGAAGACGACACTCTTTGTCAAATTGGGAATATTAATTTAGAAATTATAAATTATATATCAAGACTTTTTATTGAAGGTGGTTCAACCAATTTTAAGTTATTGTTAGATCTATTAGGTAATATATTGTCCCAGTCAGATATATCTATTGATGATATTCGTATTAATAAGATAGATGACCCACTAAGATGGGATTGGTCGGAGGATTCAGGAGAGAAAGTTGGTATTATCTATTATAAATCACTTTTTCAAGCATCTGATCTTGAATTACCCAATCAACTTAATCAGAGGTTAAGGCAATCAAATATTGCACCTAAAGTATTATTTGTCAGTAGTCTTAAATCACCGGGTGTCCTAGAGGGAGTTAAAAATATTTTTAAGAGTGTAAATGTAAGACTAATTTTATCATCTACCTCTTTCTCGACGATAAATATAGAGGATGCAGATATTGCAACATGTATATGGGATGAGATTAATGTTCCGATCATACAAATGCTCACTTCATCAAGTTCCCTAAAGAAATGGAATACAAGTTCAATTGGTTTAAGTCCCATTGACTTGACAATCCAGGTTGTCCTGCCGGAATTAGATGGTCGTATTATCTCAAGACCTGTAGCATTCAAGGAACTTGCCAAAAAAAGTAACTCTTTGTCTACGGCTATACATCGTATTAAACCATTTGAGTTTGGTATTAATTGGATCGCCAACTATGCAGAATCGATAATAAATCTACAAGTTGTACAAAATCATAATAAAAAGATAGCTATCATTGTAGCCAACTACCCTAATACTAACGGAAGGATAGCCAATGGGGTTGGATTGGATACACCGGCTAGTGTGATACAAATTCTTTCATGGTTAAAAGCCGATGGGTATTATTTAGGTGCTGGCCATATACCTAATACTTCTTCAGAACTAATAAATCATATTGTTAATTCTAAAACTAATGATCAGGAGAGCGCAAACAAAATAGCTCTTGAATACTTAAATTGTGATACTTATTCAAGTTGGTGGAATAGTCTCAATTATGAAGTTAAGAAAGTGGTAGAAGAGCGATGGGGAACTCCTGAAAAATCAACTCATCTAGATAACAAAGGATTCGCTATAAATGGATTACAATTCGGAAATATTTCTATACTTATACAGCCATCACGTGGGTATGACCCTAACGATTCATCGGACCTTCACTCCCCAGTCCTTCCTCCTTCTCATGGGTACCTAGCTTTTTACTATTGGATAAAAGAAAAATTTAAAGCCAATGCTATTGTTAATGTAGGCAAGCATGGAAGTTTAGAATGGCTTCCGGGTAAAGCAGTTGGTTTAAGTGATATATGTTTCCCAGATATTGTATTAGGTCCAATTCCTAATATATATCCATTTATTGTTAATGATCCTGGCGAAGGATCTCAGGCAAAAAGACGAAGTCAAGCGGTGATAATCGACCATTTAACCCCCCCATTATCTAGAGCTACTCTATATGGCGAATTATTAACTTTAGAATCCTTACTTGATGAATATTATGAGGCACGATTACTTGGTTCGGATAGGGTCAAAGTACTGCGTAAATTATTATGTTCTCTTATTACTGAGAAACATCTAGTCGATATTGATCATACCAGTGTAGAAAAAGATCTAAATAATTTTGATGAAATCATTAATGCTGCAGATTCGTATCTATGCGAATTAAAAGAGGCACAGATTAGAACAGGTCTTCACATATTAGGAGTTGCACCTCCATCTAATAAACTTGTTGACCTTTTAATATCCATAGCTAGGGCTCCGAATATCCAGCACCTAGGTATTACACAGCTTGTAGCGAATAAAATTGGAATGCAACTAGATCCATGGACTGATGATGAGGACAAGGAAATCAATCAAAACGATATTCAGATACTTAAAGCTTATAAGTTGGATGGTATTCGCATAACAGGTCAAGCAGTTGCATGGATAGAGGATCAAACACGACATCTTGTTATCTCATTACTTTATAGGATTCACCGCACACCAAGTTATCCTGATGAATATAGATATCTTGTTGATCCACTAAAACAATGGATTAAAGATTACAAAATCGACAGTTACTTTAATTACCTTATAAATACAGTTTGGTTAAATTTAAATAAATCTCCTAACTGTGAGAAAGCATCATTTTTAAAATCGCTCTCAGGACTGCGTGTCCCAAGTGGACCTTCTGGGGCCCCAACGAGAGGCAGAATGGATGTTTTACCCACCGGCAGAAATTTTTATAGTGTTGATTTGAGAGGTATGCCGACAGAGGCTGCTTGGGATATAGGAAGAAGGTCTGCTGAGTTAATAATTGATTTATATGAAATGGAAAATGGTGAATCGTTAAAGAGTCTTGCTGTTTCTGTTTGGGGAACGTCAACAATGCGCAATGGAGGCGAAGACATATGCCAAATTTTATCTCTAATAGGTGTAAGACCCGTATGGGATGGACCCAATAGAAGAATGGTGGATATTGAAGCGATTCCCATTGAGTTATTAGGAAGGTCGCGTGTTGATGTAACAGTTAGAATTTCAGGTTTTTTCAGAGATGCCTTTCCTCAATTAGTCTATTGGCTATCAAGATCTCAATACCTAATATCTACATTAGATGAACCTAAAGATTCAAACCCCTTCGCTTACATTTGTCGAGATAAAGGATACCAATCTCGAGTTTTTGGTTCTGCTCCTGGAGCTTATGGAGCCGGATTGCAAGAGTTAATAAATTCTGGCGCCTGGGATAACAAGTCAGATTTAGCGGAATCATTTGTTTCATGGAGTCAATGGAGTTATGACTTGGCTGGGGAAAGTACTAAAAACAAACCAGGTCTTGTAAATGCTCTTAGAAATATTCAATTAATTCACCATAATCAGGACAATAGAGAACACGATATCCTCGACTCCGATGATTATTATCAATTTCATGGAGGATTAGCGGCCGCCGTAAGTTCGATCTCGGGTAATGAGCCATCAATCTCATTCGGAGATAATTCAAGATATTCTCGTCCTAAGATACATAATCTCACTAGAGAAATAGATAAGGTAGTAAGAAGTAGGATGTTAAATCCAAACTGGATTGAAGGAATGAAATCACATGGCTATAAAGGGGCGTTCGAGATGTCGGCTAGTTTAGATTATTTATTCGCTTATGATGCTACAACCAATAAAGTTCCTTCTTGGTGTTATTCCTCTATTTATAGTTCTTGGTTACAAGATAAGGATAATCAACAATTCCTGTTAGAGAAGAATCCATGGTCATTACGTGATATATGTGAAAGACTGTTGGAAGCGAAGAATCGTAATCTATGGAAGACATCAACACAAGAGCAAATATCTACACTTCAGAATATAATTATTCATACTGAAGGAGTAATCGAAAGCATGTAACAACATTTGTTATCTTCCAAGAAGGCTAAATCCATGGCTATCTGTACCACAAGTAGAATATAACCCTAATTCCTTAACTCGATTATATATCTGTTGACAAATATATTCTGAATAACTCCACTTAGGTTTTGAGTCATAATCGTACCAAACTTCTACACCATCTATTCCCAACTTGTGCGAATAATTTATAAGAGTAATCGCATCAATTCGATATCTTGCTGGGTGGGCAAGAATAGCTAGTCCACCAGCATCATGTATAGCGTTTATAACATTTACTGCCTGTAGATCCATCCCAACCGGACTTGAACCGCTAGTATATTTTGTTAATGCTTTATGTGATATATCAAAGTCAAGACCTAATATATGTACTAAGCATTTATTCACTAGGCAGCTGATTTCTATGCCAGACCAGAGTGTAGGCTTTGACTGATTATTATCAATGGTTTCTAAATAATCAACCATTAAACTGTACGCAGAAATTGAGTGATGATCGGTAACTGCAATATGTTGTATCTTAGTAGCTATAGCTTGTTGTATTAATAGATGTGGGTGGAGACTTCCATCACTATATGACGTATGACAATGAAGATTAATATCTTTGGGGCAACTACCTTTGTTTACCTTTAAAAGTACATCCTGGATAGAAATATTATAGGTCATTGGTTACACTCTTAGCTACTCGCTCTGACCTAAGCCTTCTATATCTTGCATAAAACTGTATTGATGCTGCCATAAAAATAACTAAAGATGCTATAAACCACGTTGCTGCGTTAGTGGGGAAGTTATTCTTGAAGACAACTAACATTACGATGACAACAAGCAGTATTGTAGGAAGTTCATTAAACGCACGTAATTTCCTTGGCGTCCAATTACATTCGCCTTTCGCTAATTGACCCATTAGCTTGTAACAGTAAAAATGATAGATAAGTAGTAGTACTACAAAGGCTAGTTTGATTTGCATCCAGTTCTGATACAAATATGATGGTTGCGCTATTAATAGGCATATGGCCATAGTTACTGTCAATATTAATCCTGGCGTTGTAATTATATTTGCAAGTCTTTTTTCCATTAATTGGTATTGCTGATAAAAAGCAGCTCTTACAGAAACATCCATTTCATTAGCTTCTACATGATAAATAAATAGTCTTACTAAATAAAATAAACCTGCAAACCATACAACTACACCTATTATGTGGAGTGTTTTAAACCAGAGGTATGCTTCAGGAGAGAAGGTCATAAAAAAATTCTTTTATAGTAATTTTAGTAAAATTTGCAATTACTTCTTTAATTATACAGATTCTGAATCATTTATATACTTTCACAAAGTAAAATAACTAGTCGTTCAAGTTGTTTTCATTAGGGTGAAAGTATTTCCAAATATCTCGGGCTGTCGAATTGCCAATTCCAGGGGCATTAGAAAGTTGTTCGATTGTTGCAAGCTGTATTGCCTCAATTGAGTTAAAATATGAAAGTAGATCTCTAATTCTCTTAGAGCCTAACCCTGGAATCTCAGATAGATGTGACCTTTTTTGTCTTTTCTCTCTTTGCTCGCGGTGAAATTTAATAGCAAACCTATGAGCCTCATCTCTTAGCCTTCTAAGTAACTTTACTCCTGGTGTATCAGGGGCAGTATTTATAGGATTATTTAATCCAGGCAGAAATACTTCTTCTCTTCTCTTTGCAAGCGAACATATAGTTACTTCTTCTTCTAGGTTCAACTGGCGTAACGTCTTCAATGCAGATGATAATTGTCCTTTTCCACCATCAATTACTATCAAATCCGGCCAATCATCAAATTTATTGGCATCTAAATATGATTTCTTCATTTCCTTTAGGCTTGTTAGATCTCCGAGCTCGTTTTTGATAGATGCCCACCTTTTAAAACGTCTATTTATAACCTCACTCATCGCTGCATAATCATCACTATGACCAGCGAATATTTCGCTACTTCTTATCTTATATTTTCTATAGTGCTGCTTAGCTGGCAATCCATCAATAAATACAACCTGTGAGCCAACAACATCACTTCCTTGAATATGGCTTATGTCGTATCCCTCAATTCTTCTCAACGTTGAGGTAGATTCAAGTAGTTGGGTCAAATCTTCGACCGCAAGTTCTTGATCCTTGTGTCCTTTACTTAGTCTGTTAAGTTCAATTTCCGCATTTTTTCGCACTAGAGCTAATAGATCATGCTTTTTACTCCTTTTTGGAGAATATAATCTTACTTTTCTTTTCCTTAGGTCTCCAAGCCATTCTTCTATAAGTTCATTATTAGGTAATTTGATCTCAACTATAACTTCAGCTGGTATTTCGATTGGGTCTGCCTGGCTATAATGTTCTTCTACAACTTTTTGCAAGACCATCTTACTATCGAACTCTTTGCAATTAGCTGTATAAGCCAACCTAGCGATTAGCTTTCCTTTCCTCATCTGAAATATCTGTATTGATGCAATCTTGCTATTACAAGCCATAGCAATAATATCTCTGTTTACTGAGACATCTGGATCGATAACCTTTTGATCCTTGCTAAGTTGTTCTATTCCTCTAATTTGGTCTCTAGTCGCTGCGGCTTTCTCGAAGTCCATCTTATCTGAGTAATTCTTCATTTGCTCCATAAGGATGTTGTTAAGATCTTCACTTCTACCTTGAATAACCATTTCTACTTTCTTTAATGTATTTCTGTAGTCATCGGAACTAATTTTACCTTGACATACACCTGGGCATCTTCCTATTGAGTAATTTAAACATGTTCTGTCTTTATAAAGAGGCCTTGGCCTTTGCCTAAGTGGGAATATCTTTTTAATTATCATCAAGCTCTTTCTCAGTGAACCAACATCAACATATGGACCATAGAACTTATCATTAGCTTTGCCTGATCTCCTTCGTCTCGTAATGAAGATTCTAGGATATTCATCAGACCATGTTATACATATATAAGGGTACTTCTTATCATCCTTTAATAAGACATTAAAATATGGCTTGTTCAATTTTATTAGATTTGATTCTAAAGCTAAAGCTTCTTCCTCATTATCAGTAACTATAAATTCAATCCCAACTATTTGCCTCACCATGAGGTCAATGCGTGGACTGATATCAGTTGACTTTCTAAAGTAACTTCTAATTCTATTTCTTAGTTTTATTGATTTTCCTATATATATAATATGTTGGTTCTTATCTAGGAAGAGATAACATCCTGTCAAATTAGGTATATCTGCGATTTTCTCTTCTAAATTATTTTTTTCTATCATCTGATATTTATTTTTCATAGGTTCTATTGTTAGCCCCCATAATTCCATCCTGTATTTGAGAGTTCCAAGGCTTCTCCATCTTCGTTAAGCAGGGCGGACTTAACTTCTGCTACGAATACTGTATGGTCACCATTTTTAACTTGCCCGATTACTTCGCACTCCACGCCTCCAATAGCGTCGACAATTAATGGTAATCCTAATTCACCGTATTTATATGAGGTTGATTCAAATCTACCTCCCAATCCTTTTTGAGGTTTAAAAAATACAGCGGCCAGGTCTTTCTGGTCAGATTTGAGCACATTTAGCGAAAATAACTTCGTTCTTTCAATTATTCCGTGACTAGAACCATCAGCTCTTACTGCCATAACAACCAATGGAGGGTCGAATGATCCTTGAGTTACCCAACTGGCAGTAAATCCATTGATGTCTTCTCCTTCTCTGACTCCACATATAAATAAGCCATGTGGGATTTTTCTGAGTAGAACCTTTTTGGCCTCTAAATCAAGTGCCATTAAATTTAGTTTGACTACACCAACTCTAGGCTGGTCCTATCAGTCTGTTCAACCTATTCAATTAAAACCATGAGGGTTCTTTATCCAGGAAGTTTTGATCCCCTTACACTAGGACATCTAGACCTTATAGAAAGAGCCAATAGACTTTTTGGAGAAGTCGTTGTTGCTGTCTTAAAAAATCCGGAAAAAAGACCCACTTTTTCTCTTAAACAACGTTTGAATCAAATAATTGAGGCAACTGAGCATTTGGATCAAATAACAGTTATTAGTTTTGAAGGCCTGACAGTTACCTGTGCCAAAGAAAATAACGTTGACTTGATATTGAGAGGGTTAAGAGCACTAAGCGACTTTGAGTATGAACTCCAGATTGCGCATACAAACAAATCTTTAGCAATTAATCAGGAAACTATTTTCTTGGCAACTCAGGCCCACCACAGCTTTCTTAGTAGCTCAGTAGTCAAAGAAGTTGCTCGTTTTGCAGGGAATGTCTCACATATGGTCCCACCTGGTGTGGCAAAAGACCTTGAAACGCACTTTAATTTGGGTTTAAAGGGAAATTAAAATGCAAGAATTAACAGTCTCACTTGTAGACCACCTGGACCAACTTGAAGACATCTTGCTTGAATCAGCACGACTACCATTTACTGGAAAAAGACTTGTAAATGAACAAGAAACTCTTGAATTACTAGATTTAATTCGTGATGAACTTCCAGAAGAAGTAAACAAAGCTTCTCAGCTTATGAGGAGTAAAGTTGAATTTACAAATACATTTAAAAAGCAAGCAGAAGATATCATCCAATCTGCCATTCACAAAAGAGACCAACTTGTTAATTCAGCAGGCATTCAAGAGGAGGCTCAAAGAATAATTAATGAACTAAAGGATGATACAAGAAATCAATGTGAGCAACTTCTACATACCACTAGACAACAGTCAGCTCGCCTTGAACTAGAGGCTCAATCTAAGTTAGCTGACCTAGAGAATACTTACACCCTTAGGAGGAATAAACTAGAAGAAGAGTTCAGCAATAGAAAAAGATCTATTGAACTAGATCTCATTCAAATTAAAAAGGACTTATCAATCAATCATGAGAAGCAGTTGAATATGGCTTCCTTTGAGCTAGACAAAATACGAAACGAAACCCACTCATTAAAAAATGTGGCACAGGCAGAGGCTGAGCGGATAACTAAGGATGCCATTAATTACGGGCATAGGATTCACCAACAATGTGAATCATTACTTTTAAATACCCGAAAGGAGGCCGCAAATCTAAAAGAAGGCGCCAATCAATATGCTGATCAAACACTTCAGGAACTTGAACAGAGAGTTAATGAAATTAATAAAATCGTATTAGCAGGAAGAAATGAAATAAATAAGCTACAGATAATTCAGAATCAGCAATTAGATGCTACTGATTCTAATCGCAGAAAAATGATACCCTTCAAAAGACCCAGGTCAAATTCCTATACCCAAAAGGCTGTCAATGGCAATAACTAGAATTACTTGTTTCGACGAGAATTCTAGAAATAAGACCATCAGAGTAGCTGACATTATTTCCGATAATACTTATATATGTATTCCCATTATTATTCTTTAAAACACCACTTAAGGCCCTTACATTTGTTAATGTACCGGTCTTTCCAACAAAAATACCATTTAGTTCATTACTACCTGGGAAGCTGCTTAAGGTACCTCTTTTTCCAAGAATAGCCATTGATGAGAAATAATATGCCGATAATGGGTGGTAATTCATCCTGTATAGCAATGAGCTTAAGATATTAGTCGAAACTTTGTTTGTTCTAGATAACCCACTACCATCTGAAATTGTAATTGTGGAATTAGAAAGACCATATCTAGCTAGCCACTTATAAAGTCCTGTTATGGCAGCATAAGTATCCCAAGTTTTTGAGGCTTGCCTTAAAAGGACCTCCGAAGTGAAATTATGGCTTTCTGAATTACTTAAACTTAAAAGTGACTGCATTGGAGATGATTTGATAATGGAAATTACCTGGCCATTGTTCTTAAACAAATAATTGGTTGGCAATTTGGTTGACGTTTGGTAATTTGTTATAGATTTAGATAAATAATGAGTAAAAGTCTTGTGGAAACTAGATAATGGATCATGAAGTGAGTTTGACACTGAATTACCAAGATAAGCCAATCTTGTTATAGGAGCTCCATATTCCCAATTTCGATCGGATTGAATCCAGTGATTAGGCCACCAGTACTTCCTATCTTCCTCTAGGAAGATAATATGGGGTACTTGATCGCCACGTAAATTGCTAGAGATATGTTCAGCTATATCTTCTGCGAGAGCTTGAATATTATTCTCTGATAGGTCAGGATTTCCATTCCCTCTCATAATATACTTATTTTCTGGTCGATAAGAAACTGTTGTATCTAGAGAATAATAAGGACCTAATTTATCTAAAGCGTAGGCTGTTGTTAGTAACTTTTGGTTAGAAGCGGGTATCCTTAAATGTTCTCCATTAATATCTACAAATTTATTGCCTAATGAGTCTATAATTGTAACACTCCAGTTATCGATTTCAGGGATAAGACTTATTATCCTCTTACGTAATTGCAAACATTGCCTGCCAGACCTTAACTTAGTTATGAGACCAAGTGATGTCCTAGCCTTATAAACAAATGAACTTACTTTGTATATTATATATTTAGAATTTTTGGCAGATACTAACGATGACGCAAATAGTATAATTAAACCTATTATCCAACTTAATCGATGATTATTCAATTTGTATCTATCCATGCTAATTGATTGCCTCAAAGATCTTTTCTGAGTCGGGTTTATTGGCATATTCAGCTACAAATGAATATAGATTCTGCGAATTTTTATACAACTCCCAATTTGATGGGTATTTATGCATTAGAGCTCCAGTACTCAGAGGCTGAAGGTAGTAGCTATTTTGCCAAGATGAGATAAATATGCGCCTCCTTTCCCTTGCAACACTTCCAATCCCAACAGCAGGGTCTTCTAATTTGCCATTGAACATTAATATTTTGCCCTTATGAACTTCACATAACTCTTCAAATTCCTTATAATCGTATGGTTGAGGTGCTATTGCTATTAATAATTCATCCTCCAGGAGCTTATTAGATTTAATTGCATCTGAAATTGAATATATCCTTTCATTTAGCGAAGGATTGTCACGTTTAGCTAAAGCCGTAGCTCCTGCATCAGGCCATATTAGATAATTTGATATTTTATTATCAGTAAGAGTTTTTGATAAACGGATAACTACTGGCATAATTCTAAGCCCTTCAAAGAGTAAATAACTTGATATGCGTGAGATATTACTTACTGAAAGGATTTCTAATACTGAACCAACCATATCAGATTCTGCTATCTTCAAGTCAGATGGAAGTTTGTACTGCATAGTGCTTTTAAAATCATTGAATTAAGGCTCATAATCTAATTGGTATAACGCCTTTTCTAGTAATTCCGGCACTAATTTAACATCATCAAAATCAAGCCAAGTCCCAAGACTAAATCTTATACCAGACCTCTGATATTCTTTAGGTACGCCTATCGCTTTTAGGACTTTGCTTCCTGTTTGAGTACCAGAAGAACATGCACTTCCACTACTAGCTGCTATGCCAAGATTCGATAATGCCATAATGAGTTTAGTTCCTGATATAGGTAACCCTTTAGAATTGGAAGCAATAAAGGAAATATGATGAGAAAGTCTTTGTATAGAGTCACCAGTAAATATAATTTGAGGATTTTTTGATAGTTCCGCCCTGAGCCTTGATGTCATTTGTTTTACTTCTTTAAAAGAATATTTGGTATTCAATTTATCGTCCACAAAAGAATTAGTAAGTAGTTGCAAAGCTTTTGCTAATCCTGCAGCTAAAGCCACAGGCTCTGTTCCAGAACGCAGATTATTTTCTTGTTTGCCTCCTAAAATTATCGGCTTGATCATTTTAATTAGATGATCTTTAATTAATAGTGCACCGATTCCTTTCGTAGCTCTAAGCTTGTGACCTGAAAAACTTAGTAAGTCAACAGGTAATGTTGACCAACAGAAATTATTCTGAATCAAATATTGAGTAGCATCTGTATGGAATACAATTCCCTTCTGTCTACATAGATTACCAAGTTCAATAATAGGCTGAATTGTACCTATTTCACTCTGGCCCCATATACATGACACAATCCTTGTATCATCATCTAGAAACTTATCTGCATAATTTAGATCAATGATTCCGAAATTATTTACAGGCCATTTAATTACATTCCAGCCAAATAACCTTAAATTAGCTGCGGTTTCTTCAACTGATGGGTGTTCAATTGAACTTATTACTATTGTACCTGGTTTTATCATTTGAGATATCCCATGAATAGCTAATGTTATGGATTCAGTTGCGCCTGATGTAAATATAATCTCCGATGGATTAGCCTTTAATATTGATGCTATCTCAAACCTACTTCGTTCTAATGTCTCTGCTGCCATAAGCCCGAATCTATGTATACTAGATGGGTTTCCCCAGGATCCTAGTTCTACATCCCTAATGACATCAATGACTTCTTTATATGGTGGTGATGTGGCACTACCATCTATATAAATTAGATCTCTTATGCTATCGATATCTTGTGATTTCATTATATCTAAAGTAGTTATTTAAACATGACAATTAGAATTGCTTGATAAATCCATTGAATACAAAATTAGCTGGTCCCTTCATATATACTGACTGAGATCTATCTGTCCAGTTTATATATAATGATCCGCCAGGAAGCTGAATCTCGGACTCGGATTCACATAATCCGAGTATGTGCGAAACAACATGTATTGAGCAAGCTCCAGTGCCGCATGCCAATGTAATTCCGCTACCTCTTTCCCATACTTTAGCTTTTATCGTTTTCCGATCAATAATTTGAATAAAATGTACGTTAGTCTTTAAAGGAAACATCTTATTAATCTCAAGTATTGGTCCCCATTCACTGATAGATATATCTTCTAGTCTATTAACAATAATTACCAAATGGGGGTTACCCATACCAACTGCAAATGCTTGATATGAATCCTTTCCAATATTTATAACAGTTTCAGGAAGGCCTCTATCGGATATAGGCATGGTTGTAGGAATAGTATTACCTGCCAAGGAGGGCCTACCCATATCTACGCTTATGAAATTGTCATTTACCATTTGAACTTTGATTGGACCTGCTAAGGTATTAATAGTCAATTTATCCTTAATAGCAAATTGATTATGATCGTAGAGGTATTTAGTTAGACAACGAATACCATTACCACACATTTCAGCTTCGGATCCATCTGCATTGAATATTCTCATTCGATAATTTATATCGTTGCTTGATTTAAGAATAAATATTAGACCGTCTGCCCCAATACCGAAATGTCTATTACAAATAGATCTAATCCTGTTTGATCGTAAGGAGTTGATTTGATTATCTATTTCATTGTCTCTTCCATCAACAATGACAAAGTCATTACCTAGGCCTTGATATTTTGAAAATGGAATCATTTGATCACTCTGCCTTTACTACTTGTGTGAATACTAATTAAGGGTGCTAAACTGTCCATAAATCAATCTAACTAGATTTTTAAATAGAATCATATACTTTAATATAGACAATATGACCTGTTTGCAAAGAATCATTCATGCCTTTGATCGCAGAATCAAATCATAGTTCCGGCCATAATGCGTCACCCGACGCCTATGAAGCCTTGCTAATAGAAGCAAGATGGCAAAAGCAGTGGTCTGATAGTCATTTATATAGGACGACACAGCCTCGAGGAGATGACAAAACCTTTTACGCGTTGTCAATGTTTCCTTATCCTTCTGGCACGCTCCACATGGGACATGTCCGCAATTATGTAATAACGGACGTAATTGCGAGGGTTCAGAGAATGCGCGGATATTCTGTGTTACACCCTATGGGATGGGATTCGTTCGGGTTGCCTGCTGAAAATGCTGCAATAGAAAGAAATATCGATCCTGGAGAATGGACAAGAAATAATATAATTCAAATGAAAAAACAATTAAGTCGATTAGGTTTATCTATAGATTGGGATTTAGAGCAGACTACCTGTGATGTCGATTATTATAAATGGACCCAATATCTATTTCTACAGTTATACCAAAAGGGCTTAGCATATCAAAACCAGGCAACAGTAAACTGGGATCCTATAGACCAAACAGTTTTAGCCAATGAACAAGTAGATAGTGAAGGTCGATCCTGGAGATCAGGCGCTATTGTTGAACAAAAAAAATTAAAGCAATGGTTTTTAAGGATTACAGACTATGCAGAACAGTTGGATACAGACCTAGATAAACTTACCAATTGGCCAGATAAAGTTAAATCTATGCAACGTAACTGGATCGGCAAGTCCGAGGGAACTGAAGTGGATTTTATAATAGAAGGTGATAATGATTTAAAAATAACTATCTTCACTACTAGATTAGATACGATATATGGAGCCACATACCTTGCAGTAGCACCAGAAAACGAAATAATTAATAAATTATTCCCCAACGACAAAAGTGATCACATCAATCAATATATCCATAATGCCGCTAAATTATCTCAAATTGAACGAACAGATGACAAAAGGCCTAAGACTGGAATAGACCTAGGGATTAAGGCCATTAATCCAATAAATAAAGAGAGAATACCCGTATATCTTGCCGATTATGTAATATCAGAGTATGGATCTGGAGCCGTTATGGGAGTTCCGGCTCATGACAAGAGAGACTATACTTTTGCTACTAAATATCAACTGCCTATTAAATTTGTAGTCACACCTGATGAAGATAATTCAGATAGCTTCTATAATAAACCATTTACTTCAAAAGGAATTCTCGTCAATTCAGCACAATTCTCTGGACTAAAATCTGATATTGCAAATATAAAAATACTAAAAAGAGGTACTACCTCTAATTGGGCACGAACTAAGATTCAATATCGACTTAGGGACTGGCTTATATCTCGCCAGCGATATTGGGGATGCCCCATTCCCATTATTAAATGTAAGTCATGTGGAATAGTACCCGTCCCATACTCTCAACTTCCGGTTGAACTGCCTGAATCGCATAATTTATCATCTAAGGTAGGCAACCCATTAGAATCTAACGTTGACTGGGTTACCACCAAATGTCCAAATTGTGAAAGACCGGCGATTAGAGAAACAGACACTATGGATACATTTATGTGTTCTTCATGGTATTATTTACGTTATGCAGATCCTGGAAATAAATCCAAACCATTCAATAATGAATCTATAAGCACTTGGTTACCAGTCAATCAATATGTTGGTGGGATTGAGCATGCAATATTACATCTATTGTATGCGAGGTTCTTTACCAAAGCATTATATAATAACAAACTTATAAGTATAAATGAGCCATTTACTAGCCTTCTAACTCAAGGTATGGTTCAAGGTATTACTTATCGAAATAAAAAAACCAACAAATACATACCAATAGATTCTATTTCGGATAGAAGTAAACCAATAGACCCTTCTACTGGTGATGAACTAGAAATTATATATGAAAAAATGTCTAAATCTAAATATAATGGAGTAGATCCATCGACAGTAATTAATAAATATGGCGCTGATACCGCTAGAATGTTTATTTTATTTAAAGCCCCACCGGAGAAAGATTTGGAATGGAATGATGCTGATGTTGAAGGTCAATATCGATTTCTAAATAGATTATGGAAGCTATTTAGTAATATAAAATTAGATTCCAATAATAAAGACGTATTAAGTGATCAATATGTACCTTTGGCTCAAAAGGATATAGATAAAACCGTGCTTAGAGCGGTATCATATACTATTAAAGCCTTAGATGATGATCTGTCTGATAAATATCAATTTAATACAGCAATATCTGAACTTATGAAGTTATCAAATTTACTTTCTACAGAACTAGAAAATTTAAGCAGTGACCTAAAAATTTACTCGTTGAATGTTCTTGTGAAGTTACTTGCTCCTTTTTCACCACATTTAGCAGAAGAACTTTGGTTAAAGTTAGGAGGTACAGGAAGCGTTCACTTACAATCCTGGCCAAGATATGATAAAAATAATCTAATTTCGGAATCTATAAACCTAGTGATTCAAATAAAAGGCAAGACCAGAGGCACTATCAAAGTAGAATCAGGCTTGTCAAAAAATAATCTAGAGGAAATCGCAATTAATAGTGATATAGCTAAAAGATGGTTAAATAATGCCAAACCAAATCGAGTAATAGTTATTCCTGACAAATTAGTAAACCTTATACCATAGCAGAAATAATTATTCTAATCCAAATCTTATTAATTTCGGTTCTCGCCAGCTTCCAATTGCTTTGATATTTGAATTATTAAATGTAAGTAATCTAAGGATCAAATAAATTGATTCGATACAGCTAGATCCAAGTAGATGAGCTATTTCCTCAGTTGTTCTTGGTTTTCCATCAGCCAATATTTCAACAACCCTGTTCTTTAGGTCTAAGATTTCTGAGGCTGCAACTTTCCCTGCTTCAACACCAGGCTGGTCATATGCGTTTATATTAATCAATTCGGCATAAATACCCACAGTCCTTTCAAAAAGGGCAATTATTGATCCAAGACTATTCTCATTTAAGGTATTTATAGTTAATAAAATACTCTGTCTATTGCTATCTGTTAATGCATTTCGTGTACCTTGAAGAAAACCAAATAAATAATCATTTGGATTTTGATCACTTATAGTAGGCAAATTAACATTATCTCCTAAAACTTCTATAAATGTCACGAAGAAATTATCAATCCCGTCTCTTAATTGTTGAACATAAGCATGCTGATCTGTCGAACCTTTATTTCCAAAGACTGATAGCCCTTGATTTACACATTCCCCATTTCGATTTAATCTTTTACCTAACGACTCCATTATTAACTGCTGCAAATATTTGCTAATTAGATCTAGCCTATCTCGATATGGAAGTACAACAAGATCCTTTTTCCCTTTACCTTGTCCTGCAGAGTACCAAGCAGCAGAAATTAGCATTGCCGGATTATTTTGTAAATTTCTTTCTCTAGTAGTTAAATCCATATCAGATGCACCTTTTAGAAAGTTTCGAATATCTTTACCGACTAATGCTATTGGCAGTATTCCAACAGCACTTGTAATACTTGTTCTTCCACCAACCCAATCAGGAAGATCAAATCTTTTTAGCCATTGCTCATCTTTTGCCAACATATCTAATTTACTACCTCTTGTAGTTATTGCTACAGCCTGTGAAGGCCAATTTAAGCCCTTTTGACTAAGATGATTTTTAAACTGCTCCATTACTATTCTAGGTTCTGGTGTAGAGCCTGATTTGCTTACAACGACTATTAATGAATTAGTGATATTTTCTCCTACTGTTTCGATTGTCTCCTTTATCCCAATAGGATCTATATTATCTACAAAGTGGAATTCTAGTCCTAGATTTTGCTGCTTAAGCGATCTATAGACAAGCTGTGGTCCTAAGGCACTTCCTCCAATACCTATCCAAATTACATTATCAAATTTCTTATTATTATTACTTCTTATTGTCCCCAATAATACTGAATTTGAAAAATTTTCAATCTCGACTATTTCTTTTTCTATTAAATTTTTTATATCTTGATTCACTGCTAGATCAGGGCTTCTGAGCCAGTAATGTCCAACTTGCCTATTTTCATCGATGTTGGCATATGCACCTCGCTCTATATCGGCCATAGCATCTAGAGCCTTTTCTAAGTTTGGTCTCAGGTCTTCAATTTCTTTTTGATTTATTTTCATCCGACTAATATCTAGCCACATACCTAATTGGTCACTAAACCAATTCAGAGCACAGAACCGTTGCCATTGAACATTTTCGTCAGAGCTGTTGAATGCAGGGAATTTCATATTTAAACCAGTCTGTTCAGTTCTCTAGGAAGGGTAGTAAATAAAGGCAACTCTTAGAGGCTGAGGCAATAATCTGTTGCTGTATTGGAACTCTAAATGCATGGCTAGCATTAGAAGAACGAACTATGGTGAACTAATAACATTAGTATTTTTGTCTTATGAACGATTTCTTATTCAGAGATAATAAGAGTAGTAGTAATTTAAATTCGAATATATTATATAATCCGAACGGATCTATACACAATTTTAATCCACCATTACGGATCGGAGTAATGGCATCAGGCTTCGGTAGTAATTTCGAATCTCTTGCAACAAATATCATCAATAAGATATTAAGTGCTCAAATAGAAATATTAGTAGTAAATAATCCTAATTGTGGCGCTAAATCGAAGGCTGAACGTCTCAACATCAATAGCGTTGTTTTAAATCATAGAGATTATAATACGAGAGAAGATCTTGATCATGCTCTTATAAATGTATTTAAGGAGAATAAGGTTGAGATAATTATCATGGCAGGCTGGATGCGGATAGTTACAGACGTCCTTGTTGATGGGTTCCCTAATAGAATAATTAATATACACCCATCAATACTCCCCAGTTTTAAAGGTAAGGATGCTATTCAATCTGCCCTCGATTACGGAAGCAAGATTACAGGCTGTACAATTCACATTGTCAACAAGGAGGTAGACTCAGGACCTATAATAATTCAAGGATCTGTGCCTATATTAGAGAATGATAATAAGTCCAGTCTAAGGCAGCGAATACAGAAGCTAGAATACAAACTCCTTCCTATGGCTGTTTCGATTATAGGTAAGCAATGTAGAGGTATTAATATCGATCAAGGGTAGAATACATTCAGGGGTAATCCCGTTTCCTGAGGCAGTCCAGCCATCAGATTAAGACATTGAATGCCTTGACCTGCCTGACCTTTTACTAGATTGTCTATTACACTCATAAGTACCAATTGACTTGTCCTGGTATCAACTTGAACAGAAATCATTGCCTTGCAAGTGTTCCGTACCCACTTTGTAGCAGGGTAAACTCCAACTGGTAGTACTTCTACTGTCTTGTCATTTCTATATAAAGCTTTTAAGACAGTTGTACAATCATCTGCTGTTAATCCTGGGTCTCTTAGTTTTGCGTAAACCGTTGAAAGTAAACCTCTAACCATCGGCACTAAATGAGGAGTAAATTGTAGTTTTATTTGTTGACCTGATACTTCTCTTGCCATTTGTTCAATCTCCGAAGTATGTCTATGTCCAATAACAGCGTAGGGAGATATCGACTCTGATGATTCTGCAAAGAGTAAGTGTTCCTTCGGTGATCTTCCACCTCCTGACGTCCCAGTCTTTGCATCAATAACTAGTCCTTCAAATTCAATAAGTCCTTGTTTTAGGAATGGTAGGAGTGGTAGCAAACTTGCAGTAGGAAAGCAGCCTGGAGCAGCGACGATTTTTGCTTTAGATATTAATTCTGAATTCCATTCAGGTATCCCATAAATCGCTTCACTACATAATTGACTATCATCTCGATTATATTCTAGATTTTCTTTTACATAATTTTGCTTCCATATTTCTAGTGATCTGTATCGGTAATCAGCCGACAAATCGATAACTCGAACATTCTTTCTTAATAGTTGCGGTACTAATTGACTGGCTACACCATTAGGCAGACTCAATATCGCAAAATCAGCGTGGTCAGATATTTGGTCAGCTGAAGTACTACAAATTTGAGGGTTGCCTGCCAATTCTATGAAGGGGCATAGCTCATTCCACCTTTTTCCTACACTTCTAGAGCCACCCAGATAAGTAATCTCAAATTCAGGGTGTTGCTGCAAGAGACGTATTGTTTGCAAACCTCCATAGCCACTTGCCCCAATAACAGCAACCCTGCTAGTCCTATATTTGGGTCTAGATTGAGAATCTGACATATCCCAGCGATTAATTGCCGTTATTGATCCACTGATGATGTTACTTGCGTCGATAAAGATTGACCGAATCTAAATGACTAATCCTCTTAATCCCACAAAATTGGCCTCAGATTCTATTGATATCGAATTTGACGACATAGCTGATGCATTAGCAGCTATAAGGAATGGCGAATGTGTTGTTGTAGTAGACGATGAAAGAAGAGAGAACGAAGGAGATCTGATTTGCGCTGCGCAATTTGCCACTCCTGAGCAAATTAACTTCATGGCTAAAGAAGCAAGAGGATTGATATGCCTAGCAATGCAAGGCGTTCGTCTAGACAGGCTAGATCTGCCCTTGATGGTTGATAGAAATACAGATTCAAATCAAACTGCCTTTACTGTCAGTATTGATGCTGGACCCGAGCATGGAGTAAGTACTGGGATATCAGCTGAAGACAGAGCAAGAACAATTCAGGTCGCAATTCACCCAGACACGAGCGCCATGGATCTGAGGCGTCCTGGACACATATTTCCTCTTAGAGCAAGACAAGGGGGTGTGCTTAAGCGGGCTGGACATACAGAGGCAGCAGTAGATCTTTCACAATTATCTGGCTTATTACCTGCAGGAGTGATTTGTGAAATACAGAATCCTGATGGAACTATGGCGAGGCTTCCTCAACTAAAAGTATATGCCAAGCAATGGGGATTGAAATTAATAAGTATAGCCGATTTAATACACTATAGACTGGAAAATGAACGTTTTGTTTATCGTCAAGCAACAGCAAATTTACCAAGTGTGTTTGGAGGATTTACAGCAATTGGATATAAAAATGAATTGGATGGATCAGAACACGTGGCACTCGTTAAGGGAGATTTAGATTTACTTAAAGAACCAGTATTAGTTCGAATGCATTCAGAATGTCTAACAGGTGATGCTTTTGGTTCACTACGCTGTGATTGCCGACCACAACTTGAAGCTGCATTATCAAGAATAGAGAAAGAGGGCGAAGGAGTAGTTGTATATTTAAGACAAGAAGGAAGAGGTATTGGATTAATCAATAAACTAAAAGCATATAGTTTGCAAGATGGCGGTTTAGATACTGTTGAAGCCAACGAAAGATTAGGCTTTCCAGCGGACTTAAGAAATTATGGTGTAGGTGCACAAATATTGACTGATTTAGGAATTAATAGATTAAAGTTATTAACAAACAACCCTAGAAAAATTGCTGGATTAGGAGGTTATGGAATAAAAGTTGAAAGTAGGATACCTTTAGTAATTTGTCCTGGCGATCACAACTCGGCTTATCTTGAAGTTAAGAGGGAAAAGCTTGGCCACTTACTTAGTAAACCTACTAATCAATCGCAAATAAGTAAACAAGGCCCACACATATTCCTAGCATGGGATGGACGGATAAAAAGAGATGATCTTATAGAATTTAGAAACATAACCGACAGGTGGTCTACGAATCATCATTTAGACATAACACCTGAATATTCACCGAGGCTATCGGCCTTACTAGAGAGGCCACTTTTTGTATGGAGCGTGCAACTATATAAATATGACTTAGAAAAGAAGCATAGTTCAATAGACTACGAATCACTCTTATCACTCCTTAAGGAACTAACAACATGGATCGGTACTGTTAGAATTACATTATTATTTACTCAAAATAGGAACCAGGCTATACATCCTAGAATTGATATGATTAGTGAAAAGAGAAGTATTGCAAATCTAATAACGATGAGTGACGATGATTTTAGAAATATTGATAAGGATATTCCTAAGGTAATTTTTTGGTCGTAATCATTTAAGTATATATCTAACCTATTGTTACCTTATTTATTTTAGAGCCATTCTTCAAAGCTAATACAACCTCCATGTCATCTGTGTGACCAAAAACTGTATGAACACCGTCTAGATGTGGCTGAGGAGAATGAACAATGAAAAACTGGCTGCCTCCCGTATTTTTACCAGCATGCGCCATTGAAAGTGTTCCAGCCACATGTTTTCTTGGGTTTATTTCACAGTCAATTTTGTAGCCAGGTCCTCCGGTGCCAGGTATTCCAGACGCACCCTCACGGCTATTAGGACATCCACCTTGAGCCATAAATCCATCAATTACACGATGAAAAGAGAGACCATCATAAAAACCAGACTTTGAAAGCTTGACGAAGTTAGAAACTGTATTTGGCGCATCGTTTTCGAATAACTCAAGAGTGATAACTCCCGAATCTGTTTCCATAATTGCTTTCGTCACAGGTTGCCTATTAAAAAAATAATTATAATACATAGTCTATAGTTTATATAATACTCAGCCAACAAGATTTGATTTTAATAAGCTTAGTTGCCAAATAATATAGATCTAATCAGAATTTATTTTACAATTCCTGAGAGCTTGCCTAAGGTTATTATTGTTTCTGTTTAAGGTTTCTTCTGCTTCTTCAACAGAACATCCAGCGGCAGCTACAAGTAATGCAATTTTGACCGAGCCTTTACTTAGTGATAGTAATTTAATTCCCTCGTTCCTATCTATATTTAGTAGTTCATTAAGGATGCGTAGGGAGCGGTCCAATAACTTTGAATTCGAAGCTGATACATCTATCATCCTATTTCCGTAAACTTTTCCCAATTTAATCATTACAGTTGACGAGATCATATTTAAAGCCATCTTTGTAGCCGTCCCAGCTTTTAATCTGGTGGAACCTGTAATAACTTCTGGTCCTGTTATTAATCTAATGTCAATGTCACAACTTAACTTTGACTGGTTCTCTGGAACGCAGCAAATTGCCACTGAAAGGGCTTCTATTTTGTTGGAGTAATCAAGAGCTGATAAAACGTATGGTGTTGTTCCACCAGCTGTAATAGCAATTAGGCAGTCTTTTTTACTGAACTTTCTATCCTTTAAATCATCCACTGATTGATAATAATTGTCTTCAAGATCTTCAGAACTTTTTACCAGAGCTTCATTCCCACCAGCAATTATGCCCTGTACCAAATGAGGTTGCGTGCAAAAGGTTGGTGGAAGCTCTGCAGCGTCTATTACTCCAAGTCGACCAGAAGTGCCTGTACCTAAATAGAATAACTTTCCTCCTTCTTTAAGCCTTAGATATATAGCATCAATAGCCCTAACAATTTCAGGTATAGACCTGCTAACTGCTAACTGAGGAAGTAAATCCTCTTTAGAGAATATTTCTATTATTTCTTTTGTAGTAAGTGTATCAAGTATCTTACTATTAGTATTATTCTGTTCGGTAATCAAATTACCACGGTTTACTATTTCATCTTCAGAATATTTGTCAATATAGTGTAAATTCATAGAAGATCCTCTAATCTTTTTCTAATTTCAGTAATTTCATTAGAAGGAATATCTTCTGTAACAGGATCTGATTGCTCTTCAAATAAATCATTTTCCCAGTCTAATACTTCCTTATTTCGTTCGGGTGGTGCAAGTAGTAACCGATCTTCTTCACTTGAAGGAACAAATCCCGACTCTACAAACTTCGCCTCATAACCAGCTTCTTCGCAAAATGTCTCTATCTCATCCCTCTCAATTTTCTCCACTTTTGGAATAGGAAAATCTTGTGCTTCTAATAATCCAGAATATCGTTCTGCATCATCCTTATTCTCGAACATTAGAACTACTGTTTTACCTGAAAGCTCAAGTGAATGAATCCCTTCTCCATCTTGACCTGAATCATAAAGCATGACATGAACTAACATCTTTAAAAAGAGTGTATTGATCTAGATTTAATTAAGAATACTAGATTGCATCTGGATCAATAGATAATTCTTGAAGACGTTGATATAGAGCAATTTCAGACTCAGTTAAATCTGAAGGAAGAACAATTACTATCTCAACGTATTGGTCTCCTTTTATATTTTCATATTCTAGTCCTCTTCCTCTAAGGCGAAGAAGCCTACCACTAGAGGATTTAGGTGGCACTTGTAGAGTTACTGGACCATCAAGAGTTGGAACCTCAACTGAACAACCTAAAGCTGCTTCAGGTGGGAATAGTTCGAGCTTATATAAAACTCTCAATCCATCAACTATTAATCCTTCTTGGGTACTTACTCTAAGTTGAAGGAAATGATCACGACCACCAGGGGCCACTCCCTCAAGTCGTAATCTCCAACCATGGCCCGCGAAAGGGGGGGTATTTACTTCTACAACTGCTCCATTATCTAATTCTAGTTGGACATTTGTGCCATACAAAGCTTGTTCGGGATTTAAATCAATAATACTCTCAAGATCATCTAACACTAAGACAGGCTGCTCAGAACATGAATTGGTGAAATCAATAGATTGCGAAGTGCTTTTAACATCATAATCTCCATCAATATCTTGATCATTCAGTAAAGATTCACTATAAACATTACCACTCGTATAAGAGTCATTATATGATACATCTTGATTATCAATTTCTATCTGACTATTTTCTATGCCCAATATGACCGATAGGTAATTCTCAAATGTTGGAAATCCTGTAATAAAGGGATCTTCGGTAATACGAGTGGTTTGCAATTCCTTTTCCCAATTGGATCGTTTTATTGGATCACTAAGTACTGCGTACGCCTCATTTACTAATTTAAATCTCTCTTCTGCCTTCCTATTATTTGAATTTAAATCAGGATGCCACTTTCTTGCCTCTTTCCTGAATGCTCTTTTGAGTTGTTCGGGACTGCTATCAGGAATTAGCCCAAGTAGAGCCCAATAATCGGGCTTAGCGGTAGATGTCATCATTCCAAGGGTCTTGATCCCTTCGAGTTAATGTTCTTCTATCAGATGTACCCCTGGATGGACTATCCCAAGGATCGTCATCCCAATAATCATCCGAGAAAAGCTCGTCTTTAATAGATCCAAAAGTATTACGTATGCCTTGAAGAGGGTTTGAATCGCTGCGCCGTTCTGCAGATAATTTTCTATTCAAACCAAATAATGCCTCTTGCAGTCCAGCAACGGCATATTCAAGTTCTGGAATGTCATCAGAATCTATATAATCCTGAACATCTCTTATAGCTAATTCCACGGCTCTTTGTTGTCTCTCGGCGCCATATGGGCCAAGCTCTAGTGCCGCATCTCTAAGCCTTCTTTCACCTTGTGCTACAAGAGTTAAAGCAGTATTTCGTCTATCTATAGAGGCTCTTTTTCTTCTATCCTCAGAAGCATTAGATTTTGCCTCACTTATTATTTTATTGATTTCTTCATCATTCATATTTGAGCCTCCTTGAATATTCACTGTTTGTTTTCTTCCAGTTGTTCTATCAGTCGCACTTACTTCAAGAAGTCCGTTTGCATCTATGTCAAAAGCAACTTGTACTTGAGGCACACCTCTTGGAGCTGGAGGTATTCCTGAAAGGCGAAATCTACCAAGAGATTTATTATCAGAAGCTAATTGTCTTTCACCTTGCCATACATGTATTTCTACAGAGGATTGATTCGCTTCAGACGTACTAAATACATCTGACTGTCTAACAGGTATAGGAGTATTACGTGGTATTAATACTTTCATTAAACCACCTATTGTTTCTAAACCCAAGGAAAGAGGTGTGACATCATTAAGTAAAAGATCGCGTAATTCGCCTGAAAGAATTCCAGCTTGTACGGCTGCTCCAATTGCTACAACTTCGTCTGGATTAACTGACTGGCAAGGCGGGTTAGGTACAAGAGTCCTCACAAGTTCTTGAACCATTGGCATGCGCGTTCCTCCCCCTACGAGGACTACATCGTCTATTTGATTAGGATCCCATCCGGAATCATTTAGTGCAGACTTAACAGGTATTAAAAGCCGATCTAATAAGTCTGTACTTAAGGATTCAAATGTCTTTCTGTCAATATTACTTTCTATATGAAGTGGTCCGTCTGGTCCAGTGGCAATAAATGGGAGTGAAATTGCTGTTGATTGAACGCCTGACAATTCTTGTTTGGCTTTTTCTGCCGACTCATTTAGTCGTTGTAGCGATTGTCTATCTCTTCTTAAGTCAATCCCATGTTTTTTCTTAAATGATTCAGATATCCAATCAACAATCCTCTGATCAAAATCATTTCCTCCAAGCTGAGTATCACCAGATGTAGCTTTAACGTCAAAGACCCCATTTGAAATCCTCATCAGGGATACATCAAATGTTCCTCCGCCAAGATCAAATACAAGTACACGTTTGGTAGCACTTTTATCAAACCCGTATGCAAGCGCGGCTGCTGTAGGTTCATTAAGGATTCTCTCAACTTGAATTCCAGCAAACCTTGCAGCATCTTTAGTGGCTTGTCTTTGTGAATCGTTGAAGTAAGCAGGCACGGTAATAACCGCCGATTCAACTTGTTCACCTAGATAAGTTTCAGCATCATCAACCAATTTTCTTATTATTGAAGCTACTAGTTCCTCCGGTGCATATTCACGTTCGGTAATAGGGCAAGTAACCCGAACCATTCCTTGATTGTTTGATCGAACTGTATACGGAACAGAAAGACTATTCTCTTCTAATTCGTCCCAATCCCTACCCACAAACCTTTTTAGGTTCGAAAATGTATTTTTTGGACTAAGCACAAGTTGTCGCCGAGCCATCTGGCCAACAAGCAACTCAGAATCTTTTGAATAGCCAACTACAGAGGGAGTTGTCCTGGTGCCCTCGGCATTGGCAATTACAAGGGGGCGGCCAGCTTCTAGAACTCCTACAACGGAGTTAGTAGTTCCAAGATCAATTCCTACGATCCGACCCATGACGTAGAGAAGTGCGAACCAACCGTAACCATGTAAATCTAAGAGTCCAGCCTAGAATTGCTAGGGATCTCCACCTTTTCAAGTACATTTAGTGGAAATCTTCGCTAACAAGGCTAAGTTCGAGATATAAGTGTTTTACTTAATGGTCGAATCTGAGAAAAAAGAGCTTTTTACTCTTAGGAGACGAACTAGCTCTGAAAAATTCATAGATAACGGATTTAAGTACGCCGCACTCTCTATGGCAGCAATGGTTGCCATAGCTCTTTTTACAATCTTTATTGTTGTCTTAGAAGGTTCATTTGAATCAATGAGCCAATACGGACTTCAATTTCTGGTTAAATCAGACTGGGATCCCGTAACAGATAGTTATGGCGCTTTTACTGCCATATATGGAACTGTTGTTACTTCCATTCTTTCACTTTTGATAGCTGTCCCTTTAGGTGTTGGAACCGCAATATTCATTACTGAAAACATAATCCCGATTTGGTGGCGAAACATTATTGGAATATTGGTTGAGTTATTAGCTGCAATTCCTTCTGTTGTACTTGGCTTATGGGCAATTTTTGTTATGGAACCAGCATTAAGACCTTTGCTTAAGCAATTAAATATTTCCTTTAGTTGGATACCTTTTTTAAGTACAGAACCAGTCGGGCCTGGAATGGCTCCTGCGATATTGATTTTGGTAGTAATGCTCCTACCTATCATCACTGCTATTTCAAGAGACTCTCTAAATCAAGTTCCAAGCAAATTAAGAGAGGCTGCATATGGAATTGGTGCATCAAGGTGGTCAACAATATTTAACGTCATTATCCCAGCTGCAATTTCTGGAATAGCTGGAGGTGTATTACTAGCCTTAGGTCGTGCAATGGGAGAAACAATGGCAGTAACGATGATTATTGGTAATTCAAATAACTTCAGTCTTTCATTGCTCGCGCCTGGAAATACTATTGCCGCAATGTTAGCAAATCAGTTTGGTGAGGCTGACGGAAGTCAGGTTTCATCTTTAATGTTTGCGGCATTTATACTAATGATCTTAACATTAAATGTAAATATATTTGCTCAATGGATGGTCAGACGTTTAAGTCTAAAATATTAACGAAATGGACAATAAACATCAATTAGAAAAGCTATTTCAAAGAAGTTCAGATCTTCTTTATCATCCTTATCAAAAAAGGAACCTAATTTCTAGCTCATTTAACTTTATAGCTGCTTTATTCTCAGCAATAGCAATTTTACCTTTATTACTGTTAATAAGCTATGTAATCATAAAAGGTGGTTCACAATTAAATTTAGCCATTCTTACTGAATTGCCTGAACCTCCTGGCGACGATCTATTAGGTAGTGGAGGAATAGGCAATGCAATTATTGGAACTTTTATTGTTACAACACTAGCTGCATTAATTGCTGTGCCAATAGGTATAGGAGGGGGAATCTATTTGGCTGAGTTTTCTAAAGGGGGTAATTTCTCTAAATTCATTAGATTTGGGACTAACGTTTTGTCAGGTGTACCTTCAATAATTGCAGGCGTTACTGTTTACGGAGTAGTAGTATCAACAAAACTCTTCTTCGGGAGTAGTTTTAGTGCATTAGCCGGCGGCATTGCGCTGTCGATATTAATGCTGCCAACGGTAATTAAAACCACAGATGAAGGGTTAAAGCTTGTATCAGATGATTTACGTAGAGCATCATTAGGAATTGGAGCTTCAAAGTTTATAACCATCACACAAATAACCTTGCCATCAGCTTTTACACCCATAGCAACGGGCATTGTACTTGCTATTGCAAGAGCTGCGGGGGAAACCGCCCCATTAATTTTTACTGCTCTATTTTCATTTTATTGGTCAAGTGGAACAGATGCACTGCTAAGCCCCATTGCCTCATTGTCTGTCCTTATTTATAACTTTGCACTTGAGCCCTATAAAGCTCAAAATGAACTTGCTTGGGTTGCGTCATTCGTTTTAGTGATCTTTTTGCTTACATTAAATATACTCGCAAGGTGGTTAACTGGTATGTCAGAGAAAAGGAGGACATGAAAATATGAATGCAACAAATATCAACCAATTTTCGTCACAATCGGATTTTAAAATCATGCCCACTGATAAACGAGTCAACCAGGCCTGCATAAAACTAGAAAATGTATCTATAAGCTACGGTGGTTTTGAAGCTGTACGTAATGTTTATTGTGACATACCCAAAGGTAAAGTTACAGCATTTATCGGTCCATCGGGCTGCGGTAAATCAACCCTTTTAAGATCAATTAATCGTATGAATGATTTAATTGAAAATTGCACGCTAAAAGGAAGAGTGATCTATGAGGGAAATGACTTATACCAACCAAATATTGATCCTGTAGAAGTAAGAAGAAGAATAGGCATGGTTTTTCAGCAGCCAAATCCATTTCCAAAGAGCATATATGAAAACATTGCTTACGGAGCAAGGATTAATGGATTTACTGGAAATATGTGTCAACTTGTAGAAAATTCACTTCGGAAAGCAGCTGTTTGGGAGGAATGTAAAGACAAATTGAACGAAAGTGGTTATTCCTTATCAGGAGGACAACAACAAAGATTATGTATTGCAAGAACTATTGCCGTACAACCTGATGTTATCCTTATGGATGAACCATGCTCTGCTCTAGATCCAATTTCAACATTAAAAATAGAAGAAATGATTCATGAACTTAAGAAAACATTTACCATCATTATTGTTACTCACAACATGCAGCAGGCATTAAGGGTAAGCGATATGACTGCATTCTTTAATGCAGAAGTACAAGCGGGTGGTTCTGGTAAAGTTGGATACTTAGTTGAATTTAATTCTACTCAAAAGATATTTAACTCCCCTACACAAAAAGCAACTCAAGATTATGTAGCAGGTAGATTTGGTTAACCTATTTATTAAAAGTTAATTTGAAAGTTTTTATCCAATTTAATTGATTTGAACCAATTAGAATTAATTAACATGATGAAGGCGGAGAGGGAGGGATTCGAACCCTCGATAGAGTTGCCCCTATACAGCATTTCCAGTGCTGCGCCTTAAACCGCTCGGCCACCTCTCCAGGCATATCTATGCCTCAGCCAATCTAGCAGGTTGATCGAATTAATCATTCCAAACAGATAAATACATACCAATAGATGATTGAATTTGCGAAGTTAAATTATGTCCTTATTCGAATTAGATGATATTGCGGTGTATTTTTAATTGTTTGATCATCCTTAATTTAGCATTTAATATCTAGTTGTATAATTATTTTTAAATCGTGTGCTTTTCAAAATATTGTTGTTATATGTATATTATAAGGATATTAATATATTTCTGAATAGAATAAAGATATGTCATCAAACAACGAGTCTTTAAGGTAATGTCAAAAAAGATTTGCAATAAGGCAGCAGAACTCTCTGGACTTGACTCTTCGACCTTGGAAAGATGCCTTGATATAGCAAGAAAATCATCAGAGATAGGAGCTGATGTACTGAAAAAACACTTTGGTGCGATAGAAAGTATAAAAAGTAAAGGACGAATTGGAGATATCGTTACAAGTGCAGATATTGATGCCGAAAATCAAATTATAAAATATCTTAGTGAAGCCACGCCTGAATATTCAATATTGGCGGAAGAAAGTGGTCCTCTAAATCATGCCTCTTCCTTGACTTGGTGTATCGACCCGCTTGATGGGACAACTAATTATGCACATGGTTATCCATTCTTTGGCACATCTGTTGGTTTAATTATAAACAATCAACCAATCCTCGGAGCAATATCAGTTCCTTATCTAAATGAGTTTTATTTCGCAGCTCCTGGAATAGGGTCCTTTTGTAATGGAAGTAAAATCACTGTTTCCTCTACTTCTTCAATTAGTGACTCCTTATTAGTAACTGGGTTTGCTTACGACCGACATACAAGGCTTGATAATAATTATGCGGAATTTTGTTGGCTGACTCACAGAACCAGAGGTGTAAGAAGAGGAGGAGCAGCTGCTATTGATCTCGCTTTTGTTGCTAGCGGAAAGGTCGATGCATACTGGGAAAGAGGCTTGGCACCTTGGGATATAGCAGCAGGAATTCCGATTGTTGAGTTAGCGGGAGGAAATGTTAGAGATTATAGAAAAGAAGAATTTAACTTAACTAATGGAAGAGTCCTAGCTAGTACTCCTGGGCTTGATGAGCTTCTACTGACTGAATTAGATAAAGTAGAACCATTGGATGGTAATTGTTTTGGAGCCCCAAACTTAGATGCCAATTCAAATTAAATCCGAATATTAAATAACTCATGGGACTTCAACCAGCTGCAGGTGCCAAAGATTTAAATCCAAAGCAATTGGTGCTAAACCAATTGCTTTGCAAAAAGCTATCTGATACTTATAAATTATGGGGTTACCAAGAAATATGCCCACCAAGGGTAGAACGATTAGACACCCTTATTGCAGGGGGTGGAATTGCCAATAATGAAATAGTAAGGCTTGTAGCAGACGAACCCCTTGGACTAAGGCCTGAAATGACCGCATCAATTGCAAGGGCCGCTTGTACAAGACTCTCAAACAAGCCTAGACCTCTTAGACTTTGGGCTGAAGGTACTGTTTTTCAAAGCAAAATTCCTCCCGAAGGAGGTTTATATATTGAAGAAAATCTTCATAGCGGCGTAGAAATGTTTGGCATTGATTCCATCACAGCCGAGATGGAACTTCTTTCTTTACTGATAGATAGCTTTGGCAGTCTTAACCTAAAAATTGATCAGAATCCTATTCTACTTATAGGTCACAACAACCTAATTAGCCTTATTCTAAATAAGTTTAAGCAACAATCTCACGCTGCGATTAAACAAACTCTAGCCAACTTTGATAGGCTTTTTATTGCTCAGATGGAATTAAATAGCGAAGACAAAAGGCTCCTAAATCAACTGCTTCAACTTCGTGGATCACCAGAATATGTATTATCAATCTTAGAAAATGAATTTGGTGAAACACAAGTTACTAGCGAATTAAAAAGTCTATTTTCGATCATTCAGCCAATTGCAGAAAGACAAGGTATAAGATTACAGCTAGATCCTACATTCCAAAGTCAGCTTAATATATATACAGGAATTATTATTCAACTAGTATGCAAAGGGATTTCAGCACCTATTGTTATTGCTAAGGGAGGTAGGTATGACAAATTGGTGGAGAATTGTGGTGCCAAGGGTAAAGATGCAACAGGCTTAGGATTTAGTTTTGCTATTGATCACTTACGTGAATTATCATCAAGTCCTATGCAAAATGGCGATAGTAATAAAAACATATTAATTACCTTCAACAATATTGATAAATTACATGCAGCTATGAATCTTCAACGCGAGTATCACAGAAAGGGTGTAATAGCAGTAGCTGATCATGAGCCTTGTAGCAATAAGATTCAAGCGCAGAAACGAATGCAGGAAAAGGGCTTTAGTGATTTAGAATGGTTGGATAAATAAAATTTATTCTAAAAGTACTATCTGAAATGCCCCATACAATTGCCACTGATACCTGCCAAGGTGTAGCTGACTGCGTTGATGCATGTCCCGTAGCCTGCATAAAACCAGGCACAATTAAAAACAAGAAAGGTACTGATTATTTTTGGATAGACTTCTCTACATGTATCGACTGTGGCATTTGTTATCAGGTTTGTCCCGTTGAAGGTGCGGTGATAGCAGATGAGATGCCTGAATTGCAAAGGGAGACTTGACTTAGGTACGGAGAACTCTCCAACCGAATCAACTTATGATGGATGGATTTGATTAAAGTGTAAAAACTAAATAAAACAAAATGGCATTACTAGAAGAGGGTCAAATACAGATCCATACTGAGAATATATTCCCAATTATTAAAAAAGCAGTTTACTCTGGTCATGAAGTATTCCTTAGAGAGCTTATAAGCAACGCGCTAGATGCTATTAACAAAAGAAGGATGGCTTCAATGGCTGGTGACTGTATAAATGCGTCTGAACCAAAAATAAATATAAGTATTAATAGAGAATTAATGCAAATAACTATAAGTGATAATGGAATAGGTATGACAGCAGAAGAAGTAAAAAAATATATTAACCAAGTTGCATTTTCAAGTGCAGAAGAGTTTTTATCAAAGTATAAACAAGAAGAAGAAGCAATAATTGGTCATTTTGGATTAGGTTTCTATTCTAGTTTTATGGTCGCAAAAAATGTAGAAATTCATACTAAATCAGCCTTGAATGATGCGAAAGCTGTCCATTGGTCTTGCGATGGCTCTCCAAATTTTAAATTAGTAGAACGAGATAAGGATGAAATTGGCACTGATATTATTCTCCACTTGCAAGAAGAAGAACAAGAATATATTGAACCATCGAGAATTAAAACGTTGGTTAGCAAATATTGCGATTTCATGCCAATAGATATATTTTTAGAAAGCGAGAAAATAAATAAAAAACAAGCATTGTGGAGAGATGATCCAACGAAAATCAAAGATGAGGAGTACATTGAACTTTATAAATACTTATACCCATTTCAAGGAGATCCATTAATATGGATACATCTGAAAACTGATTATCCATATAATCTACAGGGTATTCTCTTCTTCCCAAAGCAGGTTGGAAGGGCGGATTGGGAGAAAGGAGATATATCACTATTTTGCAATCAAGTATTTGTAAGCGATTCAATAAAAGAAATTGTTCCTCGCTATTTACTTCCGCTTAGAGGGGTAATTGACTCACCTGACATTCCACTAAATGTAAGCAGGAGCGCACTACAAACTGATAGAAGGGTTCGATCAATTGGTAATTTCATATCAAAAAAAGTATCCGATAAACTTAAAAGTATTAGGAAAGACAACCCAGATTTCTTCATTCAGGCATGGGAAGAGCTCTCACCTTTTGTAAAAATAGGTGCAATGGAAGATGACAAGTTTGCAGACAATGTAAAAGATCTTATATTCTTTAAAACAATTGGTGAAATTAAAAAAGAAGATTGTGACAATAACGATTTAATTTACAAGGATGATATTGCTTATACTTCTTTAAGTTCTTATAGGATAAGGAATAAGAAGCTTGAAAATAAAGTGATATATTGCTCAGATCAAATTTCTCAAAAAGATGCATTAGAGTTATGGAAATCCCAGGACATTGAAATTTTAATTGCTGATACTGTTATAGATACTCAATTTATACCCTGGTTAGAGTCCAACGACCAAGAGTTAAATTTTACAAGAGTTGATAGTGAATTAGACGATTCAATAAAAGACGATGTGGCACAAATAGCTAATTCTGATGGAGATACGGATTCAGAAAAATTAAGAATTACTATTAAAGAGTCTCTAGCCAACGAAAAGGTTACTGTCCAGGTTCAGAAATTAAAAAATCTAAATGCCCCACCAGCAATAATTCTCCTGCCTGAACAAATGAGGAGAATGAATGATATTGGAGCTTTAATGGATCAGAGATTACCTGGATTACCAGAGAATCATGTTCTTGTGATCAATGAAGCACACCCCCTAGTTAAAGGCCTCCTAAAAATAAAAGCTAGTTCTGTCATCGTCACGGGATCAGAGACATCTCCATCCGCTTCACTTGCCAAGGATCTTGCCCGACACATCTATGAACTTGCTCTTCTAGGTGTCGGAGGACTAGAACCAAGTGATCTTAGAGATTTTCAAACGAGATCAGCAAAACTTTTAAGTGAACTAATAAACCAATAAACACCCTGGATATCCATTTGATATAGTTGGTTTACTACCCTTACGATATAGAGGACAAAAAATGTCTCGAGTTTGTCAACTAACTGGCACACGAGCAAATAATGGAATGGCTGTAAGCCATTCACATATACGTACAAAGAAGCTCCAACAGGCAAATCTTCAGCAGAGAAGACTGTGGTGGGAAGAAGGGAAAAGGTGGATAAATATTCGCGTAACAACTAGGGCTCTTAAAACCATTCAAAAGAAAGGCCTAGGCTCCTATGCCAAATCTCTTGGTGTGGACTTGGCCAAAATTTAATAGGATAACAGATATATCTATAATAATTCGGATATTTAGTTCAATTTAATTATAGATTCATTCCATGAAGATATCATAAACTTAAATTAATTTACAAATCATAGACATACAGTGTCTATATATAAAGAGCACTGAAATGACAACAAAAAATGGAAAGAGTAAATTCATCCTCCTTTACCACAGAACCCCATTTGATGAATATATAAACGAATCAGGAGTAAGAGAATGGAGGGATCAAAAAAGTCCTAATGGAATAATTCCCACATTAAGAAACCTTTTTAGAGATAGAAACGACGGAACATGGATTGCTTGGAGAACAGTTGATGATCTAGCAAACAGCAAGGATGAGAGCATATCGATGAATACTCCAGCACCTTTCATTCTTCGGAGAATACCACTAGTTAAAAATCAAATACATAGCTTTTATCATGTAACATCTAAAGAATCAATCTGGCCAATACTCCATACATTTCCTACTTTCTTTGATGTTAATAATGCAGATTGGGAAATCTTTGATCAAGTTAATCAAAGATTTGCAAGGGCAGCCTGTGAAGAAGCAGCTGAAGATGCAACTATATGGGTTCATGACTATAATCTTTGGCTAGCTCCCTTTTATATTAGAAGTAATAGACCTGATCTAAAAATAGCTTTTTTTCATCACACGCCTTTCCCAGGTAACGACGTATTTGCAATTCTTCCATGGAGAAAACAAATAATTGAAAGTCTATTGTCTTGTGATTTAGTAGGATTTCACATACCTAGGTATACAGAAAACTTTGCTAGAGCAGCAAATTGTATTGTAGGTGCGAAAAGAGGACCCAAGAATAATGTTGACAAAAAATTTATATCAATAGGTACTGCACTAACAGAGCCATCAGAAACAACATGGCTTAATTATGCAGGCAGGAAGATAAAGCTAATATCATCACCAGTAGGTACCTCTCCTGATCTTATTGAGACTATGAGTAATGATAAGGATGTATTACTTCATAGAGATAAAATAATCAATGGTACAAAAAAGGATAGGAAGTTAATATTGTCGGCCAGCAGAGTTGATTATACTAAAGGTAATGAGGAATTACTATTATCTTTTGAGAGGGTGCTTGAAAACAAAAAGGAATTGCATGGCAAAATTGTACTAATGCTAGCTTGTGTATCTGCTGCCTCAGGAATGAAAATATATGAAGATACCCAGAGATCTATCGAAGAAATAGTAGGTAGAATAAATGGTCGTTTTAGTAAAATTGATTGGGTACCAATTCGTCTTTCGACAAGAAGAATTCCTTACGGCGAAATGATTGCCTGGTTTAACGAGGCAGACATATGTTGGATAACTCCTTTAAGAGATGGACTTAACTTAGTAGCCAAGGAATATGTAGCTGCAAGAAAAGATCGTGGCGGAGTACTCGTGCTATCTGAATTTACAGGGGCATCTGTTCTCCTTGGTGGTGCTGTATTGACGAATCCGTATTCAAACAAGAAGATGGATGAAGCAATTATTCAGGCAATCAATATGCCCACCGAGGAA
>QCKK01000011.1 GCA_003215415.1 Prochlorococcus sp. AG-409-N21 | reverse complement strand
GTTTTTATTGGCCAGCAATAGAGCTAGCTGTTCCTATCAGTTGCAAAGATTTCCCTTCAATCAAAGGATTTTCACTCGCTAGATTTGCTGATGCTTGCGGGATAAGCATAGGTACTCTAATTGGAACAATTGGTGCATGGATGGGGGCAATTAAATGTATCTATATTTTAGATTTAGTATGTATGACAATAGTATTATTACTATCTATGAGCAAGAACTTAATTTATCAAAATGTAAAAGAGAGTGAATCTGAGAACAAAGAAGAAAGCTCGACCTTAAACAATGAATTTTGGCTCAACAAATTAATGCCCATTTTATTAATAAGCCTTGTCGTCACATCAATAATTTCTCTACTTCAAAGTGCTTTACCATTGGATCTAGTAAATGGCGGCCTTGTCCGCGAAGGACTTAGCGAAGGTTGGAGCGGAATTATAATTGCACTTCAGTTATTTCTACTTGTACTACTACAATGGCCTATAGGATCATGGGCTTCAAATAAAAGCAGTTTTTTAGCATTAAGAATAAGCCTAATATCACTATTTACTGGATGTTGTTTATTGTCGATTTCATCATTTATAAAAATGGGTTATATTTTAATAATTCTTTCACAGCTACCATTAACAATTGGAATAGCGACTTTTCTACCTGTGACTACTGCCATAATTATCAGGGAAAGTCCAAGGAAGTATAAAGGACTTTCAATGGCAATTTTTTCACAGTGTTTCGCTATTAGTGCAATAATTGCTCCTTTAATTGGAGGGAAGTTACTAGATCATTACAACAATGGAATAGCATTATGGGCAGGCATGGCAATAGCATGCATCACAATGCTTAAGGTTTCAAGTACCTATTTCAGAAATCAAAAATATATTTAAATGAATAGATTCTCTTAAATATCAATCTTCTCTCTTTCAATTTCCAAAATCCTTCTTTCTCTTAAAAACAAGAAGAATGGGGCTCCAAATGCAAAGGCAATGGTTATAGTCCCTATTAATGCGATCCATACATGTCGCATTTTCAACCTTTTCCTTTCAACGAAAATCCAAACCATGAAAGCTGATGCTGATACAAACAAATCACGTGATAAAGACTGTGCCGCAGGATTAATATTTGCATCCTGAATAAATAATAGGATATCAAAGCCCGGACCATTCTGAGAAACAAAATCTATATTTGCCAACGCAGTTAATATGGCTCCTAAAATTGCAAAGCCAAGATAAACTATGCCAAGAAAATTACTTCGTTCAAACATTTTGATTTTGAGAAGGTGGAATAAAGATAATACCTATTAGCAAGGATAGTGAAGCTGATAAGACTAAAGAACAAGAGGTACACAAAAACTCAAAGCAGGAAATGGCAAGAATGCAATCCAAAGTTCATGCTCCATCTTACTATTTTCTAAAGCAATGAAGATAATTGACTATAACAGCCTAAAAATGATGATTTCTAATTCAATTATGCACTTTAAATTCCTCCCTACGAAATACAAAATCATATAATCTATTAAATAATATACTTAGAGTTAAATGCCTACATACTAATTTCGACTAATCTTTTTTCAAAATATCTACTATGAACTTAGTCTCCAACAAGCAATCCTCAACAATTGCAGATTTGAAAATAATCGTGGTAGGGCATGTGGAATGGATGAGTTTTCTGAAAGTAGAAAAACTTCCTAAAGCAGGACATATTAGTCATGGAAGCAAGTATTTTGAAGAACCAGCTGGAGGTGGTGCCGTCGTTGCGTTACAAATTGCCAGATTACTCAAAAGGCCCGTTCACTTTTTTACTGCTGTTGGTCGAGATGAAGTTGGAGAAAAGTGTGCTAGGAGGCTAGAACAGCTAGGGCTAAAATTAAGCATTGCTTGGAGAGATAGTCCTACAAGGAGAGGAATAAGTATGGTTAATTCAGAAGGAGAAAGAGCCATTACTGTTATAGGAAAAAGATTGCAACCAGAATTTAAAGATGATCTTCCTTGGAATGAAATTACAAATTGCGATGGTGTATTTGTTAGTGCTGCAGACAAAAATGCCTTTAATCATTGCCGAAGTGCCAAAATCTTGGTAGTAACTCCAAGATTGGGAAAAGAGTTATTAAAACAAACAAGTTTTCAAATAGATGCGTTAATAGGAAGTGGACTGGATCCAGATGAACAAATCTCTCCAAAAGACCTTAAACATAGGCCGTTACTTCATATTTCAACAGAAGGTTCAAGTGGTGGCAAATCCTGGCCAGGCGGCAGATACAAGGCGATGAGATTAAATGCACCTCTAATTGACTCCTATGGCTGCGGAGATAGCTTTGCGGCAGGTGTTACTGCAGGTCTTGCAGCAGGCATGGATACAAAAAGTGTAATAAGCTTAGGTGCTAAATGTGGAGCAGATTGTGCAACACATTTTGGTCCATATCCATAGTTCTTAATTACAAGGTAAAAGAACTTTTAGGAGGACTGACTTTACATAAAAATCAGTCGATAACCTGAAGAATTCCTTCAGTTATATATCTAGACATTTTTACAAAATGCTTTTTGATCATTCTTTCTCGAATATTCCATTTAGTAGACATTTTTTCAGCAACTAGTTCATCTTGAGCATAATTAATCATTGCTTTAGACAAATAAATATGCAAAGGATCACCATTTGAATTTGCCAATTCTTTCCACATACCCATTTCGATCTTGCTAATTAATGCTAAGTCCGTGCTTTCAGCATATTTATACAATTCGGAGATACCAACAGAACAGAATATTTTTCCCAATTCATCTAAAGGACTTTCTGCATTAGTAGCAGATTTATATTCAACCAAAATATTCTCGAGCTCCTGAGACTTTCCTTCTTCCCCATTCTTAACGGCTTCTAGCAGTGTATAAAAGCTGCTAAATTCAACTGCTTTATCCAAAGGTTTTAATGCATATATGTATTATAAACTCTACTCTATAGACAGTAAGCAAACAATAGTTGGTTTTTATTTATTAAAAATCTTACTACTAGAGCAAAGTGGATAAACAAAGTAGAAGATGTCCAATCAAAGCTTATCTTCTAATCCTAACTTGCTTAGAACAAATGAATTAGAAAGGGCTAACTCTATAAGCTGAGACTTGTTTAATCTAGAAATCTTGTCAAAGCCTGACATCATTGAACGTAGTTCTTGATTTGTTTTAGAAGAAAGTATAGATCTCATTCTTTCTCTGTAATTTCTCTCTTTGACCTTCTCGTTTCTTCTCTCAAACGGAAGAATAACTAAATTAAGTAAAGCACTTGCTATTCCATTTAATACAACAATGCCAGCGATAGCAAAGTGTAAGACAACATTATCTGCTTCATCAGCTTTATTTGGCCGTTTCATGGTCATTGGAATTACCTTTAACAGAATAAATATATTCCGAGTGCGAAGCTTTGGTAATACTAGTTTAGCAAGGGGAAAAAAGAGCTAAGCCTAAGCAGCATCCCTTCTGCCTTTAAACCAAACAGCATTCATTGGGTTTTCGACCGAACAAGCCATTGACAAACACTTTCGAGAACTCCTCCAAAGCTGGCCTGTTTCCTCAGCTTGAACTATTGCCTTGTAATGGAAATCACTAAGGGTGGTTTTAGATTGAGCCGATTCAAGTGGGTTTTGAAACTGGTTCAAAATAAATACAAGAGAAATTCATTCAAATACAAACACAGGTCTAACACTTGCGCGATCAGAAAGAATACTCACTTGTAATCTCACAATGGGACTTGCATCTTCTCAATGCCAATATCAAAGTGCGTCAACTTTTGCTCCATAATCAAATTCAGGCCATTTAAGTTCAAACTATTTAAATGCCAATCAAATGAACTGGCTTGAACCTAGCTATATTTGACTTTGTAATCATTTTGCATCATTTCGCTGACTTTTCCTCAGACTTCTTTTAACTAAAAAGCAAAAGGCCCTATTAAATTTGATCAACCTTCTTCCTGTCTTGTCAGCACTCCAGCATCCAATTGAAGGGATTGCCTATATTTTTTATATAGGTGTCTTTATTAGATGGAGATGGCCTAGTACCTGGAACAGCATGCTTAAAAGAATTTCAGCGCCAGTAAAATCACTCTCTGATTAGAAAGGGTCATTTCCAAATAGATTTATTTTAAGCAATTAAATCTTATTTTTTCATATTCAATCATTCTTAATTTTTCTCGTCCTTCTATCTTAGATGAAAATCTTCATTGCCCTAGCAACTCTTACAATCTTAATTGGATTAGCAACTGCTTTTAGCATTTATAAAAAAAATAAGAATAAAAGTAGATCTCTAATGGAAAGATTTAAGAGAACAAACCTTGTGAAACAAAGGTTAGTAAATGGTTATTCAAATTCCCTTATGAATGATCCACAGAAAAATATTAAAACAAATTTATTTGATTCTTATTCACAACTAAAGGAAAAGGCTGATATTCATCGAGCCAGGCTAAACAAATATGGTTGCTCAAAGATCAATGGTGAAATGCTATTCTTAGATGCAAAAGGCTTGGTTTATAAGGAAATAGCTCCCGGGGAAAAACTATACGTTTGATTTTCTAATATAGATCAAATAATTATGATAATTTCAAGCTTTTAGTAAAGAAACAACAAAATACATTTATTTAAACCTATTTGATTTTATAGGAATAAATGGTGCTTTCCCCTTTTGCTTGTTGAGTCTACTTACCTGTAGATATTCCTTTCTGATTTGACCTAGCAACAATCGTCTTCTTTCTAATGACTTCTTTCGATCTAGCCGATCATGTGCCTGCCTCTCTTTATAAGTCATTTGCATCCATTGAGACATGCTAGGAGCATGAGGCCTTCGTTTAGATCTGTTTCTATTCATATATCCAAGCCAAGCCAATATTGAGGCAGACAGGCAGATGGCTATAAACGTCATCAAA
This sequence comes from Prochlorococcus sp. AG-409-N21, assembly GCA_003215415.1. Taxonomy (GTDB): domain Bacteria; phylum Cyanobacteriota; class Cyanobacteriia; order PCC-6307; family Cyanobiaceae; genus AG-409-N21. The sequence continues at coordinate 32,168 of QCKK01000011.1, read as the reverse complement.
AGAAGATTTTCAAGGAAACAAGCTACCAGGCCATACCCTGTTCGGATTTCGATCGAGAGGCCAAATTTTTATCCAAAACCAAATATGGTGCCAAGGCCATAAAGACCTTTAAACAAATTCTATATGTAGTGTTACGATGAAGCCAAGAACTCTTGACACGTACTATCCTCTACTTGTTGGCCGGGTGATGGGGATCAGTCGGTCTTAGTACAAGAAATCCAAGCCTCTGTCATCGACAGAGGCTTTTTATATATGCGCTTTATGCAAATCCTGCCAAAATCTAATTAAATATGTCTTGTTGAAATATTATCTATAGCTAGAGTTAAAAGTAAGTGTTTTTATTATGGATTGGGATTATTTCATTGTTCCCCTTTTAGGTATTGCCCTCTGTCCTTATACTCTTTTACTTGCATGGGATTTCCATGACGCAAAAGAAAACAAAAACATGATTTCAAGAATCAACAGCTAATACACAACTTCTTCTTTCTAGAAGCTGTGTAGTGTTGATACATATCGGGCTTAAGAAGCGCTTGAGCAGGAAAAGATTCGTTTTAATATCAAAATATAAGCCTCATAATGGCTTGCAAGCAGGGACCGTATATGGTAAATTTAGATGATGGATACAAACAAACAGCACAGCAAACTCTTAAAGCTTCAAGCTAAAGCGCAAAAGTGTGAGACAAGAGAAGAAGCGCAAAAGCTTATTCGGAAGTCAGACAAAGCGCATCAAAAGCTTACTTCATAAAGTGCCAATCTTGCTTTAAGCAAATAATTGATTAGCTACATAGTATTAACACTATGTAGCTAATATAAACACTCTGAAGCCCTAATAGGCTGAGCTACTCATTGCTATTTTATAGCTGCTGCATATAGTATACTTTCTTGAAATCTGCTATGAAAAATCTAAAAGTATTGTCTAACTTGATATTTGTTTAACTAGATTACTGTCGAAGTTGTTTGAAGCCAGTATAAGTCTATCAATAATGCATTAAATATTCCTAGATGATTTAATATAAATAATTAAAAGGAATCAGGATTGGCAAAACGGCTTCTTTCTCAAAAACTATTTAATCAAACCAATACTGGCATTAAATTCTCTATTGATTCTCTTGAAAACTTAGTGATTTACTTAGGCTGGAAAAATATAGATTACTGGCTCAACTATTGGGAAGACATTGGAGGGGCTAAACTTGCTTATGGCTACTGGCCAAAGGCTATCAAAGTAGATTGGATTTGGGGTTTAGGTTTGCCCTTACTTTCAGAAATAAAGCGCTTTATAATTAATGGGAATCAACGAAATCTAATTGGAATATCAGGTCTACCAGGATCAGGTAAAACGTCATTAGGCAGATGGATTGAAGCGGCTTCTGCTGAAATGAAGTGGCAAGTAACAGTAATTTCGCTTGACGACTTTTATTTGCCAGCCAACGAGCTCGACAAGGCCATGTCAGGAAATCCTTGGAAAGTTCCAAGAGCTTTACCAGGCAGTCATTCAATTGAGGTAATGGAAAATGCTATTGAAAAGTGGCTAGAGGAAGGAGAACTTCTTGTCCCTCAATTTGATAAATCACTTCGGAATGGACTAGGTGATCGATATGGATGGCGGAAAACGAACCCCGAAATACTTCTTATAGAAGGGTGGTTTTTGGGGTGTTACCCAGAAAAGCAACTTCTAAATGAAGATAAGAAACAAGACCCTCATTCACTTGCACTTACAGAAGAAGAAATTGATTACAGATTAAAAGTACAAGAGGTTTTAGGAAATTACATAAATGTATGGAACATGTTCGAAAAAATTTGGCATATAAAACCTATTGATTTTTCTTATACAAGAAAATGGAAGACAGAGCAAGAAAAGAACATGCAAAAAGAAAAAGGGGCTTCCCTTACTGGAAAGAAGTTAGATTTATTCCTTAGAATGATAGAAACTTCAATTCCGCAAGATAGCTTACTTAAGCTAAATTCTGATGTGATTATAGAGTTGAATGCAAGAAGAGAAATAATTAATCTAAGACAAAATTAAATTACAAAATCTTAGGCCAACTAGCTTTCTTCTTAAAAGAATAAATCAGGATTCCCAATCCTCGAGTAAATTAACCTCACCTACAAAATTTCAGTACGGTAGCAGGAGAAAATTTGCTTGCAGGTGATAATCGTTCTAACTTGGTAAAGCTAGAAATTGCCCAATTTTAGAATCTTTCCAAATAAGGATCCTTATTAACCAAATGAAAAGGAGTCTTGCGATCATTCTTATTCTACTAATTGGCCTGTCAATGCCAATGGGACCAGCTATTCTTGCAGATAATGCTACAAAGACATATACAGATTATATGTTGGAATGGCGCGAAAAAAGTGAATTAGCACAAACCTCTTTAAAAGAAGCAGAGCAAAATTTGAAATCTGGAAATAGGGCTAAAGCTTGTATCAACGAAAGAATAGCAAGTGAATATGGGGTTCAAGCATTTCAATCCCTTAAGAAAGCAAAGCAAATTAATGCTAATAAAAGTGATTATAAATCTATTGAAGAGCAAATAGAAGTTTGGGAAAGGATTGGAGAATGTATCCCAATTCCACAATTTATAAGCTTCTCAGAATTTTAGTTAATAGTCATTTTATTTCTTTTCACTAACTATTTTAAGAGTCTACAACTAATCAGGTTTTTCATTTTGATCTCTTCTGTCAAAAATGAATTTAAGAGTCAATATTGCGCAACCAAGTATAAAGGTTATGACATTGAATAAAATAACCGGGAAAGAATGTATGCCCCAGCCATATACTTCCCACAAAACTATTCCTGAAACAAAAAGAATGAACATTCCATAGGAAATGTCTTTTGCTGATTTAGATGACCAAACCTTTAATAATTGGGGGACAAAAGCAATTGTGGTTAAAGTTCCTGCAACTAACCCAAGAACATCCATAGAGGTTAGCGATCCAAAAAAAGACTCCGGATCCATACGAAACAAGTGAAAAACTATTTCCAACCTTATTTCAAATGTCTTGGCTGAAACCCAATCGTTATTTAAATAATTAATTGAGAAGAGATACTTAATTTAAATCTATAAAAAATGATTGTTCTTAAAAGGGTATTTGCATAGGATGAAAAAGCTTTCTATTAGCAGGTCTTTATTAAATCTTGACCATCTCTAAACTAAATTAATTTATTTACATCAAGAATTTGGAACCAAAAGCTGAATTCAGCGTCAAAATTTCATCAGCATTAGTTGGATGGCCATATTTCTTTGAGGTGACCTACTAAGTAGAAGTAACAGCAAACACGGAAATAAAACCCTTTGCCTTGGAATCGATACCAGATTGGCAATGGTTTATACAAAACAAATAAAAAGGACAGAATTGATTTGTTATGTACTCAATGACCCAAAAAACATAGCTCTTCTTATTTTGTTGTAGAAAAATTTTATTGGTGGTTGCTCACAAGTCCTTAAGGTCAGACTTGAGGCTCTCACATGAATGATTAGACAATATATTAATCCGCTTCCAAGCAAAGCAGACATAAAAGCAAAAAACTAGTGGGATCAATAAAATAGATCCCACTAGTTTCTAGGTAGTTATAAATCTTAGTTACGTGAAGTTAAATCAGCGCTGAAAACGCTTGGAAGGATCATTTTCGTCACGAGCATACCAATGAAATTGAGAGACCTGAATAATCGCTATTAGTCCAAATACTGCCGGCAGCAATTGCAATCCTCCTGAAGGCTTAAACAAGCCCCATACCCCAGTTGCAAGGATGTTCGATAAGTGAATCATTAATCCATTGAAAATTTGTACCTTTATAACCCATTTAAAGAAGTTACCTAGTGAATCTGTAGCACCTTGAAAGGTCTTTTAGCAATGCAGAATCGAAAACCTCAAATTCAATCTTATGTATTTAGGAGTTAGACCTCACAGCTGAGCAGGCTTTAAGCCTGGAAAAGCGTCGAAATCTTCCCAAAAAAACCCTAGATCAAATTCATGGGCTTGTAATGCTAAAAATATTTACTACTAAAAGTTCCACAGAAATTCAGACAAGGAAAGCTGAAGTGTTCTCTCGGAGCCCAATCATAGTAGTCGATTTGATGCCTTAGCTTCTGAATAGATTCCCTCAAAGGCAAAGTTATCCATGTAACGATCTAGGCATAGGTTGGTTAGCTTCTTAATGAATTGCGGTATTAATAACCAGCTTTTTAATTATTTGATGCCTGTTTTAAACCACGTATTTGCAACCGGGATTTGGGGCCTCGTCAAGCCAGGCGATGGCTTCGCTCTGGTACCAGCAATTTTCGGCTTGATTGCCATTTTTCAGATATTTCAGTTCATTTACTATGGACTTCCACAAAACGAACCTAAGGAAGGCTGGGGGCTTAGCTCTGGCTCATCATTGCTTAGATACCGCTGGCAGCAATTTGCAGGGGTTCAAATCCTTACGGTGATTATTGCTATATCAGTGATTCTTGCTGGACCTGAAATAATATTCTTCCCACTCGGTCTAAAATAGATTAATAGCAAAAGATAAACATCAAATAAATAACACTCTCTTTGTTTCATTAGTCTTATCTAGTGAAGCAAAGATATTGTTATTTAATAATAGATTTAGTTATTTCTCATTATACAAATATAATTAAATAATCTTTTATAAGGCCTGCTTTGTGGTTTCTATTTTAGATAAAAACTCAGATGTTAACTATTTACCACTAAACCAGGAAAGTGACTTAGAATTTTAAAATGGATCCATTACTACAATACGGACCCAATGATGCCGGCGGGTTTGGAGCTATTCGCATAGCTCTTTTCGTGATCGGGGCCTTAGCTTTCTCCTGGCTATTTGGTGCAGGAGTTGCTCTGATTAGCAATTATGCTAAAGGGAAGCAACAAAACAAAAAAGATCAATAGGTTTAGATTTCCGAGATTATTCACATGGAAGAATCAAATCCTAAAATTGATCTTAACGATCAAGATCCATGGTCTACGAATAGTGAAAACTCATCCGATTTATTTGAAGAAGACAATTCAAGTTCAAATGAATCATCAAAGAATCCAATAAATCAATCATCACAAAATTATTTAACTCCTATACCTGACGACCCTTTAAATCCTACCCCTGATGAGAATTCAAATATAATTCATCAAATAACCCCTGCAATTTCATCTGATTCTGCGAAGCAAGAACTACCTATCCCTTCCATAAACGAACTTGGCTTAGAAAAAACATACCGAAATGATCGCCCACAAAGTCAACCTCCTTCAAATTCAAGTGGTTCAACAAAACTTTCCAAAGAAAACTCAAAAAGGGCTCTAGGTGATCTAAACCTATCCATTCCTAAACAGCTCACAAACACCAAATTTGTACTTCAGCTGCTTGGCAGCATTTTATTGATATATTTTTTCAGACTCCTATACCTAGTTTTTAATGCGATTTAACTCATAATTAGCAAGAAGACGTTTAAAAAATTATGGCTCAAGAAAATAAGCCTGATTTTCCTAAAGAAATCAAACGTCTTATAAAAGGGATTAAAGATTCCCTTAAGACCTTAAGACCTCTTCTTCTGGCTCTGATTGCGTTACTAATAACTATTGGAGAGAAGCTTGTAAAATCGATTGAGAGATTGCTTGATCGCCCTTCCCCACAACCATCTCAAGCTTCACTAATCGAACCAATTGATCATTCAGAAGGTCGACTAAGCGACCCTGACTCAGAAGAATTGGCTGAACAAATCATTCAAAAAAACAATCCTCAATCAAAGCTTGATGGAAGTAATAGTGGAAAAACCTATATTGCCTTGGCAACAATCAGCACTATTTCTCTAGTTATAGGAGTTTCTAGGCTGGCACCTATTGCTCAATGGACCAAAATGCAGAACGAATGCATTGAAGAAGCATCAAATATTGAAGGGCTAAAAAGAGAAGAGTTCATAAAGAAAGTACAAATATGCAATGGAGGCCACGAATAATTGCAATCTAAAAGCTTTTTAATGCCAAAAGAGGTGATCCCTATTCTTACAAGGGCTTGACGTCACCAGAAAATAGAGAAAGGAATAAACCAACCTTGGCCCTTGTGTCTGGATTTATTAGTGGGTTCATAGCCTTAATTCTTCACTTGTTCTGGAAGTTCAGGACTGCAAATAGCCACAGATCAAAATGGAAAATATTGCTAAATAGTGTTTTCCTCCCACGTCATGGTCAACTTCCCCTCAAAAGACTTGGGAAAATAAAACCTCTTTTGAAAGCCTGCAATAGTTCTAAGCACACAAGAATTACCAATTTAAATAAATACAGAAGACTTCCATCAAAATATTATGAAAGACGAGCTGCATAGTTTATGGTTCTATAACTAATGTAATCATCAAAATTAGATACAAACCTATTCAAATGTCATTATATTTAAACTTATGGCGAAAGTTCTAAATCAATATCAAACTTATAAAATACATACTATATTAATCAACATGCCTATTAGAATGCTTACAACCGAAACAAGAAAGAAGGTCGAGGAAATCATCCGCAGAATCGGTAATGGAAATAATGTAAGCTTAGATGAAAGAATTCAACTTAGAAAATATGCCATTCGTATTCCTTTTGTCGCAGGCAAACTTGCACAAGCACTTAGGAAGAGAGAGTCCCTAGATAAAGATGGATTATTATAGAATTGATAATTTCATTTGAGTCAGAATTTCTTCTTAGTCTAGAAAATTGACAGCTTTTTCCTCCTATAAATAGTCATTCTTTCTAGCAAAATAAATTACTCAAAAATAAAATAGAAACAATCAAAGATTCATTCGGTTTCAACCTTAAAACCTTATCCGTCGATGGTTTTCATGTATTAGCTTTAAAATAAGTGCTTTTTTGCTAGCGATTAGTCAAATTTGGTCTAAGGAGCTTCTGATAAGAGTAATTTGTATCGATTTACTTCCTAGATATGGAATCAGTAAATCCAAGGGCAAATAAGGATGTATCCGTCCTATCTCCCCACCTTGACTCTCCTGCAAGGGATTCCAGGTAATGCTTATAGCAAGGAAACCACTATTGATACCATTCGGTCGAACAAAAGCATTCCAACTCTATTAATTACTAACGCAAAATCCTTAAATCCATAGCCTTAAGACCTAAAGTTATTAACCGGTTAGATCAAGGCAATGACAGCAACTGCTTCTACTGCCCCACCTAGTGGCACTACTCGTGGCAGGAACGAACTTCCACCACACCTAAATGAAAACCTTTTAACTCCACGTTTTTATACGACCGAATTTGAGAAAGCGGCCAAAACCGATCTTGAAATAGCTCGTGAAGATTTTGAAGCTATGTTCAAGGAGATGGAGGCCGACTACAACCTCAAGCACTTTGACCGGAAAGCCTCTCTCGATCGTCTTAATGAACTTTCAGCAGAAGACAAGGCCGTCTACGAAAGCTACCTAGTTCGTTCTGTAGTTTCGGAATTTTCTGGTTTTCTTCTATTTAAAGAAATCTCAAACAGATTTAAAAAGGCCGGTAGAAAAGAACTTGGCCAATTCTTTCAATTTCTAGCAAGAGACGAAGCTCGTCACGCAGGCTTTCTTGGAAGGGCACTGAAAGCAGAAGGTATAAATGTAGATCTACCTAATCTAGGGAACAAGAGAGCTGCGACTTTCTTTCCTCTAAGTTGGGTACTTTATTCCTTGTATCTATCTGAAAAGATTGGATATTGGCGCTACATACTAATTAATAGGCATCTTGAAGCAAACCCTGACAAAGCATGTGCTCCTTTATTTGACTTCTTTGAACCTTGGTGTCAAGACGAGAATCGTCACGGTGATTGTATAAATATGATGATGAGATGCTGGCCAGGGATGACCAAAGGTTTTAGAGGCAAAATACTAAGTCGATTTTTCCTCTGGACGGTATTTCTTACTCATACACTTACAGTTTGCGAACGTGGAGATTTTTATACCCTGCTAGGAATAGACCCGGTTTTATTTGATGAGGAGGTGATTATTCAAACTAATAACACTTCACGAAATGCTTTCCCATGGGTTTATAAGTTTGACGATGGAAAATTCTTAGAAATGCGTGTTCAAATCCTAAATGCTTTCCGCAAATGGAGAGAAAGTTCTGGTTTATCAAAACCACTTGCATTAGGTAAATTTGTTTCCCTTATCCTTAGACAATTTGCCCTGCCAATGGAGAAAACTGCTGCGGTTAGATATTAGTATTATTAGATATTGTTAGATATTAATTAATTTCTAACCTTATTGCTGGCTGTGTAATTGTATTTAGTGAATAGATTTGAATTAGAATCCAAATCTAGAAGAAATATTTTATAGATCAAATGGGTTGCCTGCCTTAGATTTAATCCTCTCTAAATACTTTCCAAACTGCATTTCATAAACTTCATCTTCATCTTGAGTCTCCAACTCAATTGGGCCAGTAACTTTAGAAATACAGAGTAAACCATAACCTCTAGATTGCATTTCCTGAGACAAGCCAATTCCAGCCCTTTGGTCCATTTCACCTGACAAGATCCTGACGGCACAACTCGTACAACAACCATTTCTACATGAGAAAGGCAAAGGCTCACCATTTGACTCGAAGAAATGCATAATGTGCTCTCCCTCGGGAATATCAAATGAAATTGTACGGCCCGTTTGCTTGTAATGAATGGTTACCTTGTGAAGAGGTTTCATATTTGCAAGGATTTAATTTGTTGTGAATTTAAGGTAAATCAGAAAATCTTATCTCCTTAATATGCCAATAATCATTCAGAAAAGATTGTTAAACATATATTGAATCAAGGATGGATTCGACTGTTGAACTTTCAAACACTTATATCCCTAAAGTTGGGAGGTGGTGGCAACTCAGTCGCATATTGCCTTAATTGATCTATATCAAAGGGGAAAGTAATTCGCTCGCCACCAAAACGAAGCTTCAACCAATTAATTGCTGTTAAATCTTCAGCAACAACAGCTTCCACCTCTTTCCCTGGAAGGGCAAATTTTTCAACCAGTTCAGATGAAAGATACCAAAAAGGGACGTCTTCGCCTTTCCTATTACGTCTCTCGCTTAAAGTTTCCCTCAATTGACCATTGCCTGTGAGTTGGCCAACTGGTGCTAACAATACATAAAGAGCTTTGGGCTCTGACATAAAGATGAGGTTGAAAGGTCTAGGAATGACAAAGTATAGCCAACCGCTCAGGGCGGTTCCCACGCAATGAATTTTAAAGATATCAACCCTAATAAATGGAAGTTAGCAAATTAGGAGGTATTGAAACTTTAAAGATTCTAAAAACCAAAAAGAACGTCCGCAATAAAAGCTTCGCAATTCCTTTGCCAATTAAAGTTATATTTTCTTAAATATCTTGACTTGTTAATAATCATTGATTGCAAGTTTTGATACATCTAGGCATTGAATTAGTTACAAACTAATCTTAAAAAGATCAGTTAAAGCCTTTCAAAAACTACTAAAGCTATGAAGCTAAAGATTTTCTTTATGAATGAATAAGGGTTTTACCAATTTGTGGTATTGCCTTGCAGGCCAAAGAGTGTGAACCTTAACTTGAAAGTCAACCCAATTCCATTCATGGCCTTCAGCACAAAAAATTTACTAAAAAGAACTGGTGTGATATCAGATTATATTATTGATCTTTTTAATGATGAGCCTAACCTAGAAGAAGACTCGCTTGAAATCACTATAGACTTAAAAGAAAATTCCGTGCTTCAAATCAGTGAGATTAGTGAGAGTTCATCCTGTGAAAATACCGATTCTTTAGAAGAGATAGAGGATGAGATTCAATTAGCAGCTTAATTGAAGACGTATGATCGAAGTATAATGTTTTATATTGCTTTGATATAGAAAAAATATCCTAAAGATGTGGTGTGTAAAATAATTTATTTTATTTAATTACTTATATGAATCCTTTTGGTGCTATAAAATGAACTAAAATAGTAAGTATTTTTTGCCCTTATTTATTTTATGAGGAAAAATATCTGCCCATTCTGTTCATACAAAATCAAAGAAGCTGGCAAGGGTAAACATTTGATTTGTAGTTATTGCGGAGATAACTTTATGGAAATAAAGGAATTCAATTATAATAAGATTCTATCTGTAATAACAATTTGTGCCTTTGTAATGCCTATGTTTGAATCAGCCATTCTTTATATAAAAGATCAATCTCTTAAGGATAGCCAAACTCATCATCTGACTATAAAATTGCAACATTACCAGCTGCATGGTTATGAATTTTATTCAATCGCATAAGAAATTCATTTCTAGGTACCAAAAAGCATTAAGACTAAGTGATTATGGATTACTTTGGCTGGTATTTTTTAAAGGATTCTTCTTGGCAATTATCCTATTAAAACTATTTTTTTAGGATAATTAAAAACCCTGATCCTCTATGAAGCAAATTATAAATATCAAATTCATCTATACGTTAATATAGATATTACTCAGGAATTTTTATAGGAGTCAAAACATAAAAGTATCTTTTATGTAAGGGGTTAAGGGCAATACCTATATAATTCAATCAGTGACTGATAATCAATGCATATATGCTTAGCTCGCTTCGATAAAGCAAACAAATCTACCGTATTAAAGCCATTTGTTTTCCCTACCTAATTAATGGGAAAGCTATAAGCCTTCCAAAATCAAGCTACTTGATTTTAATTGTATTGCCAACAGAGGTTAGCCTGACCCACAACCCAAAGAGATACGCCATCGACCCCAAGGTCTTAAAACAAGATTTCAATTAGAAAGGAGGTGACGATATCTTCACAAGGCACAAAAACTGGAATTGTTCTATATAATTCGTTCGAAATAACTATTCAGACAAAATTTCAAAAATGTTACGCAAAGAAGAAAAAAAAGCTTTGACCCGCTTAGCTTTGTTGTCAATTGGCTGGCCTGCTGGCCTGGACAGGTTCTATGACGGTAAAACTCGTGATGGAATTTTTTCAATCATTGGCTGGATATTGATCTTTGGAAGCATCATGCTCCTAATTCCTTGCCCTAGCACTTATGAAGCAGGCAAAACTATGGCAACAATGAATGAGGCAAATCCTCTTGTTGTAGTTCCTTTAGCTTTAGGTGCCTATGGAGGATTTATGGTTTTGAGAAAAGGCTTCAGGCTATTGCGTCAGTTTGAAACAGCTGAGGATTAGGCCTGTAATCTGAAGTTCTGTTTTATATTTAAAAAGAAAAAGCCTAGGAATTAAAACATCTAATAACATTAGGCTGAGAAAAATATCTATTTATTTTATACTTAAATATATTGATTTATTATTTATCAGAGAGCTTAATCCTAAATGGATTAAGCGTAATTTTAAAACAACTCAAAAATTAATCATGTCTGCTCTATTTAGTTTCTTTCTATTCCTTCTTCTCCTTTTAGGCATAGCTGTAGGTATTGGTTCATTCTTTCTGATGACCAAAAAAGGGCCTAAAGCTGATCAGGTGAAAATTCTTTTAAAAGAAACTTGGACAAGACTAAAAGAGCTATTCTCAACACTAAAAAATCTTTATTTGGCAATAGAAGAATTTATCAAAGAAATATTCCCAAGTAATTCAGGAATACCTGCAGAAACTATAGATTCAACTAACAGCAATAATGAGCAAGAAGAAGGGCAAGATCTATCAGGAATATCCATTTCCTCATCTGATTCTACTGATAGCCTCGGAGAGGATAGTGTTAAAACCAAACGAATAGATAAAGAAATAACACCTGAAATAGTTATAGATTCTCCTGACAACAAAGAAGGGGAAAGTACTGAATTCAATCCAATAAATAAAGAAAAAACAGCTGACATAGCTTTAGATTCTAATGAGAATTCAAAAGACTCTGTGAATCTTTCATCTTTAATAGCTGAGTCTGGAGGGACAAGTTTTCAAAATGAATCTCAAGAGAGTCCCAATCAAACCAATGAAGATTCTCAATCAAATCAAAATATGTGATTTGATTGCAATTAATATCAAGTAAGGGGATTAAATGCATTGTTAATTCGATTTATCAGTCTGAATTAGTCTTTCTTTTGCCTTAAATATTATCAATTTCCAATTTGATCCTTCATTTAAAATTACATAGTTTATATTCCAAATCTCCTAGAAATTTAAAATATCTGAATCTCTATAGTCTTTAAATATAAGTTATGAATTATGTCCATCTCCAAAACCTACCACAGAAAAATATACTTAACATATAAAAAACCTCGCCTTTGCAAAGGCGAGGTTTTTATGAATATAAATTATCTAGCTAGAAACCATCAGATTTCTAGCTAGATAATTTTATTCAGCTGAGCTTGTAGTCAAACTACCAATATTTTGAGCAATTCTTCTAAAATCAACTCCTTGTGCACGGAGTGCATGCCAAAGATGACCTTGTAAGCAGAAGAAAGCAAAATAATATTGAACGTTAACTAATGCCGCACGTGTTGTGTGGCCAAAGAAATACTTGCAATCAGAAATGTCGCCTGTATCTACCCAATAGGGAGAAATTCCAAACTTGAGTGCTAATGGCTCACCGAAAAACTCTGGTGCATAAACGGTTGTGTTGCCTGCAGCCCAAAAAGCAGCATTCAATCCCATTAAAAACAAACCTGCTAAAGACCAAGACAAAACAGCCTCTGCAGACAAAAGGCCCTTTCCTTTGAATTGGGTGTACTCACCAATTTGACGAGTAGCAATATGGAAAGCTCCACCAGATATCTGAAGGAATGCCAAGAAAGCATGGCCACTCATAATGTCCTCAAGACTATCTATCTGAAGGAAGTCAAACTGATGGCTTAATAGCATTCCATAGTCACCATATCCTGGGAAAACTGTTCGAACAGCTCCAAGAGCAGGATCATAAATGCCATGAACTCTGGCCCATTCAACAAACCAGATATTGGCTACACCAAGAAAAATGAGGTGATGGCCAAGAATAAAAGTCAGGTTGTCTGGGTTGTCCCATTCCAACTTGAATTTGTCCACTCGGCCAATAGGACCACCCTTTAAATCTGGATCAAAGAAAAGTGAATGGAGTAGTGCAGCCCCTCCATAAACTGCTGAAAAGATCAGGTGAAAAATTGCAATTGTTGCAACACCTGCTCCTGTCCAAACTCCAGCCTCATCAAAGCCAATGCCAAGATTTGCTAAATGAGCAAGGTATATAGAGCTCTGATGGCCCATTGAGACAGATGGGTCAAATCGTCCAAGCTCCCAAAGGCAGCTTGCACCTGTCGCGAAGCAAATCAATCCTGTATGCCCAACATGCGAGCCAATAAATCGGCCAGCGCGATTGGTAACTACAGAATTACCAACCCACCACCCATAGGTGACGTTTGGGTTTCCATAGGTCTGCATAATTTTTTAGGGTGCAAGACGTAATAACCAAGGCAGATTAGACTCAAATCACGCTTAGAAGGCTCAGGATATTCCAGGTTTAACACTGGGGTTCACGTAAAAAGCCTGATCGATGTCCAAGAAGGTCTGCGGCACAAGGGATCTCGCTTGCAAACCTTCTTTAATCCTGCAAAGATTAACTAAAAAAGTGTTATATCCTTTCGCATCATTATCAATTCAGTCGCCCAGGCCGAAGTAAATAAGTTGATCAAACTAGAAACATCAATCAACCCTGTGATTTTTGGGACAAAAAAACCCCGTCTGAATTAGACGGGGCAAAAAGGTTGATCAAAACAAGCTTCTAAAGAAGCAATTACAAATCAAACAAGGTTCAGTCGTTGAGGTTGACAGCAACTCCATCCAAATTTCCTACTGCATTAAGAATGCGTTTGAAATCAAATCCCATAGCACGCAATGCATGCCAGAGATGACCTTGGATAAAGAAGAAACCTAAGTAGTAATGGACGTTTGTTAGCCAAGCACGGTTGGTGTGACCAAATGCAGCTCCAGGTCCATCAGTGATTGAGACTGTATCTACCCAATAAGGAGAGATTCCGAACTTAATTGCCAAAGGCTCTCCATACCAAGCTTCTGGATAAACAGTGGTGTTTGTTGCGCACCAGAAGGCAGCAACAATTGCCATCCAACCAATGCCTGCTAGTGACCAAGAAAGAATTGCCTCGGCAGAGAGAACATTGGAGCCCTTGAATTCGGTGTACTCACCCACTTGCTTAGTAGCAATATGGAAAGCACCACCAGTAATTTGTACGAAAGCCAAAAATGCATGGCCACCCATGACATCTTCAAGATTGTCAATGGAAAGGAAATCAAACTGATGATTCCAGATGTGTGTTAAGTCAAGGTTGTATACAACCTGACGAATACCTTCTATAGAAGGGTCATAGATGCCATGAACTCTGGCCCATTCAACAAACCAGATGTTTGCGACACCAAAGAAAAGAAGATGATGGCCAAGAATAAAGGTCTGGTTGTCTGGGTTGTCCCATTCAAGTTTGTACCTTGCTGCCTGACGATGCTCAGGACGATCAGGAGCAAATAATCCTGAACTGTTTTGGGTGTCCTCACTAAAGACAAGTGAGTGCAGGACAGCAGCCCCTCCATAGACCATTGAACAGATCAAATGGAAAACACCTATGAAGGCAACACCAACACCTGTCCAGACTCCGGCTTCATCAAAGCCAATGCCAATAGAGGCCAAATGAGGGAGGAAAATCAATCCTTGGTGACCCATTGGTACTGAAGGGTCAAAGCGAGCTAACTCAAAAAGAGTGATCGCACCAGCATTGAAAGCAATCAATCCTGTATGGCCAACGTGTGAGCCGATAAATCGGCTGGACTTGTCGGTCACCACAGAATTACCAACCCACCACCCGTAGGTAGGGTTTGGATTTCCATAGCTTTGCATAGCTTAAGAGTGCAAGAAGGAAATACGCCCCGCAGAATACACTCAAGTGGAGCTGTCGAGGTCAGGCACTTCAGCATCCTTAAAGGTCTGCGGCACAAGGGTTTTACCCAAAGCCAAGATGTTCGTGAATTCTTTTGCTCAAAAAAGCAAGCAATGCATCCCCCATACAGGCTCTTCCTGACTGGGTTTTTAGCGATTGGTAAAATTCAATTGAACAATTTAAGAATCGGCTTTCCGCCTTAAAATTAATTATGTAGAAATTTTGATAATGAAATTAAATGGAATGTTTAAGAAGTAAAAACAAACCTCTAACTTAAAAAAGAATTACAGTCTCGCGTGAGTTCAACTGTATCGAAAACAGTTTTATGACGAATGACTAGAAATTTCGCTTGAAGGGGTTTTTCCTGCCCAAATGGAAGGTTTTGCAAGGTATTCATCCAAAAAAGCTTATTTCTATGTTCTTTCTCTAAACAAATTTGAAAAATGGATGAGCGTCTTTTCTTTTCATCTACCAGCAGGAACAGAAAGTCAATAGAGAAAGTTCTGAGAAAAGTTCTGCCAAGTCAAGGAACTGTGCTTGAAATAGCTAGTGGGAGCGGAGAGCATGCCGTCTCATTTCAAAATTCCTTCCCTCAAATCACCTGGCAAGCAAGCGATCCGGACTCTCTTCACAGAAAAAGTATCAACTCTTGGATAAAAGTCAAAAGGCTTCAAGAAAAAATGCCTACGCCTCTTGATCTTGATGTGGAAAAAATGCCTTGGCCTCTATCAAAGCAATTTCTCACATCACTAAATGCAATTGTTTGTATCAACATGCTGCATATATCGCCATGGAGTTGCACAAAGTCACTTTTACGAGGGTCCTCATTGCATCTAAATAAAGACGCCCCTCTATTTATTTACGGGCCATTTAGGGAAAAAGGAAAGACCACATCAGCAAGCAATGAAAACTTCGATAAATACTTAAAAGAAAAAAATAAATTATGGGGCATAAGAAATCTTGAAGAGGTTACTAAATATGCTGAAAGCAAAGGATTAGAAAGAATCTCAGTAACTGAGATGCCAGCTAATAATATCTCTGTTGTCTTCAAAAAAATATAAAAGAGAAAGCCAAAAGACCCCGCCTAATGGCGAGGTCTTTTGGCTTTCTCTAAAGAATCTTTTTAGTACTAAATAAGCACTTTAAAAGTTCTTATATCAACCATCAATAGTGATGGTTGCATTCTTCTGGTTACCAATTGCACCAGGAACCTTTTTAAAGTCAACTCCAAGAGCACGAAGAGCATGCCAAAAATGTCCCTGCAGGAAGAAGAATCCTAAGTAGTAGTGAACATTTGAAAGAGCAGCACGTGTGCTATGTCCAAGGAAGGCTGTGGAGTCTGAAACATTGCCGGTATCAGCCCAATAAGGAGAAACCACAAACTTAAGTTGCAGAGGCTCGCCATACCATGCTTCTGGATAAACAGTGGTGTTTGTTGCGCACCAGAAGGCAGCAACAATTGCCATCCAACCGATACCTGCTAACGACCAAGAAAGGACTGCTTCTGCAGAAAGTAATTCGGCACCTTTAAATTTGCTGTATGTACCTAATCTCTTGGATTCCCAAGGAG
This sequence comes from Prochlorococcus sp. AG-409-N21, assembly GCA_003215415.1. GTDB lineage: Bacteria > Cyanobacteriota > Cyanobacteriia > PCC-6307 > Cyanobiaceae > AG-409-N21. The sequence continues at coordinate 15,787 of QCKK01000011.1, read as the reverse complement.
TAGATCCAGCAACAATGTGAAAGGCCCCACCAGTAATTTCAGCAAAGGCCAAGAAGGCATGACCTCCCATGACATCTTCGAGACTGTCAATAGAAAGGAAATCAAACTGGCGTTGCCAAATCATCGAAAGGTCCAAGTTGTAATTGACCTGACGAATACCTTCTACGGCTGGGTCATAAATACCGTGGATCCTGGCCCATTCAACAAACCAAACACAAGCAACACCAAAGAAAATCAAATGGTGTCCAAGAATGAAAGTCTGATTGTCTGGGTTGTCCCACTCCAGTTTGAACTTCCTGGCTTGAGGAACGTCACTTTCCTCGACCTTCTCATCAAAAAAGACGGCATGCAAAAGTCCGCCGCCGCCATAGACCATGGAGAAGACGAGGTGAAGAATGGCAATTGAGGCAACACCGACACCTGTCCAAGCTCCGGCTTCGTCAAATCCAATACCGATTGACGCCAAATGAGCGAGGAATATCGAGCTTTGATGCCCCATTGGCACTGAAGGGTCAAAACGTGCAAGCTCCCATAGGGTGCTTCCACCAGCCGCAAAGCAAATCAAGCCTGTATGCGCAATGTGCGAGGCAATGAATCGACCTGAGCGGTTGGTGACCACAGAATTACCAGCCCACCACCCGTAGGTGACATCTGGATTTCCATAGGTCTGCATAATTTTTTAGGGTGCAAGGCGGGAATTCGTTCTGAAGATTACAAGCTGTTCAATTCATATGGTCGGAATAGTTAAAGGTCTTTATTTAGAAAGCATTGAGTATTTCCCTAAGAAGCAAAAATTAAAGGGATTCAAGCAGCCAAGATTGGATTATGCGAAGCAAAAAAAAACGTAGCCTAATTCCTGAAATCAACTGCAGCAGAAGGAGTTAAAAGAATAGTGAAACAAAATCAAAAAAGATTTCTTTCTCAAAATTTTTCTTTTTGCCATATCAGCACTACCTGACTCATTCAATTACGACCTTTTGTTTCGTAGCAACAAATCGCCTTTTTTTTTTTGAATCTCTGAATGATTTATCAATAAAACGCTTGCTTGAGGAATAAAAAAAGCCCCGTCTAACGACGAGGCTTTTTTTTAACTGAATTTTCCCTCAAAAACTCAGGAAAATGATCCAGGAATTAAATCCAAGGCCTAAAGAGTCCTAGGAATTCCAAAAGGTCCTGTCCTGTCAAGAAGTCGTTTGAAGTCAAATCCCATAGCACGCAATGCATGCCAAAGATGTCCTTGGATAAAGAAGAAACCTAAGTAGTAGTGGACATTAGTTAGAGCAGCCCTAGTGGTATGACCAAAGAAAGCTCTTCCATCTGAAAGGTTTCCAGTATCAATCCAATAAGGTGCAACACCAAATTGAATTTGAAGTGGTTCTCCATACCATGCTTCTGGATAAACAGTGGTGTTTGTTGAACACCAGAAGGCAGCAACAATTGCCATCCAGCCGATACCTGCTAAAGACCAAGAAAGAATTGCCTCAGCAGAAAGCAATTCAGCACCTTTGAACTTGGTGTACTCACCCACTTGCTTAGTAGCAATATGGAAAGCACCACCAGTAATTTGTACGAAAGCTAAGAATGCATGGCCACCCATGACATCTTCAAGATTGTCGATGGCAAAGAAATCAAATTGATGATTCCAGATCTGGGTTAAGTCAAGGTTGTAAACAACCTGACGTATACCTTCTACGGCTGGGTCATAAATTCCATGGATTCTGGCCCATTCAACAAACCAAATGTTTGCAACACCAAAAAAGATCAAATGGTGTCCAAGGATGAAGGTCTGATTGTCAGGGTTATTCCATTCCAACTTGAATTTTCTGGCCTGAATAACCTCTGAATCCTGCATATCACCTGTAAAGAAAAGGGAATGCAGAAGTCCTCCTGCTCCATAGACCATGGAGAAGACGAGGTGAAGAATGGCGATTGTGGCAACACCGGCACCTGTCCAAACTCCGGCGTCATCAAATCCAATGCCGATTGACGCCAAATGAGCGAGGTAAATCGAGCTTTGATGCCCCATTGGCACTGAAGGGTCAAAACGTGCAAGCTCCCATAGGGTGCTTCCACCAGCCGCAAAGCAAATCAGGCCTGTATGAGCCGCATGAGCTGCAATGAACTTACCTGAGCGGTTGGTGACCCCAGAATTACCAGCCCACCACCCATAGGTGACGTTTGGATTTCCATAGGTCTGCATAATTTTTTTAAGCGATAGAGGCAAAATACCCCCCGAACCCTACAAGGAGCTCAATTGATATGGACGGAATAGTTAAAGGTCTTTATTTAGCAAAGATTCTGTTTGTTCCTAATCGCCCCAAAAAAATCTATTTAGAAAGAGCCTGAATGCTACAAAACAGATCTCAAAACGGGTCTAAAACGCCTGAAAAAGCTGCTATGAAAGGGATCCTGTAACCATCGTTGATCCTTCTTAGATTTTTCGTCTGAGAAATTTAATTACAGCCTTTATCAGCACAACGGGACTTGAAGAATCGTCACAACTGGAAATTTCACTCTCTTTCCAAAGACTAATAAGGACTCAAAGGCAACATATCGATCAGCATAAGGGGTCCAAACAGCAGGATTTCAGTCAGAACTTTGGTGCCGACCGAATTAAAAGGGATTAAATCCCCCTCATACAGTTTTCAAGATGCGACAGAGGATCCCTTTGAGATCCGATTCTGGTCTATAAGTACGTCACTATCACAAAACCGGGGCTTTAAAAGCACCTTTTTATTGATGATTGATTTAAACCACATCATTGATTTCGCCACACAACTTCCTCATCCATCTGATATTGGTCTAATCAAACCCTCTGGCGGGTTTAATTTAGTAGCTGCTATTTGCGGATTAGGTGCTGTCTTTGGCGCAACTCAATTCTTCTACTATTCAGACGATTCAAAAAGAATTGACCCATGGGCTAAACCTGAAAATTACAAGTAAGGCCTATCTAGAAAATTTCTAAAAAAAGAGGGCCTGGCTTAATAGCCAGACCCTCTTTTTTTTAACTAAATTAAATAAGTTTATATATAATAAATGTTGGCATTTATCTGTAATAGAAAAAATTTTTATAAAAATCAAAAATGAGATTTGTCAATAGATAGATTTACTCTTCCTTTATTTAAATAAAGTATATAAAATCAAAGTCCAAGCTTTATAAAAGCCAAATTATTCAATTATATTCTCCTGGTACATCAGTTTTTTGTACTGTAACTCGTCCAACTTTCCTACCAGAGAACCTAAGTAACTCGTCACCAGAAAATTCAAAACCCAACTTCATAGCAATCTGAGCAACATCATCTGCAGTCGAAGAAGCTAGAACCTCTTCCCGTATTTGAGGTTCAGCCTGCATTTTTTCAAGAAAAGATCTGATATCTTCCAGTGACATAGTTTAGCTATGAAGTATGTTGCTATTACTATTATTATAGACTGCAAAATAATTAAACCAAGAAAAAGATTGAACCAGCCTTATTACCTAATAGCTTTTGCGCTAGTTGAACAATCTGGTAAACGTGCAATGCCTATTGGTGGCAAATCGATTAAAGAGTCAGAGAGCAACAAAGCTTTACCAAAAGAGTTAGCAGAATTATTGGCACTCGAGATTCTACTTAGAGTTTTTGCTAAAACTGATCAGAATCAAACCAAAAGAATTGCAAAAGAAAAAAGTATATTACTGGCAAAGATCTCGATGAATAGGATGCAAGAAGATCTCCCCTCACTAAAAAGTGAATGGATAAGTGAAGGGAATACACAAATCCTAATAAATAAACTAATGGGGATATGTGAAGGCTTATGGAATGTAGACTATACAAAATATGAAGGAGTTAAGATCGAATCAATAAATAATCAAAACTTGCGAGCCAATTAAAACAGTTAAATCATATTTTGAAGCTTGGCCTTTCTAAAAAGATGATTCAGAAAATATAATTTAAATATCCCAAGTTCGTTTATTTTTATAGATATTCTATTTCCTTTGGCACTTATGTAAACCTTCTCAACAATAACTCCATTCCGTAAAACCAACTTAATTAATCTTCCAATAAACCTGCCACGGGTCCAATCCAGATCTCTAGAAGGTGATAATTCGTTAAAGAGATTAGGGCAAGCAATTTCCCTTAGAGTATTATCAATGTTAGGAACAAGCTCGGTTAAATCAGGATCATTTACATGGTTAATTTGACAAGGCAAAGATGGTTCGATAATTGAAGGACGAAATTTAATATCGTTTTTTGAAAGATGGAACTTAGAATATAATTGCGACTTTAAATGTCTATAAGAAAAAAGAAAAGAACTGCCCCTTTTTAATCCTTTTAAGCTAATTCTGGCTTGTCTTTTCCTTAAGAGAAGAGGAACAGTCATGCAATAAAGTATTGACTTTATAGTTTTAACGCATTAATAGAAATATTCAATCTATATTACAGATAATAATCGAACCAAAAGGGCAAGGCATTAAATACTAAGGATATACAGAAATCAATCCTAATTATTCCTGTTCATTTTCAAGCACCTTTCTTCCTTCATGAATTTCATCCAACTCTTTATATATCTCTTTCAACTGGGACTTCAGGTGTTCAATATCCTTAATCCTGTTGAGTGAGTTTAGAGCACTGAGAAGACTCTCCTTGGCTGAAATCAAACCAAGGCACTCAGTGCTTCCTGGCTCATAAGACATTGTTTAAGAGGCTGTTTGATGAAAGACTAACTCGAGAAGACTTTTTTGTTTGTATAAGCCGAACAAAAATGCATAACTTTTGTGCAGGTGTAGAAATCATCCAGAAGAACTAGAGAAAGGGCATTAAGCTAAATTAATTTGACCAAAAAATTAAGGATTTTGTTTGGCAATGGATCTTAATGCGAAAGACTTTAAATGGATTTCTATAGGAATAGCTCCTAGAGGAATTGTTGCAATTGGATTATTACCAATGGGCTTAATAACAATTGGAGGAGTATCTATGGGAATAATTAATTTAGGTGCTGTAGGCATGGGTTTAATTAATATTTCTATTGTTGGATGCGGACTAATATCTATGGGAGTAAAAGTGATGAGTCTTAATTGATTTCGGAAAAATTCTTAAAGTTATATATTTAAATTGGTTTAATCCTTTTGCTCCACCTATACCAACCTGGCTTTTCGCTGATTTTCTTGTGAATACGACATCGTACTATTCTTAAATCAGAAGCACTAGGTTCCCAATCTTTATAAAGTTGGCTAGGCCATTGCTCAACCTTAAAAAGACGTCTAGGATCAGGTTTCATGCCTCTTGATTGCATCTCGGCAATTAGTTTTAAATATCTTCTATGTAAATACTTGCCTTTATTATAAAAAAAACGAACATGGCCTTTGTTTAAAGTAAAGTTATTGGGTAGCTTATTCTTATTAGTAGGCCAATTTGGGGATCTTATTGAACGCTGAAGGGCTGAGCCAACCATGAAAATCTCTCTATACTCTGCTATTAAATGTTGGTCGGACAATTCCTCTGGGTCTACTAAATTAATTCTAGTCATTACCTAATTAAAGATTGCTTAAAGCAAGCAAATCACTTACTTTGAAAATTCAATCTAAAGTCTAATCATCTCTCAGATCTTTTCCAACTATTAATCCATATTCTTCCGATACTCTTATCATTAATTGGCCAAGTGCCTTACTCCATGCTTCCTCTGTAATCCTCCACATTCGTTCACTGAAGTCTTTATTAAAACTTTCATCAGATTCTCTTAACTGATCGATTTCAGAAACCTTTTTCAAACCTTCTTCTGTTAAAACTGATTTTATTTTATAATATCCCATGGTCATCAACTTAAGACCAAAATTTTGCTTCTCATCCTCATACTTGCGTAAGGCATCCTCACGACATTTTCTGGCAAACTCAGGTGTCGGCTCCATGAAAACCAAATCAATTGCGTCAAACAAGCTACACCCACCTAAAGAACAGAATTGAATTAGAGCCTTGTGACAGTTGAGAATCTCTAACTCTCTAATAGTTATTTATCTTTTACCAGTGTGACAATAAAGAGGTGAGGAGAAGGGATTCTCCGAGATGTGGCAACAAGGAAACACATACTCAAAATCCCTAAAAAGCCCGCCTTAGGCGGGCTTTTTGCTTTTTCAAGATTTAACAATTAATAGACTCGCACATTCAGAAAATAGTCATTAGCTTCTCTATCACTAAATAGAAAAGTCCAAATGACTCAAAGAATCCTTAACTTCTTAAACAAAATACCAGCCTTTGGGAGGGATTTACTTGAGTTTGCATTCCTATGCGCTATAGGTTTTACAGCAGGGTCATTGGGTTGGATCTAGATCAATGAATAATCTTATAACTTTATTTACTACTCTTATCTTACTTACATCGAATATTAATTCAACAGTATTAGAAGCCCATGCTGATGAGCTTCCTGAATGTGTAGTGACAACTCACTGCGTAAGAGTAAATTGGGAAGTGAGCAACGCACAAGAATCTTTCAAAAAGACGCTTAAAGCTATTTCTAATACTCCAAGAACAAAAGTTATTGAACAAACTGATTCTTATATTCATGCAGAGGCCAAAACAAAATGGATGAGGTATACAGATGACCTTTTAGTAAAAGCTTTGCCAGAGAAAGGAATTATTCAACTACGATCAGAATCAAGAGTTGGGATAGGAGACAATGGCGTAAACAAAAAACGTATTGAAGACCTTGCCTACAGGGTCATGACAAATCAAATTAATTAACTAACTGTAAAACCTTTTGTACAGTTATAGTTACATGAATTACAAGGTTAAAAATTTTATTATTATTTTAAAAATAAGAATAAATGGCCAGTGCCTAACTTAGAAAGAAGAATTAAACTAATGCAAGTTTTGTAGAGAAAGTTTCTAAATTAAAACATATTTTATTTTATACCTTATAGAAAGATTCTAAAAGTGATGCTTTAAATTTTTTTTGATGACAATTGGTTGCCTGATCAAAAATAGAATAGAGCTCTAGAAATAGTATCGTTAAGGATAAACCAATTAATATAAGAGTAACTACGAAATCTGCAGATCAGAAATCCGCTCGATAGTATTGCCTGTAAAAGGATTTTGCCCGTACTTAGTCAAAAGATACCCAAAACAAGTCTTATAGAAATGCCTATAGACCTTTTGAGAAATTTGCTGCAAAGGCCTGAATGGATTTAATTCCATGGCATTAAAAAATGCCAGGAATTATCTGCCCAGTGAAGGCATATGTAGTCAGAGCGGCAAAGATACCTATCATTGCCCAACGACCATTTTGAAGTTCAGCATTTTGGTTCATGACAAAAAGAAAATGTGAGTTGTTTTTTTAAAAGGAATGTTTTGATTTGGTTTAGATAACGCCAGGTGAAACAACATCTATAGTTAGATATGCTCCAAATGCAAGGACAAAGCCAAGCATTGCTGCTCTACCTAAGAGCAAATCAATCGAGGTACTGCTTTTCGGCTGATTTGTAGAAAGTTTTTTCATTAAAAAACTCCAGGAATAATTTGACCAGTAAGTAAGTAGGACCCTAATGCGGCAATAAATCCAATCATTGCCCAACGTCCATTTTGAATCTCAGCATCACTGGCGTAATTTGTGTAATTGTCGACAGCGAGAGGACGGGACTCAATTGCAAACATGTTTTGCCGACAGCCCTCTTCAGTGGTTATCAATGAAGATGAGGAAGACATTTTTAAATAACTCCAGGAATGATTTGGCCAGTAGTTAGGTATGCGCCTACAGCCGCAAAAAAGCCCAGCATTGCGGCCCAACCGTTAACGCGTTCTGCTAAAACCTTTTCAGGCTCAACCTTGCGGACATTGGAGACTTGATTCATTTGATGATGGCTAAAAGAGCCTTAAGAGGAAAACGATCAGCCGAGCCGATCTGTGAAGAACTGTAACGGATATTATTGCGAAGTGTGAAGCAAGATCAAGCGATTTGTTGCTAATATAAAAGTATTATGATTAAAACTATCTGCTAATACTTACTAGTGCCATCTTTAATTTTAGTACAATTCATCAAGATTAATGCTTATTACCATATTTTTGTTCCTATTTCTACTGGCTAAGTAGAATTTATTTAAATATATTTAGCAGAAAACTAGCAAGCAAACTATAACAAAGCCTTGTTCCATCAATTACTTACAGTCAATGCCTATGGTTCTCCAATGGTTGTTCATTCAAAAATCCAAGTAAAAATTAATCAAATGTTTGGGTACCAAGAGTAAGTAATAACGTCCATTCCTCAAGGATTGTTAGGAGTGAATTGATTTCAGGTATGGAACAACAAAGGCAGGGATGTCAAGAACTACTGATACGACTACATTTGAGGATGGTCTGCAAATGGTAAAGAATGTTTTTGTTTTCAATCATCGATCTTCAAGCTAGAAATAATTAGATGCAATATCTCCTATGCCTGCAACAGCAACCAAAGCTCAGCCCAACGTTTCAACTCAAGCTAGATGGGCAACCAGCAAGTTGATTCAAAATTTGGGTACAAATCAGGAGCAATACAATTTTTCAGGTAATTTAAGAACAGTTCATGGAAGAGACTAGGGTTTAAGTAACCGAATAATTATCAGATCATACTAAGTAAAAATAAGGAATCGCTTAATAAGAGAACCTGGAAGAACTAATAAAGCTAAAAGAGAGATAGCTGAGAGTTGACATTCTTGTTCGGAGTCTGAATGATCCATCCATCAGATGGCCAACTACCTAAAAGAGGCTCTAATTCCTTAAGATCAAAATTATTTTTAGTGCAAGCTATCCAATCTTCCTCACAACCATTAGGAATAATTACAGGCATTCGATTATGAAGTGATTTTAAAAGATCATTTGGTTCTGTTGTAAGTACACAACAACATTCCAATTCACTCCCATCCTTTCCTATCCATCGATTCCAAATTCCTCCAAGCCAAAATGCACGAGAGTCAGCTCTGGCAACTCGACACCCCTTTTCAAAAAAAGCACTTGCTGGCAAAAGACATCTTTTATGCTGCCAACTACCTCGAAAGAGTTTCTTTGTATTAACTGTTTCAGCTCTTGCATTATAAGGCCTAATAACGCTCATGGGATTTGTACTCCATGAAGAAACAAACCCCCATAACATTATTGATGTTGTTATCTTGCCTTCGTTCCTTAGGACAAGAACAGGGTCACTGGGTCTTACTAAAGATTGAGGTTGATAATTCGCCTTAAAGTCATAAGGCAGCTCTTTCTTTAAAATCAAAGGGAGGTCGCAAAAATTGGTTAAAAGTTCATAAGTGCTACACATAAAAACAACAATAGAAATTAAAGGTTTTTAGTTGGATAGATTTTTTTTGAGGTTTGACTGCCACCTAAATAGACTAAATAAGAATGCCTATCTTTGCCAAAGCTAATTGCTTCAAAGTGAGTGTCATTTTTAATATGCAATGCACAGTTACCTTCAATCGCTATACAGCTATCAACAACTCCATCATTAATTAACTGTTCAACATATGGTGCACGGTTTTTTTCTTCATCATAATGTGGGCAACATATACCTTTAACAAAATCCAAACAATCAAGTATTGCTAAACCTTTTTGCCAAGAGTCTGTAACACCTTGAGTAAACCAACAAATGGCTCCAGCACTTACTCCACTCATAACAACTCCTGAACCATAAGCATTTTTCAAAATCACGTCTAATCCCCAATCCCTCCATACAGATAACATACTTTTAGTATTACCACCTCCAACAAAGATAATATCTTGTTTATTAATATGTTCCTCTAGATCTATTGTGCGCTTAAACAGATCGATGTGACTTGGATTGCAAGTAAGTTTTGAAAATGCACTATAAAAACTAACTTTATACATGTCACTATCACCTGTTGCAGTTGGGATAAAGCAGATATTTGGCCTATCAGACTTGGATAAGCTAATTATATACTTCTCTATTTTTAATGGTCCAATTGATCTACCAAAACCACCTCCACCAATAGCTACAATGTTTTTATCCATTTTTAGAATGGTTCCAAAGGAAGAAAATCACCTTCTTAGAATAAATTATTTAGAGAATATCGTAATCAACCCACTCAAGCAAGTTGAGAAATTTCAAACTAGTTTTCTCTCCTTCCCCAAATATTCCCAGCAACTGAAATACGAGGTTGATTAGAATTATAAAATGGGTAAACAGAATGTCTCAAGCGTGCGGGAAAAAAAACCATAGTTCCTTCCATTGATTTATCTAAAAGGTAAGGGTAATTTCTTATGTTACCTAACATATCTAGATATTCAAACTCAAAATTAGAAGCTTTTTTATCACAATCTTTAATTCCTTCTAAGAAAGGAAGCTTATGCTGCTCCTTCCAGTCTGTAGGTATTTTCAACCAAATCGCAAATGAATAAACCCCACCATGTTGATGGTATGGGTTGAATTCACCTTGATGTTGGAAATTAACCCAAAAATCCTTCAAATGTAATTTAAATACATCTGCAGAATATTCATTAATGGGATGGCGGCAATTATCCGATTGATAATAACTTCTAATATGATCAGACAGTACTTCATCAAAGAAATAGTTATTCTCGTCAATTATGGCAAAACTATGACTTATATTACCGGCAAGATTTTCTTTTAAGCTGCTATTCCTTGCTTGAATTATTTTCCATAGAAAATCAATATATTTTTGTTCTAGCCTTGTTTCAATCCATCCTGTATTAGGTGGATTTACAAATTTCATTTTCATTAACTTAAAATCATCATTGGAAAGATTGGTTGATCTAAGACCTCCCAAGTGAACATCTCATTCATCTCATCTGAAGGAATACTAAGACCAATGACCATTGTCCTATAGAAGTTAAAAGGTTCACCGATATACTTACAGAATATATATTTAGGAAATTATTTAGTATTCTTATTTTGATTTACCCACATCCAAAAATTCTTCCAAGAATCGCCTTGGTAGTCACTTCGATCATGCACCCATCCGAACCACTTCTCAAGTCTAAGCTGAATAGCATATCGAGTCTTAGAAGGAAGTATCAAACTCTCTCCATTACTGTTCTTGAGAATAGAGAAGAGAACATAAATGTTAATGGCAAGGAAGGCCACTCCTATCAAAAAGGTAGGAAATATCATTTTGCTTGAACTCTCATCTCATTAAAAACTCCTACTGAAATCAAAATAAGTCCTATATACGCACCTGAAAATAAACTGAATGGAGGAAGCACTTTGCTTGTTGTAATTTACTGTCAGTTTAATAAGAAGATGTTAGAACTGCGAATGAGCGAATCAAATGATATGGTCAAGAGCACCAATGCTCTCCTGGCAAAGGATGATCAATCCTTTGATTCAATAATTTCGTAATAAGGTCGATCCTCATAGTCAGCATCTGAACAACAGAGATCTGCATAAATACCTTCTAGAAGGCAATAAGCATCATCGTAGTTGTCAAAGCTATTACTAGTAATCTCATCTTGCAAGCCATCATGTCTAACAATTAAGTACTTTAGCGTGTTCACAATTTTTTTTAAATAATATGTTTTCTCTATAGCCTATTGGTAAAAATAATTCAATAGTTTATGAATAAATAGATAATAAATTAGATCACTCCTAGGGAAGTATAGGTATTCGAATACATTAGAAAGTTACTTTGCCGTTCTAAATAAGGCTGAATAAAGAGAAAGATCGAAGCAAAGAATAAAGTTTGAATATATAAATAATGTCAAACTCACAAGAATAACCTAAAGGCTATTGTCATCATTTATCGAGAATGAATAAGTCGATCCGTCTGTGCAAACCTTAGGCATTACATTAAAACTCATGGTTAATCTATTATCAACCATATTCTTTTTATAGCCATGATTTAAATGACTTTTCCAAATAAGTACTTGCCCCTCCTTGCAGTTAATAGAGATTTCTTTTGAATTAAAAGGTGTAGGCTGATTTGTATTTACTGGGATTTCAATAACTGGGCTATGTATAGCAGCATTTAATAGCCTCTGATTATAAAAAATAATTTGGCTATGTTTTTGCGAATCAAAATTGATATAATAAGTCCCAGATAAGTAAGAGTTATAATGCAAATGTGAGTGCTGCTGAGCATTTAGACCTGCCCTGTTAAGCCACGCATCTGTTATAACAACTTGATCGCATATAAATCCACTTTTATTTATATATTCTACACAATAGTCACGCAGACTCTCTTCTAATTTCTTTAATGAGGGAAATTGTTTAAATATATTCTGGTAGCGTGAGTTGCATATGTGCTCAAGGTTATCTGATCTATAATTAGTACATCTAAGCTCCTTTGGGGCAGAGTCCATTATTGACTCAATCTCAGATTTGTAATTTAAATGATCCTCCGTTGGGATAGAAAATAGCCCAATCACCTCGGGCATTATAGGTAGTAGTTTTAACAAGTTTGCCATTTACAACATGATAGATAGTAAGAATACTTTATACATACTATACTATGATTCTTACTAAGGTAGCAAAAGTCTATATAAATTGGACAGTTTCTGATTAAATTTGTATAAAACCTTTTTAGTTGAAAGGGGTTCGGATAATTTTCTTTTCTTGTTAGATCTAATTTGTAATCCTTTAATGTCCAAGTACCGAAAAGATTAAGGTTTTCTCTTTACTTGCGAAGTTTAACATTCGTAAACTTAATTTTTGGCCTAATTTCTCAGATTCAATAAATAGCCTTTGGCAATACTAATCACACCAATCAGGCTTGATCAGGCACCTAATATTTAAGCTGGTAGATGCAACATGGTTCAACTTATTTTTGGTAAAAATCGCTACACAAGACTTCCATGAGATACAGATGCGTGATGATCTCATCTATCCAAATTGACAATGAATTTTGCTGATAATTATGCCAGATTATTTGTCGTAATGACTATCATGGCTCTCGAAGCAGCAAAGACTTATTTCGCTCAGGCTGAAATTGTGGGAGGGATAGTCCCAAACCTCATTGTCTTTGGTTTGTTTCTTGTAGCTATTGGCTATTTTTTGTTTACTGGACCATTATTTGGTAAAGGTAACAACGATGGATAACTGGCCAACTATTGAAGCTGCTAATAAAGAAGTAGGTACCGTAGGGTTGCTTATATTTACTGTAACTACTGCCTACCTTGCCTGGCAGTTCAAAAGGTTTTTTAGTAAGCAATAAAGATCGGTGGCTCTTACCTCTTATAGACAACACAAGATTTACCTGGCAGCAACAATGGGATACGGGCTTGGTTCAGATGATCCTGAAGAGATCGCTTACTTCAAGAAAGTCAAGGAGGAGATCAGTAAAGACAAGAAGAACAGAAATTTGGGAATACTCAGGGATGACTAATGCGCTACTTCTGGCTTATAGCTCGTATCATTTTCTGCCCGCTCAAAATCCTGTTTACTTCCTCACTGTCACTCAAGTATTAGCAGATAATAAAGAGTAGGGCATCCGCATAAATCAGCAAACTAGTCTTCTGCTCACAGCTCCGAAAATCGCCTGCCTAGCAATCGATCCATTGAGTGATTGTTGTTTGGTCATAGATATGGCCACTAGATTCAATCATTATTTTTGCTTCTGGGTCATTCCACATGCCCAAAGCAACTCCCTCTTTGGCTTGAAAAACAACAATTGCTCTTGAGGAATCTTCTTTATTTAAGCCTCTGTATAAAGAAGTAATTCCTCCAGCCTTCAACATTGCTTTGTTTTCTTCGCTGTCATAAACAGCAGCCCACTCTTCAAAAGTTTTGTTGATTTTGAAATCAAAAACGGTAGTTTCGATAGCCATTTTAGAAGTGTTGATGTGAATTAAGAAGGGAAGCAAAGGGGCAGAAATACTGCCCCGAATCACTTGGTTAGTTCAATTAGCTGTAGATTTTTGCGCAAATAGGACCAGCCTCTTGGTCAGTGAGTACTGGTGTTGTGTCCCAATCAAGGAACTCAGCCCAATCAGCGACATGCTCATACAAAACTTTTGGATCATCAGTTTCAACAACAATCCATCCTTCTAAGGATCCTGGTGCGTGATAACGGGAAAATGATTTAACTCCTTGATAAGGAGCACCAGTTGCCAAAAACTTCTCTGCACTTTTCTGGTGGTAACCGGATTTTATCTTCCAGTGCTGAACGTAAAGCATTTGTTTTTTTTAGAACCAATCGTTCATAACAGGTCAAGGCCGATTTGTCTTTCAAATATGTTGTTTTCCAGGCGCTCATTTTTTCCCAATCACATTGCTTGACAACTAATTCGACGAAAACCTGTTGCTTCAATCACCTCTGTCGTCAAGCCTTACATCTATTATCTATGATGCAACAAAAACTAATCATGAATCCAATAGCTGGAATCCTTTTACTCACTTATTAATAGTTAGATTCTGTAAGAGTTTAGCAAATAAAAATATGGCAGTAGAAAGAATTTTAGGAGTAATAATTATCAGCCATTTCATAAAGTATCTTTCGGATGTGCTCATTTTGAGCAGTAGTTTCTTCTTTTAATTTCTCACATGCTCCCTTAACTTGCATCCAGACTGCTTCCATTACTTCTCGTTCTTCTTCAGTTGGCTTCCACTTAGGTTTTTCCATGAAGCAATCTATTGAAACGATCAAAAAGAACTCCATCACATCGAGTATTTGCAATGGATTGGCCCATATTAGAAAGGGTTTAACATGGATACTCAGATGTTAAATTAAACATCCTAGTCAAAACCCAAAAATCAAGGATTTGAGGGCTCTAACGGTTTTAAGGGATCTCCAGCTTTTTCTACGGAAGTTTTTCTGCTAATCACTCACTACTCAATAACAATTCTGGGTGAAACCACCAAACGGCATTGGAATCTACCCAGCTGAGACCTTAGAAGCTGTCAATGTCGGAGATAATCTCAACCTGGCTCAAATTCAATCGATGAACTTTGGAACTGGCATTTAAACTATCCCTATTACAGAATTGAAAGCTTGATTTCTTGGCTCCACTTGCTCTAAGGATTAATGCTTGCTGGATCTTTGGAGGTAGATCCATTTTATCTTTTTTGGTTTGTCCATACCTTTACTCATTTATTTTTCCCCAATCTGATTGACCTCTTATACCTCACTGAGCTCTTGCCCTAGAAATACTTTCTGCAGTTGTTGGAACCATTGCCAGCCTTTCATTGAAGTCAGAATTGTTCCAAATTTCAGTTACTCTCCTTTATTCTAGATGTTTGTTTGCAACATGTTCTAGATTCAACAGTTTTTTCTCATCCTTCTTCGGGCTTAATCAGAAAATAAGGATTCTGTTCTCTTGCACTTCCTACAAATTATTTAATATATAAAAATTTTATTATTTCAAGATGATAAATTTATCTATTCTTCTTTTGAATTAGCAAACTAGCCTTTTAGGATATTTAATTATTTATATTTTTCATGATAATAAATAAGAATGACTTTGATTAAATCATTTCCAGTTGAGCATCCATTAAATATAAAACTTATTTTCCATCATATAGCCAAGACAGGCGGAACCTCTCTGTCAGCTGTACTTTATGCCATAGCATGTACAACAAAAAGAACAGGTATTTTTATACCAAAGGAGAATTCATTCCTTGAACAAGGTTATATGACATATAATAGTAAAACTTATTCACTAAAAAAGTTACTAAAAGAAACAGACTTCGTCTATGGCCATACAGCAATGGAGTTATATTCTCTAATTCAAAAAACACACAAACCTATTACACTTATACGACATCCTGTAGATTGTATTATCTCCTACTATTTTTTTCTAAAGAGATATTATATGCGAGAATCTGAAATTTCTCCAGATGACTTCAGGAAATATCTGTCTAAAGAAATAAATAGAAA
>QCKK01000010.1 GCA_003215415.1 Prochlorococcus sp. AG-409-N21 | reverse complement strand
TCTGGTCAGTTTGTATTAATGGATTTTCGACCTGACCATTTAAGTGTGAGTGAACGTAAGGAGCCTCCTTCTTTCTTGTATGCAATGGATTTTGGGAATGGAATCTTTTTTGTTGAGGAGACATCTCTTGCTTGTGCCCCTCCTCTTTCATCTCGCATTTTAAAAGAAAGACTTCATTCAAGACTTTCACATCGAGGTGTAGAAATTTCTGAAATTCTTCATGAAGAACATTGTTTGTTTCCTATGAACCTTCCTTTGCCTAATAGGTCGCAGCCTTTACTCGCTTTTGGAGGTTCGGCAAGCATGGTTCATCCTGCTTCTGGTTATATGGTTGGTGCTTTGCTACGACGTGCCCCAGCATTGGCAAAACAGCTAGCAAAAGTTATAGCAATAGACCCACCTCTTAATTCAGAAGCTTTGGCGAGAAAAGGTTGGGAAGTTCTTTGGACATCAGAACTTGTTCAGAGACATAGACTTTATCAGTTTGGTTTAAGAAGATTAATGAGTTTCGATGAAGAGCTGTTGAGACGATTCTTCGCTACATTCTTTCGCTTACCAAAGGCTGATTGGGCTGGATTCTTAGCTAACACATTACCCCTTCCTCGTCTTGTAATTGTGATGATGAATCTTTTTTTGAGTTCGACTTGGGATATAAGGTTAGGGATGATTTTTGGTATTTCTTCTTCATCTCCTGCTCAAGGTTTTACATCAGACCAGTCATCAGGCTGAATTAATGGAAATAAGCAATCTTCATTTTCTATTGCGGTTAATTCAGGCATAGATAGCTCCCCTGAATCGTTAAGTGCTTTAACTATTTTCCAAAATCTGGATAAATGTCGTTTTATTCGCTCTTTGGCGAGTTGCGTCGTAGTTCCAGCTCGGAGGATGAAACTCCAATCTGAAGACTGCGCAAGTAGAAGTTCTCTTGCAGCTTGCTTAAGTAAACGGGTATTAGATTGATCTGGCACAGATTTATTACATTCAATTATTAAAGCTTTACCGGCTCGACTCCATTCAGGAATCACCCATGAATTGCTTTCATTAAGCCAATAATCGTGAAATCCCCCTCTTCCCCAGCTCGAAGGACATGGATCACATACTTGTAGTCGGGGTTTGTTGATTAAGAAGTCTCGGAGGTTTGAAAATTTAATTTGGTAATCATTTGCTTGGCTAAAAAGCTCTTTTAAAAAATTTGGGCCTTCAAACCACCAATGTCCAAATAGCTCTGCATCAAAAGGGGCTACAAGAATAGGTTTTGCCCCCATAATCTTTTCTAATTGCTTTATCTGCGACTGACGTCCTATGAGATAGTGTTTTGCATGCTCCTTAATTCGCTTGGAAGCTAAAACAGGGTTATAGATTTCTTTTTTATCTAGAGGAGTCGTTTGGTCGGTCACTCTATGAAGCTTGAGTCCTAAGGGTCTATGTTCTTCGATCCCTAAATCTTGTAGAGCTTTCTTTGATAAAGTCCATCCAAAATCTTTGTGGAATTCACGATAAGCAGAATCACCTGGGTAACCTTCTTTGGATGACCATACAGGCTTTGTCGAGTCTGCATCGCGTCCGAAAAAGGCAACTCCATTCTTACTAGTGATAGGGGCATAAACTCCATATCGAGGCCGTGGATTTGCATGTAGGAGGCCATGGCCATCCAATATTGCATACCTAAGCCCTGCTTCGAGCATTAATTGATCTAGTCCCTCATAGTAGGCACATTCTGGTAGCCATATGCCTAAAGGATCTTCGCCGATCAAATCCTTGTATTCTCTGACAGCTGTTTTTAATTGACCACGAATTACTTGTGTATTCTCTCTTAATAAGGGAAGGTACCCATGAGTAGCGGCACAAGTTAAAATATCTACGATATTTAGACGTTTGAGGTTGATAAAGCGTGAAATCAAATCTCCGCCAGAAGAAAGCCAGCTTTGTAAGCGAACTTTCATTGTTTCTGTTAAATGTTCCGCAGGCTCTTTTTGTTCTTTGGGAACTTTTTTGAGAAGATTGATACGCTTTTCTACCCAAGAAGGAAAATATTTTTGAAGCTCTTTGTCGCACAGAAGTGATAGCAGAGTTGGCGAAAGGCCAATGGTTATTTTCGGATTTTGGTTTGGGTCTATTGCTGCTTCTTCTAATACCTGCAATAGAGGCAAATAGCATTCCAATAGCGCTTGGAAGAACCAATCTTCCTCAAGAGACCCAGGCCTGGCTGATCTCACGTAAGGGAGATGAGCATGCAAAACAAGGGCGAGTTCCCCGTTAGCCAAATTAGGAGTACATCTTTAGTAACTTATAACTCTTTCTGGCGCTTGTTTCGGTTTGACGAGTGGTTTTGTTGTTAGAGATGAAACTTTCGTTGATGATGGCCAGTTGGTTTTGATTCTTTTTGGATATTTCTCTAATTCTTTGCAAATAACTTGTTAAGTACAACCTTGGATGAATTTATTGAATTAGGCGTCGCTTTCTAAGTGATTTCTGTTGGGAATCATTTTTAGCTACTTCTCAATTAGAATCTTCTTATTAAGAGACAAATTACCTTGGTTCGCTTCGTCTGACTTATGGCTAAAGATCCAGGTCGAGTACTAATTTTTGACACGACATTAAGAGATGGCGAGCAGTCTCCTGGGGCGAGCCTCAACTTAGAGGAAAAGCTTGCTATTGCAATGCAGTTGGGAAGGTTGGGAGTTGATGTTATAGAGGCAGGTTTCCCATTCGCTAGTCCTGGAGACTTTTCTGCCGTCCAACGAATTGCAGAGCAAGTTGGTGGAAATCAAGGCCCAACTATATGTGGATTAGCTAGAGCTTCTCGTTCTGATATCAAAGCTTGTGCAGAGGCTGTATCTCCCGCACCAAGGAAGCGAATTCATACATTTATTGCTACGAGTGACATCCATTTAGAACATAAGTTGAGAAAGTCCAGGGCAGATGTATTGAAGATAGTTCCTGAAATGGTTTCCTACGCGCGTTCTTTAGTTGATGACATTGAGTTTTCTTGTGAGGATGCTGGTAGGAGTGATCCGGACTTTCTTTATCAAGTTATTGAATCGGCAATTACTGCTGGTGCTGGAACAATCAATATTCCAGATACAGTTGGTTATGCTACTCCAGCAGAATTTGGAGCATTGATTGCTGGAATTAATAAAAATGTTCCAAATATCAATGAGGCTGTCTTATCAGTCCATGGTCACAATGACCTTGGTTTGGCTGTAGCAAATTTTCTAGAGGCAGTAAAAAATGGGGCAAGGCAACTTGAATGCACCATTAATGGAATAGGGGAAAGAGCTGGTAATGCAGCCCTTGAAGAATTGGTTATGGGTTTACATGTACGGAGGACTTATTTCAATCCATTTTTTGGAAGAGATGTAGATAATCCCACTCCACTAACGGCTGTTCGTACTGAAGAAATAACCAAGACATCTCGCTTGGTTTCAAACCTTACTGGGATGGTCGTTCAGCCTAATAAAGCAATTGTTGGAGCCAATGCATTCGCTCATGAATCTGGTATCCATCAGGATGGAGTATTGAAAAATCGACTGACTTATGAAATTGTTGATGCAAAGACCGTTGGTCTTGCTGATAATCGAATCTCTTTAGGAAAGCTCAGTGGTCGTAGTGCGGTAAGGGCTCGTTTTGAGGAGCTTGGATACGATTTGAGTCGAGAAGACTTAAATGAGGCCTTTGCTCGCTTTAAGGATTTAGCTGATCGCAAAAGGGATATAACTGATCGGGATCTTGAGGCAATAGTTAGTGAGCAAGTCCAACAACCAGAAGCACGTTTTCAATTGTGTTTTGTTCAGGTGAGTTGTGGAAGTAGCCTTCGTCCTACAGCCACAGTTACTCTTGCTGATCAAGATGGCCACGAAGAAACTGCTGTGGCTTTGGGGACAGGTCCTGTAGATGCTGTTTGTCGTGCTTTAAATTCTTTAGCGTGTGAACCGAATGAATTGGTTGAGTTTTCAGTGAAGTCAGTTACAGAGGGAATTGATGCTATGGGGGAAGTGACAATACGCTTAAGACGTGAAAGCAAGCTTTATTCTGGTCATTCAGCTGATACAGATGTAGTAGTCGCAGCTGCCCAAGCCTTTGTAAATGCCCTAAACAGACTGGTTGCTGGGCAAAAGAACTTGCCTATACATCCTCAGAGGGATTCTGTTGAATCTGAAGCTCGTCCAAGCATATAAGTGAGAAAGTTCTTCAACTGTTTGGCAACCTTAGCCAAATCATGAGAGCATGTAAGGACGGTTGAGCAAGCGAACATTCATGGGAATTCAACAAAAAAAATATCGCCTTGTTGGGCTTGATGGAGCCTTGCACCCAGTTTTGGATGCTCCTTATGAATCCTTAGAGGCTGCTATGTCTGCTGCGAGTACCTGGTGTGAAGGGCAGGGACTTTGTTGTTCTTCGAGTGATAGGGCCATAGGAATAGAAGTGATGACTCATAGTGGATCTTGGAGAACAGTTAAATATCCAGTTGATTCAGTGCTTCCTGAGATTACTTTCTGAAGCCTTTTCGTTAATCAAAACAAATGAAAGTATCTATCGATCTTTGTGTTGTCCCTTTGGGCGTAGGAGTTTCTCTTTCTCCTTATATAGCTGAATGTCAAAAGATTATAGATAATTCTGGACTTGATTATGAATTAGGTCCATCTGGAACTGTAATTGAAGGGGAGTGGGAGGAAGTCTTTGCCTGTGTTAAATCATGCCATGAAGCTGTACATCAATTAGGAAGTCCACGCATTTATACCACAATTAAAGTGAATACTAGAAAGGATAAAGAGCAAACTTTTAGGGATAAAATAAATAGTGTTAAGTCCTTGCTCAAATGATTCTCATTTTGAGCTTCCTATAATTTTTGATTTAAATACGAACAGTCTTTTAACAGAGATTTTATTACGTATTGTTCGTAGATATTGAGTGAATCTGTCTTTAATTTTGCTTTTAGATTAACTAGCCTTGAGAAGGCTTATGGAAGATTGATTAAATACATAACTAGAAGATTCATTTCTCTTGCTTAGCCAAAAGGGGTTCTCAGGGCTTAACTTCGGAGAAGAAAGAGTGAGTTTTATGAAACAAGGGATGCAAGGCTATTGGCTTATGGCTTGGCTTGGTTTGATCTCTAATGTTCTAGCTCTTCCAACTATTGGTTTAATTGCCTTTGCAGGGCCACCACTTAAGGCTGCAAACATTAGTATCGCTTTTAGTGTGGCTTGGCCAGCGGCAATTGTTGGAATAGTTGCTTCTGCTGGACTATTAGCAGAAAGGCGTTGGGGAGTGATTTTGGCGATAGTTGCGCTCTCTATGGCACTTTCTGCTTGTATGCCTTATGGAATTGTTCGTCTTTTGATTGTTCAGGAATCTCATTTAATTAGTGGCTTATCAATTTTTCTAGGTGTTTTAAATTTATTGGCTTTGATTTATTGGTGTAGGCCCGGTCATAGAAGGATTAGAAGACTTTAGATTTATAGGATCTTTTCTTTCACAGATTGATCGTCTTAGTCGATTCTAATAGCTTTATTAAGCAGGGAATGGATTAGGTATTGATATTGGATAAGGAATACGCCTATGTCTCATTCTTCTCCAAACTTTTATAAAGGCTCTAATTACCAATTCAATTTCAGATCTACTAAGACTACTTTCAATTAGTTGGCCATCTTTCAACCTTGATTCAATTATCTTTCTAACTGTCATGTAAGCTTCATCGTCAGTTGTTTTTGGATCTAATGCTCTAAGAGCTGCTTCGCATCCGTCAGCAAGCATAAGTATTCCTGTTTCTCTTGATCTTGGAACTGGTCCTTTATAGCGAAAACGTACCTCTGAAGTTTCAGGGTATATTTCTCGAGCCTTATGTAAAAAGTAGCCCATCTTTAATGTTCCTTGATGCTCAGGGATGAAATCTGCTATTGGTCTCGGCAACCTATAACGTCGAGCAAGTTTTAAACCTTCGTCTACATGGGCTTGCAGGATGTCTGCACTTGAGAAAGGATCATTTAATTGATCATGTGGATTAATTCCAGAAGTTTGATTTTCTATAAACCAATTGGGTGAGTGAAGTTTCCCAATGTCGTGGTAAAGACCTCCTGTACGGATTAAATCAACATCAGCCCCAATAGTTCTTGCTCCTTCCTCTGCAAGACTACAGATCATCAAAGTATGTTCAAAGGTTCCTGGGGCTTCCGAAGAGAGACGCCTAAGCAAAGGTCTTTCTTGATCTGCAAGCTCCATAAGTCTGGCCCTTGTTATTAATCCAAAAATGTTTTCAAGTATTGGAATTAGCAATATTGCAAGCATCAACATTGCACTCATAAATAGAGCCTCAGAAACAAGCTCAGTTGAATTAGGAGCAAGTCTTCCCCAGGCACTATTAGCCGGTGCCAGTTGACTTCTTAATAAAATCCACTCTGAAAACAATGCTCCAAAAGGCAGGAGAATTGCCATTTGTATTAACTGGGCCCGACTCCTCATACGAGCACCTTGGAAGGCTGCTATAGCGGCGGCAGTACAAGCAACCAGCATCCTCCCCTCGCCTATTCCACTAACTGGCACTGGCCAAAGAAAGCTGCCAACTGCCATCCATGCCAATGCGGAACTGGTACCAAATCCTTGAGAGATAAGAAGCGTAGGGGGAACAATTACAGCCAACGGACTTACTGCAGCACCAAACCAGACTTTGCCTGCTTGAGTAACTAGAAGTAATCCAATAGCAAGTAATCCATGTCTTGCCTGCAAACATGGTCTTTCTCTCCTCATTATTAATAATAATATTATGCAACTTGCGAGAGTTTCTATAAAGCGCCAAAACCATGCCACAGGCCTTGGTTGCCAGCTAATCATTCCAAAATGATTAAGAACGTCAAAGGCTTGAGAGCTTATTGCTTCTCCTTTTCTTGCAATTAAATCTCCTTTATTAACTTTAATTGTTGGTATCCCTTGCTTTGTGACTAATTCTTCTATTAATCTCTTGCTTCGAACTGGGTCTGTCTTCAGGTTGCTGGTACCGCTGAAGGTACTTCTTATTAGTTTGCTTCCTATCTTATTGGCTGCTGATTCAATTTTATATATAGGTTCTAATTGAATAGAAGCAGCTAGTTCAAGTTGATCATTCGCCAGTGTATTTACGAGTCCTTGACTAAGCATTCTGCTGGCTGAATCTTTAATATTTTCTGCCCAGACTCTGTTGGATAGTTCGTTATTTTTTTTGAGCCAATCTTTCTCTTTCTTGCTTAGATTGACTGGCCCTATCCAGTTTGTTTCATTGTTTTTAACAAGTACTTTTATCACTTTGAGTTTTTCGTCTAATAGTTCCAATAATTCCTGGGATCTCTCAGAATCTATTACTTGTACAAAAGTTCTGGGTACAAGGTCAGACCGTTTTTGTTGAAGTGCTTTAGTGTCTTCTACCAACGCCTTTGTTGGTGCGATGGCATCAAAAGGAGCAATTGTGCCTGGCCTTAGATTTGGTTCTCCAAGTAAGTCCCAGCTGGAAATAAGAGCAACGATTAGGCATGCAAAGATTATTCCCACCTTGTAAGGCCCTGACCATTGCAGGACAGACCTTCTTGGCGACTCATTGCGCACCCATATGCGCCTGAGTCTTTTCAGGCTGGGAATGTTTTTCAAAACAGTTTGAAGTTAATAGTCACGCTAGCTCGGTTATCAAGGCATGCTGGTGTAAGCATTTTATTCATGAATGGCTCAAAGGCTGGATGGAAAAAAACTTGCCGCAGAATTTGAGAATCATCTGCTCAGAGAGATTGAAATTGGATTAAGCAAGGGAATTAGACCCCCTGGTTTGGCGGTGATTCGTATAGGTGATGATCCGGCAAGTGAAGTTTATGTATCAAATAAAGAAAAGGCATGTGCCCGGGTAGGTATAGCAAGTTATGGGCTACATCTTTCTGCTAAATCATCTGAGTCAGATGTTATTGCTAAAATTTATGAGTTGAATTCCAAAGAATTGGTTGATGGAATTCTTTTGCAACTTCCTTTGCCAAGAGGATTAAAAGAATCTTCCTTGCTTTCAGCTATTGATCCTAATAAAGATGCAGATGGTTTACATAGTCAAAACTTGGGTCGTTTGTTAAAGGGAGAACCAGGCCCACGCTCTTGTACTCCAGCAGGAGTAATGGCTCTCTTGGCAAATAATCAAGTTGATCTTGAAGGCAAAAGAGCAGTTGTTGTTGGTAGAAGTATTTTGGTTGGGCAGCCAATGGCATTAATGCTTCAAGCTGCAAATGCAACAGTTACTATTGCCCATTCTCGTACAAAGGATTTAGAGAGTCTTACTCGACTTGCTGATGTTCTTGTAGTTGCAGCGGGCTGTCCAAGAATGATTGGCGCTAATCACGTAAAGCCAGGAGCTGTGGTTGTTGATGTTGGAATTCATCGGATAAGTTCTTCTTCTTTGGGGATGGAGAATCAATCTCGCTCTCATTTGTGTGGAGATGTATGTGCCGAGGAGGTTGCACCTTTGGCTAGTTTTATTACTCCAGTCCCTGGTGGGGTTGGGCCAATGACCGTAACAATGTTGCTCGTAAATACTGTTTCAATGTGGCAACAGCATTGCGGTTTGTCTTGCACATTGGAAGATCTTCTTCCATAAGACCTAAGGCCTGAGAGAATCTCGTTAACTAGATTTAACCCATGGAGGCTGAAACAAGCTCCTCTTTCGACTTCTCTAATTACTTGACCGAGGCCAGAACTCGCGTTGAAGAAGCTTTAAATGCTTCCTTAGGCCCAGAGAAGCCAGAACATTTGAGGGAAGCAATGCGCTATTCCCTTTTGGCAGGAGGTAAGCGCCTTAGACCAATCCTTTGTTTGGCGGCTTGTGAGCTGGCTGGAGGTGATTCTGACCAAGCACTCCCCGCTGCGGTTGCCTTGGAAATGATTCACACCATGTCGTTAATTCATGATGATTTGCCGGCAATGGACAATGATGATTTGCGAAGGGGCAGGCCAACTAATCACAAGGTCTATGGAGAAGCTGTGGCCATCCTCGCTGGAGATGCTCTTCTTACTAGAGCATTTGAGATGGTTTCATTAAGGAGTGTTGGTGTTCCAACTGAAAGGCTCTTGAAGGTGGTTGGGGAACTCTCTTTGGTCGCAGGAGCACCTGGTCTGGTAGGGGGTCAGGTGGTTGATCTTGAGTGTGAGGGTAAGCAGGTTGATTTGGAAACACTGGAGTTTATTCATCTCCATAAGACAGGTGCCTTATTGAAGGCTTGTGTTATCTGTGGTGCTGTAATTGGTGGAGCACAAGAGGATTTGTTAGATGCATTAAGAATTTATGCTCGTGGAATTGGCCTCGCATTTCAAATTATTGATGACATCCTCGATGTAACAGCAAGCAGTGAAGTGTTAGGGAAGACAGCGGGCAAAGATTTGATTGCTGATAAAACCACTTATCCAAAATTGCTTGGGTTAGAAGAATCTCGTCGTAAGGCGGATCTTCTTGTTAAAGAAGCGAAGGAGGTATTAATTCCTTGGGAAAGTAATGCTGCACCTCTTTTGGCTTTGGCTGATTACATAACAAATCGCGATCGATGAACTCCACTGATGTGTATCTATCACCAATATCGCAGCTTTTAGATAATGCTGTATTCGCTTGGGGATTGGTTGCCTGTGGGTTGGCCCAGGTTTCCAAGCTGTTTGTTGAATTAATTCAACACAGGCGTTTCCGTCTAGCCGTCCTTTTCGAAACAGGTGGAATGCCCTCAAGTCATTCTGCCCTTGTAACAGGAACAGCTGCAGGGATTGGATGGCAATTGGGTTTTAATGATCCAGAGTTTGCCCTTGCCGCTGCAGTTGCTTTTGTGGTTATGTATGACGCAAGTGGAATAAGAAGAGCCTCAGGACTTATTGCTGCAAGGATAAATTTGCTACCAAAAGAAGTGCTTTTAGAACATTTTGATTCTCCACTTAAGGAAAACCTTGGTCATAGTCGCTTAGAGGTTTTTGTTGGCAGCCTTTTAGGCCCAGCAATTGCTCTTCCAGGAATCGAATTTATTGGATCTCCTTTGCAAATTGTTCGTCATATCTCCGGTGCGACATTTGGGTGAAGAAGTCTTTTCTCAAACTTGATTTGTCAGACCTTACTCTTGATCAGAAACTGGCCGCGAAAGAATTTTCTTCTTGGATTGAAAAAAAACACCAAGGAAATCCATTCGTTCTAAGTGGTTGTGCAGGAAGTGGTAAAACATTTCTTGCGATGAGATTGCTTCACAAGGTTGAAGACCTTGGAATTTGTTGGACTATTGCTGCGCCAACGCACAAAGCAGTAGGGGTCATGCGTCAGGTCATGGCTACGGAAGCACTTTCTCCTACCTGGTACCCATCTACGATTCATCGATTATTGCGATTAAAGCTCAAGAGAAAAGGCGATTTAGAAATTTGTGAGCAAACGGATCAAACCCCTCAATCACTTGAAAAGCTTGGCCTTGTTTTGATTGATGAATCTTCGATGATTGATAAGAAATTGTTAGAGATTCTGTTGCAGTGTGCCTATCCAAATGGCACACGACTTGTTTTTGTAGGAGATCCTGCTCAGTTACCTCCTGTAGGGGAGTCAATTAGTCCAGTATTTTCAATGCAACGAATGACTAGCTGTTCTTTGAAAGAAGTTGTTCGCCATCAAGGACCTGTCTTAAACCTTGCTAATTGTATTAGGGATAGCCGTATACCCTGTAACCAGCCTCCTTGTCTCCCTCTTATTCAGGATAAACGTGGATTGGTTGCATGCCTTGATCAAGAAAACTGGCTTTCGAGAGCTCAGCAAGCTTTGAAGTTGACTGCTGAGAATTCCAACCCTGATGACGCAAGAATTCTTTGTTATACAAACAGGTGTCTTGAGAATTTAGTTCCTCTCGCCAGAAGAGCTATCCATGGTGATATGGCTGATCAGTTGCCTGTGCTCCCTGGTGAGGTTTTGATAACTAGAACTGCAGTAATGACACCTGCCTCTTCGGGGGAGGTTGAGGATGAAGAGGTTGAGGAGCCTAATATGATCCTTGGTTCAAATAGAGAATTGATTGTAAGAGATGTAACTCCTGAGAAATGCGATTTAGCTGAATTTGGTCTATCTAATGAACAACTTAGGAACATACCTGCTATTGAAACTTTTACCCTTGACATTACTGCTGGAAATATAGATCTTGCTTTGCGCTTCCTTCCTCCAGTTGGTACTGAGGCAAGGAATTCTTTGGATGTTGTTTTAAATAGATTAAAAGCAGAGGCTAAAGAATTAGGCAAACAAGATGGACGTAATTTATGGCGTAAATTTTTCTTTGTAAGAGACTCATTTGCTTCTCTTGGTCCTGCATCTGTATTGACTGTACATAGAAGTCAAGGGAGTACTTTTAATCAAGTTTTTGTAGCCTCGGATGTTTTTTGGCCAAAGGACATTTTGTTGCGGAAACAGCTGGTATACGTAGCAGTAAGTCGTGCTAGGGATGGTGTTTGGATGGTTGGGAATAAGAATCAAGAGCAGTTAAGAAATAACTGGCTTAAAGAATTCAGGGAATTTAATATAAAATAATTAACAATAGTTTTCTTTTAAGATAATACAAGTTTACTTTATGTCTCTTTGTTTCTTTGAGCCAAAACAACGGCTTCCCTCCACCTTAGTGCAAGCTGAATATTGCTCGCCCAGTGAAGATGTATCCAACTTGCATGGAAAGTTTCACTACTCCACCCCTCTTCTTTACTGTTCACTCCCCATCCATTCACTTTCCATAATGATTGATTTGAGATAAAGACCTTAGAATCTTTCAATTGATCTGTTGAATTATCTGAGTCAAGGGTTGTGTTGACTAGTTCCCACCGATGAAACTCGTGTCCATAAAGCATCTCTCCTTTTCGCACAATTAAACCGTCTTGTATAACTTTTAGATTCCTATAACCGACATGAAGTTTACCTTTTTGAGCGTTAATAGGAAGTAAGCCGGTCATTAGAAGTCTTCTCCCTTTCTCATTTGTAATTGATTTGCCAAGAAACATCATTCCTCCACATTCGGCATAGATTGGGATATTCCCATAGCAGTTTCTAAGTTCATTCATGCTGTGGGTACATTGACTTAATTCGTGTGCATAATCTTCAGGGAAGCCTCCTGGCAGGATCACTCCCTTGGCTTCTATTGGTATAGGCTCATTTTCAAGAGGCTTCCAAGGTAATATCGGCATGCCAATAGCTTCAAGTATTTCTTTGTTCTCAGAATAGGTGAAATGAAATGCATTATCTTGAGCTACTGCTATAGGTTGTATGGAGAAATTTGTATCTTTCCCGCATCTCTTGATTGCTTGTTTAATGGGATCAATTGATGATCTAGGTGC
The DNA here is from genome assembly GCA_003215415.1 of Prochlorococcus sp. AG-409-N21. Lineage (GTDB taxonomy): Bacteria > Cyanobacteriota > Cyanobacteriia > PCC-6307 > Cyanobiaceae > AG-409-N21. The sequence goes on along the minus strand of QCKK01000010.1, from coordinate 31,377 downwards.
TTGAAGAAGAGGCTTTATGGATTTCATGTCTAAGTTTTTGTTGGCGATTTCTGCCCATTTGTCTACCTTTGCTTCTAAGTCTTTGGTTTCATGAGGGGGAACCAGGCCTAGATGCCTGCTTCGTAATGACAAGGCAGGGTCTTCAGGTAAACAGCCCAGTACTTTTATGCCAATGCGGTTAATTGCTTCCTTTAGTAATTCCTTGTGCCTTGTTGAATAAACTCTATTTAGTATTACGCCTGTGATGTTTAATTTTTGATCGTATTCCGTAAACCCTTTGATTAATGCTGCTATGGATCCGGCTTGTTTCCTGGCATCTATTATTAGCAAGATTGGAAGATTGAGGTGATGAGCAATTGCAGCCGTACTGCCATCAGATGTACTGCCAATGCCATCAAAGAGCCCCATTACTCCTTCCACTAATGCTAAATCAGCATTGCTGCTATAACCATAGAAACTATCTGTGACCCAATCGGGACCACACATAACAAGATCAAGATTTCTACAAGGTCTTCCAGATGCATTTGTAAGTTGTTGAGCATCTAGATAATCTGGTCCTACTTTAAATGGTTGAAGATTTAATCCTAGAGAATGTGCCCAGGCCGATAAAATAAGACTTAGTAGGGTTTTGCCGCTAGCACTGGTTGGGGCAGCTACAACACAAGCCATTCAATAGATAGTTAGAGATAGCTCTAATCACTACAAGACATATTAAGCAAGGAGGAAGCGATAGGTGCCGCTGCAGCAAGAAGGGGACTGGTTGTACCTCGGCTACTGCGAAGAAGTCTTGCTACGTCCATTTCAACATTGGCTGATTGCATGGGCACGAGTTCTTCCAAAAGTTCCATGCTTGCCATTCCTCCTGCTTCAAGCCTCATGCATTCACCTGATTCAGCTCCAAGGATTACGCAAACGTCTTTTTGATTTGGTTCCTCTGGTTTGCATATCAACCTCATTCCAACAATTTGTCCAGGATGAATGCTTGGTTTTCCTACCGGCAAAGGGTTTAGAAGCACTTGAACTAAAGATCCATTTGGACGATGAAATTCTGCTTGAAAACTCTTTTCAGGAGTTTGTAGGCATTTAGTTAATTCCCATTTTAGGCGATCTGCAATCCAGGCAGCGAAAAGAAGACCTTGAACAGGGTGACTTCCTTCTATATCAATATCTAATTGAACAACATTATTGAGAGCATTGCGTCTAGATGGTGGATCAAAAACCATTGCCAGTGTTTCTCTCCAGCTACGCAGTCGTAACCAATTCAGATCATTAATTGCTTGGTCATTCTGTATCTTGGTCTTGAGTAGATCCAGGCAGTGATGTTCATTGCCTAAAGCAGTATCAATAATGAGTCTTCTTTGTGAAGAGGCTAGATGATTAAATAAATCCGGTGCTTCATCAAGATTGCCATTCCACCAAAGCCAAGATGGTAATTCTTCAGGAATTAATGGTTCAAGAATATTTAGACCTTTTTCTATTGACTTTATATTTCCTCTCATGACGACTACATCACCACAGGCGTTCTGACCTCCGCCTTCTTCTGGAAGTGGACAATATGCTGCAACTAATGTTTCGAGCTCCGTATCTTCTTTTAGTGTTGGCGCAAGTGTAATAAGCCTTCTAGGTTGAAGTTCACTAATGGATGCGGCAATATGTTGACCTCTTAAATCATCAACTAAATTTGCTCCGGATAATTTAGCTAGTGAGGTGGTTATACATTTATCAAAAGGTGAAGTGCAATGAGGAAGATCTTGATCTAAAACTATTTGTCTTGCTGCTTGAATTAACGCATTACTTTGTGTCCCAATTATTGGTCCTGAGATTTTTCCTGTTCTGGCAAGTTGTTGCTCTATCCAGGCTGGTTGCCATATCAGAAGAGAAAATGTGTTTGCACCGCTATTAGAAGATTGGTCGTTTGTCCAAAGTTGATCTAAATAGCTAGGTATTTCATTGGGTGGCAAGAGTAGTGGAGTTTGAAGTGTGAGTTGTGGAGACATGACTTGTTAGAAATAAACGATAGACAAGAAACTAGGGACGTCGCCAAATAAGCTCATCTTGAGCTAGAAGTGAATCTGCTGCAGCCGGCCCCCAAGTCCTTGACTCATATAGATGAATAGGCAATTGCCAAGGACTATCTTCAATTAGTTCTAATAAAGGGGTATATAGGCGCCATGCTGCTTCTACTTCATCACTCCTTGTAAAAAGAGTAGGGTCTCCTAACATTGCATCGGCAAGAAGACGCACATAGCCTTCATCTGAAGGCTCTCCAAAGGATTGATCATAAGAGAATTCCATTTCAACAGGCCTGCTTCTCATCCCTGATCCTGGCGATTTCACATCAAAACGAAATTCAGCGCCTTCATTAGGTTGAATTCTCAAGACGAGTTGGTTTGAGGTTGGGCTTCCACCTGCTGCATCGAATAAGTGAACCGGTGCTTCTCGGAATGTAAGAACCACTTCACTTACTCTTTTGGCTAACCTTTTCCCAGTTCGCACATAAAACGGAACACCTTGCCATCTCCAGTTGTCAATGAACAACTTCATAGCGACATACGTTTCGGTAGTGCTATTGGGATGAACACCTGGTTCATCCCTATAACCAACTAAAGGGGAAGATTTTGTGCCACCTTTTTCATATTGTCCTCGAATACAACAGTTCCAAGGCTCGATTTCATCTGCTAATCGGGCTGCTTGCAATACTTTCGCTTTCTCATTTCGTATAGCTTCTGGATCAAAATGTCCAGGTGGTTCCATTGCGGTTAATGCCAGCATTTGAGTGAGATGGTTTTGAACCATATCTCGAATGGCTCCCGAACTCTCGTAATAACCTGCACGTTCTTCTACTCCTACGGTTTCTGCTGCTGTAATTTGTACACTAGAAATAAAGTTTCTATTCCAAATTGGTTCGAAAATTGAGTTCGCGAACCTCATTACAAGGATATTTTGCACTGTCTCTTTGCCTAGATAATGATCAATACGAAAAATCTGACTTTCTTGCCCACAACTTTGAACTAATTCATTTAAAGCTTGCGCACTAACGAAATCACGGCCGAAAGGTTTTTCAATTACAACTCTGCTTCTTCTTGGGTCGTTTAAGAGACCAGCATTCGAAAGGGCTCTGCAACCACTGCCATAAAACTTAGGAGAGACTGAAAGATAGAAGGTTCGGTTGCTATGTGTTGCTTGTAAACGATCAATAGAATCTAATCTCTCTTTTAGTTTGATTAATTTATTTGGTTGACTTAGATCTACAGATTCATAAAAAAGGTTTGATGAGAACTTTTCCCAAGCAATCGGTTCTTCTTTAATTTGCTCTGACAAACAATCAGCCATCCTCTGGCGAAATTCATCATCGCTCCAAGGACGTCTTGCACAACCTAATACTGCGAATTCACTAGGGAGGCGACGTTGATTGAAAAGCTCAAATAGAGCTGGAAGTAGTTTTCGTCCAGTTAAATCTCCACTTGCTCCAAAAATAACAAGGCACTGTGGGGCAACCACTCTTTCCTGACGCAACCCAACTCTTAATGGGTTTGTAATCGGCGTACCCATGGAAAACATCTGCCGACAGTTAACTGCTAATGAATAAATTCAAATTGGTAAAAACTTTCTCGCCATGTTTTGTGGTCGGATCACCAAAAATCTTTAGAGAAAGCAGATCTTCGTTGCCAGAATCAGTCAATTGCTCTGACTGATTCGGCTTTCAGCTGAAAAGGCAATCGATTATTGGGCTATTTAAACATTTCCTAGTAGGTTTCGACATGCCATCTACCTGCTTTCTTAAGCTGGGGCCTAAGTTCAGACCAGTTCAAACCTTTTGCTTGAGCTGCAGCAGTCATTGCTTCATCAATCCCAGGCTCCATGCCTTTAAGACCACATAGATAAATGTGGGTTTTTGGATTTTCAATTAATTCAAATAATTCATCAGAATGTTCTAAAACCCTATCTTGTATATACATCCTCCCTCCTTTTGAATTGTTTTGTTCACGGCTAATCGCTTTTGTATATCTAAAGTTGTCAGGATATTGTTTTTTGTAAGCTTCGAAGTCTTCGTCATATAGAAGGTTTGCAGTTTTAGGGGCGCCCATGAACAGCCAAGCTTTACCTTTAAACTCCCAACCATTCTTTTGTCTTTCTTTTTGATCAAACATTCTTCGTAGATAGGCCCGCATAGGAGCAATGCCAGTTCCAGTGGCCAGCATGATTACGTTTGAATCTTCATCATCAGGTAAAAGCATTTCTTTCCCGACAGGCCCTGTGATTTTTACCTTTTCACCTGGAGATATGTTGCATAAATAGGTAGAACAAACACCATCTATTGTTTGACCATCTTTTTCATATTGGAGTTGCCTAACACAGAGTGAGACTGTTTTCCCTTTGTAGTTATCGCCATGACGAGTACTTGCTATTGAATAAAGCCTGATCTTGTGAGGCTTGCCTTTTGCATCCTCTCCAGCTGGGATAATTCCAATACTTTGACCTTCGACATATTGAAGTAATGGATTACCTGATGAAAGGTCAAAGGTGATGTGGTTTACACGGCCAATCGCCCCTTCCTTAAGAAGGCTGTAATTCTCCGTAACCTTCCCTATGAAAGGATCTTTTGGCTTATACGTATTAACAGGTACATTCTGATGACTTGGTTTTGAAGTGGTTGTAGTTTTGGGTGCTGATTTTTGAGTTGGAATACTCGAGGTGCTGTTGGTATTTGCAGTGAAAGATGAGGTTGTTTTTCCCTGTCTATTCAATATGTTTTGCTGAACCAGCCAGAAGACTCCAATAACAATGGGGATATGAGCTAGTCCACCAATTACGACAGTTGATTCTGAGTAAGCCATTAAGAACATAAAAGATCTGGCGAGAATACCAATCTCTGGTCTTAATACGAAGCAACCTTATCGGTTATAGGTCACGTTTAATGACTGGCACAGCTCAATCACTGGGCATGTTTAGCTTGTGTCTTAGAGGCCTTTAGGTATTCTTCTCTACTTCTTGTGCTCTCTTTCCTAGTTGGCATTCTCTCAAGGCCTAAGGAGCCCTGCTAATCCTTTTTTTGGGATTAGGCAGGAATTTCCTACCCTTAAAAGCAATACCATCACTCAAACGATGGAAAGGCTTCCTCATGGGACCAGGCGTCTAGCGGCTCAATTGAGAACGAAGCTAAAGACTGATGAGATTTGGTCTGTTCTCACTGATTACGAGAATCTGAATAAATTTATTCCTAATCTTTCTTCTAGTCAGTTGATTTATAAAGAAGCTAATAAAGTTAGATTGAAACAAGTTGGTTGCCAAGAGTTCATTGGTTTTAAATTCTCTGCAGAAGTTCAGATCGAGCTAATAGAATCTCTTGAGCATGGAAAAATAGATTTCCATCAAATAAAAGGTGATTTTAGAAGGTTCGAGGGAGCTTGGACTGTTCATTCTGATAGTGATCAAAATGGATCTTATCTTTTATATGAACTGACTGTTCAAGGCTGCATAGGGATGCCTGTTGCATTAATAGAGCATAGATTAAGAGAAGATTTAACTACAAATCTCTTAGCTGTAGAAGATGAAGCTTTAAACCGTAGAGAGATATTTTTAGCTGCTTAATAAACTATTTGATTCTAAAATAGTTTATTTCTTTTCTCGACAAACTCTTTTCTTAGATGGATTTAAGAAAAGTTAAACGTATTACTTGTAGTTAGATTTTGTTTTATACCCCCAAGGGGATTCGAACCCCTGTCGCCTCCGTGAAAGGGAGGTGTCCTAGGCCTCTAGACGATGGGGGCGAGGCCGTGACCTTTGACTAATTGCATAAGATCACCTTGGAAAGCTACGGGCCAGCCTCGCCCTCCGTCAAGGAGGAGTCGATCATTTCTTGTTTCTGGCCTTGCCAGACGGGGACGGTGAAATAGAAGCAAGCACCTTCCCCTGGGTCAGAAGTTACCCAGATTCGTCCACCGTGCACTTCTACAATCCTCCGACAGACAGAGAGTCCTACTCCGAAACCGGATGCCTTCCCTGACGTTTGGGGAAGCCTTACACGATCAAGAAATATTCTTTGCTGCTCGTCTTCAGGAATGCCTGGTCCATTGTCACAAACGCTTACTTCTATCCACTGATCTGTTCTATGCAACATTGTTAAGGAAATTTTTCCTCCTGATTCAGTAAATTTCAAAGCATTTTCCAATAGATTTAAAAGCACCTGACGCATTCTCCTCTGATCAGCAAATACTTTTGGTAGATCAGTTGGGACATCAGTATTAATTTCAATATTTCTTTTAAGCCAGAATTTCTCAAGTTCGAGGATTGATTCAGCTGCAATATTTGCAAGACTTAAACATTGCGGATTGAAAAGAGCTTCCCACTCGGTACTTCCTACTTCTAAAAGGTCCTTAGAAAGAACTTCTATTTCATCCAGCCTCCTTTTTATTACATCTTGAAATTGCTTTAGATTTATTTGGCCTAATTGTTGACTTTGTACGGCTAGAGCAGCAGCGGTAAGAGGGGTCCTCAGTTCATGAGCAACCATTCTTAGAAGGCTTTCTTGTGAATGTAAGCGTTTTATAAGAGTGGAGTTTTCTTGGCGTAATACGAGCAGTTCGTCTTCTAACTGAAACTCTCTTTGAGTTCTATTTGTGTCAAGATCTGTGGGTCGCAAGCTAAGTCCAAGTCCTGTAATTACTTCTTCTTGTTGCCATCTTGGTAGCCACCCACGCAGCTGAGAAAATATGCTGCTACCGGCGAAGATTTGTTTAGGAGCTGGCGAAAGTTTTACTAGAGCAGGAATTGCAACAAGTCGATGCAGTTCAAGTAATTCTGGTTGTTCTACCGGATCAGATACTTGAAGTGTCACTTCAAACCCACAATCTTCTGCCTCAAGAAATTTGACCAAAGATCGTATGTCACCTCTTGATAGGTGGTGGCGTGATGCCACAAGCAACAGAATTAGCTGTTGTCGCTTTTGAGCTTCCACACCATCCACAATGGCGGGTTCTTTGAAGGATTAAGAACACATTATGAGTGTTGGCTTTGTATTGGAAAGCAACTAGAGCGTTAATGATGAAAAAGGTACCAATTAAATGTGCTTTATGCCCCCTACAGCTCGAAAAACTGTGGTAATTGCATCTCTCCAACTATTCCAGTTATCGAACCGGTGCAGAAGCTGACTTAAAACTAGGCACTTATAGGGGTAATTCCTCGTTAAATAAGGCAACATGGTGACCAAATTATCAATTCATTTTCCTTTGAGCTTTCTTAATCGGACACTGCGTCCATCAATAGCAGCAGTTTTTGTTTTAACTTCTGTTGGCTTTTTAATCCCTTCAGCTTTTGCTCAGAAAGCAAGGTCTTTAAAGGTAACCCCAGCGAATGAGAAAGAACTTATGGCATATTTAGGCATCTCAACCCAATCTTTGTGCATAGCGCTTGATTCAAAGATAGAACTACCTAAGGCAGCAATAATTTCGATGAGACCAACTTTCGGCGTGATTAAAGATCTTCATGGAAGTAGGATTCCAGCCAGAAGAAAGAAATTTTCTGATGAAGAACTTGGCAAGTGGGTAGAATCTCAAGTCTTTCTTAGAGCATCTGATATGTGCCCAAAACTTTTGCCCGCGGAAATAACTGATAGAGCAGAAGAAATTAAACAAAAACTCAAATCAAGATAGTTAACAGAGTTTCTATTACTTTAGAATATTTTAAATCCAAACTATCTGAACATTGAGCTGACTGAGCTTTCTTCATGTATTCGCCAGATAGCCTCGCCAAGCATATTTGCAACTGATAAAACTTTTAATTGAGAAAATGATTGGCTGCTGTTTACTGGAATGCTATTTGTAACTATTACTTGTTCAAATAGACCTTCTTCGGAAAGCCTTTCGCAAGAAGGGGGAGAAAAAACCGCATGAGATGCACAAGCAATAACTCTATTTGCTCCTTGCTGTCTTAGTAATTTTCCTCCTGCACAAATAGTACCTCCTGTATCAATCATGTCATCGATAAGTATTGCTGTTTTGCCTGCTACATCTCCTATAACAGTCAGGCTTTCAGAAACATTGTGAGCAGCTCGTCTTTTGTCAATTATTGCTAGGGGTGCATCATTCATTTGCTTGGCAAATGCTCTTGCTCTAGCAACTCCTCCTACGTCAGGTGAAACGACAACGATTTCACCTAATTCTTTAGTTGATAAATAATCTACTAATACAGGGGATCCATATATATGGTCACAAGGGATGTCGAAATAGCCTTGGATTTGTGCAGAATGCAAATCCATAGCCAGAACTCTATCTACTCCTGATTTGACCAAAAGGTTTGCTGTTAATTTGGCTGTAATTGATTCTCTTCCTGCGGTTTTGCGATCAGCCCTTGCATATCCGTAATAGGGTATTACAGCAGTTATTTGTCTAGCAGAAGCTCGCTTACAAGCATCTACCATTATCATCAATTCCATCAGATTATCGTTGACTGGAGCACAGGTTGGTTGGACTAGGAATACATCACATCCACGAATTGATTGCTTAATTTGAATATAAAGTTCTCCATCAGCAAATCTTTTGCATACAAGTGGACCATCGCTAACCCCAAGATATGAAGCTATTTCTCTAGCAAGCACATGATTAGAGGTACCGCTAAATAGCCTCAGACGACGTGTGTCATGTTTGACCTGCTCTTGTTCGTTGAGGGCTGCGGTAAGGAAACTGGTCACGTCGGCCGCGAGCAATATCTTCTTATCAATGATGGTAATGCTGTTGCGTCACCTAATCAAAGTTCTTTTTGTATCTCAACCTGTATGAATTCATCAATTCCTTTTCTTGTTGGAGCAGGCCATCTCTCTGAAGAGGAGATGAGTATTGGCTCTCTTGCTCTCTCAAGCGCCTGGGGAGGAGGCTTGATTAAGCACAATTGCGAAGACAAACCTCATGCGGTTCTTAATAATTTGCCTTCCGCGAAAGTTCTCGTGCAGCTTAATGGTGATGTAGCGAGGCTCGACGAAGCAGGTGATAGTTGGATTCAGTCATTAGCTGACTGGAGACAACCAGTTTTGTTAATGGCGACAACTCAATCTGAAGGCGTTGTCCCAGGAGTTGTACCTGCTTATTCTGCTCTCTGTTCGGCTTTGTCAGTCCGATTAATTGGGATTGTCCAAATAGGTGGTTCTTGGAATGCCAAAAGCAGATGTTCTGATGGTTTGGCTTGGCTCGGGTGTATTGCATCACATGCTTCATTGGCTAATAAGCAAGAAGACTCCCTAGCAAAATCAGCTCAGGAAATTGAAGAGGAGAACCTTTTGCATATTATTTCTTTGATAAAGATTCGATTGGGTAGTCTTATGGGTGACTAGTGAGCTATTTGTACAATTGGAAATTGATTTGTGCTAGTTGCTGACAAAATAAGGGCTTCTAGCTCCTCTACTGAAAGGTTTGTTTCTATTTGTTCATGAAACTGGCTTGTAATATTACTAATACGAGAAATGATAAGTTTATCTTTTAATCTTTTCTGTATTCCAAATGCAACACTCTGAATACCATTGATGTTATTCTTCTCTTTTATACTGGAGTTATTCTGATTTAAATATTCATCTACTTGCTTCCCATTAGATAGTATTATTAAGTTGGAATTAATTCCTCCCAAAACACTTTTCTTGTTTATGACTTCTTTTGGATGTCCTTTTGAGCTTATTCTTATTCCTCCTAGACTATTAATAAAAAGCTTAAGTCCATTTTTTGGAATTATGATGTACCTTTGAATTTTCTTTGGTTGTTTTTCAATAGCTTTTGATAAAATAAGTCTAGTAGCCTCAAGGCCAAGATCTTTATAAATTCTATATAGCGATATCTTTTGATTATTTATTGGAGAGAAGACTTTATATCCTTTAGAGATTATCAATATTTCTGGAGGTTTGTTATCTTTAAATGTAAAAAGCATTATATTATTTGGCGTTGAAAGATTAGCTAGATAATTACTTCTTGTATTAGCTATAAGGTCAGAATCATTGTGGATCACTAGTAAATTAATCGTCTTTTTAAGTGTCTTCTCAGTATAGGAAGATGAGCTATTTCGATTAAATACTTGTGTATTGGGCCAGATAATATTGAGGAGGTTGCTAGCAATCCAGCAACCTCCTATGGCCGCACCTAGCCTTTGTAAAGTTCTTCCAGGATGTTTCCCAAGCAAGTAGTTCCTTTTGTGTAGCATCGAATTCAGCCTGTTAGATGCTCTTGCCACCCAATTAAGTGGGAGCTTTTGATTCGACTTTCTTAGATTTAGACCATTTTAGTAAAATTGTATGTATATAATTAACAAACTTGTTGCTTTCTCTCTTGGCCTAAAAACCTGGATAAAAATTAAATGTTATGCCAGACAAATGATTTTATAGAGATGAGGTCCCACTTTTTTTGGGTTGAGACAGCAATTTTCAAATTTGTTTTGATTGTTTGTTCTCATTTGCAGTTATCCCATGAATCAACCTAATTGTTCATTGGCACGGACTGTTGGAGTCTTGTTGCATCCAACATCTCTGCCAGGAGATTCTTTTTGTGGAACTTTAGGGAAAGCTTCTGAAAGATGGCTCAATTACCTCTCAAATTCCGGAATAGGTGTTTGGCAGTTTCTTCCACTGGCTCCACCAGATGTAACAGGTTCTCCATATAATTCGCCTTCTAGTTTTGCTCTTAATCCTTGGCTTATTGATGTTGAGGAACTTGTACTTGGCTGTTACTTGCCTCATACATCGTTCAAAGAGCTTAGAAGAGAAAAACAACATCATGAAAATTCACTAGTTGATTTTAATTTGCTTCAAAAACATAGTAGGAAACTGGGCTATCTCCTTAGGAAGGCCTGGCCTGATGTGGATAATAAAAATCATCGAAGCTTTTTGAATTGGCGCAGTAAACAATATTGGTTAGAAGACCACTCTTTGTTTATGTCAATTAGAGAGTTTTATGAAGACCTTCCCTGGTGGGAATGGCCCGAAAAGGTTGCCACCTACGATAAGAATCACTTGGAAAGTTGGAAAGAAAGGCATAACGAGAAACTTTTAGAACATCAGCTGCTTCAATGGCATGTTGACCGTCAATGGCAGTCGATTAAAAAACTTGCAAAGAAATTAGGAGTTTCTCTTTTTGGCGATATTCCTTTTTATGTTTCACATGACAGTTCAGATGTATGGAGTAATAGGGATTTATTCACTATTTCTAGCAATGGTGAGTTAAGGATTCAGGCTGGAGTTCCTCCTGATTATTTCTCATCTACTGGTCAATTATGGGGATCTCCAACGTATGAATGGGAATCCCATAAATTGGACAAATATAAATGGTGGCGAAGAAGATTTTCACGCCAAATGCATTTGGTTGATTTTTTGCGATTAGACCATTTCCGCGGCTTATCTTCTTTTTGGGCCGTGCCTTCTAATGAGGTTACAGCAGAAAATGGATATTGGATCGAGTCGCCTGGGGAAGAAATATTGGAATTTTTTCGACATGATTGTGATGGGAGATTACCTTTGGTTGCAGAAGATCTAGGAGTAATTACTCCTCAAGTTGAGAAATTACGCGACAAATTTGCATTGTCAGGAATGAAGATACTTCAGTTTGCTTTTGATGGAAATTTAGATAACCCTTATTTGCCTGAAAATATTAATGGATATAGATGGATTGTTTATAATGGAACTCATGATAATCCAACTACAGTTGGTTGGTGGAACGAGTTAGATGCAAAATCAAGAGAAGTAATTTCGAGATATTTAGGTAAAACAGTAGATTCTCCTTCGTGGCAACTTCTTGAATTGGGACTTTGTTCCGAAGCTTGTTTGGTTGTTACTCAAATTCAGGACTTACTTTGTCTAGGAAATGATGCTCGTTTTAATGAGCCTGGCACTACTGAGAAAAATTGGTCTTGGAGAATTCCTTCATTTGACTCAAGACTTGAGATGGCTTTAAAAGAATATGGAGAACGTGCTGCTTATTGGGGACGGTATTCTAAATTCACTTCAGAGCTATTAGACAATTTATTTAGTCGATAAATACCTAGATTATTTACATTATTAGTATATTTTTCCCCCTCCCAGATAATTTGATCTTTACCGGCAGGTGGCGGAGTGACTTTAAGTATTCCAGGGGTGAATACTTCGAGAGCTAATGTTCCTTTGACATTAGCTAGATCTGTCTTATTGCCTTTAGCATCTTCTAGAGTTAATTTCTTAGACTTATAAAGTATTATTTTGAGTTTTCCAGTATTCTTTGTAGTAATACTTTCGCCAGATGTTGAATATAACCAGTCAATTGCCGACTTTCTCTTTGATTCATAAAATGGCCTAGTTTTTCTAAAGAGGTCATTTCTAATGTTTGGATCTATGTCAGTTTTTAATAGCTCTTCATTAATAGGGACAGGGTAGATTGATTCACTATTTAATAAGGCAATCCTTTTGTGCTGATTGTTAATCGCTAAAATACTTATAAAAATAATTACCAGGTAAGTTGCAGTCCCCTGCCATGTAGTGAGAAGATCAATATTACTTAGGCTCAACCTTCTTGGATTTCTTTTTTGATTTCTTGCTAGTTTATCTTGTTCATATTTTATAGACTTATCAAGTAAGCCTGGAGCAAGTTCTAACTCATTCTCAAGGCGAGGTATCATTGCAGAAAGGTAAGCTTGCTCAGGAAGTTTGTGAATCCAACCTTTTTCAATTGCTTCTATAACAGCGGTTGATATTCTAGTTTTGATTGCTAAGTCATTAATAGAAAGTTTAAGTAATAATCTTTTTTCTTTAAGCAATTTACCTGCTTCTAACAACATTTCATCCGAGATTCCTGAAGCTTTTCCTTCTTCATTAGGACCTGAATTAATTCGTATGCCTGGAAGTTTAGGTTTCATTAATCCAAATTTTGCAGTTTTACTTCAGAATGGTTAACCATTCTGACTCTTCAAGCTCCCTCCAGCCACCTTCTGGTAGGCCATTTAATTGCAAACTGCCAATTGCAGTTCTCTGAAGGTCGATTACTTTGTGTCCTAACAGTTGGACTATTCTTCTGATTTGTCTATTCCTACCTTCCTTCAAGACTACCTTTATCAAGCTTTTCTGGTCATGTGATCTTATGACTTTGACATCTGCCTTCATTGTTAACTTCCCGTCAAGAATCAATCCTTCCCTCCATTCTTTTAATGCTGCTTGTGATGGTTTGCCAGTTATTAGTACGTGATATGTCTTTGGGTGTGAAAACTTAGGGTGTGTTATCCGGAAAGTCAATTCGCCATTATTTGTAAGTATTAATGCACCCCTACTATTTATATCTAATCTTCCAGCGGGATACAGTCCTTTTCGTAAATTCTTTGGAAGAATATTTAGAACATTATTCTTGTGGTGTGGGTCATTACGACTGCTAATAACACCGACGGGTTTATTGATAAGTATTACCCGATTTAAGATCTTTGGCTTTATAAGTAGATCATCCACATGAATTTTGTCTATGTCTGGATCTACCTTTTCTCCTTTCTCAGCAATATTACCATTCACTTTTACTCTTTTCTGTATTATAAGGTCCTCTGCATCGCGTCTAGAACATAAGCCTGATGCAGAAATTATTTTTTGCAATCTATGCTGATTCATAATCAATCTATCCAATCATAGATATTCGTCTATTTCTCGTATTGTTCCTGATTCTATCTCAGCGAACAAGTCATTCACTGCTGTCCACATTGGAATACCGGAGATAAGTGATATTAGAATTGAAATGATCAATGGTACTATTCCTGAAAACCCAAACAATTGAAGTATTCCTGCGAATATAAGACTTAATCCAAGAAAAAAAATTGTCCAAATAATCATTGTCCTAGAAGTCTTGAATGGCATGGTGGATATCGTCTGATTTTCCTCTTCTTTAAGTTTTGATTGAACTATTCTTGCAAACAAAATGCTACAGGTCATGGCTAAAAATATGCCTATTGATATTTCTAGTATCGTCACATTATTTATAGAATCGGGAACATAAGTTTTTAGACTTGCTTCAATATCTTGAAGACTTTGCTCTTTCATCTCAAGACTTATTAGAATCTTATTGCTTAGAATAGGAAGCATAATTTAATTGGTTTAGGCTGATAACGGATTGAGACTCTTGAACATCTCTAAGGTTAGCTTTCCAGGGCTAAACTTTCTGTGAATCAGTTTGATTAGTGCTTTTATATCATAGGCACTAAGATGGTCATCCTTTATCAATGTCAAAAGAAGACTTCTCCTTAATGCAGACCCTCCTGTGCTGAACAATAATTTAATTCCTGCTTTCGCAATAGGCAATATTTCTGTATTTGTACTAGTTGTTTCACTTAGCATAACCTCTATAAGGCTTTCTAAGCGATCAACGCGTAAGTTCCCCTGGCTATCAAAAATAACTTCTAAAAGTATTTCAAGCATTTCTTTCGTATCACCTGCTATTAGTCTTTTCGCGACGTAGGGATATGCAACACCTATTATCTTAAAGTTAGGATCTAATCTTAAGGCAAGTCCTTCTTGACTAACAACGGCTCTAATAATTAAAGCAAATCTTGCAGGAACTCTGAAAGGATAATCGAACATTAGTTCTGAAAACTTATCAGTAATAGATTTAAAGTTAAAGGTTCCAACTGACTCTCCTAAGCTTCCTCCTAGTACTTCCTCTAAAACAGGAACAATAGGAGAAAGGTTTGCATTACCAGCGAGAAACCCAAGATATTGAAAGTCTTTTGCAAGAGCTTCAAAGTCCTTATTAATTAGATGTACTACAGCTCCAGTAAGTGTTAGTCGATCTTTATCGGTCAAAGAATCCATCATTCCAAAATCTACATAACCTAAATGACCTAGATCACCAGTTCTCCCTTTTAGAGCAAACATATTTCCTGGATGCGGGTCAGCATGAAAGAATCCAAACTCAAGAAGTTGCTGAATACCACTTGTTACTCCCGTTTTAATTAGTGCTTCAGGATCTAAATTATTTGCTTCTAACTCTTTCCTGCTCCTTAGCTTTACTCCTTCAATCCATGTGGTTGTTATAACTCTACGTGAAGACACTTGTTTTTCTACTTTTGGTATTGTTATTGACGAGTTGTTTGCAAATAACTTTGCAAAATGTTCTGCATTATTAGCCTCATTTTCGTAATCAATTTCTTCAAATAGACTTTTGCCAAATTCATCAATTATTTCACCTAGTCCAAATCCTAAATTTAGGGGAAGTAGTGGTGAGCAAATAATTCCTAGAATTCGAATTATTGCTAAATCTCTACGTAGTATAAATGTTAGTTCGGGACGCTGAATTTTCACAGCAACCCAGTTTTGCTTACCAATCCTAGCTTTGTAAACTTGGCCGAGACTTGCTGCTGCTATGGAAGATTCTGGAAACTCCTCAAATAATTGTTCTGCTGGAGCGCCTAGATCCTCTTCTAATGTTTTTAACGCTAATGAATGATCAAATGGTGGAAGATTGTCTTGTAACTTTGTTAGTTCTTCTAACCAATGACGCTTCACCAAGTCCGGACGAGTTGAAAGAGCTTGTCCTAATTTGATAAAGCAGGGACCTAGTTCCGTGAGGGTAGAAAGAAGTCTTTTGGCGAGATTTTTTTGAATATCCTCGTCTTTGCTTGAACCTTGAAAAATCAAAAAAACAACAAGGATCAGTAATGTCGCAATAATTTCAATGGTTCTTGGAAGCCAAATCCAAGGCTTAGCAACAAGCCAATAAAAATCTCTGTCAGCGTCATACCTTAAAGAGGGCACGTCTTCAAGAGGTTTTGTTTTCTCACCAGAGCTTTTCAATACAAATAGATGACACCTTATGTCATGACTCTAGAAACCCTCAAATTTTATGAGCCTTATCCCTTTTTTGAGTAGGAAAAGAGGCAAGAGTCTTTTTTTGCCCGCTCACGGAAGAGGTCTTTCTCTTCCTAATGAGATGAAATCCCTTTTAAGTAAACGTGCTGGGGTATGGGATTTGCCCGACTTGGTGGAAATAGGAGGACCTCTTGAAAAAGATGGCATTGTGGCTCAAAGCCAAAGAGAGGCTGCAGCGGCCATGGGCGCTGATAGATGTTGGTTTGGAGTTAATGGTGCAACAGGACTTCTCCAAGCTGCTTTGTTGTCAATTGCAGCTCCAGGTACTTCGGTTTTAATGCCTAGAAATGTTCATAGGAGTTTGATCCAGGCATGCGTACTTGCAGATTTAAATCCTGTTTTTTTTGGCCTCCCATTCTTGTCTGATAGAGGTCATTTCTATACTCCAGATAAATCTTTGATCCAAGCGTTATTTGAAAAGTCTCAATTAGAAGATGTAAATATTTCTGCCGCAGTACTTGTAAACCCAACTTATCAAGGATATTCAACTTCCCTAAGACCACTTATTGACCTTTTTCATCAAAGGGGTTGGCCAGTATTAGTTGATGAAGCTCATGGAGCACATTTTGCGGTTGATCTGGATATTGGATTACCTGATTCGGCAATCAATTTAGGTGCAGATTTAATAGTTCATTCTTTACATAAGTCAGCACTTGGCTTGGTGCAGTCTGCTGTTTTATGGAGTAAGGGTGATCGAGTAGACCCCGACTCAATAGAAACATGTCTTAGTTGGCTACAAACATCTAGCCCTAGCTCATTGTTGTTGGCCTCTTGTGAATCAGCTTTAAAAGAGTGGCGTACCACTCGAGGTTTGATGCGATTAAGAAACAGGATTGAGGAAAGTAAGATTTTGACAAATGCTCTTGTAGAAGCAGGCTTACCTTTGTTGAAAAACGATGATCCCTTAAAACTTATTTTGCATACATCTATAGAGTCGATTAGTGGAATTGATGCAGATAAATGGTTATCAAAAAGGAGTATTGAAGCTGAACTCCCAGAACCAGGATGCTTAACATTTTGTCTTGGATACAATCGTCAGAGAAGCCTTGCAAAACTTCTCACAAGATTATGGAATCAACTACTTGATAGTGACCTGCCCAGGACAGTTACACCTGAATTCAATCCACCTCCTTCAAATATTGGCTTTTCAACACCTTGCATGCATCCTGGAATTGCATGGAGATCAAAAAGAGAAACACTTGATTTGAGTCAATCTATTGGTCGTATTTCAGCGCAGTTGATTTGTCCTTACCCTCCTGGAATACCACTTCTGATACCTGGAGAGAAATTGGATAAAAATCTTGTTGAATGGTTGTTAGAGCAGAAACGACTTTGGCCTGAACAAATCTCAGCTAAAATCGACATAGTAAAAGATCAATGATGAATTTTTATTCATAAATTATTATTTACGAGTCTTTTCACTGCTTAGATAGATTGAAAATTATTATCCTTTAACTAGCTTTTGGCTTAACTAATTTATTTGATAATCTTTTTACAAAGAATCCACTCAGATTGCCTTGAATCAAATGTTCCAATTCTTAATTACTGCGATTTGGTTGCCAATTGATTGGCTCGGCATAACCAAGGCCTAACATTTTTTGATGGCTTTAGTTCGCTCACGTAAAAGGCTTCGTAGTGGCCTTGCTGCAGGTGCATTTGGCTTGATAGCTGTAGGTCTGGGAGGTTGGTGGTTCACTCTTGCACTTGGGGTGATTGTGCATCTTGCCTTGTTGGAGTATTTCCGAATGGCGCAGTGCACTGGCATTCGTCCTGCTACAAAAACAACTTTGGTTGCATGCCAGCTTTTGCTTCTGTGTACACAGTGGGGTTTAAATGGAGGCCTGCCTTCTGATTTGGCAGCAGCTGTTCTTCCTCTTTCTGGAGCGGCTATTTGTGGTTGGCTCTTGCTTCAGCCTGTTACGGGATCAATAGCTGATATAGCAGCTTCAATTTTCGGATTTTTTTATTTGGGTTTTCTTCCAAGCCATTGGTTAAAACTTAGAAACTTTAATGAGATTGATTTTGTCTCAGGATTTCCAAAATTCTTTGACCATGGCTTTGAATTCTTAACTTCTGGAATGATTATCACCTTAATTGCTTGCTTGATGATTGTAGCTAGTGATATTGGATCTTATTCCTTGGGCCGAACTTTTGGCAGACATCCTTTATCTCCTATCTCACCAGCAAAAACAGTTGAAGGTGCTATAGGAGGGATTTTATGTGCAATGGTTTTTGGTGCTTTTGCTTTTAATTTATTTGGGTGGAAGTTTGGTTTGTTTTTAGGAGCTATTTTAGGGGGACTTGTTGCTCTTTTTGCTTTGGTAGGAGATCTTACTGAATCAATGATGAAAAGGAATGCAGGACTTAAAGATTCAGGAGATGCTTTGCCTGGACATGGAGGGATATTGGATCGTATAGACAGTTATTTGTTTACTCCCGCGGTTGTTTATTATGTAGTAATGCTAGTTATACCCTTTTTAACAGGATGACGTTAAAGAGTGACATCTGATTTTCCGAATATTTGTAGTTTATTCCCTTTTAATACTGCTTCTTGTATTTGGATGGATTCATCCATAGGTAGATATGTTTCTAATCCTCTTTCTTCAGAAATAAAAAGAATAGTCCCATCCTTAGCTTTGATTTTAAATCTTTTTATTGATGATCCTTCTGTATAGGGTGAGGAAGTTGTTAAAATAAGCATTTCATCTTCAATACTTATTTTATCGAATGAATTGACTCCTAGTAATGCCTTTGCGAGCCATTCCCTCATCGAACGCCAACGTTTCGACAAAAATATCGAATTAATGCCTTCAGATTGAATGACAACATTGCCTTCTATCTGGAATTCTTGCATGTCAATTATTGATGATAGTTTTCTCTCTTGATTTAACTTTAATTTAATCGGACCACTTTTTAGGTTGACAAGGCTAAATGATAAATCTTGGAATATCACGTCTTTGGCAAATAGACTTACACCACTTAATTGTCCTTTTAATAGTTTTAGTGATGTTCCATTAATATCTAGTCTTAATTCGCCTATCATTTTGCATTGTCTTCTCATCCATATTTCAAGACTTTTTGAAATTATTTTTAAGATAAATCCTGACTCTTTTGAGGAAGTATATCTTGTCACTATTATTTTATTCTCAACCAGTATTCTGCAATAAATTCTGGCTTCTCTAGATGTGGCAAATGACCACAATCATCCAACTGTTTGGTATTGGTATTAAGTATCGATATTGCATTATCTCTTTGTTTTTGGGTAAGGATGCGATCTTTATCGCCCCAAATTACATTTAATGGTTGTGGAGGTAACGGCAAGCCATAATTTGCAATACCTCCACTTCGTGCAAAAGCTGCGAGAGATCTTCCCCACCCAGGGACCTGAAGATGAAGAGAAGCAATTTGTTCTTCCGGAGGACCAACGCTACTTTTTGGATCTGCAAAAGCTTGCCTGCATAGTGCTTTCCTTACTTCTGGTCGCGAAAGGAACCATACACCTATTTTGTCTAATATATGTGGTACTGGCATTGGTTTTCCTGTTAAACCTGCTGGTGAAAGTAAAAGTAATCGATTTATCTTTCTAGGGTTTCGCCTTGCTAATTCCATTGCAATTGCCCCTCCCATTGACGCACCTATTACTCCAATATTTGAAACTAAAGACAGGCTTTCTAGAACTTCTTGTAAATGATTTAATAGTGCTTCTGGTCCATGGTTTGCGAAAGGCGGACGTGGGCAGAAACCAAATCCAAATAGATCAGGGATTATTACTTTATGGTGGTTGATTAATAAGGGAAATATTCTACGAAACTCAAGGAAGCTGCTATCAAATCCATGTAAAAGTAATAAAGGAGGACCCTTTCCAGCAATTGCTATTGGAAAACGATCTGTTCCTTTTGAACTAAGGTTTTTCAATTCGAACCACCGGATTTGCTTTGCAAGATCTCTTGCTTGTGGATCTATTAATTGAGGAATAAGTATATTTAGAAGCTTTTGCTCAGGGGATATTTGTATTTCAGAGTTATTTTTATTTAAGTTCAATTTTATTATTTTGGATAAGGTGAGTGGAAGATGATGTCTGGATTTCATCTTCTACAGAAAGAATAGAATTAAGTAGCGTTGGACTATTTACAGGGAAAGGAAGAAAATGGATCTCTGACTCTTTCCTGCAGGCAAATATGCAAACTTCATTTAGGTCTTCGATGCTTGTTTTTGACAGTGCGAAATTACTTAGACCTAAAGGCAGATTTAGTTCTTTTAGGAATTTGAGCAATTGAGCCCTAGCTTGTTTCGCCAACTTATTTCCTTGAATTGTTTCCTCTAGGTGTAATTGAATAAGTATGCCCAAACCGACTTTTTCACCATGAAGAATGTTTTGGCAACCATGGAGTTGAGTAAGTCCGTTGTGGACAGCATGTGCAGCAGCAGTTCTGCAATGTGGCCCTCCAATACCACCTATTAGGCCTGCAGTTAGCGCACATCCTTCTGCCACTCTGACCCATGAATCACTTGTAGGGTTTTTAAGTGCTTCATGGCCATCAATGAGTAATTGATCTCGTAAAACTCTTGCCATTTGAACTGCCTGAAGAACTAGACCGTCAAGACTTTTTTTGCTCGTAATTGAGGCTTCATACCATTTAGCAAGTGCATCAGCTATTCCACTTGCAAGTAATCTCGTAGGGGCTTTGTTTACTAATGAATGGTCAAATATCAATAAATCTGGGCATCTTTTGAGCGATTCATCTTTTAGGAAAGCACCTTGAGGTGTATATATGTTGGAAAGAGCAGTCCAGCCAGCACATGTGGCTGCACTAAGTGGAACGGTAATGCATGGCATATCAAGACGATTTGCTACCAGTTTGCCGGCATCAAGAACTTTCCCCCCTCCAATCGCTATAACTCCATCACAGTTATTTTCATTAATAATGTTTATTATTCTTTTTAAGTCAGTTTCACAACAATCAAATTGTAGTTCAGCTTTTATTGGATGAATTTCAAGAGATAGAAGATCATCAAATAAGCTTAATCTAACTGAATTTGTTGATTCACTACGGCCTAATAGAAGTGGACGTTTGCATAGGGCATGAATCAATAGCTTTCCTTTGTTCCATGCATTATCTCCTCTGAGTACGTTTGCAGGTGCTATTGCATGGGATAATTGAACTTCCATTCTATTTATTAATTGTCTTTAGCATATTGATGATTTTATTAGATTCCAGCACCTGCCAGTTCAGGTTTTGCTGATTCTTCTGAAATATGACGAACTACAATTTGCTTATTTTCGTCTACATCTACTTCCGCATGGTCACCATCTTTAATACGTCCAGATAGTACTTCCTCTGCGAGACTATCTTCTAGTAAACGCATTACAGCCCTACGCAGCGGCCTTGCACCATATGATGGATTATATCCTTCTTCAACCAAACGCTCTTTAAATGCCTCTGAAACAGTGAGAGTAATTCCTTTATCTTTTAATCGATTAAATACTTCCTTAAGCATAATCTTTGCAATATCCTTTACTTCTTCTCTTGTAAGCTGGCGGAAAACAATAATTTCATCTAATCTGTTTAGAAATTCTGGTCTGAAGTATTGTTTTAGCTCTTCATTTACTAGTGATCTAATTCTATTGTATTGAATATCTTCGGTATTATCTCCGGAGAATTCAAAACCAAGTCCACCCCCTCCTTTCTCTATAACTTTAGAACCTATATTTGATGTCATTATAATTAAGGTATTTTTGAAATCTACTGTCCTTCCTTTTGAATCTGTAAGTCTTCCATCTTCTAGTAATTGAAGTAGAAGGTTGAACACGTCTGGATGTGCTTTCTCTATTTCATCAAATAAAACAACTGTATAAGGTCTCCTTCTAACTGCTTCAGTTAATTGTCCACCTTCATTGAATCCAACATACCCTGGTGGCGAACCAATTAACTTGCTAACTGTATGACGTTCCATGAATTCAGACATATCAAGTCGAATCATTGCGTCTTCACTTCCGAAGAAATATGTAGCTAAAGCTTTTGTTAATTCAGTTTTTCCTACTCCAGTTGGACCTGAAAAAATGAAGCTAGCGATAGGCCTATTTGGATCTTTAAGACCTACTCTTGCTCGACGAATTGCTTTGGATACTGCTTTGACTGCTTCATCTTGACCTATTAGCCTTTGATGAAGAGTATCTTCCATGTTCAATAGTTTTATTGATTCACTCTCAGTTAGTTTTTGTACAGGTACACCAGTCCAGGAAGCAACAATTTGAGCAATATCTTCTTCATTCACAATTGGTGTAGTGATGTTCTTGCTAGTCTGATCTGTGTTTTTAGCTTCTTGATTTTTTATTTCAACATCCTCTGACTTGTTGTCTACTTGAGATGGTGCTTCTTCATTATCCTTTTTATTACTTTGCAAGAGAGATTTGATTTTGTCTCTTAACCCAACCTCTTTTTCTCTAAGTTCACCAGCTTCTGTAAAGTCTTGGTTCCTTACAGCTTCTTCTTTTTTCTTTTGTACAGTTCTTAGTTCCTTGTCTACTTCTTTAGCAGCAGGTGGAAGTTTTGAGTTTAATAAACGAACGCGACTTCCAGCTTCATCAATTAAGTCAATTGCTTTGTCAGGCAAGAATCTATCTGATATGTATCGATCACCTAGATTTGCAGCAGCTTCAAGAGCCTCGTCAGTAATCTTTAGGCGATGATGTTGTTCATATCTTTCTCTGAGGCCTCGAAGAATTTCAATAGTGTCTTCAATAGATGGTTCTCCAACCATTACCGGCTGAAATCTACGTTCTAAAGCAGCATCTCTTTCAATGTGTTTTCTGTATTCATCAAGTGTGGTTGCACCTATACATTGGAGCTCCCCTCTTGCTAGGGCAGGTTTAAGAATGTTGGCGGCATCTATTGCTCCTTCTGCTGCTCCTGCACCAATAAGAGTATGAACTTCATCAATTACAAGAATTACATTTCCTGCAGATTTAATTTCTTCCATTATTTTTTTTAGTCTTTCTTCGAATTCTCCTCGGTATTTTGTACCTGCTACTAGTAAACCAATATCTAAAGTTAGTACTCTTTTCTCTTCAAGAATGTCAGGAATATCTCCTTGTTGAATCCTTTGTGCAAGGCCTTCAGCAATTGCTGTTTTACCAACGCCAGGCTCGCCTATAAGTACTGGATTATTTTTAGTTCTTCTTCCAAGTATTTGAATGACACGATCTATTTCACTGTGTCTTCCAACTACAGGATCTAATTTTGCTTCTTTTGCTAATTGTGTGAGGTTTGTTCCAAATTCATCAAGGGTTGCGGTTTTTGTTGAGCCTTTCCCTCCATTTCCTCCGCCAGCAGAGACCTCTGCTGTTTCTCCGAGCATTCTGATTACCTGGGTTCTTACCTTTGTAAGGTCAACACCAAGATTTTCCAATACACGAGCTGCGACTCCCTCACCTTCTCTTATTAGTCCTAGTAATAAATGCTCGGTACCAATGTAATTATGCCCAAGTTGTCTTGCTTCTTCTAGAGAAAGTTCTAAAACCCTTTTGGCACGTGGTGTAAAAGGTATTTCGACAGCTACAAAGCCTGATCCACGCCCAATAATTTTTTCGACTTCTACACGAGCATCTTTGAGATTTACCCCCATTGATTTGAGCACTTTCGCTGCAACGCCTGTCCCCTCCCCTATGAGACCTAGCAAGATTTGTTCTGTCCCTACAAAGTTGTGACCAAGCCTGCGTGCTTCTTCTTGAGCCAGCATGATCACTTTGATGGCTTTTTCGGTAAACCTCTCGAACATGGTCTAAGCCACGTGCACCTACTTCTAATTTATCAGGATTGTTGAGGGAATGTGGTGTGTTGGTTCTTTAAATCACACCTGACCTTCAATCTAAATCTATTGATTTCAGATTTAAAGAAAGAGGTTCAAAGATTTATTTGATTTCCCTACCCCTTAGCTAATTTCCCTATTTGAGAATTTATTTGAAAGTTAATGATTGTAATAGTGCGTCACTTCCATTGATGTAATACCCCTTCCTTAAACCAGTGGTTTTAAACCCAAAGCTTTGGTAGAGGGTCTTCCCAGCAATGTTGTCTGAGGCAACCTCAAGACTTGCATGAGTAGCCCCTTTTGATTCTGCTTCGTCTATTAGGCCGTGCAAAATTTTTTTTGCAAGTCCTTTGTTGCGATGTTTAGGGTCTACTGCAATGGCTGTGATTTGAAGTTCGTCAATTACAAGCCATCCAGTCCCTATTCCCAAAAGCTTTGATGAACCAAGCAATCCTATGCAGATACGTTTAGGGTCCTTCAATTCTTTCTCCCATTGACGTTTGCTCCAGAGACCATTAAGTGCTTTTTGATCAAGCGCAAAGCAATTTTCCAAGTGCTCAAGACCTAATTTAATAATTTCAGGAAAGATGACTCTATACAATACATTTTTTCACTAATATCATTTTCTATAAAGATTATGATGATCTTTATATTGTTTAGTTATTACTCTTCAATTTTCATTTTATGTCTGACAACAGTCCATACGAGCAACATCTTGATTTAAATAGCCCGAATCGAAATCTTGCTCCGCTTTCAACTTCAGTTGACCAGAAAGGCAGATTGGTGGTTGGTGGTTGTGTTTTATCAAATCTTGCAGCTTGTTATGGAACTCCTCTTTATGTAATAGATGAGGAGAGTATTCGCGTTGCTTGTAGGACTTATGTGAATGCACTCCATAAGAAATATCAAGGTCCATCATTGGCTTTGTATGCTTCCAAAGCAAATAGCTCATTGGCATTGAGCCGAATAATCGCTTCCGAGGGAATGGGTGTTGATGTGGTTTCCGCTGGTGAACTTCTCACTGCTTTAAATGCAGGTGTCGCGACAGAAAAAATTGTACTTCATGGAAATAATAAATCTAATGCTGAGTTACAACTTGCCTACCAAAATGATGTAACTATTGTTATAGATAATCGATATGATATTGAACAATTGCAAGGCATCGCCTCTGAAGTTAGACCTGCTCGATTAATGCTTCGGTTTACTCCTGGCATAGAATGTCATACGCATGAGTACATAAAAACAGGACATCTTGATAGTAAATTTGGATTTGATCCTGATCAATTAGAGTCTATATTGCGTGAGTTAATTGGTTGTAAGTGGGCAAAACTTACAGGACTTCATGCTCACATTGGATCCCAAATATTTGAATTAGAGCCTCATCAAGATTTGGCATCAGTAATGGTTGATGCCTTGCAACTCGCCAGGGAAATCGGACATCCCATTGAAGACCTTAATGTTGGAGGTGGCCTTGGGATTAGATATGTGAGTGAAGATGATCCACCTTCTATTGATGATTGGGTTGCTTTAGTGTCTGAAGCAGTGATGAAGGCTTGTAGATCTAGGAACTTAGATTTGCCAAGATTGTTATGTGAGCCAGGACGTTCTTTGGTTGCACCATCATGCGTAACTCTTTATACGATCGGATCAAGAAAAACAATTCCTGGAATTAGGACATATATTTCGGTGGATGGAGGAATGAGTGATAACCCAAGGCCTATTACCTATCAATCCTTATATACAACTTGTTTGGCGGACCGACCGAATTCCAAGGCCGAAGAAAAAGTCACTATTGCAGGGAAGCATTGTGAATCGGGGGATGTTCTTCTTAAAGATGTTGAACTGCCACCCTCAAATAGCGGAGATGTATTAGTTGTTTTCTCTACTGGAGCTTATAACGCATCTATGAGCTCTAATTACAATCGAATTCCTCGACCAGCTGCTGTGATTGTTAGAGACGGCCATGCAGATTTGATACTTAAAAGAGAGCAGCCGGAAGATCTATTGATATATGACTTAATGCCAGAGCGCCTTATAGAGGTAGGGTAAGTAAGGCTGGGATAGTTGCGTGAATTTGTGGGGGCTAATAGATCCGCGCCTACTACTTGACGTTTTGTTAGCCTCTGGCCTTGGGATTTTGCTTTTTTCAAGAGTTAATGAGCCCAGAACCTTATGGTTACTCAGGGGTTATCTCTTCTTGGTTTCTTTGGCTTGGTTCGTCCAAAGATTTAACAAGCTTCCTCTGACTTCAAAGCTAGTAGATGCATTAGTTCTGGCTTGTTCGCTTTCTTTAGCAATCCTTTGGCAAGGAGAATTAAGGAGGCTAATGGAATTATTAGGGACGGGAAGATTGGCAGTTTTGCTAGGCAATCCTCAGAAAGAGTTTAGAGCAAGTGCCAGTACTGTTGCTCAACTTACTGAAGCTGCTGGGCGTCTTTCTCAGAGCAGAAGAGGTGCACTGATTGTTGTGGATATGGGAAGTGATTTGCGTCCAGAGGATTTTCTTTATCCTGGCATTCCTATTGATGCTCAGTTAAGTAGTGAGTTGCTACTAAATTTGTTTGCTGCAGATACTCCACTTCATGACGGAGCCGTCTTAGTAAAAGGTAGCAGGATAATTTCTGCTGGAGTAATACTTCCACTTTCAAGGCAAGGCATAAGCCGATATGGAACAAGACATTTGGCTGCTTTAGGTATTACAGAAAGATTTGATCGATGTATTTGTGTAGTTGTTTCTGAGGAGACAGGAACGTTGTCCCTAGCAAATCAAGGAAGGTTGGAGAGGCCAATTACGAGTAGCCGATTATTGGATCTACTTAAGGATCTATTAGGTTCTTCGATAGGCTCTAGTTCAGTTAAACCTGTTGCCATTTCTTCTAAGGCTTCCCAAAAGTCTCTAGAAGATCAATCCTTGCCATCCGGAGTTAGCGTTGGCAGCAGCTTTCTCCCTAACAAGGAAACCACTAAGTGAGCCAACCTTCGGTTATCTCAACAGACCATTTAAAGGTCTGCGCACAGCCAAAAGGTTTGGATCCCCTTCGTATGCCAGCCCATATTGCTTTGATCATGGATGGTAATGGGCGTTGGGCAAAGGCCCGTGGACTTCCAAGAATGATGGGTCATACCGCAGGTGTAGAGGCTCTTAAGTCGACATTGCGCCTATGCAATAAATGGGGAATTAGTGCTTTAACTGCTTACGCTTTTTCTACAGAGAACTGGTCTAGACCTGAAGATGAGGTCAACTTTTTAATGACTTTATTTGAGAGTGTTCTCCAGCGAGAACTGGAATCACTTGAGCGAGAACAAGTGCGAATAAGATTTTTAGGAGAGATACACGAATTGCCTGAAAAATTACAGTCATTGATTAAAGAGGCAACAGAGAAGACTTGTTTAAATAAAGGAATTCATTTCAATGTCTGTACCAATTACGGCGGAAGGCGTGAATTGGTCTTGGCTGCACAAAGATTGGCTAAACGTAGTGCTACTGGTCAATTGGATCCTGAATTAATTGACGAAAACTCCTTCGCTGAAGAGCTTTTTACCTCAGGCGAGGTTGACCCTGATCTTTTAATTCGAACCAGTGGTGAGAGGCGAATTAGTAATTTTTTGCTATGGCAACTTGCATATACCGAGATACATGTGACGGAAATTTTGTGGCCAGATTTTGACGCTGCAGCACTAACTCTCGCATTGGCTGATTATCAGTCACGTTGTCGACGTTTTGGTGGATTAGATCCACTTATTAATGATCACTCTCAATCTTAAATTCCTATGAGTGTTCTTGATTTCAAGGTTCAATCAACCGAAGCGCTGACGCTTCGTAATGACTGGGGGAAAGATGAAGTTCTTGAACTTTTAGAAAAGCCACTTATGGATTTGCTTTGGCAAGCTCAGTTAGTACATAGAAAAGTAAATCCTGAATATCAAGTTCAATTGGCATCTCTGTTGAGTGTCAAAACAGGAGGTTGTGAAGAAGACTGTGCGTATTGCCCACAGTCAATACATAACAGTAGTGACGTAACTGGCCAACCTGATTTTGAAGTTGAATCAGTACTTTCTCAGGCTAGGTCTGCAAAGGAGGCTGGAGCACATCGTTTTTGTATGGGATGGGCATGGCGGGAAATTCGTGATGGAGCAGATTTTGAAGCGATGCTTTCAATGGTGCGCGGAGTTAGAGGTATAGGCATGGAAGCATGTGTAACTGCTGGGATGCTTACTGATAAGCAAGCCGAACGATTGGCTGATGCAGGTCTTACTGCTTACAACCATAATTTGGATACAAGTCCTGAACATTATTCTCAAATTATTTCTACTCGAACCTTTCAAGAAAGGTTGGAAACTTTGCAGAGAGTTCGTTCAGCAGGGATAACAGTCTGTTGTGGTGGAATTATTGGTATGGGTGAATCAATAAAAGATCGAGCTTCCTTATTGATGGTTTTAGCTAATCTTGAGCCTCAACCAGAAAGTGTTCCTATTAATGCATTGGTGCCTGTTGAAGGAACACCTCTTGAAAAACTGCCATTGATTGATCCTCTTGAGGTAGTTCGTATGGTCTCGGTTGCGCGAATACTTATGCCTAAAAGCAGAATCAGGCTTAGCGCTGGGAGAGAACAACTAGGTAGGGAAGGACAGATACTTTGCTTTTTGGCAGGGGCAGATTCAATTTTTTATGGAGATAAATTACTTACTACTGGGAATCCAGACGTTGAATCTGACAAAGATTTGCTTCAGAAAGCCGGAGTAAAAATTATATACAGGAATCAATAAATGCAGTCTTCAGAAAAAGATGAGACCCAACAATATAATTTTAATATAGCAGCTTTTTATTGCTTCTGTTCATTAGACTATGAACAAATCAACTCTTTATTGGAAGAGTTGAAAGTTATTGGGGGGAGATTCAATGTACTTGGTACAATTTTGCTGGCTGTAGAAGGTTTTAACGGTACAATATGTGGATCAAATAAAGGGGTTAATGAAATGATTAATATCTTAAAAAAGGTAAAACAAAATATTTGTTTTGATGTCAAATATAGTTCCTCCAAGAATCAGGCTTTTCGTAAATTAAGAATAAGAAAAAAAGCTGAGATTATAACTATGGGCTTAAGTAAGACTTCGTCTTTGAATAATGTTGGTAAATACGTTGAGCCCTCTTATTGGAATGAGCTTATAGATGATAAAGATACTTTGGTTATTGATACTAGGAATGATTACGAAATTTTGGTTGGAAGTTTTGAAAATTCAGTAAGTCCAGATACAAGAAGTTTTGGTGAATTTCCTGCTTGGGTTGAGAAAGATTTGCCAAGATTAATTGAAGAAAGAGCCCCTAGCCGAATTGCTATGTTTTGTACTGGCGGTATTCGATGTGAGAAGGCAACTTCTTTTCTAAAAGAAAACGGATTAAAAAATGTGCATCACCTAAAAGGTGGAATTTTGAATTACTTTTCTCAAGTACCTCAGGCAGAAAGTAGGTGGCAAGGTGAATGCTTTGTCTTTGATCAAAGGGTCTCATTGAATCATGATTTACTCCCAGGGACGCATATACTTTGTTATGCATGTGGTTTGCCTCTAAGCCTTAAAGCAAGAAAGAGACCAGAATATATTCCTGGGGTTCAATGTCAAAATTGTGTTGATAAGTTTACAGAGGAAGATCGAAAGAGGTTTGCGATGCGACAAAGACAAATGGAACAAGAGATTTCTTTCTAAAACTTACTAATTGGTTTTATTAAATTGATTTATACTCAACTATCAGATTTAGAAAGAGAGGCATCAAATGCAGGCCTATTATTACGTGTACAAGTTAACAGGCCTTTGAACCTTTGGACTGTAAGGATTGTAGTAGCTGTACCATCTGGTCCAAATAGAATCTGCCTTTTAGGAGAATTGAAGGCCTGGGCATATAAAGGTATAAATGGACTTCAATTGGATACGATGAAAGTTTCTTCAAAGGCAAAGAAAGGAGTTGGTGATCTTATATGGGCGGCTACAATGGCTTGGGCACTAGAGGAAACCCCTTGTAGAAAAGCAAGGTTACTAGCAATTCATGATGAAGAATATCAGCATTTAGTTCTTCTAAGGTATTTCAAGCAGAGAGGATTCTTTTTGGTTAGAGAAGTTACATCTAACCCTTTTGATTTACCTTTGAGAATGATATGGGGAGGTGCAGGTTCTTTAATGTCAGGTAGTTGTATTGATGTATTTGATAAGAGCCTTTCTAGAATGAAGACTTTTGGTTACTTTAGTAATTAAATGTCAATAACTCTCTAACTCTTTTCAGCATGGTAACTGCTTCGGACTAATGGACCACTCTTTACTTTTGAAAATCCCATTTCTTTAGCTATTGATGCAAGTGCTTCAAACTCTTCGGGATGCCAATAACGTTGAACGGGTAAATGATTGAGGGATGGGCGTAGATATTGACCTAGTGTAATTATTTGGCAATTAGCTGAACGAAGATCTTTTAGGGTTTTTACAATTTCTTCATGGCTTTCTCCTAATCCCAGCATTAACCCTGATTTGGTTGGGATATTTGGCGAGACTTCATTCGCAGTTTTTAGAAGATCAAGTGATCTATAATATTTTGCACCACGTCGAACTTCTTTCTGCAATCTTTCTACTGTTTCTAGATTATGATTAAAACAAACAGGGTTAGATTTCAGGACTGTTGTTAGACGCTCTTTTTGAATTTGTTTAGCCTTTTTGGTATCAACAACTCCTCCCCAAAAGTCAGGAGTTAGAACTTCTATTGAGACGTTTGGATTGAGAACCCTTATGGCTGCCATTGTGCTAGTAAATAAGCTGGCCCCGTGATCTTCTAAATCATCCCTTGCTACAGAAGTAAGAACTACATAGCGAAGCTGTAATTGGTTTACAACCTCAGCGATATTTGTAGCCTCAAATTTGTCAATTGCACTTTTAGGGTTTCCCTTTTCTACTTGGCAGAAAGCACAGGAGCGTGTGCAAATTGAACCACCAAGTAGAAAAGTAGCAGTGCCAGCTGCATAACACTCGCCTCGGTTAGGGCAACGCCCTTCTTCACAGATAGTGTGAACTTTGAATCCTTTTATAAGATTCTGAACTTTTTCCAGTTCTGAAGCTTTCCCAATGGATGAACTTATCCAGTCAGGGAGTCTCTCCGTAGGAAGTTTGGATCTATATCCACTTTGACTATTAGCTTGTGAAATTGGTGTTGCCATTGCTGTTTAATTTATGATTTGGCGACCTTCTAGTGCTCGAGAAAGTGTTACTTCATCAGCATATTCAAGTTCCCCTCCTACAGGAAGGCCGTACGCAATTCGACTGACTTTGCAAAAAGGCTTAAGCAATTTTGCCAAATAAAGGCTTGTAGTGTCGCCTTCAACACTTGGAGTAAGTGCCAGAATTACTTCCTTAATGCTTTCTTGATCCACTCTTTGAACAAGTTGGGTAATATGAAGTAATTCTGGTCCGATGCCATCCATTGGAGAAATTAATCCGCCCAAAACATGATAAATCCCTTTGAATTCCCTTGTTCGTTCAATAGCTAGAAGATCCCGAGAGTCACAAATAACACAAAGAGTTTCATTATCTCTCGTGGTGTTTCTGCAAATTTCACAGATATCATCTTCACTTAGATGAAAGCATTTTTTACATTGCCCAACTTGATTACGGGCAGCAAGCAAGGCATTCGCAAATATTTTTATTTTTTCTTCTGGTTGTCTTAACAGATGCAAGGCAAGCCTTTGAGCAGTTCT
>QCKK01000009.1 GCA_003215415.1 Prochlorococcus sp. AG-409-N21 | reverse complement strand
TTCAAGCACTCTTATCCTTTTTTTAATTGCAATCTCAAGGAAAATACTTTTCTTGAAAACCACTGCCACTGTTGGAGTGGCCTGGTGATATAGGTATCTGCAAAAAGCAGTTAAAAGAAAGAGCAAAACAAATCATTAAAAAAGCCTCCCTTACAAAAAAGAGGCTTTGATATGCAAGCCGTATGATCCCCATCACCCGGCCACATTGAGCCTAGTGAGTGTCAAGAGCTTTGTCATCGGTAGATACACACTACTTATGGTGTGGCTTATGGCTTAGTTAGGCAAAATCAACATTTATGGGGGGTTGCATTGCCCTCTTTAGTCGCCTAAAAATAAAGCTCCCCATCACCTAGGCCCAGCGAGTTACGCAAGGGTCTTTTTTTTTGCTTTAAGGTGGACTGAAAAAGCGTTCTAAATCAACCCTAATCATCCGAGTTTCCCAAACCACTTATAGGAAAGGGATTTGGGAACCAAGAAGGCTTTTTCAAGAGTCAACAAACCTGAATAAACAGACAAAACCTAACCTTTAAAGCCCTCTTAGCTATTAGTTAATACAGTCTTAGATGAACTTCCTAAGCCATCCAACAAGAAGGCAAACCTGAAAAGTCAAAATCAAATCCAAACCCATCAGAAACCAAAACAGCGGCTTAAAACCATGCCAAGATTAAGGTTAAATCCTGAGACAGAGGAACCTCGACAAATCGTCAAGATCATTTCAATCTCATTGGCTGTTGCCCTGAACGCGTTTGTCTTTGCCTAGTTCTTTCTCTTTTCAGGGTTAACCAAATAAATCAAATGAAGAAAATTTTTCAATGGAAAGATCTCAACTGGCAAAACATGTCTGCCAAAGAGAGATTGAACGTGAAAAGACTTTGCCTAATGCCTTTGTTTGTCTATGCGATCTATATCTTCCTAAACCATTACGCCCTAACTTTTCTACTAATTCTAGGAGTTTTTTACGCCTATAAGTGGTTTGAGAAAAAAGGCA
Source organism: Prochlorococcus sp. AG-409-N21 (assembly GCA_003215415.1). GTDB lineage: Bacteria > Cyanobacteriota > Cyanobacteriia > PCC-6307 > Cyanobiaceae > AG-409-N21. Next base: position 48,400 of record QCKK01000009.1, on the reverse strand, counting down.
ATAATCATTTGTAATCAGAAAACTCCATAAGAGACTTAAGGAACGTATTAAGCAATCTCGAGCCATGAAAGAAAAACTCTGATTATATAAAAGATAAAAGATTGATCTGGCAAATATAGTTAGCAGCTTAAACTTAATTATATTTAAAAGTTACTTTCAAACGAAAATTCTTAGTTTCTAAGACTTTAAGTCTTTAATAATTCTTTCCAACCGTAGATTGTTGTCTAACTAGCTCAAAGAACTCTTGTTTAAGATTAGGATCATGTCGGAAGTCTCCTCTAACCACGGAGTTGATCATACTTGTGTCTGGTTCTTTAACTCCTCGCCATTTCATACAATAATGCTGTGCCTTAATAATTATTCCTAAGCCTTTAGGCTGGCATAAAGTCTCAATTTCATCAGCAAGTATCATTACAGCTTCTTCCTGTATATGAGGTCTAGAAAAGACCCAATCTGCAACTCTTGCAAACTTTGACAACCCAATTACTTTATCTCCAGGCTTAATTCCTATCCAACAATCACCAAGAATTGGTACCAGATGATGTGAACATGCAGATCGAACAGTTATTGGTCCGACTGTATAGATTTCATCTAAGTTTTTATCATTTGGAAAGCTAGTTACTTTTGGCTGCTTATGATACCTACCTTTAAATACTTCATTTATATACATCCTCGAAACCCTTTCAGCTGTTTCTTGAGTATTATGGTCATTATCAACATCAATTAATAGAGTCTTAAGCAATTCTCTTATCCTCGTTGCAACCTCCTTTTCTAGTGTCTCTAATTCACCTGGGAATATGTAATCTGAAATATTGTCATTTGCATGAAACCTAGCCTTATCAGCTTGAATCCTTGAGCGAATTATTTCGGAAACTAATTTGCAGGAAATACTATCTTCACCACCTTCATTAATATTTTTAGTTGGGTTTGTAGTAGTCATAGTTAACTGTAGATCAACAAATAGCAATAGCTATAAAGTAATTACTCAATAAAAGCATAGTAAGGATAGCATATCATTTGAAAGCCCTTCTAAACAAAACGAGTCATAGAGAAGGGTGTCCTATTTATTACATTCGTCTAAAGCATGGCAAACCAAAGCATGAATTAAAAATCATTTGAATGCAGGAAAGGCTAAATATCAGAATTTCTTCCCACTTAGAGTAAAGCCAGGATAAACCATGGAAAGCATATCTCAGTCTTAAATCAAAGCGTGATTTCTTTGACTTCTAAATGCACCAAGTCAGCTGTAAAGGGAAAAATTAAATTGAAGCCATACAACCCTCTAATCTTTTCTGAGGAACAACCAAAACAGCCCAACCGAAATACATTAAAGTTTATTCCAACCAGGAAAACCCTTGAAATAATTAGCGATTCAACTTACTAAAACGACTGGGTCACGCAATATTTCATTTTAATGGTAAAGGTTATTCTGAGGAAATCGAGAGAGAATTCAAAGGGCTAAGTATTACTTTGGAACATCAATACCTCCTGCTGGGGCAAGAAAATTCACTATCGCAGGCACCAAAAAAAGAACTGTTATTAATCTAACGGCATGCAAAGCCGCAACAGCTGCACCAACCCCAAATTCTGCCCCTACAAGACTCATTCCTATAGTCCCTCCAGGTGCTGCTCCTAATATGGCTACGATTTTTTCTACTCCAAAGAATCTATTCACTAATAATCCAATAAGAATTCCAGTTATCAAAAGGCTGAAAGTTATTACTAAAGCCGGCTTCCAAAGCAGTTGCAACTCCTCAATTGTATCTTGATTAATTCCAGTGCCAATTACTGTTCCTATCCCTATCCCAAGTACCGTTTTTGTACCTAAGGGCCAAGCTGCGACTTCAAGCTGGCCACTAATGCTTAATAAGCCAGCACCCAACAAAGCCCCTAAGAGAGGAGCTGCAGGTATACCAGTGAGCAGCATTAAAGAGCCTAAAGATGCGCCCACAAGTAGGTATATGAGCAAAGTCACCAAAGAAGGCATTTGAATCGTTTTAGTTAAATCCCAGTTTCTCCCTTAGAGGGTTAAGTGATCAAGGTCATCAAGGAAGAAATCTTGTTATAGAACAACTTCAAATAAATTAAGTACAGAAGATGGGCATAAGCGATTATTCAAAGTCAACTGAAGACAGTTGCAAAAGCCATTTATCAAAATAGTCTGAGTCTTATTGAACTCATGCCATTCAATGACCAACACTCAAGATAAAAAAAGCTTTGATTGGATAAAAATTTTAAACGGAGCTGCTCTACTTTTATGTTCTTTTTGCCTCGCCTTTATTGCTGTTAGTTTGCGCCCCGTAGCTCAATGGGCGAACAATCAGAATATCTGCGTCGAACAAGAAGTCGCCAAGTCTCAGGCGCCTATTTCCTGGGGTGTAAGGAAGTGCAATGGACGTTCAAAGGTATATCAAGTGAAATGAAAGACTGAAGTCAATGAAACACCTGAGATAAAGGCTTGACTCAAGCTTTATCCAAAACCATACTCTCCGCCCAAACCTCTTGATATGACTGAAATTAAGTCTAAAGAACAAAACCCTCTTCTCAATAAAGAAGAGCCTGAGCCTTCCCTATTGAACTATGAATACGATGAAGAGGACGATGGTCTCGACTGGGAGACCTAATTAGGCTCAACCAATTAATGAAAATACTCAGCTGGGAAAATTTCAACTACTGCATTATTAGCATCACTAATAAATGCAAAGATAAGCAATTTTCTGGCGTATATGGCTTCCCCAGAGGTGGTCTTTGCCTGGCCGTTGCAATGAGTCATTCATTGAATATTCCTTATCTAGACGAATTAAAACCTGGTTGTCTTGTTGTTGATGATATTTATGAAACAGGAAAAACTTTGAATAATGCTCTAGATATTCCCGATACAACTTCTTTTGTTTGGTATAGCAAAGTGATGCCCGAATGGTGGAATGCCATCGAAGTCTCTAGTCCTGACGAATGGGTGGTTTTCCCATGGGAAAACCATACGCAAGCGGAAGAGGATATGAAGACTTACCAATTCTCCAGAGAGCGATCTATATGACTAAAAAAACAATTTACCTAGCATCTCCTTATGGGTTCTCCAAACAATGGAATGCCAAGCTATTGCCTGAATTCGTTTCTGCTCTCGAATCTTTAGGTGCAGAAGTATGGGAACCCTTCCAACGCAATAATCAAGTTGATTTTTCTCAACCAGGCTGGGCACACAAAGTGGCAATAGCAGATCTACAAGACGTGAAAGATTCGGATGCAATTTTTGCCATAGTCAATGGGACACCCCCAGATGAAGGTGTGATGGTTGAACTTGGCGTCGCCATTGCATTAAACAAACCAACCTTTCTCTTCCGTGATGACTTCAGAAGGTGCAGTGACTCAGAAGACTATCCACTGAACTTGATGCTTTTTGCAGGATTACCAGCTTCGAATTGGGAGAACTCTTTTTATACATCTATTAAAGAAATTAAAAGTCCTAATAAAGCACTAGTGAGTTGGTTAGAAAACTAATACAAAAAATCTCTTAAAATTAGACGAAATCAAAAGATTAAAATAGAAAGTAGCTTTTTAAACTTAGTCAAATCTAAGAAATGATGAGATGGGCTAGTCATAGGGGAAATATCACCTTACTTATTTCATCGAACCCTTCATTAGATCGACAATATTTGGCCAGGCATCTAGAAATTCCTTAAGGGCTTTCCTATTTGGTGCATACAAAATGCAGGAAAAAGCACTGATTAGATACCAGAAGAACCACCAACGACTTGTTGCGTAAACAGAAGTGAATGAGAATAGAAAACTACCTAAAAATAAAAGAAATAAAGATCGATTCAAAATTTCAAGCGGCGATTTCCTTAGCCTCCTAAAAGGTCTCATCTCAGATCTTCTTGCTTCTGCTTCCTCTATCTCTTCATTTATTATTCTGGCCTCTTCCTGATCCAAAGCATCATTTACCTTAACCAGCTCTAATAGCTTTTCCTTAGTGAAATTTTCAAAGGAATCAGATCCCTCTTGATTTGAAGTCATGTTTTTTTAACTGAATGCAAATAAATTGCAGCTTCTACCTCCAGAAACAGAATATCTGCTTAAAGGCTTCTAAAACAGATATCCTTGCCGTTATTGAGATTGAAAGAATGACAGGTATTACAGGTTTTCTTTTTTTATTATTCAAACCCTTGTTATTCTTGACCCTTAAGAAGCTCTTCAAGAAGCAAATGAAAACTTGGATCATTTCTGCTTTGGAATGGTTAGCACTTCAAACGGACAACGATATTGATGATGTAATAGTCAGGAGGGTGAAAGAGGCAATGAAGTTAGGAGTCGTTTGAAGAGTGCAATTTACCTGTGCATCAAAACAGGTCACAATCACTGGCAGTAGATAATCCTTATCAAAAGTTGATTCCAAGGTCTTAACAATTAAATTGCGATTTTTTGTTGCCACTAGAAACAGGAGCTACTGTCAATCTTTTGATTCTTCCATCATCCCAAATCCAATAAACAGGCTCAGCTGCTTTTGCTTTTTGCAAATCAGCCCTATCTCGCAAACTGACAGGAATAAATTCCTTACTTGGATCAAAACCCCTATCTCTTACTGCTTGGTTCAATACCATGCTGCCCTCTATCCCTGAAACAGACTGGTGATAAGTCCCAATAGGTATTTGAAGAGCACCCATTTTTGGATTGAGGTAAATCACGTGATGGGGCTCATCCCATTCAGGGTTTAGAAGGGTAAAAGTACGGCATCCATCTAAAACCAAGTTGTGATCAATCTGATGGTGATGAACGTAATACTGCTCAAATCCATCGTCATCAGGAGGAGAGATTGCAGCTCCATGATGAATTACCACATCAGATCCATTAGAGCCGTTGACTCCTGCATCAAAGAACGTGACATCAGGAGTTTCACGAAAGACATTAGTAGCGAAAAAATTCAGGGAAGTCTTTTTTTTCTGTATTAATTGATTCCACTTAACTTTGATTTTTACTGAGTCATGTAAGTTTCTCAAAACAGGACAGTCTTTCGTTGCCTTTTGAAGAACCTTTAATTGATCAGCTCCTAAATTAGTTGGCATATCAATTTGAAGTGATAAAGATCTAATCTTGCGAGGACCATGAGTTGTCATCTTCTTATCAATTGCAACTGTTATTTCATCTAATTTCCACCCTTTTTCTTTAGCAGTGATTCCCATCACTGTAAGGAAACAAGTCCCTACAGCTGTAGTTAATAGATCAGTAGGAGCAAAATTCTCTCCTTTACCTGCATGGTCAATAGGTGCATCGGTCCTAAGAGTTTCTCCAGACTTCACATGCTTAGCTTCTGTATGCAAATCTCCGAGATATCGACAAACAATCCTGTCTACACTTCGTAGAGATTACAAGAGGATTTTGTGGGATGAAGTTTGCATATCTCTTCCCAAAAGTCATCATGCCTCTCATTAGGCAACTGGTAAGAGAAATCGTGTATACGATCAATATCCTTAAGTGAATTTGCAATTACAGTAAAAGGAGTTCTTAGTTTCATAATCGCCCTATTCGGCTAATTCATATTTAACACATATGTACAAATTACATATAGGGGTATTACATAAGCATTTAGACTTAAGCTGGTTGTAAACTAGTATTTGCAGCCAAATTAAATAGTAATGCTAGCCATGGTAACTAGGAGATTCTAGAAAAAGCAAAGAGTGTCAAGCATTTGATTGTTCCTTTATTTAAATTAGTGAGTTAAATACTTCTAAGTAAACATATGACATCAATTGAAGGTTTTCCATAATAGATTTTTTTTCAGATGAATTTGTCAAATTATTAATTCGCGATTTATTATCTTCTAAAGGTCTTCAAAATATTGCATATACTCCAAAGAGGTCAATCCAGTCTCCTCAGAACAAGTGGATTACAAAAGAATTAAATGTATTAATTATGGATTACGTTATGTCAGAGAGTTTTTTTGCTCGAGGTTGGGTTGAGCCAAAAAGAGTCAAAGAGGAATACCAAAATTATCTTAAATCTGATAAGAGTAATTCATTCTTTTTATGGCAATGGATTTCTCTAGAGATTTGGTCAAGACTATTCCTTGATTGATCCGAGTTGGAAGTCTATCGTGAAATCAATAATATCTAATTATGTTAGAGAATATTTAGCTAGTAAGAAATTTCCTAACGTATAAGAATATGGTTGACTTTCAAAGAGAATAAAAATGCTTACAAAGCAAGTACAAATATTTAACGTATCTGAATCTGGGCTCTTTCGACTTTCGCGGCAATCATAGGGTTCTCCGTGAAGTATATAACTGCCAATGATTGAGATTACTTGACTTTATAAACTCCATTAATTAATGAGGTAAGTCGATCCAGTGTAAAATTAGAGTAGCGATAACTCCTACTAAGAAACCGAAGGCCCAACTAAAGTTAACCATCCTATAATTGCTAAGTCCAAAACGTTTCTATACTGCTTGGACAGCTGTCTTATCTAGCTCGATCAGGTTCACAATTAAAACTCAGGGAACTCTGCTCTGCTACCAAATAACCAAGGGATGACTTTCAGCAATATCCACATATAGAGAGCACCCTCAACAATCCCAAACAAATACAAGGTGTAACTAGACAAGTTAAATTGTTCTTGACCACGTTCAATTAGGTTTCTATGCCAGTCAATAATCTTCTTCATTTCATTACTCTAGGATTGTCAGTCAAGACATTCTTATAAGCCCAGTAGCAAGCGTATCCAGTAATAGCTATAGGGAGTAAAAAGCCTACGAGTTGAAAGACGACATATAAAGCAACGGAGGCAATGCCTATCTGTTTAATAAACAGCCTGTTGTCATAAGTTAATTCTTGCCAGTAGCTAGTGATCTTTTCAACCATGTTGTTTAACAAGCAAGTGGCTAGTTGAAGCAGCTCAGGTACATTATCTCGTCCTTTTCTCTTTTAATCAATCTTCCTGACATTCTCTTCTGCATCTGACTCCATATCAAGCAGCCTTAACACTATCCACATAAGATCTGATGAAAATAGCTGGAAAGAGGTTGAGCTCGAGATAATTAATTGGAAGTCGCCTAACATCACCCTGCCCTGAAAGAACTATCAACGAGCCAGGGATAAAGCAAAAGCAATGGCCAATATGGACTTGTGATCCCAGTAAGTTCCCTTGGACATATAGCGAGAAAGAAACTTGTTTGATTCTCAAAGGAGATGTAACCGTTACTCCTCATGAAGGTAAGCCTGTCAGGTTTGGAGTCGGTGATCTAGTAGTCTTCGCGAAAGGGATGTCTTGTACATGGGAAGTGCATAAGGCTGTACGAATGCACTATCGTTTTGGTAGCTAGAAAATCTATACACACCATTCATCTTTCATAAGTACTGATTGATTAATAGGTAAAAATGGAAGAGAAAAGCTACTCACCAATAAAGAAGAGACAAAAGAGATGAGGACCCTCTACTGAATTATGAATACAACGAAGATGATGATGGTGTCGACTGGGGAACCTAATGAGATGACCGTGAAAAAGTCTTTTGATTTGCGGGTATATAAAGCTGTTTCACACATACCATTTGGTCAAGTCACTACCTATGGTCAAATAGCTGAATTAGTTGGTGCATATGAGTGTGCACGGCAAATTGGATGGTCCTTAAAGAGATTGCGCTTGCCTTCAAAAATCTCTTGGCATCGAGTCATAAATGCCAAAGGGGAAGTATCAATGAGTATTGGTCGAGAGGGAAATGACTGGGTCCAAATAGATTTATTGAACAGCGAAAGTGTTTTTATAAATCAGGCATTAAAGATTCAACTAAGCAGGTATTTATGGGAACCAGATCTATTGAAAGATTCGGACTAAAAAGGCGATATGGCAATTCAAGAGAACAATGACAAAAGGAAGGAACGCTTCAAGGCGATGACTAGTTTTGAGAGGAAAGCATTAATAAGAGCAAAAATGAAAGTCGAAGGACTAGAAGAGGGGAGTGGCGTTCCAGGGAAAAGCTTATCTTCATATGACCGAGATGAAATCTGGGATCTAATACAAGTGACTAGCTGTTTCCCTGAAATGCGAACCAAACCAAAGGCAATGCAATTAAAGACTCCTAGCAAAAAGAAATCTTTAATTGGTTGGATACTAATTGCAATAACTCTGGCCGGTGGAATGGCCTTGTATCACAGGCAATATCCATCGCCAGAGACAAGAAGAGAGCTGTCAGTGGATGGAATGTTTGCTGATTAAATCAAGAAGCCTCGTGATCTAGTCATAACGCTTTTCATTCCACCACTTCTTAAACAGTACCTAACTCATTTTTTGCAAATCCTGAGCGATCAGCTCAACGAGTAAAAACACCTCTTTTTTTACCTTTGATGGCTAATCAAAAACGATTCTCAAATTCAGATCCCTCTTTATGATAATGATCTAAGGGATTTCTCTTGAAAAGCACTCAGACTTTTTGGAGCATTTATCCATCAAAGGAAAATGTTTGATGACTATGTCTAAATTACGCCCTCTACCAACTACTGCTGCCCTAACTGGAATTTTTGAGGCCCTAGCATTTTTTCGCGACCCTAACTTCGCCAAAAGTCGATTTGATCGTCTTGGAAATGTCTTTGAAACATCAATCCTTGGGCAGCCAATGGTATTCATTCAGGGGGAAAAGGCTATTGCTGATTTGTTATCTCAACCAGAGGCAATTGAAGGGTGGTGGCCTGAGAGTGTTCGACAACTTTTAGGTAGCCATTCACTCGCGAACCGCAATGGAGCAGCTCATAAAGCAAGGAGAAGAGTAGTGGCCCAATTATTCTCGTCTTCAGCACTTCAACGCTATAGCCGTGGCATTATAAACTTAGTTGATGAGCTCGGCGAAGAACTAAAAACCGCGAAAGAACCACTCCCTTTAGCCGGGAGGATGCGACGTTTCGCTTTTTCCGTTATCGCTACAACTGTTCTTGGACTAGAGGGTATTGATCGTGACAAGTTATTTGCTGATTTCGAGATCTGGACCAAAGCTCTCTTTTCAATTCCAATAGCTCTTCCAGGCAGTCCCTTTGCCCAAGCTCTCAAGGCAAGAAAACGTTTACTTGAAAAACTTCAAAAAATACTTAGCCAACCTATCAATGGCAAAGGTGGCTTGGATTTACTCGCAGGAGGTCTTGATGAAGCAGGCATTCCTTTCACAGATGAAGATTTGGGAGAACAACTACTTTTACTGTTATTTGCTGGATATGAAACCACAGCTTCTGCGCTGAGCTGCCTAATGCGGGAATTACTTCTCGATTCACAAATGGAAACATGGCTTCGTGAAGAGATAGATACTCTGGATTGGCCTCCAACACCTGAGGAGGCAACTATGGTCTACGACCCTGCCAATGCTCCAAGACTGGATGCTCTCGTAAAGGAAGTAATGCGATTCACTCCGCCAGTAGGTGGTTTTTTTCGCCGCACCAAGAAATCCTTGGTTTTAGATGACATTGTCGTGCCTAATAATCGTGTAGTGCAAGTAGCTTTAATTGCTTCTAACCGTCATGGGATTGGTGATCTAGATTTCTTTCGACCACAACGTCACATAGAGAATGAATGTTCTCTAAGCCTAATGCCTTTCGGAGCAGGCGAACGTGTATGCCTTGGTAAATCATTAGCCGAGCTTGAGATCCGACTGATGGTGATTGGGTTATTTCGTAAATTGCAACTCGAAGTAATCCCTGAGCAAGACTTCACCCTGCGACAGATTCCCAGTCCCTCACCTCGTGATGGTTTGTTCGTAAAAATAAGAGTATGAGAACTAGGCATGTCCAATCAAAGGCGCAAGCCATTCACACACCGCAATTTCTAGAAATGCCTTGATATGACTGAAATTAACTACTGGCCAATGAACAAGTACATTTGAGTGAGTGAAAGCAATTACGAGAAATTTGCAGAATTGGTTCACACTCTATTCACACTTTTGAGGCTCTAAATGACTAAAGAAAAGAAACCAAGTTCTATGAAGGAGTTTCTAGACAAATTCTTTGATTTATGTAAGGAATATCAGCAGGAAATAGCACCACACAAAATGGCAGAGATTTTAAGAGACTATGCAGAAAGGTTGGATGGGTGATGAAAGGCGTACCACTTCTCCTGTCATGTATTCAATAAAAAATAATGCCCGATAAGCCTTCGAAATGGATTACCTCTCTGCGCGAAGAAATTCGACAGGAATGTGGCAAGGGATGGATGGTCCGTGGCATAGGGAAAGGTCTTGTTCAAAAGGTTCAGCTGACAGTTCGTTTTGAGGATGGCAACCGAACCAGCATTGTTCTTGGGCCAAAGGCCAAGAGCGATCCAGATTTTGTTCCATGGGTAGGAACAAGTGCCGGTTGGATATTGAAAGTCTCCACAGACATTTCGCTAATAATGAAATCTCAAGGGAAGGGTTTAGCTGAAGCATATGAGCTAGTGAAAAAAAAGAACGAATCTGGATTAAATGGTGGACTCGACTGGGAACAACTAGCTAGAAAATTCAAATCACATAAAATAAGTAATGGGAAGAAAGGATCACGAGTTTGGAACCGAAACTACCGAACTCCTATTGCTCGCACATTGCTTATCCTTACTGGCGAAACTTCTATATCAAGTGGCTACTCGGTTTTAAAAACCCTTATTGAACGTCATGGGGGAGAGCCTGGCTCGGCAAGCCGACGACTCCGGATCCAATACGCAGCGGAATTCCTACGCTTTGCCTTTAAGAATGGGGCTAATAGAAGTTGGCTACCACCAGAGGATCTAAATACATTTGTTGGAGAGAAGGCAACTATGGATCAACTGAGTGAAGATAGGAACAAGAGTGAACCTTGACAAGCAGCATTCCAGTCTTGAACTGCGATTAGAAGGACTTGCTAAAAATCCATACACACCACTCTTATTTCAGAACTACTGATTGATCAACTTGCATTTAAGACATTTAGTGAGATTTGCTGGTCCGATGCTGACGACGAAGACCATCTGTAATATGAAATTATTTAGGTCGGCCAATAATGATGCAAATAGAAAAGACAAAAAGCTATTGTCTGTGCCCTTATGAACTACATCTCTAGTCCTCAGTGGCTATCAATAAAGAAGAGATACCGCTAAAATGCATTCAGACTCATTTAACAAAGAGCCTGTTAGCAAGACTAGAGAGGGTTCTTTACCCATCTTCAACCTCTAAATAATGGAAAAACTTCTTTATCGTGGCAACGAATATACCCAACACAAAGGGATTGTGTCTAAAAAGTCTGTCCAATTAAAGTACAGGCGGAGCATTTACAATCAAAAAAGACAATTAATATTTAAGATTCAAAATGATTTAATCTACCGTGGCAGCAAATACTTATCTAAAGGGTCTACTAATAAGTCTGATAGATCTGAGGCTAATAAAAAAGTCTTCTCGTTAGCAAGGGAGCTTATTAATGCACAATTTCATCTCGCCAATGATGAACTGAGTCGCAAACTATGGAATGAGGTTGCAGCTCTTAAAATTGATCCAAAACGTATTATCAATATTATGTATAAATGCTGTTCAAATATAGATAATCAAAGCATGTTAGAGGCTGATTTAGATTATTGCTCCAAAGAATAATTGTAATGGATCCCTACAAATCAAACAATTGCAAACACAAGCTAATAATCTAAATCTAACTTTTCAATGAAGAGCTAACCTTATTTAAGAAAGGGATGCTTGGTTTGAATATTATTTTTTGTAGCAACTGCAACATACGGATAATATAGATCTCTGATTTAATGGTTATCAGTTTGTTTTCAAGAAAAGGGCTTTACATGGTCAACCGCCTCTATAGATCAAAATCAGCAAGAAGATTAATAACAAGACCTTCTAAGCAGATAAATGATTTAAGGCACCCCAGTAATTTTAATAATGTATTAGATAGAGACATTGCTGCAATGAAGAAAGTTTGGGAAATGCTACTGGAAGGTTCAATACGCTGGCTTGGGGAAGTAGGTCGTCAATATTAATCTTCCGATTTAGCTTCTGAAGAGAGACAAAAGAACTAAACGACTATTTTCTTGTATCTAAATATACATAGCATAATCTTCTGATATATCTAGAAATATCAGATTAGCAATATTTTAAATGAGTTAATCAATCCCAATCCATCTTGGCTGTAATAATGCTGTATCTAAATATACTAAGTTTTAAATTCAAGAAATTTCCATTTTGGTTTCATCTGATACATAGAGAGTGACCTCCTAAATGCATTAATAGGAGATGAATTTTAGTACTTTTGGATGAATAGGAGTCTGGCCTCGCAAAATTTATAAACCTGAAGCATTCCTCAGTTTATTATTCTCTTTTTTCACATACAAATCAACAGCATTAAACATCTAAACCATGAAACCATATTTAGAAGGGAAGAAATTAAATAAAATAGAAAAGAATAAGGCTATAAAAGATGGGCTTCTATTAGGTAGTCAAATAGAAGAATTTGCCAAGATGGGTTGGGAGAAAATGGACAAAACTGACTTAGAACTTCGCTTAAAATGGTATGGAATGTTCTGGCGGCCTAAAACACCAGGAAAATTTATGCTCCGTTTACGAGTAACTAATGGAATACTAAATGCACATCAATTAAATTTAATTGCCTCTATTGTTGCTCGTTATGCAGAAGATGGAAGTTGCGATATCACTACAAGGCAGAACCTTCAACTCCGTGGAATTCTTATTAGTGACCTACCTGAAATTCTTAGACGTCTAAAAGATGCTGATATAGAAACCATCCAATCAGGATTTGACAACCCAAGAAATGTCACAGGTAATCCATTAGCAGGAATCGATCCAAAAGAAATTATAGATACTAGGCCATATACATTGGAGTTGGAAAATTACTTAACTAAGAATGGAGAAGGTAATCCTGAATTCTCTAATTTGCCAAGAAAATGGAACACTGCAGTAGCAGGTTCACATGACAACTTTCTTTTGCATAATGACATCATTTTCCACCCAGTTATAAAAGAAGGGGAGCTTGGTTTTAGTGTTTGGGTTGGAGGGATTCTTTCTTCTCAATTAAATGACTACGCTATTCCTCTTAATGTATGGGTTAAACCACATGAAATCTGTAATTTCACAGGTGTAGTTATATCTAGTTGGCGTGATGGTGGGGAACGTTATAAACGACCTAAAGGACGATTTAGGTTCTATTTAAATGAAATGGGAGTAGAAAATTTTAGGAATCATGTTCAAGAAAAATTTGGAAGACTTATTCCAGACCCTGGCTCTATATTTTCACAAAAACCACGTTCTTTCTTTGGGATTCATCCTCAAAAGCAGTTAGGGCTTAACTATGCAGGCATACATATTCCAGTAGGTCGGCTTTCAGCAGAAGAAATTCAAGATTTAGCCAGCATAAGTGCAACATATGGGAGCAGTGAAGTTCGCCTTACTGAAGATCAAAATATGATCATAATTAATATCCCAGACAAACAAATTGATAATTTTAAAGCTGATCCTTTATTAAAGAAATTTCCTCTCAGCCCAAAAACAATAGCGGCAGGGACTGTCTCATGTACAGGTAATACCTACTGCAGTTTTGCTTTGACAAATACTAAAGATCAGGCTCTAAAGATATCTAAAGAGCTTGACTCAGAAATTGATTTACCTGAAGAACTAAAAATTCACTGGACAGGGTGTCCCAATAGTTGTGGTCAAGCCTATATGGGAGCAATAGGCCTAACCGGGACAAAAGCTAGAAATGCTGAGGGAAACATGATTGAGGCTTATGACATATCAATTGGAGGAGAACAAGGTCCAAATCAAAAGATAGGAGAGTTAAAACATAAATCAGTGCCTACTGCTGAATTGAAGAATCTATTAAAAAAATTATTGATTGAAAATTACTCGGCAATTCCAAAGACCAAGAATTCCTCTGAGAGGTTTATTACTTTAAGGCAGATTATTAGTTGGATTCGGCAGTTAGGTAAAAGCAGTCATTTTCCATAGGCTGCTTTTACCTAAACCACAATCATTTGTTAACTTCTCAATGCAATTTAAATCCAACTCAACTGATTTCTTTAGTCGCATTGTCAACTGGCTAAGTGAATTTGGGAGTGACCGTCCACTCATTAATCGTCAAGGCGGAAGTAAAGATCCTTTTTCAAGGCTAATGAATCGCATTAGCAGGTAAATCAATCAATTTAAAAAAAATCATCAACACAATCATTTTCCCAAACATGGATTCAAACACCTCACAAATGGATTATGTCCTTCCTAATGAATTAGTCGATGGAATGATCGCAGCGGGTGGGAAAAAGTCTACTGTAAGTACAAAAAACTTACTAGTAAGAGGTTTTTACTCTGGGGCAATACTTGGCTTGGCTACATGTCTAGCCATAACTGTAGGTATTCAATCTGGGATGCCTTTCCTTGGCTCAGTTATTTTCCCGTTTGGATTTGCAAGCATAGTGCTTTTTGGTATGGAGCTAGTTACTGGAAATTTTGCTCTATTACCTATGGCAACTTGGGCGGGTAAATCCTCCTGGAAAGCCACATTTAGAAATTGGGGTTGGGTCTGGATAGGTAATTTCTTAGGCACATTTCTTGTAGCAGTTTTACTTTCAATTAGTTTGACAAGCGCAGGAACTATTGACCCTTTATCTGCAGCTGAAGGAGGTAAAGGATGGGCTGTTGTTGCATCAAAACTGATATCTATAAATCAATCAAATGTTCTTACCAAGTATGAGTCTCTAGGGAGTACTGGACTTTTCCTAGCATTTATACGAGGTGTTATTGCTAACTGGCTCGTATGTCTTGGAGTCACAATGGCTCTAGTAAGTAAAAGTGTTCCAGGAAAACTTCTTGCTTGTTGGCTACCAATTACTGCATTCCAAACAATGGGCATGGAACACATTGTTGTAAACATGTTTTTGCATACAGCAGGTCCTCTTCTTGGCTCTGGAGTGCCCTTCAGTAAGGTTGTTTTTTGGAATTTCCTGCCAGTTACTGTTGGCAACATTATTGGAGGAATGGTTTTTATAGGCATGCTCTTCTACAGCACACATCGCACCAAGATGTCCAATGTCCTGCCAACAGTTCATGATGAAAAGTTGGAACGAGAACTAGCAGCAGAACTTGGTGCACGCTAAGGCCAAAGGACTATCTATGGCCATCAATGAAGACTCAATCTGGGAAAGACTCAACCAATCCCGCAGGGTTCCCCTCGAGCCTTGTTGGTTGGGTGAGGTTTATTCACTCAATCTTCAGGCAGACCTTCGCTTTGCGATAACTGAGCAACTCGGATTACTAAGCAATAAAGGTTGGCCAGTTTTAGAGTTGATAATCAAAAAAGCAGGGGCTCAACCAGAGTTAATTCATGCAGCAGGACTGTGTCATCAGACTGAGGCAAAAACTTGGTTGCTAAAGCTGCTCAAAGAAGATAAACAACTCAAGCTGCCAGTTCTGCAAGCACTTGCCTGCTGGGGAGGTGAACTTCCAATCATGCTCCTTAGGAATGTCTTAAGCGAAAAATCCCAACCCCTTCTATTAGCAGGCTTGGAATTACTCAAATTCAAAATGCATCAACTAAGTGATGATCTTCTTCTTGATCTTGTTCGGAAACCATTAAGAGATTTTCGCGATCCAGTTGTGTTATCAACTATTAGGGTTTTACAACGGCGAAATAGTGACGCCGTCAGCTCACAAATTGCGGAAATTGCTAAGAACGGATCAGAGACAACAGCTCGTGCAGCACTTCTTGCCCTGAGTTGTATCGCCAGTTCCCATAGCCTTGCAACCCTGTCAAATCTTCTCAATGAGCTGCCCCAAGGGGCTCTAAAAGAGATGGCCCAAAAGCAACTGCAACTGCAACTGCAACTGCAATACAAATAGCCCAAGATAGCAAAACAGAAATTCCCTGAGAACGAGGACCTATCCAAGCTCTTTCCAAACCACCACTTTTAGCTGAGATCCCATGGCAAAACAGGAAATTAACTACTAGCTAATGAAAAGCGACATTTGAGTGCCTGAAAGCGATTACAGGGGATTCGAAAAACTCCATACACACAAATAGACACTATTCTTCTTTCATAAGGAATTATTGATGAATAGGTAAAAATGGAAAAAGAAAAACCATGCAAGCAAAAAACCAGCAAGCTATTTTCAGGTCTCTGGATCCTGCTCTCAAAACAAATGGTAGGCAAAGCCCCAGATACCAATATTTTTGTTTTTAAGTGAAGGGTGTTCTACCGCTTTTGAGAGAAGACCCTTTTGGTTAACAAACCTAATTGATCAGCTTGGATAAAACACAACCTTCTATCACAAACCAAAAAAGAATTCGAAATTTTCGATTTTCTGGTCTCAAGGGAAAAGCACTTGCCATAAGGATGAGTGATATTCCAAGCATGAAAGCCATTACCGAAGTTGTTCCTAAGCACTGTTTCGCACGTAACACATCAACTTCCTTAGCCTATCTTTTTCAATCAGTCGCAATCCAATCAGTAATTGTCGCCATAGGACTAGCCATTCCTTACACGCAAGCAATGATTCCTCTTTGGATTCTCTATAGCTTTATTTCAGGCACTACCGCAATGGGCTTCTGGGTTATCGCTCACGAATGTGGACATGGAGCTTTCTCGGATAACAGAACTTTGCAAACAGTTGTTGGTTATCTACTTCACTCGTTCTTGCTCGTTCCATATTTTTCTTGGCAAAGGTCACATTCCATTCATCATCGTTTTACTAATCACATAACTGATGGCGAGACTCACGTACCACTAGTAGTCGGTGGCAATGGAATTAACGAAAAAGTCGGAGGAGAGAACGAATTAGCTCTCGCAACTGCTCTAGGCAAAACAAGATACGGGCTAATGCAACTCATATTGCACCTTGGCTTTGGTTGGCCTGCATATTTGTTGACTGGCAGCACAGGGGGCCCTAAATACGGGACTTCGAACCATTTTTGGCCAATGGAACCCTTCTCTAAAAAACTTTGGCCTTCCAATTGGGCAAAGAAGGTTTGGGTCTCAGATCTTGGGGTAGCTTTGGTATTCGTAGGACTTTTTATATCAGGACTTAAGTATGGAATAACACCTTTAATAACAATGTATATAGGTCCATTATTAGTAGTCAATTGCTGGCTAGTTATATACACCTGGCTTCACCATACGGATACAGATGTTCCTCACCTTTCTAACTCAGATTTCTCTTTTATAAGAGGGGCCTTCCTTTCAATTGATCGGCCTTATGGAAAAATTCTTAATTTCCTACATCATCAGATTGGATCAAGTCACGTAATTCACCACATTTTTCCAACAATTCCTCATTACCATGCGAAAGAGGCAACTATTGCAATTAAAAAAGCTTTCCCTAATACCTATCTGTTCAATCCAGTTCCAATCCATAAGGCCCTCTGGAATATTGCTTGTAATTGCATTGCTGTTGAGTCAGAGGAAAACAATGGTCGATACATATGGCAGAACTCTTACATCAATCAGGAATAATCTCCTCTTATTCTGATTAATTTTTAATTAAAAGTAAGGCATCAGTTCTTATCAGCGAACTGATTCACCGAAAGAAATGGAGCTGCTAAAATCTCAAAACAAATAATTGAGTCAAAATAGGAAAAGGGAAAACTTGATCTAATTCGAGCAAGCCTCTAACCCTCAAACTAGCTTCATTCAAACCTTATTTACACCAAGTAATTCGCCCGAATCCCTTACCATGACCAAAACATCTCTTGCTGGCTTGAGCACAGAGATCATTTGCTTTTTCTTGCTTGGAATCGCAGCATTGCTTCTAAATGCTGGACTCTCTTCTCAAGCTCTTCCACTCTTTTGGTTAGTTCTTCCATTGCTCATCAAAATCAGCTTCGAAGCTATTCAAAGACGTGCTACTGAGAACAGCTAGAAAGAGATTGAATTCTAGATAAACAGTTGGGAATCTCAGTCACATCTCCCTGCCCTGAAAGCACTATCTTTTGGTAACTAGCAAATCAAAGAAAGCCAGTGGTCCAGGGTTTACCCAAACTTTGATCAAGGTCTCTACTTTAACCCAAATCCATTGATATGACTAGAATTAACTGCTGGCCAATAAAAAAGGGTACTTGAGTGGTGAGAAGCGGTTTAGAGGAATTCCTTTTTCAATTCACCAAATTGACGCCATGCTTATTACTTGAATTTGGAGGGATCAAGGCACGTAATTGACCAGCTACTTTCTCGCAATATGTATCTCTTTTAAGAGGCTCATCACTACGCACCTCAACAGAGAAGGTCCGAACACTCTTATCAATCCAAGAAATAAAGACTTTTACTTTTGTTTTGTAATCAATTTGATCTGGCCGGCTCTCAGCAAATACTTGAAAATCACTGCTGAATTCTTCGGAAACAGTCAACCCAGCCTTTTCAAGCAAGCTTTTGGAGGTGGCAAGTAAGCTATCCCTTTCTGTTTCACTTTGATAATGAAAGTAAGCCATAAGTAGAAAGCCTAGTAATTCGAAGAACAGACAAACTCGGTCTACTACCCATGGATGGGTAGTCCTCTACCTTATTTATAGGATGGCGTCTACCCAAAAGGCTCTTTCTTAATGCCCTCTTAAGGCTCTTCTCTTGATAATAGATCTAGGGTTCTTATCTATTGCAAGGAAAATCTCCTTACGACAATGCTAGACGTACTCATTGTCGAAGATGACTTGATCCTTTTAGACTTTCTAGGTCAAGAGGTTGCCAATCAAATCAATGCTCCAGAGAAGAAAATAAGAAAAGCAACCTGCCTTGAAACCGCAAGATATCTTCTGTCTAAAAAAAGACCCGATTGGCTACTAATAGACCTTTCTCTTCCTGATGGCTCAGGTGTCGAACTAGCTGAAGAGTTCGTAAAAAACCATTCCAACGCCAAGATTTTGATTCTCACAGCACAAGCTGATCAATATTCATTGCCTGCACCTTTACTGACTAATGTCCACGCACTTATCAACAAGGCAGAAGGGTTGGCGCCTTTAAGAGAAGCAATTTGGGATATTTCTAGAGAGGTTGATAACAATCTCCCTGACTTAGCAAGTCTTACTCCAAGGCAATTGCAATTTCTTCAACTAATTGGTGAAAGTTTAGATACAGCCCAAATCGCAAATCGAATGAATATCAGCTTCTCAACAGCTCAGACTCATAGGCGTCAAATCACTCGAAAATTAGGAATCAAAGGGTCTGCTCTAGTAACACTTGCAAGGAATATCCCCATCTAGAAATGTCTAAAAAAAAAGGACGAAGGAGGTTTTGGCTAATTGGAATAAATCTATTAGCAATAGCAACCTATTTCCTATTGGCGATGCTGGCAAAGGCAGGATTCTCTTGGCAGTCATCAGCAATCACTCTATGGCCAGCATCTGGTTTCGCTAATGCATTGGTTATAACTACTGGTTGGGCGATATTGCCTGGAATAACAATTGGGAACTTCCTTGGGACTGCTTTTGACCCCAATAGAGGGTGGGCTTTTCAAGCATTCATGTTCCCAGTAGCTATAGCCGCAGCAGCGCAAGCAGCCTTAATTAAATATGCATTGATTCGTCAAAACTTACTAAATGACTCGCTGACTCGCATTGCTCGACTAATGCTTTTCCTTCTATGGATCGGCCCATTGGGCAACTGGCCCGCATCTATCACATTTTTTATATATCAATCAGGTCAACAGAACCCTGTACTGGAGCAACATCAACTGCTTACAGGAACATTATTCTGGTGGCTAGGAGACTCTCTAGGATCATTGCTTTTCCTTCCTTTTTTCTTACTATTTTTACCCTTTAAAAGACCTATTTGGGCAGAAAGAAAAACCTATCTAGTCAGGCCTCTCCTTAGTCTGATGACAGTACTTGTTTCCGCAGCCCTGATAGAAAGACTCCTACTGGAAAGCATTAGCCTCACTCCGAATCTTTTAGAGCCTCTTCAAAATCTCAGACTCTTAACCACATTTGTTTGGACTGTTCTTACTTTGGGTGTGCTCGGATTGATTTTGCAGATTGCTGGCAAATCACTGGAACAGGAAAAACTATTTGTTCGCTCTCGATTAGCCGCTGATGCAGCAGGTGCTGTAATTCATGAGATTGGTCAACCTTTAATGCGTTTAAGAGTGCGTCTTGAAAGATTAGTTAACTCAAGCAAAAAAGATTTAGGGCCAAGAGAAGAAAGCAAATATTCAAACTTAGAAATACATAAAGAGTCGGCACTAAGTCTGGAAGAACTTAATTCTATTGTGATAAACACACGATCCATTCAAGACCTGACGCTGGCAGGGATTAGAGATACGGATGGTGCTGATTTACAAACTGCCGTTTCTCGAGTATCTGCTCAACTTCGTCCAGAGTTAAATCGCCTTGACCAAGATTTGAACATTAACATTGAAGATGGACTACCAAGAATCAGTTCTGGTCAAATTCAACTGCAGGCAGCTATTAGAAATCTCCTAGCCAATGCAAGCAATGCAGCTGGAGAAAATGGTGTTATTCGTATAAATGCTACAGCTCTAAATCAAAACTATCTTTGTCTTGCAATCGAAGATAGTGGTAGTGGATTTGAGGCTAACTTTACCCCTACTGGAGAAAAAAGAGCTTCTTCCAAAACTGGTGGAATGGGCTTAGGATTAATGATCATCCGTCGAGTAATAGAAGACAATGGTGGAAACATTAGCTTTGATCACTCACCAGAACTTGGTGGTGCAAAGATAACTATTTGGCTGAATGTCCTAACAACATAAAAACATAATGCTTAGCATCAGAACATCAAAACTCTAGAAAAGATAACTAGAACTCTTTCTCTTTAGATATTGCTTCCCATTTCTCAGGTTCTATTTCTTTGCATGCTGGATATCCAAATTGAGGACAGTCTGGCCAATTAGGGGCCCATGAGAATTGATATTGATACCATATTATAAAATTTGGTTCTTTTACCAATAAATCTTTAAAGCTATCTACTTCCAATTCTTCTGCATAAGGCAATAGTTTCTCAAGGTATTTATTCAAACAATTTTCTACAGTGATTAATTCCTTCATATCTTCTCTTGTATATGGTTCCCAGTCTAAAATATATTGATTTGGAATCATATTTTCCATTTGATTCATTAGTAACAACTGATTCTTAATATTGATATCAATTGATTCTCGAAGGAAATTTGATGTACAAACTTCTTTAGCCCTATCCTCTACATTTTTGATTAAATATGCTCTTCTTTTGTACCGATTATCTTTAACTGTTTTAGCTGAAGCAGTATTATTTAAATCTTTTATATTTAGTTGTTGTTTTGACTTTACGATCGTTTTCCGAAAATCCATGCTAATTAATTGATCTTCATTATTTGCTGAATTAATCTGGGTATTTTTAGAAACTTGGTTATTTTCAATAGGCCTGGCTAGTTTAATAATTCTGAGACCCTTAACTTGTGAATAAACCAATGATATTGCAATTATCCAAAGTGCTATTTGAGAAGATCTGCCTAAATTCATTACCCTATTCTAAAAACCAATCTCCTCAATTTTTGCTGGTCTATTGGGCTTCCAATTTGCATAAACCTTCTTCCAAGCTTTAACTGTTTCCCGACCAATTTCACTTAAATGAGCGCTACCAGTTCCTTCTGTGGAAAATCTAATATATGCATTTTTACTGTCATCCATATTTAGCAATGCCTGAGCCACTTCTTTCGTTACAGTAAATCTTCCATTGCATCCCTGAATTACAAGAAAACTTTCTCCATCGGGTATCCAAAGTATATTAGCTTCAAATGGCGTTAATGAAGCATAGGTAGTGAGGCCAATGGCATAGGTATATACCCAATAGCCTCCTAAAGCAATGCTATCTCGTCCCCACAAAGATGAGACTTTTGTTCCACCTGGTACAAAATTTTGATCTCTTACGGCAACAGATTCTCCAAAAACCGGATCATTAAATGCCAAAGCTTTTGAGAACGGGTATTTCTTGCTAGGTCTTCTAAAATCAGCAGTTAATTGATAGTCTTCTAAATCATTATATCCTGCAGGCAGAATACTTTTAGAAACTCTGGTAATTGAAGATTTTCGATTACGACCACAAAAGATATTAGTTGGATCTTTTGCATTATTCGATAAAGATAAAGAAGATTTGTCTTCAATTTTTTTTGTATCAGTATTATTATTAACACAAGCAGTTAGACCTAGAAGAGCACCTAATGGCAATAAGAAAATTAACTTTGAAAATTTCATGAGCTAGAAATCATATTGCAAGAGCTTAAGCATCTTTATGTATTCAGAGACTGCTTTAGCTGAAATTCGCATCATAAATTCACCTTCTGTGGTTTTGGCTCTTAAGTTAAATTCTTTAGATGGATCCTTAATAATTGCTTTTCTAAAAGCAGTTGGTAAATAATAGCCACCCCTAGCAATTATTGGCAAAGAAAATATTTTTTTACCTAGTTCAGCATCTAGCTTTGTTGGATATTGATAAGTTAAAGCACAACCAGCGCATCCTTCATATCGAAATATACGTAATGCTATTGGGAAAAAAGTTGCCTCAAAACCCCTACTAGGAGCACTCGCATCAAAATCCTTTGTTCTTACTGCAGGTATTTCTTTACCGCTTACGCTGTTTTTATAAAAGCCAAACGAATCGAGCATACATTGATCAAAACAGGCAGGGGCTTCTAATTTTATTCTCTGCAATTTCTCAGGCTTCCATTCTCCAATTGCATTCTTGCATTCTATAATTTTCAAATCAGATCTACATAGTTCAGAAAGGCTTCTAAATTGTCGGAGCTCCACTAAATAATTATCCAACGACTCATATAATTGATCATCACTTCTGTGATTTTGACTCAATTTAATATCCTTTGCGTTAGCAACAGGAAAGAAACAGAGTAATGAGGCACAAAAAGCAGAAAGGATTTTCAAGAAATTATTGCTTCATTTAAACTTCAACAATACTTGAAACCCAAGAGGAAACTATTAAGCCATATAACCCTCTACCCCTTTCCCTTGTATCCCAATACCCTTCAAAGCTTTTCTAAGGCAGAATAAAGGCAGGCTTAAGAACTGCTCGTTTTCCAAAAGTTCACACAAAATTCACACACTGCAATCTGCCGAGATCGACTACTATGACTGACATATCCTACTGGCTAATGAAAAGCAAATCAACTGTCTAAAAGCTAGTTATAGTAAGAATCTAGGAGAAAACCTGGTTAATTTATTCTAACCTTTATTCTAACCAGCTTCTAAGTATTTATATCTAAGATCCTAGGTCGAAGGATCGTCTAGAGAAATGGCAGAAATGAAAAAAACAAAAAATCAGGGTTACGCAATGAAAATGGTTATCGTTCTCGTATTCTGATATTTTCCTAGGGCGATTGCCATTGTTCAAAGAATGAGCCAGACATGGCTGATCTCGGGTTCGCCAGGCTGCGGCAAAACCAGCTGGATTCTCAAAACAATGCGAAGCCATCAAGGCAAATGCGGATATTTGCGACTAGATGGCTATCCCTTTAACGGGCTAGAGCAGGTATCTGACTCAGGAATCGATAAGGCATTTCTCAAGGATCAATTCCCTGAACTAATAGATCTATCGGATTCCCATCATGCCCCCAGATCGCAACAAGGCGACCTGCTCACATTGATTGAGCTTCCCCAGTTCCAGGCTCCTCAGCATGCAGGCCTAACGGGTATGGATCCTCGCGTCAAAAATCAGCTTGAAGCCTTGCAACTTCATCCTGACAGGCATCTCCACTTTGGTCGGGATCCTGAATTACCAAACAAAGACACATTGGAATTCAAAAAACTTGAATCTTTCAGCCTCAGTCTTAATGCCAGCGTCTGGGATCCACCCAGTCTGAATACCTTGTGGTTCGAGCTAGTGAACGGAGCATATGGCGACGTCTATCGAGCTAAAGCCTTGATGAACTTGCCAGATGGGCGCTCTATGTTCTTCAACTGGATCGTGAGTCAAGAAAGCTCACAGTTCCTTCCACTTGAAGAAATTTCAGCTCCAAATGGCAGGCCTGCCAGCTTGTCGGAGCTTGTCGTGCAAGGAAAACATCTTGATGGCTTACGTATTCAATCAACGATCGACCTCTGCCTACTAAACGATGCCGTACTTGAGATGCATCAAATGCCTCTTAGGGATCGACAAAAAGAAGCTCTTCCCTCAACTTAACGCCATGAATCACGCAATTATCTCCTGTCTACACGCCAATCTCCCTGCAGCGGAAGCTGTCTTGAATGACATTGATAGGCAAGGGATTGACACCATTACCTGTCTTGGTGATCTAGTGGGCTATGGCCCTCAGCCCAACGAAGTAGTTGAGCTGATACGAAAGCGTGACATCCCGACCTGCCAGGGCTGCTGGGATGAAGATATCATCGATGGTCTTAATGCCTGCGAGTGCAGCTACCCTTCTCAACTAGCAGAAAGACGTGGGCACCTGGCCCACCAATGGACAGATGATCAGCTAACGGACGAAAACAAAAGTTTTTTGGCCAGCCTCCCGACATCATTACGTCGTGATCGACTCCTCTTCGTGCATGGCAGTCCCAACAGTCAGCATGAGTATCTTCTGCCAGACATGGATGCATTTGCGGCTCTCGAGCGAGTAGAAACAGCGGGGGCCGATATTCTGTTTTGCGGGCATACCCACCAGCCTTATGTACGTGAGTTGAGAGATGGATCTATTCGTGTGCGTTTGCAAAATGCTGACCATGACTGCGATCAGGGTGAAGAACTGACCCTGCCGATGCGCAAAATCGTCAATGCTGGATCAGTGGGCGAGCCACGTCATGGAAGTACCAATGCCACCTATGTAATTCATAACGATGCAACTGATGAAGTTGAGATAAAAGAGGTGCCCTATGACGTTGGTCGAACCTGTCAAGCGATTGTCGAAGCGGGGCTACCGAAAGTCTTCGCATGGCGACTGAGTCATGGTTTTGAATTCGCCGAACAGGCCGAAGATGCAAGTCATGTGTGTGAACGATGATTGAAAGATGGGCACTAGTAAGTGGTTTACGTGGAGATCTCGAGACCTATGACCTAATTCAACGGGATCTAAAGAAGACTCGTGGAGTTACAGCCTTATTTGTCCTTGGAGACCTAGTCGGACCCGAACGCAACTGTGACGCACTGTTAGATCGACTAAAAAATCCCCATCGCGGCGATTTAAAACCAGATTGCATCTATGGCTGGTGGGAAGAGCAACTACTTGCAGAGCGTGGGTTTCGTGGTGAACGCAAAGCTGATGCTCTGCGGCTCAGCCAAGGAGAAGACGCAGTCAATGTACTGCTAAATACGGTTAATCCTTCTAATCTGAACTGGCTGGCATCACTGCAATTTGGCTTCATTGAACTTGACTGTGCACTCATCCATGGAAGCTCTTCAGACGTGGGTGACAACCTCACATCTGAAACGTCTCCACTGATCCTCCTTGATCGACTCACCCGTCTCAATGTGAACAGACTGTTCACAGCGCGCAGTACTAAACAATTTCATCTTGAACTGACTGGAGGAGGAATCAATTCACAAGTAAAGGATCTGAACGGTAAACGTGAACAACAACAGGAAGTTCCCAAGCGAAGCGTGATTGGCATTGGAGCTGGTTTGAATTACACCCTCTATGACGTTGGCAGTGATAAAACGCACTTCCTTACCGCCGGCAGTCAAACCAAAACCAAAGGGATGGGATTCGCCTAAAAACCTTCCTTATTTGCCTAAGGCCAAGATTGCATCAATAAAAAAGGAGGACGTATTTCGATGTTCCCCTTTGAGTCCAGCTCTTATTTTTTACACTAACGAGCTCAAACTACTATTTACTTCAATTAAGACAAGAAATCGACTTCGAAGATACCAAGCTGCTAACAAACATCCAATTTGCCAGGATTCTGAATACATTAATTAAGAGGTTCCAACGGAGATCAGCCATTGGAAGTAATGGGGAAAAGCGGTGAGAGTCCGCTGCTGTCCCGCAGCTGTGAAGTATCGACATTCATCGATATCAGTCAGAACGCCCGCCTTATTTCACAATTCGACGAGGATCGACCTATGACCTTTCCCTTCTTAGGGCGTAAGCATTTTCTTGCAGTTTTAATTCCATTATTTGTTTTACTGACTTTTTTAGCTGATCCAGCTTTGGCTCATCATCCCTTTGGGATGGGCGACAGTTCAGAGCTGTCAGCTTGGCAAGCTCTACTTAGCGGGATCGGGCATCCATTGCTTGGACCTGATCATCTACTTTTCATGCTAGGCATCGCCCTTGTGGGACTCAAAAGGAACAAGAAATGGCTTTTGCCTCTTTTATCTGTTGGATTAGCCGGAAGTGCATTGGTGCAGTTGCTCCCCTTACCTAATGTAGTAACTCCCTGGGCAGAAGCACTTGTCTCTTTGTCTTTGGCAATAGAAGGCTTAATTGTTCTGAATCGTTTGAGCGCAAAATGGCTCTTGCCAATGTTTGCTTTCCACGGCTACTTGCTTGGAAGCACAATTGTTGGTGCTGAACCTACACCTCTTATAGGTTATTTTTCAGGTCTCCTTCTTGCACAAGGATCCTTACTTTTACTAGTGACGGCAGTATCTCAAAGAAGCCTTAATTGGCTAGGGGCCAATGGCCGACTCTTGACTACTGGAGTCTGGATAGGAATAGGCTCAGCGTTCTCCTGGGTTGCTCTAGTTGACTAGAGAATTTCAAAATGAGCAGAACCATCTGATTGAGGCTGAGAGGGGTTAGAAATATTTGCCAGGTATGGAGCTAATCAGGGCTGACTTACTAACATCAAAGCAGGGTTAAAAACAACCTTTTTACCCAAACTTTCGCCCTAATCCATTGCTATGACAGATATTTCCTACTGGCTAATGAAAAGCGAGCCTAATGTTTACGGAATAAATCACTTGAGGGATGAAGGAGAAACCCTTTGGGATGGAATTAGGAACTATCAAGCAAGAAATTTCATGCGTTCAATGGTCAAGGGGGACGAAGCTTTTTTTTATCACTCAAATTGCAAAACTCCTGGAATAGTAGGGCTTATGCGAGTAATAAATACCTGCCTAGTTGACCCAACACAATTTGATCCTCATTCAAAATATTTCGATCCGAAGTCTTCTAAGGAAAAACCAAAATGGGACTGCGCTCAAATGCTTTACCTTGGTACCTCCCAAACATCTCTAAGTCTTGAAGCTTTAAGAAAGTTATATACACCTGAAGAACTTACTCTTTTAAGGAAGGGGAACCGTCTTTCTATAACTCCAATTAAAACTGAAATAGCAAAAGATCTTCTACAAAGATTAGGAGAATTGCAATAGGGCTTGCCTAAATTTCCTCAATAAAAGATTCTGAACCAAACATGTTTCCTACATATAGACGAGTGATTGGTCTTGAATCAACTCCATTCTGCACAAGAAAGCCTGCTAAGGCAGCCTGGATTAAACGATATTGATCCCAGTTTGGATATCTCTCAATGAAACCAGCCATGGCTTTTTGCAAAGCCTCTGGGAGCTCAGCATAAAAACTAACAGTGCTCGCCTCCTCTTTTTGTACGGAACTCCTTTGAACCATAAAAGACTTCTCGTTTTGAGAAGACTGATCACGAACGCTTAAATCACTAATTTGCATTAAAAAAACCTTTTGCAATGACAACTACTTCTCCACATGTCGAGCCAAGAGTCAAGACCCCTTTTACACAAGTCGTCTCAAGTCATCTCCTGATAAGACTCCTTGTTTTACAAGGCTTTTAACTTCCAACCCCACGTTTTTGCTATATAGCTAAAAATTATCCAGAGTCAAGGAAAAGATACGAATTACGGGCTTTTTCCACAGCTTTTCTGTTAGCGACCAATCTGAAGCCAAAGGCTGTGGAAAAACTGTGAAATACCTCCAATTGTCAGGGGAAAGATCTGTGCAAATTCGATTGATAAGGCACTCTTATCACTGCTTGCAATCCCACATTGTTCTCATAGCTGATGTAATCGATTTGGCAGCAGGAATAGGCCAATACACTTCAAAACCCCTCAGAGGACTGGCTTTTGATTGCATAATGACCTGCAAACTCCATTCGAATCGATTCCCATCTAAGCAAGCCCACCAAAGGTCTCTTTCAATTTCCAGAGAAACTGATTCTTCTACCATTAGCTGGTCAACTATTTCTTGATGTTGATCAACGATTTCAAGAATCAAAGAAACCAAAAATTTCCCTTCTGCCTCAGTCAATTCAACTGCCCAATGATCTCCACCAATAAGAACAGGGAAAGAAGTCCTGGAAGGATCTCGGGCCAAACGCCACCCAGGGCCTTCCTTTTGAAACATTATTAATCAGCCGGGCAATAAATCTGGCTGATCCTGCTCATCACTTAGTTCTACTATTGCTCTCTGCACGGGCTTGACACTTGATTCTTCAAGTAGTCCATCAAAATCATCAAACCGTCTCTGCTTCGCACGGAAAGCAATTCGCACAGTAGTTAGGTAACGATTGCTCGATTGTCTAATAAGACTCTCCCCTCTTTTGGCAAGATCTTGGGAATCCAAACCTGAAGTAATCACTGAATCAATCAAATCTGACCCATACTCTAGTCCTATGGAGCACAAACAAATCTCCGTAAATGAAATTGCAGAAACTAAATTTGAATTAATCTTTCCATGATCTATAAATTCGATCAAAAGTCAGCGGAATCTTTTCCCACTAGCAAGCAAACAGGCACTCTTGCAATAGATCTTGGTAGCACTACAACAGTCGTTGCTTTCCAAGCAGAAAGAGATCAGAGCCCTCAACTCCTAAATCTTCACCCAATAAGTCGTATAAAAGGCGAGATTCCTAGTTTGATATGGCTAAATGAAGCAAAGTCTTCAAAAGTTTTATGTGGTCAAGAGGTTATTAATGCGCGCCTTACCAATAAAGATGACCCTAATTTAAGTCGAGATTTCAAGCGATGGATAGGCTCCCCAAAGCAGCAATCCAATAATTCATTTCTCACTCCTGAAAAAGCTGGTGAACTGCTAATTCATCGTATTTGGAATTCACTTCCCCCTCAAATAAAAATAAATAGACTTGTTCTAACAGCCCCTGTTGAAAGCTATAAGGCCTACAGGACTTGGCTGAATGATGTATGCGCTTCTCTCCCAGTAAATGAAATAGCATTAGTAGACGAACCCACCGCAGCTGCTATGGGGGCGAATCTGCCCCCAGGAGCAAAGCTACTGGTCATGGATATAGGTGGCAGCACTATTGATTTTTCAATAGTGGCTCTTGAAGGAGGAGAAGGGAAAGCTGCTCCAATAGCTCAATTAATACGATTTAACGGAGAAGATCTTGAAAAAAATAGTCAACAAATTCTCCGATGCGCAAAAGTACTTGGGAAAGCTGGACTTCGGGTAGGTGGAAGAGATATAGACAAATGGATTGTCTCTCATCTCTTCCCTAATGAAAGGATGAAAGAATCTTGGCTTAATGCAGCCGAAAAACTTAAATGCCGATTAAGTGAATTAAAAATAGAAAAGTCTGAATATTTACAAGAACTCTCTATAGCAACAGAATCAGCCGAGAAAAAGGAGCTCATCCTCAACAGAATTAAATTAGAAGAATTACTTATAAACAAAGGTTTAATAGAATGTTTGAAAAGTCTTTTAGAAAAAACACTCTCATCAGCACGAAGGAACGGATGTGAACTAAAGGATTTACAAGGAGTAGTTGCCGTAGGAGGCGGATCAAGGATTCCACTCATCAAAGACTGGCTAAAAGACAAAACGAAAACAATACCTTTTTTAACTCCTCCGCCAATAGAAGCTGTTGCTATTGGTGCTCTAAGCCTTACTCCAGGAGTAAAAGTCAGAGATGTTTTAAGAAGAGGTATATCCCTGAGATGCTGGGAAGAAAGAATCAAAAGTCACATTTGGCATCCGATTTTTCTTGCTGGTCAACCCTGGCCCACTTCTACTCCTTTTGAAATAGTGCTTGCAGCGAGTAAAGACTCACAGAAGGATATTGAACTTATACTAGGCGAACCTGAATTAAACATTGCCAAAGAAGTTATTTATATAAATGGGATCCCCACAATTAAATCATCTTCGAAAGAGCAAAGAATTAATAGACTAGAAGAAGAAGCTAGAAAGATTTCATTAAGTCCAACAGGGAGTGCAGGAGAAGACTGCATGAAGCTTAAATTTACTATTGATAATGAATGCTTTCTTAAGGTACAAGGACTTGATCTAAGAACAGGGAAATCATTAGAAACAATAGTCCTTTGCAAAATTGAATAAAAAGAAATTGACCAAGAAAGAGTAAAGCTCAACTCTTTATTTCTTCTAGAAACACTCCCTCTTCTCCATCAACTTCTCGTAGTCTCAATTCAATATTCTCAGTACGTTTTGTTGGAACTTTACGACCACAGAAATCAGGCTGAATAGGCACTTCACGATGACCTCTATCAACCATTACTAATAAAAACACCCTTTGAGGTCTTCCCCAAGCTTGAAGAGCTTCAAGAGCAGCCCTAATTGTTCGGCCAGTAAATATCACATCATCCACCAAAACCACTTGACGACCTTCCACTGTGGTTGGGAGATCAGTAGCTTGAACCATTCTTGTTCCAATGCGAACAAGGTCGTCTCTATGAAAAGTAGGGTCTAGGCTCCCCTGAGCTATCGAATTCCCAGTTAATTGTTCAAGTTCCTTGGACAAAACCCTGGACAAATGAACTCCTCTTGTTGGTATTCCAAGCAAAACAAGATCATCAATATTTGGGACAGACTCCAGCACCTGAGAAGCAAGTCTTGCGAGAGTCCTGCATAACTCGCTTTCAGAAAGTATTTCCACCCTTTGTTTTACTCGGGTGTCAGACATAGGTTGTTTGGCCTCAAAATGAATCTTATTCCGAGTATTACAAGTTCAATATAAAAATGCTGCATTCGCAAAAGCTGACGCAAGTCCTAACAAATGGGTCTCAAGCGCCAAGAAGCAGTAGTTTAAACAAGACAAAGGCCTTATAAAGATTTAGTCGAGGGCAAGATGCTGAACAATAGCTCTAGAAACTCGATTGCTTCGAATCAGGTAGCTCCTGTAGTACTAGTGATTCTCGATGGATGGGGACATAGTAATGAGAAAGAACATAATGCGATTCAAAAAGCCAATACCCCAATAATGGATGCCATTTGGCATGCATACCCACATACCCTTATAGAGGCCAGCGGATCAGATGTAGGTCTTCCTGACAATCAGATGGGGAATTCCGAGGTCGGTCATTTAACTATTGGGGCTGGCCGAATAATTAAACAAGAGTTGGTAAGAATTTCAGAAACAGTTACTAACGGATTACTGAAAGAAACTTCAGCTCTTATCAAATTGGCAGAAGAGCTAAAAAAATCTAAAGGCACCCTGCATCTTCTGGGCCTTTGCTCTGATGGAGGAGTACATAGTCATCTAGATCATTTGTCAGGCCTGCTTGAATGGGCTGCCTCAACAGGAATTAAAAATCTTGCAGTTCATGCAATAACCGATGGTCGAGATACTCCTACAAAAAGTGCTAGAAACTACATAGCTCCTATTCAAGAGAAATTAAAATCAATTGGCGTTGGCCATCTAGGAAGTATTTCTGGCCGTTATTGGGCTATGGACCGAGATCAACGCTGGGAAAGAACTGTCAAAGCATATGATTTGTTGACAAACCCAAACCTTCCAATTAGCGAATTATCGGCAGAAGAATTTCTAGAGAGAAGTTATCAAGAAGGGACAACTGACGAATTTCTTGAGCCATTAAGACTGTCTTCTTCCTATTTAAAAGATGGAGATGGACTTATATTTTTCAACTT
The DNA here is from genome assembly GCA_003215415.1 of Prochlorococcus sp. AG-409-N21. Taxonomy (GTDB): domain Bacteria; phylum Cyanobacteriota; class Cyanobacteriia; order PCC-6307; family Cyanobiaceae; genus AG-409-N21. Next base: position 16,688 of record QCKK01000009.1, on the reverse strand, counting down.
CAGACCTGATCGTGCTCGACAATTGGTGCAAGCAATTACTCTGCAAGAGTTTGATCATTTCCATAGGAAATATCAACCAAAACTGAATGTTGTCACATTTACTCAATACGAAGCTGACTTACCAGTTGAAATTGCTTTTCCACCTGAAACTTTAGATAACTTGCTCGGACAAATTGTCTCTCAACATGGATTACGTCAATATCGCACTGCAGAAACAGAGAAATATCCTCATGTAACGTATTTCTTAAATGGGGGGATAGAAAAACCACTAATAGGAGAAGAAAGACATTTGGTTCCATCACCAAGAGTTGCAACTTATGACTTATCCCCTGAGATGTCGGCCGAGAAGCTTACAAAAAGCTGTCAACAAGCAATTGAGAGTGGAAATTATTCATTGATAGTCATTAATTATGCAAATCCTGACATGGTTGGTCATACAGGTGAGATGCAAGCCGCAATAGAAGCCATTAATAAAGTAGATGAATGTATTGGAAAGTTGATTGATTCGACAGGCAAAGTAAGTGGAACATTGCTAATAACTGCTGATCATGGGAATGCAGAGCTAATGCAAGGCCCTGATGGACAAGCATGGACTGCACACACAACTAACCCTGTGCCAGTAATACTTATAGAAGGAGAGAAAAGAAAATTATCTGGTCATGGCAACAAAATTAAATTACGTAAAGGCGGTGGACTAGCAGACATAGCTCCTACGGTTTTAGAACTCCTTAATTTGCCAAAACCAGATGCAATGACTGGCTTCTCTCTTGTTGAACCAATCAGCACTTCTAAAATGCCTAGAAGGCTTGCCCAAACTGTCTGATACCAACTTGAAAAGCATTTTGGCATAAGATAATTAAACAAATAAAATTCAAATAAAGACAAGATAAGCAAATGATTATTTCTGTTCTCTCCTGGGTCTGGATCTCATCCGGAATTCTACTAATGCTACTTGTTCTACTTCATAGCCCTAAGGGTGATGGAATGGGCGGATTAGCTGCAAGTGGTAGTTCTATGTTTACTAGTGCAAGCAGTGCAGAAGCAGCATTAAACAGAGTTACTTGGACTTGCTTAATTGTATTCCTAAGTCTTGCGGTAATTCTTAGTGCTCGTTGGCTTGGCTAAAATTTTTTTTCATCAATTACTTAAACCATCTTTGAAATTAATCAAAACTTGTCGTCTAGATAGTTGATATCAAATAATCATTCAGGATTCTACATCTATGCTGTAAAAATTTTTCAAGAATATCTTTACTCCACACCACCACTTATGGCCTCCGCATAGAAAACTTGCCCTGAAGCTGTCATCATTAATTTGTTCCATTCACCATCTTCTGTTTTAAGAGCAACTTCTAAAACTTTTTCTTGACCTTGATTAGTGGTCCACTCTCGAAACCAATACTGATTCTCATGGTCAAACACATATCCTTTTGACTTCAACAACGATCGGATAGTGACTTCCTTTGCAAAAGCATCGTCCATTGCTATCTCCTCTAACTACCACTACCAACTAATAGCAAGGAACTTTTAACCTGACAGGCAGAAGTAGCATTTAAATAATTAATTGTTTAGCAAGGCAAAGGGAAACTGCCTATAAGAAGCAATTAGTAATCAAAGTCACCGGGTCAATGGTCGTAGTCGCCTTCTTTGGTTTTTCTCAATAGGAATTAAGTTATAACTGGATTTTCTCAACTAAAGGTGGAGGGTATGCGGTCAATTCCAATTGTTCCAAGCTTTGTTCCCAACCACTAATGACCTTTTTAAGGAATCAAAACCTATTTCAGAAAAGTTCCAAACTCCTTAGAAGTTGTTCTGAACTTTTATATAGACGGACAATAAAAAAGGGACTGGTATAAAACCAGTCCCTCACTCAATTTGACTTTGGATTCGACTCTAAACGTGTTTAGTAATCAAAGTCACCGCCCATTCCACCTGCTCCACCTGCTGGTGCCGCTTCCTTCTTCTCAGGCATATCAGCAACTATGCATTCGGTAGTTAAAACCATTCCTGCAATTGAAGAAGCATTTTGTAAGCCTGAGCGAGTTACTTTCGCAGGGTCCACAATGCCTGCAGCGAGCATATCGACATACTCACCTGTGGCAGCGTTATAACCATCAGTTATAGGCTTGCTTTTGACTTTTTCAGCAACAACAGCACCATTTGCTCCAGCATTTTCGGCTATTCGCATTAAAGGAGAGGTCAAAGCTGCTTCAACAATATTTGCACCTATTAATTCTTCTCCACTCAGATTGCTGTCTGACCATTTCTGAAGCTCTGAAGCTAGATGGGCAAGAGTTGTACCACCTCCTGGCACAATCCCCTCTTCTACTGCTGCTTTGGTCGCATTAATGGCGTCCTCAAGACGAAGCTTCTTATCCTTCATCTCGGTTTCTGTAGCAGCACCAACTTTGACTACTGCTACTCCACCCGCCAACTTTGCCAAACGTTCTTGAAGCTTCTCCTTGTCATATGTTGACTCTGTTTCATCCATTTGCTTTTTAATTTGCTCACAACGTGCATTAACTGCTGCTTCATTGCCTTCAGCAACAATCGTTGTTGTGTCTTTGTTGATAGTGATTCTTCTAGCTGTACCAAGAGCTTCTAGCTTTGTTGATTCCAACTTTAAGCCCGCATCTTCTGTAATTAACTGGCCATTAGTTAACACTGCCATATCCTCAAGCATGGCCTTACGACGATCACCAAAACCTGGGGCTTTTACTGCTGCGACATTTAATACTCCACGAAGTCTATTTACTACCAAAGTGGCAAGAGCTTCCTTTTCAATGTCTTCAGCGATAATCAAAAGAGGTTTGCCAGTTCGAGCAATCTGTTCAAGGACAGGAACCAAATCTTGAACTAACCCGATTTTCTTATCAGTCAGAAGAATATATGGCTCATCTAATATCGCCTCCATTCTCTCTGTATCAGTTGCGAAATAAGGAGAGATATATCCCTTATCGAAACGCATACCTTCCGTGACTTCTAATTCCGTAGTCATGGATTTTCCTTCTTCAAGAGATATAACTCCTTCCTTCCCAACTTTATCCATAGCATCTGCAATCATTCGACCTACTTCATCATCATTTCCTGCAGCAATTGTTCCGCATTGAGCAATAGCATTGCTATCACTTATCGGCTTGGAATGCTCTTCGATCTTTCTTACTAGAAAATCAGTAGCCTTATCAATACCCTTCTTAAGGGTTATTGCATTGGCACCTGCAGCAACATTTCTCAAGCCAGCCTTAACCATTGCATGAGCTAAAACTGTTGCAGTGGTAGTGCCATCACCAGCAGCATCATTTGTCTTTGAAGCAGCCTGCCTAATTAGAGCAACACCGGTGTTCTCGATGTGATCCTCTAATTCAATTTCTTTGGCAATAGTGACTCCATCATTAATAATTTGAGGGGCACCAAACTTCTTTTCTAGAACCACGTTCCTTCCCTTGGGTCCAAGGGTTACTGCAACTGATTCAGCAAGAATATCGATGCCGCGTTCTAGTGCACGACGGGCTTGCTCGTTGTAAATAATGCGTTTGGCCATGGGAGGCGTTTTCCTTAGAAAAAGAAGAGTGTTGGGTTAATAAATTAGTGAGATTGAGCTGTAAGTCTCAATTAACGATTGCAAGTATGTCCTTCTCTGAAAGAAGTACGTACTCGTCACTACCAAGTTTTATGTCGGTACCTGCATATTTGCTGTAGAGAACCTTATCCCCTACACCAATTTCAGGTGCCTGACGTGAGCCATCATCATTCCGCTTACCAGGTCCCACTTGGGCAACTTCACCAACTTGTGGTTTTTCTTTAGCGGTATCAGGAAGAAGGATTCCTCCTGCAGTTTTCTCCTCTGATTCAGAGACTTTTACAAAAACACGATCTCCAAGAGGTTTAACAGTGGAGACGCTTAATGAAACAGCTGCCATGGATCAATGCAAGTGCAATAACAGGCGCTTTTACGCCACGGAATGGATTGAGTTAGCACTCAATGCCAATGACTGCCAACTTATGTGCTTAAAGCCCTAGGCGACTACAGCTGATCTGTGCGGTTGACCGAACCGTAGAGGAAAGATCATGCACAGTGGTAACCTTGCGCCACTATTGATGGGGATGCATTTCTGCTGCACCCCTCCCCTCTTTCTGTTCTTATGGCCGCTGCTGCTACTGCCTCCGCTGGCACAAAGGGTGTCGTTCGCCAAGTAATTGGCCCTGTTTTAGATGTTGAGTTTCCTGCTGGGAAACTTCCATCAATTCTTAATGCGTTACGAATTGAAGGCAAAAATCCTGCTGGACAGGAAGTTGCCTTGACTGCTGAAGTACAGCAATTACTAGGTGATCACAGGGTTCGCGCAGTTGCCATGAGTGGCACTGATGGACTTGTAAGAGGAATGGAAGCCCTTGATACTGGAGCACCAATATCTGTTCCAGTTGGAGAAGCAACTTTAGGAAGAATTTTCAACGTTCTTGGAGAGCCAGTTGACGAACAAGGACCTGTAACAAGTCCTTCTAAAGCGCCTATCCATAGAGCTGCTCCAAAACTTACTGATCTTGAAACAAAACCAAAAGTTTTCGAAACAGGGATCAAAGTTATCGACTTGCTAGCTCCTTACCGACAAGGTGGAAAGGTTGGACTCTTTGGTGGTGCTGGAGTAGGTAAAACTGTTCTTATTCAAGAATTAATCAATAACATTGCGAAAGAGCATGGAGGAGTTTCAGTTTTTGGAGGTGTAGGTGAAAGGACCCGTGAAGGGAATGACCTTTATGAAGAATTCAAAGAATCTGGCGTTATTAATGCAACAGACTTAACCAAATCAAAAGTTGCTCTTTGTTTTGGACAAATGAACGAGCCACCAGGAGCTCGTATGCGTGTAGGCCTTTCAGCTTTGACAATGGCGGAGCACTTTCGAGATGTTAATAAACAAGATGTTCTTCTATTTATCGACAATATTTTCAGATTCGTACAAGCAGGTTCAGAAGTTTCGGCTTTATTAGGCCGCATGCCTTCTGCTGTTGGTTATCAACCAACCCTTGGCACTGACGTAGGCGAACTTCAAGAACGTATTACTTCAACACTGGAAGGCTCAATTACCTCTATTCAAGCGGTTTATGTTCCTGCTGATGACTTAACAGACCCTGCACCAGCGACAACATTTGCCCACTTGGATGCAACAACTGTTTTAGCTCGTGCCCTAGCAGCAAAAGGAATTTATCCAGCTGTTGATCCTTTAGATTCAACCAGCACAATGCTTCAACCTTCTGTTGTAGGAGATGAGCATTACAGAACCGCAAGAAATGTTCAATCCACTCTTCAGAGATACAAAGAGCTTCAAGACATTATTGCCATTCTTGGTCTGGACGAATTATCAGAGGAAGACCGACGCACTGTTGATCGTGCCCGCAAAATTGAAAAGTTCCTTTCCCAGCCTTTCTTTGTAGCCGAAATCTTTACCGGCATGTCTGGTAAATACGTCAAATTAGACGAAACAATTGCTGGATTCAATATGATTCTCTCTGGTGAACTTGATCATTTACCAGAACAAGCTTTCTATCTTGTTGGGAACATAGATGAAGTAAAGGCCAAGGCCGAAAAGATGGCTTCTGAAGCTAAGTCTTAATTATTCTCCTTTTCAAGTGAGAAAAATCATTTACAAGATTTTTTGAGACTCTAAACAGATCAAATTACAACCTTCCTTACTACGAACGAAACCTCATGTCCCTCACCCTCCGAGTGCTAGCACCCGACAAGAGCGTGTTTGATGGCAACGCAGAAGAAGTAATTCTTCCTAGCACTACTGGCCTACTAGGGATTTTACCTGGACACATCTCTATGGTTACCGCTTTAGATATTGGAGTTCTACGGGTATTTAAAGAAGGCACTTGGAGCTCTATTGCATTAATGGGAGGCTTCGCCGAAGTTGAAGCTAATGACGTAACAGTTTTAGTCAATGGAGCAGAGCTTGGGGAAAATATCAATGAAAATTCTGCTGAAGCAGATCTTGAAAAAGCAAAAAATGAATTCAATAAATTTGACGGACAGGAAACTACCCCCGAAAAGATAAAAGCACAACAACACCTTTCCCGTGCACGTGCAAGGGTTCAGGCCAGTAAAAACCCTGAGTAACTAAATTAATTTAATTATCCACCAATAATTTAGTGGGACTAACTTTTTTTCTTGATACTGCCAATCCAACTGATTGGAAGCATTGGTCTGAAACAGGAATCTTCAAAGGAGTAACTACAAACCCTACACTCCTAAAAGAATCAAATCAAAATTGTACAATTTCAAATCTTAGAAATTTAGCAAAGTCAGTTGCAAACCTAGGGTATGAAGAAATGCACATACAAGCCTGGGGAAAAGATTCAAATCAACTAGTAAAATGTGGGCTAGAAATAGCAAAGTGTGCCTCAAATAATCTAAATATTTATATAAAGCTACCCCTTACAAAAGAAGGAATAAAAGCAGCCAAGAAACTAATTAACAATCAATTAAAAGTAACCTTCACTGCCTGCTATGAACCAAAGCAATTTCTCATAGCATCTACATTAAGGGCAAATTATATTGCACCCTACTTAGGTCGAATGAATGATATCAAAGAAGATGGAATGGGGAATATCCATTTAATGAAAAAGATTCAAGTAATCAGCAATAGTAATTGCAAAATACTCGTCGCTAGCATCAGACAAATAGATCAGATTCTTGAGCTTGCAGAAAAAGGAATTAAAACATTTACCATTAGCCCTTCTTTAGCAGAGCAATTGGTCAGTTCATATAAATCAATGAAAGATTACTTGATATTTGAAGAAGATGTTTCCGCCATGATAGAACAATTGCCTGTTTCCTAAAACAATCAAATTAGGCTGTGCCACAAAATGTGACGTCAGGAAACTTAAGTTTTGCTTCTTCTAAGTTTTTTCCTTTGCCCTCTTCCTGCCAATAATTAATAACTTCTGTCGCCTTATTAAGTACTTCCACTCGCTCGTTATCAGTTATCCAGCTTTTACTTTCTAATGCACTCTTCAGTGTCTCCCAAGCATCTTCCCTGGGCCAAAAGAAATAAGCTGTCAAAGGACTTGGCCCTCCTCCAACAATTTGATCAACTGCAAGAGCCAGATTATCTGGCAACCAAAGAATCTTGAGCAAGAATCTACCTTCGTCAGCTTTTGGGGTATGTCCAGAAGGGACTCCATCAGCATCAATCGTGGCAGAAGCTAGTGCTGCTGTTCCGCCATGCATGGAAGCAGGGCGCCCTTCAACTTTAGATTCTTCTCCTCCGGCCACTTTTGGATCGGGACCACCTTCAGGAACAGTCATTGAATCAGCAATCAAGAATTCTGAATAAACAACTAACCTAACAGTTCCCCATCAATCAATTCCTCTGGAACCACAAGGCTTACTTTTGTTTGATATAGACGGTGTACTCCGAGATGTTGCCAAAAGCTATCGCTTAGCAATCCAGGAAACCGTCAAAACCTTTATTGGATGGAGACCCACCCTTGAAGAAATAGATGCTCTGAAAAGCGAAGGTTGCTGGAATAATGACTGGGATGTCAGTCTGGAGATTATTAAACGCAGGGACAAATCAATCAAAGACAAATTCAAGATTCCCAGTAGAGATGAGCTGATATCAGTCTTTAACAATTTTTACTTTGGAAGTGACCCTAAAGGTCCAAACAATAAATGGAACGGATTCATCTGCAACGAACCCATACTTGTTAAAAAAAGTTTTTTTGATGGACTGACTGCCCAAGGCATCGCATGGGGATTTGTAAGCGGAGCAGAACGCGTTTCTGCTCAGTTTCTTTTAGAAGATCGATTAGGTCTAAACAACCCGCCCCTAATTGCCATGGGAGAAGCACCTGACAAGCCTGACCCGACCGGTTTTCTTGCACTGGCGAATCAACTATCAAAAAAGGGACTTGGCAAAGAAAGTCCACCAGTCGCTTATGTAGGAGATACCGTTGCTGATGTCAAAACGATATATAAAGCAAAGCAAAAGATTCCTGATCAAAATTTTATTAGTCTTGCAATAGCTCCACCGCATTTACGAGCTGATCACATCAAAGAAAAACGTTTGGCTTACGAAAAACTATTAATTGAAGCAGGCGCAGATTTCATACTTGAATCCTTAGATGACATAAGTAAGTACTTATTAAAGCCTCAAAACTAAATCTGGATAATAAGGTCAATACAACCCAACAAACAAGAGAGAACAATTAGAACCTAATAAGAGCTGCAATTAAGATAATTATTAATTTAAAAGGTAAGAACTTCATTCCCGTTGTCAGTGACAACAACATCATCTTCTATACGAATTCCTATCCCCTTCCATCTTTCATGAATTTGAGGCTGACCGCTTGGGACTGGCAATCTATCACTAATGTATATTCCTGGCTCGACTGTAAGAACCATTCCTGGAGAAAGCGGGACGGATGATTCACCTAATCTATAAGCACCGACATCATGAACATCTAAGCCCAACCAATGTCCTGTACGATGCATATATAAATGTCGATAATCACCGTTATTGACTACATCATCTATATGCCCACAAAGTAACCCTAGATCCAATAATCCTTCTACCAAAATTCTTACTGCAGTGCCATGAATTAACTCGGCATCATTACCTGGAGCAACCTTTTCTATCGCAGCTTTTTGTGCTGAAGAAACAATTTCATATAAAGCTTTTTGCTCACTAGTAAAGCTTCCATTTATTGGAAATGTGCGAGTTACATCTCCGTTGTAATAGTCATTAAGAGAACATCCAGCGTCTATTAATAACAAATCACCATCTCGCAAAGTCGCATTATTGGATGTGTAATGCAACACACACGCATTATCTCCACCAGCAACTATTGACCCATATGCAGGCCCGCGGGCACCCTGTTCAAGGAAATATTGCTCTATTAATCCTTGAACCTGGCGTTCGTTCATGCCTGGATGAACCTTGGAGTGAGCTAATTGATGCGCCTCACAAGAGATTTTGGCGGCCTCTCGCATTCTCTCAATTTCCTCAGGATCCTTACAAAGTCTTAGGGAATGCAACCAATGTGAAGGAGCAAAAAGAGGCTGGGGCAACAATCCACTTCGTTGAGAACTATCTAACTGTTTACTCCAAGCTTTCAAAACCATTGGCTCAACCTTGGGGTGCCTACCAATCCGAAAAGCTAGTCCTTCACAACCTTGCAAATAGTCTCCAAGTGTCTTTTCAAAATCACTAAGAGGATGAGCAATATCCGCATGAAAATGCTCCAATACTCCTTCAACACCCCAACGAGATCCCTCCCAAACTTCTATTCCTGGTTCTTTAGGACGAACAAACAAGACAAACCGTTCACTCTCATTCCTATGAGGTAAAAACAAAGCGATTGCATCTGCCTCATCAAAACCTGTCAAATACCAAAAATCACTATCTTGTCGAAATGGATAATCGCAATCCGCATGGTGAGAAACCATTTGTGCCGCAGGAATAATTGCTGCGACACCTCCTAATCTCTCCAAAAAAGATTCACGTCGCTGTCGAAAAGTTTGGGAATTAATCACGAGGGAAAGAAAATCGCAAAAAAGTGACTGAATCAGCGCATCACTTACCAAGCAGGATTGCTTAGCAAGTGATCAAAAGAGCTTTTTTGTCATGCTGATTTGTCTTTTGAAAGCCTAAAAGGTCAAGAGAAGTAAAGCTCTTGAGCACCATTTGCTTCTTACCAGCAAAAATCAACTCAAAGAAATGAGCTTAATGGTCTTAAATCTGATACAAATCAAACAAAGGATTAACCATTCAACCCACTAAAGCCAAGGGGCAACTCAAGGAATGAGCTCAGATCTTCTAGCCTTAGCAATACTTGTAATTGTAGTAGTAGCAGGCTCTGCGATGTGTTCTGGAGTCGAAGCTGCACTCCTAACTGTAAATCCTTTACGAGTTCACGAACTGGCAGCAAAACCAAGACCAGTTGCTGGAGCCAAATTATTAGCAAAATTGCGCAAACGTCTTGGCAGGACCCTTTCAGTACTTGTAATCGCAAACAACGGATTCAATATTTTCGGAAGCTTAATGCTTGGAGGTTATTCAGCATTCATTTTTGAAAAAAGAGGTATTAGTGGAATTGCATTACCAATTTTTTCTATTGGTCTAACAATATTGGTCATTCTCCTCGGAGAAATTCTCCCTAAATCACTTGGAAGTCGATTGGCTTTAAAAGTCTCATTGGCGAGTGCCCCAGTTCTTCATTTGCTAGGGCTAATTATGCATCCGTTAGTCCTTTTGCTTGAGCAATTACTCCCTGTAATAACTGTAGAAAATGAGCTAAGTACAGATGAAGAAGAAATTCGTCAGCTTGCAAGACTTGGGTCTCAAAAAGGTCAAATTGAAGCGGATGAAGCGGCAATGATCGCAAAAGTATTTCAATTAAATGATCTCACAGCTCGCGACTTAATGACGCCCAGAGTTGCTGCACCAACTCTCAATGGCTCTACCAAGTTAGAAGCATTGCGTTCAAATCTTCTGGCTCATAACGCACAATGGTGGGTCGTACTGGGGCAAGAAGTAGATAAAGTTCTAGGAGTGGCTAGTCGTGAAAGCTTATTAACCGCTCTACTTAAAGGGAGAGGGCATTTAACTCCTGCCGATCTAAGTGAGCCCGTTGAGTTTGTTCCAGAAATGATAAGAGCAGACCGTTTGCTGACTAGCTTTCGTGGAGATAAGAAAGGAGTAAGAGTTGTAGTTGATGAATTTGGTGGATTTGTTGGGTTAATTGGTGCAGAAGCAGTCCTAGCAGTGCTTGCAGGGTGGTGGAGGAATTCAAAATCATGAATTTAATTCCATCTACTCCTAAACGTTGTCGTCTTCTACTTCAAGAATGGAGGCAAACTTTAAAGCTTAGTGGTCGTGAGAAAACGCAACTTGCTGGAGAAGTAATTTCTTTTGACCGTCAACTTAGACGTTTAATTGATAAACATGTGCGAGTAGCTGTATTTGGGAGAGTTGGTGTTGGCAAGTCAAGTCTTCTAAATGCGCTTCTTGAAGAAAAAGTCTTTGCCACCGATGTAGCTCATGGCTGTACCCGATGTCTAGATTCAAAAGTTTGGAACCAAAAAATAGCAACCCTAAACAAAGTTGAGCTGATAGACACTCCTGGGATTGATGAAATTGCAAAAGAAGCAAGAACCAGGCTCGCTGCTCACATAGCTCTAAAAACAGATTTCGTACTATTTGTATTAGACAGTGATCTAACAAGCGTAGAGCTTCAAGCGTTAAAAGTTCTCCTAGATAGTGGCAAGCCAGTTCTATTAGTCTTAAACCGTTCAGATCAATGGAACATAAACGAACAAAAAGCCTTGATCCAAAGCATTCACCAACGTCTACCAAATGATGCAAAACGACTAGAGATTCACGCTGTTGCCGCCTCTCCACGTCAACCCAAATTAACAAGCGATAGGAGAATTCGTAGCGAGGCAGTTTCACCACAAATCAATTCTTTGCGGAATTCCCTAATCACATTGCTTACAAATCAGGGGGAACTCCTCCTGGCTTTAAACGCACTTCGTCAAGCTGATCACGTTTACCAAAATCTCAAGAGATTAAGAGTTCATTCCAGGAAAACTGCTGCACAAGGACTAATTGGTCGCTTTGCAGCACTCAAAGCATCTGGGATAGCAGCTAATCCACTTGCAATTTTTGATCTCGCCGGAGGACTAGCTTGTGATACAGCACTTGTAATTGAACTATGTAAGCTCTATGAACTCAAAATGGGTGGTCCAGCAGCAAGAGACATTATCTCAATCATCTGTCGAAATAATGCACTTTTAGGGGGCACTCAATTAGCCATCCAATTAGTTCTTAGTTTATTTCGACAAATACTTATTCTTGCTACGCCAATTACTGGCGGACTCAGCCTAGGATCTGCTGCGCCAGTAGCAATCATTCAGGCAGCTCTTGCAGTTCATACGACTCAAATTACAGGCCGTCTTACAGCACGTGAACTATTACGTAATCAACAACAATTAAATGAAGCACAACCTGGTGCATTATTACGACGGCTTTACGCAACAGATCCACAAGTCAAAAATTGGTTGGGTAATTGGCCTAGAGCGGACCGCAATCAAAAACAGCAATTACAAGGTTTTCTTCCGTGAAACAAGTCAATGGTCCAATAGCATTATTTGGAACCAGTGCAGATCCTCCAACATGTGGGCATCAAGCCCTGTTAGAAGGTTTGCTTAAACTTTTTCCAAAAGTATTAACTTGGGCAAGCAACAACCCAATCAAGCATCACAAAGCCTCTCTAGAGACGCGCAAAAACTTACTTAATCTTTTAGTACAGGCGATCGCAGATCCCAATCTAATACTTGCTCAAGATCTAAGTAGTCCTTGGGCAATAAATACTCTTCAAAAGGCTTCGCATAAATGGCCTGACAAAAATTTAATTTTTATTGTTGGGAGTGATCTAACTAGCCAAGTCCCTACGTGGGTAGACGCACAAAATATTTTTAAAATTGCACGTCTAGGTATAGTGCCACGTGAAGGTTGGCCTATTCATGTTCAAGAACTTGAGACTCTTAAATCATTGGGGGCCAAAGTGGATTTAGTTCCACTCACAATTCCAAATACTGCCAGCTCTTCTATAAGGAATATGCCTAAGCAAGAACAAATTCCAAAATCAATATTGCCTGTTTTGTTCGAAGAAAATTTATATGGGATAAGTGAAAATAAATGATTAAAATTACTCTCGCACAAATCAATCCATTAGTTGGAGATTTATCAGGAAATAGTGAGATAATAAAGCAGGCTTGCCAAAATGCTAAATCGCAAAGTTCTGATTTAGTACTAACTCCTGAACTTTCTTTATGGGGCTATCCACCAAGAGACCTTTTACTTAATTCAACGTTAATTAATAAGCAAAGTAGCGTGCTGGATGAGCTTTCAAAATTCCTAAAATCTGAAGGTATTAACCTTTACCTTTTAGTAGGTGTGGCTGAACCTACAAAAGATCAAATGCTTCCCAAATTATTCAATTCAATTGCTTTAATTGATTCATCTGGTTGGAGGATTGTTGCACGAAAACAACTCTTACCAACCTACGATGTATTTGATGAAAAGCGTTATTTCCGGGCAGCGAAGTCTCCCTCTATACTAGACTTGACTTTCAATGGTCAAAATCTTCGTCTTGGTATCACCATTTGTGAAGATTTATGGGTAGATAGTTTCATTCAAAAAAAGAGGCAAATAGGAACTAATCCCATAAAAGATTTAGCCAAAGAAAATATCAGTTTACTAATTAATCTTTCTGCCTCACCATTTGAACATAACAAAGCTTATCTGAGACATAAATTAGTTAAAAGTGCCTCAAAAGAAATTGGCTGTCCTGTGATCTATCTCAATCAAGTAGGTGGAAATGACGAATTAGTTTTTGATGGAGCAAGTTTTATCTCAAAAACCTATGGAGAAGTCAATGTCCAACTATCAGCCTTTAAAGAGGAAATATACACATGGGATCAAAGTAATCCACATCCACATAACACTGACCAAATAACGAATCCTTCTGAACAACTCTTCCGAGCCCTTGTTCTTGGAGTAAATGACTATGCAAGAAAATGCGGGTTTAACAAAGTCTTACTAGGTCTTAGTGGTGGAATTGACTCTGCCTTGGTAGCAGTAATAGCAACCGCAGCTTTAGGGGCCAAGAATGTAACGGCATTGATGATGCCATCACCCTGGAGCTCAAAAGGATCGGTCATTGATTCTATAGAACTCTCTAAAAGACTTGGAATTTACACTCATACTGTTCCAATTGATTCATTAATTAAAACTTTTTCTTCCTCACTTTTTCTTCCACTAGGAGGTGCACCCGAAGGGATTGCTGCGGAGAACCTTCAATCACGCATTCGTGGCACACTACTAATGGCCGTAGCCAATCAACAAGGTCAACTGCTACTTTCCACCGGAAACAAATCAGAACTTGCCGTCGGCTACTGCACACTTTATGGAGATATGAATGGAGGACTAGCAGTGATAGGAGATTTATATAAAACAACCGTATTTGCACTTTGTGATTGGTTAGATGATTTAAGCTCAAAAAAATGTCGGCAAGAGCTCCATCTCTCTACAGATGAAGGGATTATTGGAAAAAACATTAGAGAGAAGCCCCCAAGTGCCGAGCTAAAGCCAAATCAACTTGATACAGACTCACTTCCCGATTACTTCAAACTTGATCCCATACTTAAAGCATTAATAGAAGAGAAACAAAGTTCTGAAGAGCTTGTAAAAAATGGTCATGACCCACTGATTGTTTCAAGAGTACAAACTCTTTTAAAAAAAAGTGAATTTAAACGTAGACAAGCTCCACCCCTTTTAAAAGTAAGTCCACAAGCCTTTGGGACTGGCTGGCGCATTCCAATTGCTACAGCATGACGCAACAAAATCTGGTCAAGTAGCGCTTGTTTGGCCAAGCTGAAAGGACTATTTCACTACCATGGCTTCCTCAATTCTTTCGGCCCCGATTGCCAGTATTGGGGTCCCTACAGAAATTAAAGTTGACGAGCTACGAGTAGCACTTACACCTGATGGAGCGAAAGAACTTGTCACTCAAGGATTAGAAGTGCGTATTCAAATCGGTGCAGGTGCAGGTGCAGGGATTAGTGATGATGCTTTCGCCAAGGCTGGGGCAAAAATGGTGACCCGTGATGAAGCATGGGCTTCTCACCTCGTTGTAAAAGTCAAAGAGCCGCAACCAGAAGAGTTTCACCTTTTAAGAAAAGACTTAGTACTTTTCACTTATTTACATTTAGCGGCATATCCAAAAGTTGGAGAGGCCCTTATACAAGCAGGTACAACAGCAGTCGGATACGAAACTGTGCAAATGGCTAATGGTAGCTTGCCTCTACTAGCACCAATGAGTGAAATAGCAGGAAGATTAGCCGCACAAGTCGGTGCCCATTTACTGGAAAGGCCTCATGGAGGGAGCGGGGTCTTAATTGGTGGTTGTACTGGCGTACGGCCAGCCAAAGTAATTGTTTTAGGCGCCGGGACAGTTGGTTGGAATGCTGCACGGCTGGCTGCTGCAATGGATGCAGAGGTGATGCTTCTAGATAGATCACCTCAAAGACTTAGAAATTTAGAAGCTGATAGACGTGGAAGATTAATCAGTATTGTCAGCAGTCGAGGTCTAATTGAAAGGATTGTGCCAACTGCAGATCTTTTAATTGGCGCAGTCCTCACGCCAGGCAGTCGTGCACCAACACTTGTCGATGAAAATTTAGTCAAACAGATGAAAACCAATGCTGTAATAGTTGACGTTGCGATCGATCAAGGCGGATGTGTATCGACAAGTATTGAGACAACCCATACAAATCCTACTGTCACTATTCATGGTGTACAGCACTATGCAGTTGGGAATATGCCTGGTGCCGTTCCATTTACTTCAACCGAAGCCTTAGTAAGCGTTACGCTTCCCTACATACTAGGGATTGCTGGCAGAGGGCTGGAAGAAGCTATCACCGAAAGACCTGAGTTACTCTCAGGATTAAACACAGTCTCAGGCTCGGTTTGTCATCCAGGGGTGGCCAAAGCTCTAGGGATCCCTCCACGTCACCCAATGGCTTGTCTTAGGTGAACGACACGAAGATATAGATATCAAAGAATTTGACTCAACTTCTAAAATTAATTTGATTCATAAAACCTAAGAGGAAAAGGAATCACTTTTAAAAAGTTCTTCTAATTTTTGAAATGGTCTTTGAACTGATTCGGGAGTAATCCCTTCACGCATAAGCATTAAATAACCAGCAGCTTCTGCATAGCTTTGAGCTCTTATAAAGCTTTGCACAGAACTAGCTTTAACAACTTCATCTAATTTCAAAGCATCAGTTGTCACCTCAAGAACAGAATGGTTCTTGACTGCAATCAAAGGAACACCTCTCGCAATAGAAGCTAAAACTGCTTCTCCACCAAGAGCACCTTCTGGAACCACTACTGCGCAGAGGTCTTGAACTTTCAGCAAATCATCAGCATTCAAAAAACTTTCTTTTTGCAAATCATTGGTTGCCACCAAATCTGGAGCAGTATTCAGACCAACTAAAACAGAAGTGAGGAAAGTATATCCAATTTCCTCTCCTGCTACACGAGGATCCAATAGATAATCGAAAGCACTTGGTTTTACTGCAGGAGCATGAGCACAAGGCACCCCTAAATGTTTCACAATTAAATGACTAATCAAAGACTCCGCACCAGCAAAATCATCAACACCTTTACCTTTGCGATAATCGTCAAGGGTTTTACTAGAAAGTTCGTCAGGAAATCGAGTGACCACTGCAATAGCTGTTGCACCTGCTTCAATAAGTCGCTCAGCCGCACCAATCAATAAGCCAGGTCTTTTCATATTCCCCCAACTCGCTCCACTATCTCCTTTTTCAAGAGAAACGTCTAAAGGCTCATCAGTGGTCACAACAGGACCTATATTTAAGCCCATAGAAGCACGACACCCTTCAGCAACCTGCAAATGACGTTGTTTCAGCTCCTCCTCAATACCACGATCAAGTAATAAACCAACTTTTTGCTGAAATACTGGCCTTAAAGCAAACTGCCCAGACGCAAAAAGATCTAATCCATAACCTTCAACATATAAGATTCGAGGATCACTCCAAAAAAGAGATGCACCATTCATTACGTTCGGATGAGTAATCAAACAATCAGTTGCTGCAGCAAG
>QCKK01000008.1 GCA_003215415.1 Prochlorococcus sp. AG-409-N21 | reverse complement strand
GCCATTGTTTAATTTATGCGGGTCAAACTGCCATGGGCCTTCTCAACTACAATCCAACGAACAAGACCTCAACTCCCATAAGAATTCATTACCTTTAGTTGAGATTGACTCTCGCTGGTCTGCTTTAAAGGGTCTCAAATTACAATGAAAGAATGGGATGACCACTTAGATCTATTAATCCTCGCAAGTACACCTTTGCTATGGATTAGGAGTGGAGAAGAAGAAAGAGTCGAGGTTTTACTCCGACAAGCAGCCAAAAGACTGCCACCACGTCGTTTGACTAGTTGGGATTTCATAGAAGGGCTTCAAGGAGCACCTAATTCAGAAGGCCTTGGAGCACGGCAGCCTATGGCAGTCCTGCAGTGGCTACAAAAACTCACTACAAGCAGTCCAACTATTCTCTTGGTAAAGGATTTTCATCGCTTTTGTGATGATCCTGGAATAGCAAGGATGCTTAGGAATCTTTCTGCACATCTGCGCCATCAACCTCACACAGTAGTTCTCTGTTCAGGGCCATGGACTCCACCTCATGATTTAGATGATGCCTTAACAATTCTGGATCTTCCTTTGCCACAAGAGATAGAGATTAAAACCCTGCTAAGTAATATCGCCAATCAAAGTGGATCACCATTAAGTGGAGATGTATTAGAAGAACTAACACATGCATGTAGTGGATTAAGTGAAGTCCGTGTCAGGCAAGTTGCTGCTAGAGCTCTCGCTCAAAGAGGACAAATGGGCCGAGAAGACCTAGCAGAAGTACTTGAAGAAAAACGTCAAGCAGTCGCCAGAAGTGAAGTACTTGAATATTGCGTAACTCAAGCAACACCTGCAGATATTGGTGGTCTTGATGCACTTAAAAATTGGCTAGATCAACGACATCAAGCCTTTTCAGATGATGCTCGAATCTTTGGTTTACCTCTCCCTCGAGGAGTTCTTTTAGTTGGACCTCAGGGAACAGGAAAATCATTAACTGCAAAGGCAATTGCCCATAGCTGGTCTATGCCGCTTCTTCGCCTTGATATTGGTCGACTCTTTGCGGGATTGGTTGGGGCAAGTGAAGCAAGGACAAGAGAAACAATCCAGAGAGCAGAGGCCATGGCTCCATGCGTCCTTTGGATTGATGAAATAGACAAGGGTTTTGGAGGAGATGGACGAAGTGATGGAGGTACCAGTCAACGTGTTTTAGCAAATGTGCTGACTTGGATGGCAGAAAAAACTTCCGCAGTTTTTGTTGTAGCAACTGCCAATGGAGTTGAAAAACTTCCCGCCGAACTACTCCGCAAAGGTAGGTTTGATGAGATCTTTCTCTTAGATCTTCCAACAATCCAAGAAAGATTCAGCATTCTGAAATTACATATTCAACAAAGAAGACCCAACTCAAATCTGCCTCTTGATGCGGTGGTCGACAGAACCGAAGGGTTCTCCGGTGCGGAACTAGAACAAACAGTAATAGAGGCAATGCATTTGGCTTTTGCCGAACGGCGAGAACTTGAAGAAACAGATTTAATCCTTGCAGCGACTCAACTTATCCCTTTATCTAGAACAGCCAAAGAACAGCTCGAATCCTTAAAGCAATGGGCTTCAACAGGTAGAGCAAGACCAGCCTCACTGAAATTAATATAAATCCGAATACCTTCCTCAGTTTTTCGGCTATGAAATTTTTGATTTTCACTCAGGGAAATACTTGTAACTAAATTTTTTTAGATTTAATTTCTTAGCAAAGAAACTCTTCTTGCTCACAAAAACTAGTGATTTTGATCCACCAAGACTTAAGGTGCAATCTTATAAATAAAAATCCTCGTGCTTGATCAGCGCCTAGTGCGTGAAAACCCAGACCTAATCGCCAGAGAGCTTAATCGGCGAGGAATGAACGTGGACTTAGAGCCTCTACAGCTTCTTGCAAAGAAGCAACAACATCTGGGTGAACAAAGAAGTTGTATTCAAGCTGAGAGCAATCGCATTGGGAAAGAAGTAGGAAATCTGATAAAACAAGGTCTTAATTCAACTTCCAATGAAATCCATCAATTGCGACAGAAAGGCAACGCTATAAAACAACAAGTTTCGAAACTCGAAGAAGAAGAAAAAACTGTTTCGACAAAGCTGAAAGAACATCTTCTTAGCTTGCCTAATATTCCTTCCTCTAAATGTCCAGAAGGTAAAAATGAAAAAGATAACCAATTTATTCGTTCTTGGGGTAATCCAATAAAGAAAGAAGACCTAATTCAACATTGGCAAATAGCAGAGAATCTAGGTCTATTTGATTCTGAAAGATCAGTAAAGATTTCTCAAAGTCGTTTTGTGACGCTTCTTGATCAAGGGGCTCGTTTAGAAAGAGCTCTAATCAATTTTATGATTGATCTTCATACAAAAAAAGGCTACAAAGAAATACTTCCGCCAGTACTAGTTAACTCTGCGAGCCTCACTGGCTCAGGACAACTTCCTAAATTTGCTGAGGAAAGTTTTAAGTGTGCCCAAGATGATCTATGGCTAACTCCTACAGCAGAAGTGCCTGTTACTTCATTACATCGTGAAGAGATAATCCCTTTAGAAGAATTACCTTTGAAATATGTTGCATATAGCCCTTGTTTTCGAAGAGAAGCCGGAAGCTATGGACGTGATACAAGAGGACTTATTAGGCTTCATCAATTCAACAAAGTTGAACTTTACTGGTTTGTTAATGCCAACCAATCCGAAGCTGCACATTCCAAAATCACAAACGATGCAGAAGATGTACTTAAGCAATTGGAATTACCTTATCGAGTAATAGAACTATGCACAGGAGACTTGGGTTTCTCTGCCTCTCGGACCTATGACCTAGAAGTTTGGCTCCCAGGAGCTAATGCATATAGAGAAATCTCTAGTTGCAGCTTATGTGGAGACTTTCAAGCAAGACGTTCTGCCATTCGGACAAAGAGCAAAGAAGACAAATCAACGCAATTTGTCCATACCCTTAATGGAAGTGGCCTTGCAGTAGGAAGAACAATGGCTGCTCTTTTAGAAAATGGTCAACAATCTGATGGCACCGTTTCACTTCCAAAAGCTTTAGCCCCTTATTTTGGAACAGATCATCTCAAATCAAAATGAAGAAAAGGATTGACATTGAATGAACGTTCTGGCTTCTTTTGCAGTACTTGGACTCCTAATCCTTTTTCACGAAGCAGGACATTTCTTGGCTGCTACTACTCAAGGGATTCGAGTTAATGGGTTCTCAATTGGATTTGGCCCTGCACTTTTCAAAAAACAAATCAAAGGCATTACTTTTGCAATAAGAGCTTTACCAATAGGCGGTTTTGTCTCATTCCCTGATGAAGATCAAGACAGTGATATACCAAAAGATGATCCTGACCTATTAAGAAACAGGCCAATTGTCCAAAGAGCACTTGTTATCTCTGCAGGAGTTTTGGCAAATCTTTTGCTTGCATGGATAGTTTTAATCAGCCAAGCTACATTTGTAGGCCTTCCAACACAGCCAGAGCCAGGTGTAACAGTTATATCTGTTCAATCAAATGAACCTGCTAGCCAAGCAGGGCTTTCAGCTGGGGATCGAATAATAAGCATTAATGGTAAAGAGTTAGCTGCTGGAGAAGATGCTGTTAAAATTCTTGTAAACACAATTCAAAACTCACCTGATACAAGCATCGAATTAGAGAAAATAAAAGAAAATAAAAAAACATCTATAATCGTAAGAGCAGAGAATAAACAAGGCAAAGGTAAAATTGGAGCACAATTACAGCCAACTATTAGTCATGATATTCGTCCTGCAAAGAACCTCAATGAAATCTTTACTCATGCCAATAATCAGTTTATTGACTTACTTAATCGAACAATTCAAGGATACAAAGGTCTAGTTACAGATTTTGAATCAACATCAAAACAATTAAGTGGTCCAGTAAAAATTGTAGAAATAGGTGCTCAGCTTTCTAATCAAGGAGGATCTGGGCTAATTCTTTTTGCAGCATTAATTTCCATAAACCTAGCTGTTTTAAATGCTTTGCCACTTCCTCTGCTTGATGGGGGTCAATTAATGTTGCTTTTGCTAGAAACCATTCGAGGGAGGCCCGTACCAGAAAGGCTGCAGATCGCTTTCATGCAATCAGGTTTTATTCTCTTAGTAGGCCTTAGCGTTGTCCTAATTATCCGTGACACCACACAACTCTCAATGGTGCAACAACTAATAGGCCATTGACCTTTCTAATAATTCAAATTTGCTGTCTAATTCGTTTGCAACCATCCATCAAATAAATTTGAAGCTGCAAAGCAGACGAAGAGTTAATATTACCTACTACTTCAATAGATCTTGAATTAGCTGCATGGCCAAAAAATCGATGATCGCTCGTGACGTGAAGCGTAAAAAACTTGTTCAGAGATTTGCCGCCAAGCGTGCAGCACTTATGGATGCCTTCAATGCAGCCAAAGATCCTATGGAGCGCCTAGAGATTCATCGCAAGATACAAGCCCTGCCACGCAACAGTGCTCCCAACCGAATACGTAATCGTTGCTGGGCCACTGGCAAACCTCGTGGTGTTTATAGAGATTTTGGGCTATGCAGAAATCAATTAAGAGAAAGAGCTCACAAAGGAGAATTGCCTGGCCTAGTCAAATCCAGTTGGTAATTTTCTGATTTCCTTATAAATAGCCAACTATCAATATCCGAGTCAGAAAGAGGGATCTCTAGGATTTAGTGCCTCTTGTAGCTTGAAAACAAAAAAATGAAACCAAAAATCTCTCCCAAGTGTTCCTTTTAGATGCAACAATATTGAAAGATAAAAAGCCATAAGATCACGTGCAAGGTCAGACAAAGTTGATCTCCTTTGATGGTCGGGAGATTCGACTGACTACTGGGCGATATGCGCCTCAGGCCGGCGGTTCAGTTCTAGTTGAGTGCGGAGATACCGCAGTCCTAGTTACTTCAACACGCTCAACAGGAAGAGAAGGCATTGACTTTCTTCCTTTGACTTGTGAATTCGAAGAGCGACTTTATGCGGCCGGGCGCATCCCTGGCAGCTTCATGAGACGAGAAGGTCGGCCACCGGAAAGGGCCACTCTTATATCCCGACTAATAGATAGGCCAATGCGCCCTCTTTTCCCTTCCTGGATGAGAGACGACATACAAATAGTTGCTACCTGTCTTTCTCTTGACGAAAGAGTACCTGCTGATGTCCTTGCAGTAACAGGTGCCTCAATGTCGACGCTATTAGCCAAAATACCTTTTATGGGACCAATGGCAGCGGTCAGAGTGGGGCTATTAGGAGACGATTTTGTCTTGAACCCAAGTTATCGAGAAATAGAACGAGGTGATCTCGATCTAGTAGTAGCTGGCACGCCAGATGGGGTTGTAATGGTAGAGGCTGGTGCTAACCAATTGACCGAACAAGATGTAATCGAAGCTATAGATTTTGGATATGAAGCCGTATGCGAGTTAATCAAAGCTCAAGAATCAGTTCTTAAAGATCTAGAAATAAAGCAGGTAAAGCCTGAAAGTCCAGCTGAAGATAACACTCTGCCAACTTATTTAGATAAAAATTGCAGTAAGCAAATAGGAGATATATTAAAAGAATTTGATCAAACTAAAGCAGAAAGAGATCAAAAACTAGAAGCAATTAAAGAAGAAGTTTCTATCTCAATTCAGGCTTTAAAAGAAGACAACGCTGTAAGAAAAGTAGTTTCAGAAAATGGCAAGTCCCTTGGTATTGCATTCAAGTCGCTTACCAAAAAATTAATGCGTGAACAAATCATCAAACAAGGGAAACGTGTAGATGGAAGAAGCCTTGATGAAGTCAGGAAAATTGATGCAGCAGCAGGGGTTCTACCAAAAAGAGTACATGGATCTGGACTATTCCAAAGAGGTCTAACCCAAGTACTTTCAACAGCAACTCTTGGCACCCCAAGCGATGCGCAAGAGATGGATGACCTAAATCCAAATACTGAGAAAACATACATACACCATTACAACTTTCCTCCCTATTCGGTGGGTGAAACTCGTCCGATGCGGTCACCCGGCAGACGTGAAGTAGGTCACGGAGCTTTAGCAGAAAGAGCGATTGTTCCAGTCCTACCTGAAAAAGACACATTCCCTTATGTATTAAGGGTTGTCAGTGAAGTACTTAGTTCAAATGGTTCCACTTCAATGGGTTCAGTTTGTGGAAGCACGCTCGCATTAATGGATGCTGGAGTCCCCCTTAAAGCACCTGTAAGCGGAGCTGCAATGGGATTAATCAAAGAGGGTAAAGAAGTAAGAATTTTGACAGATATACAGGGAATAGAAGATTTCCTCGGGGATATGGATTTCAAGGTGGCAGGTACAGAAAAAGGTATTACAGCTCTTCAAATGGATATGAAAATCACTGGATTATCCGTTGCAATAATTACCGATGCCGTAAATCAAGCCCGTCCCGCAAGGCTTCACATCCTTGAAAAAATGGTTGAAGCAATAGATAGTCCAAGGGATTCTCTATCTCCTCATGCACCAAGGCTCCTCAGTTTCAGAATAGATCCAGAGCTTATAGGAACTGTTATTGGGCCTGGAGGAAGAACAATTAAGGGAATTACAGAGCGTACAAACACTAAAATTGATATCGAAGATGGGGGTATTGTTACC
The DNA here is from genome assembly GCA_003215415.1 of Prochlorococcus sp. AG-409-N21. GTDB lineage: Bacteria > Cyanobacteriota > Cyanobacteriia > PCC-6307 > Cyanobiaceae > AG-409-N21. Next base: position 66,123 of record QCKK01000008.1, on the reverse strand, counting down.
ATCGCATCTCATGATGGAGCTGCGGCTGAAGAAGCTCAAAGAATCATTGAAGGACTTACTAGGAAAGTTAATGAAGGAGAAGTTTTCACAGGACCTATCACTCGCATAATTCCAATTGGTGCTTTTGTAGAGATCCTTCCTGGCAAAGAAGGAATGATACATATTTCTCAACTATCAGAGGCCAGAGTTGAGAAGGTAGAGGATGTAGTAAAAGTAGGAGATGAAGTAACAGTTCGTGTAAGAGAAATCGATAACCGTGGTCGCATAAACCTTACGCTTAGAGGAGTACCCCAACATGGAGAAGTTGGCATCCAAGAGCCAACTCCAACTCCAGTAGCTCCTCTTAATTAACTTTTTTAAACCGAAAAGTTGGGATCAATTGAAAGCATTGAATTCAATGCTTTATCGCATAACAAAGAATGAATAAATCCATGGCTGGCAAGAATGCATCCTTCTTGCCTCAAATCGCCATTGTTGTAAATGAGTGACCTTTGATCTGCGTGAGTGAAATCTCCTCCTGCCGCTCTTAATACTGCTTCAGGAGCAGCCATATCCCAATCTTTAGGAGCACTCTTCCCAGAAAGTGAAACGTACAAATCCGTTTCCCCTCTAAGGATAGTAGCCACTTTGCATCCAACACTCCCAACAGCTTTTGTAGAACCTATTCCTAGAGTCTTAATTAAAGTTTCAAGCCTTTCATCTCTATGATTCCGGCTAGCCACCATGACAAGTTCGGATACAAGCTTTCTTTTGCTAAAGCTAGGGCGAGTAATTGATCCTTTTCTATTTTCGCACCAAGCACCTAAACCTATTACTCCAATCCACAACTCTTCGACCTCTGGCAACAAAACAACTCCAAGCAAAGGACTTTGATCTTTTACTAAAGCCAAATGCACAGCATATTCTCCAGTACCTTGTAAAAAGTCTTTAGTCCCGTCAAGAGGATCAAGTATCCAAAGCCATTCTGTATTTATTTTATTTCCATCAAAAAGGTTTTCCTTTACCATTTCCTCACTAAGCAAAGCCCAGTTTGCATGAGGGAATTTTTTTTCAAGGCCATCTAACAACCAGCTATTAACTGCTAAATCTGCTGCAGAAACGGGACCTTCTCCTCCATCTTCAACGCTTAAGGCTTTTGGGAATCCAAAAGGAGGCTCTTCTCCCCTTGCATAAGAAAGAAGGATATCTGCAGCACCCCAGCAAAGGCTCCTAAGCTGAGCAAGAAGGACTTCAATATTCATCCCAGCAACAAATTCAGAATTGCTTGGCATGATTTTTCAAAGAGAGAGGTTAAAACATTTTGATTCATCGACTGGAGCCAAGCCCAGGAGTGCTTTATGTAGTAGGAACTCCAATTGGCCATCTAGGTGATCTATCCCCCAGAGCTAAAGAATTACTTCGAAACGTTTCAGTCATTGCATGTGAAGACACTCGTCACAGCGGCAAATTAATCAAACCTCTTAAAAGCAATGGAAAGCTAATTAGCTTTCACAAACACAATATTCAAAGCAAACTCCCAAAACTGCTTGCTCTTCTTGAACAAAAAAAAAGCATTGCGATTATTAGTGATGCAGGCCTGCCAGGGATAAGTGATCCAGGAGAAGATCTTGTAAAAGCAGCAAGGGATGAAGGCCATGAGGTGATTTGCATCCCTGGTCCATGTGCTGCGACAACAGCACTAGTTAGCAGTGGATTGCCTTCCGGAAGATTCTGTTTTGAAGGTTTTCTGCCCACCAAAGAAAAAGAAAGGAAAGAATATCTAAAAAATCTTGCCAAAGAAGAACGTACAATCATCATTTATGAAGCTCCACATCGACTTATTAAACTACTCAAAGAACTTAAAAAAAGTTGTGGTGGAGATAGGCCATTACAAGTAGCAAGAGAACTAACTAAAAGACATGAACAACAAATAGGGTCAACAATTGACGCTGCCTTAGAACACTTTCTCAAGATCAAACCGCTAGGAGAATGCACTCTTGTTCTAGGAGGTGCCACTGCTATTGATGCAGAATTCAAAGACGAAGATTACTTATTAGCTGAAATAAAGCTTTTAATAGAAAAAGGTTCTTCAGCTAGTGATGCTGCAAGTAAAATTGCAGAAATCTCTGGCATGCCAAAAAAGTCCCTTTACAATCTTTTTCACCGCTCTATTAAAAAGTAGTTAAAAATTAGACCATTTAGCCTAAGCAAGCTAAAAAGAAACAACTAAATCAACTAATTTCATGCAAACTAGAATGCTAGTAGGAAGTCTCTCTATAGGCACCATATTAACTCTCATTCTATGCTTGGGCGCTCAAAACCTTAGTGATCGCAAGCGATTAAACATTGGGACAGGGGAGACTGTCGCCCTCCCAACAGGCTTTATCGTAGGAGTTTCATTAATTGTAGGGGTAATAAGTGGAGGAAGTTCAGCTGCTCTTTTAATCCCTAAACCTAAATAAATTAAAAAGTTAAAGACCTTAAATCATTTAGAATCTAATGCGAATAAAGCCCCTTCCAATACCAAGCGAGTAATTCCCCTTGACAAAAGATGTGGTGCGGTTATTTCAAATATAGATGAGTCTGGGATCTTAATCACTCTTTGACTTCTCCCACATTGTCTCTTAGCAGAGCGTGGATTTGAGAAAAGATAAATTCCTTTTTGATCCTGATCTGTTGAATTTAATTCACCTAATTCAGGAAAATCTTTCAAAGGACGTTCATCCAATTCTACTGATTTATCTACCAACATATACACACAATTAGGTAAATCGCCAGGACAAAGTGGCTTACAAGCTACTTCCTGAATTTCGTCAATTAAAAGCTCCGAAGTAAGTGGAACAACTTCATGAAAGATTTGATGTTCAAAGTGAATCTCACTACTCAAATCAACTTCATTTTCATCAGAAGGTTCTCCCTCTTGATAATCTTCAAAATCATCAGCATCATCTAATGCCAAGGGTCCTGCATCCTTAGCTAAATATCCAAAATCCTGGATTAGCCCTTCATCCTGATTTTCGGAGCCAGATAATGCAGGAGCTGCCACCTCGGCAACAGATGAATCGTCGCCTTTTTTAAGGCTACCTACTTGATCTATTGACGAAGACTCCTTCTTGGTTGTCGAAGCAGGTCCCTTCCTCCCTCTAGAGGCCTTCAGGGACAAATACTCGTCATCCGAAAGGAATGCTTTAACTGTGCGGATTACAGTGTTTGGACTGCATCCATAGAACTCAGCAAGCTTTACGGCTGTTGTTCCCAAGCGAAATTCCTCTACCATTGCCCTCTTTTGGCTATCACTCAGCCTGCTGGGCGCCATCACAATTCAAATGAGCAAGTCCCAACGATAATCCTGTTTGCTCCTGCTGGCTGGCAAAATGTTTACAGGCTCCCTTAGCTCAGCTGGATAGAGCATCTGCCTTCTAAGCAGCAGGTCGTTGGTTCGAATCCAACAGGGGGCGTTAAACCTTTTTAAAACCAATCTAGTTTCAATAGGACTTGGCTTTTTCTAGGAAATTTTATTTGGTTAAGACCAGGCTGGTTTTGAGGATATGAGTACGTTTAACTACTTCTAAATAATGATTTGGCAACATGCATTATTCAGACTCTGAGGTTCTTGCAAACGGATTGACAATGATTCCTTTGCTGGGAGGAGGACTCATACTCTTATATAGACTAAGAATCCGCGAAGAAAAACTTGAAACAGTCACAGGGATAGATAAGAGTCATTCAAGCAAAGCAATAGAAAAAGAAAATAATTACCAAACTCAATCTAGATCCACGGCCCAAAGCATATCCCCGTTCAAAGCAGCAAATGAAGCCTCCATCAATGCCAATAAAATAGTTACAAGCAACATTAAAGAGCAAGAAGCCTCTAATACGAAGCAAGATTTAACCCTAAAAGAATCAAAAAATGTCCTTGAGGAGGATACAAATAAGAGTCAAAGCAAAGAGAACGAAGAACTTCTAAGGATAAAAGTTGAAAAGATTGAGGCCGAGGCTGCGCTTCAGAAAACCTTATCCCCACCAAGAGCTAAGGGCAATCAACCAAAAACAATTCACAAAGATAGCCCCTCTAACCGAAGTGATAGAGAGAATAATCCTTCTTTAAATAAATGGCAGATATCTTCAATCCTATTACTTATTCTAGGAGGATTTCTATTGGTTTCCCAAACAAACCAGCAAGAAGCCGAAGAGCTAAATAAAAATACGTTGATACATACAAATAAAGAATACTATAGTAGCTAGAAAAAAATTCAGTGATCAATTATTTTTCAGCCAATATCTCTTCCTACATTATAAATAAAGTCCTGAAATGCAGGGTTATAGAAATAAATAGCAACTAATATTACCAGCAAGAGATTCAATCCTAAAACAATTGATCCAACAATTAATCTTTGCCTTTTTCCTGGTAACTTGTATTTGAATTTCCAAACATTCAATAATACATTTTCATCTTCCTGTTTCTCATTAACCTGTTTTTTGAATTTACTTGGCTTGAAACTGACAGGTTTTGATTTCTTTATATTCCCACCCTCAAGGGTAGTCCCATCAACCTGTTCTTCAGCATTGTTAGATTCTTCCATAGAAAAAGCAGAGAGATTTGCCTAAGTCGATGAACGGATATATCTATAACCATAATTGAAATAAAGCCACTTAAAGGAATTCTTTACAGGCTTTTAATTAGCATTGATGTTCCCATTACCAATGTCAATATCTCAAAAGCTCTTTTCACTAACGGACTACCCTTTGCGATTGACAGATGAGCACCTATATACCCCCCCGCAAGTGACCCTATTAAAAGGATAGGTAACCATTGCCAGGCAATCTGACCTTTTCCACCTAAAACTAAAGCGCCTGTTCCATTCCAAAAAATACCCACAAGAATCAACGTATACGCAATTGCTTTCTTGTAATCAAAGCCAAACCAATGAACAAGCCATATTGTCACGAAAAGGCCTGTTCCTGAAGTAAGCGATCCGTTAAGCAGACCTATAAAGAACAAGACGAAAGCACCAACGCTTAAACGAAATATGTTTAAAGGATATATTTTCTCAGATGTACCCAAAGAATAATTTAAAATAGAATAAATTCCAATTGATATAGTCAGGATACCAAGCAATAAAGAAGCAATCTTTTCTTCAATTCCTAAAACAATATTTGCCCCAATCCAAACACCCGGCAAGCCACAAAGAAGGAAATAACAAGCAAACCAAAGATTCAATGAGCTTTCTTTAAAATGACGAAATGTTGCCCCAAATCCAAGTGCAACACTTGCTATTTTATGTGTTGCCAATGCGATTGGAAAAGGAAGCCCAAGTAATATCAACGCAGGCAATTGAACCAAGCCAGCGCCCCCACCCGCAAGTGCTGACAAGAAATTTGATATTAATGAAACCAGGAAAAGTCCTAATTGCAAAAAAAACTCATAAAAGCTCATGGTTTTAAAATATTATATTCATTCATATCCACAAATCTCTTGCACATTATTAATAGGCACAGGGACATAGGGCTTCCTTAGATTATAGAGGTTACTCATAATTAGATTTGCTTCTAATCCTAGTAAAATAGTTTGACATGGGTAGTTCCCATCCTTTGCGGCTCTTCTTTGAAGTACTTCAGTATAAACCAGTGCGCGATCACATGTATCTTTACTAGGGGTACGTAAACAATTATTTGATTTATCATTCAATCTAAATGTTTCTGTTTCCATTGAATATATAGCTTGATCTTTAGAGCTTGTAATCATAATTAAAAATATAAAAGTGATTAAGAACTTAGATTTTCTATCGAATATCATTCTCTTAAATAAATCGAGAGTGAAACTATTCATCATCTGCACTATAAGTATTGCAAACTTCACTACTTTGATGGTATATATACAAAGTATTAAAATTTAATTTTTCTAATGGGTTCAACATGAAAATACAGATTTGAGAACATTCTGTTTTTTTTTCAAATCAACCAATAATTCCTGCAAGCTTAGTTCAGACTTATAAGGAACCAATCCAAGTGTTGAAGCTAACCAACCAATTAACTGGGAAGAACTCATGCCATCTTCCTTAAATTTTGAAAGTCCAATACTTCCATCACGTTTAGAAAGTTTTTGGCCGTTTTTATCTAGCATAATTGGCACATGCTTATAAATTAGATTACTACTATGAAGTGAATCTGCTACTGCAAGATGAGTTGGCATGATTTCAAGGAGATCCTTCCCACGTATTACTTCCGTAATGCCAAGTGTTAGCTCATCAATAACTGATGCCATGTGATAAGCAATAATTCCATCTGATCTTCTAACCAAAATATCTCCGGTTATTTCTGAAAAATTTTCATTAACTCTCAAGCGCCAACCAGGAAGTTTTCTATCTTTAAATCCCCATGACAAATCAAGATTTCTACATTTACCCGAGTAAATTCTCTTTTGATTTACTGGGTTAAAACTCTTTCGTAATATTTTTCTATTACAACGACATGCATATAACTTACCTTTTCTTCTAAGGAAAGATAAAAAAGAGCTATACAAACCTTTTCTAGCACTCTGGAAAATAATTGGACCATCCCAATCAAAACCTAGCCATTGCAGGTCTTTTATGAGTCCTTCAATGGCTCCATTTCTGTTGCGATAAGTATCCAAATCATCAACTCTCAACAACCAGTCACCTTGCATCAATCTGGCCTGCAACCAGGAAATCAATGCTGTACGAATATTTCCAATATGAAGTGATCCGGAAGGAGACGGAGCAAAGCGTCCTCTGTAGCCGTGGCTCCTAAGATCATCCCCATCAACCAAATGCCTTAGCAAATGGTCTGGGAGCTCTAACGAAAAGCACATACAAAAAAGATTGACCTCTGGAGTTCAGAGGTCAATGCACCTGCAGGAATGAAAGACCGACTATTTAACCAAAAGAGCTAACGATCAGCCTTGCACACGATCTTTAAACATTTTGCCTGCAGTGAATGCAGGAACTCTCTTAGCAGGAATCTTGATCTTTTCACCAGTTTTGGGATTCAGGCCCTGACGTGCAGATCGATCACGAGGCTCAAAAGAACCGAAGCCAAGAATAGAAACCTTCTTGCCCTCTACGACTGAATCGATGATGGTGTCTATGGCTGCATCAACAACCAGAGAAACATCAGTCTTAGTGAGCTCTGTGCGGGCAGCCACCAGATTGACTAGATCAGCTTTGTTCATTGGAAAGGGGTATTGGAGCGGAGTTTGTTAATGACAAATCCCTAAAGGGAGAAATCACAAACATCTCGAAGCTGGCTAAATCTATGGAGCAAACCCACTCAATGCAACCGAAAGGGTCCGTGGCGCAACGCTTTATACGAAAATTAATTGGCCAAATTTAATTAAAGTCCATACTTCGCCAAGCGGTCCATGGCATCAATCCCCCCCCCTGCTCGCCTGGGGGTGCCTTAGCAGAAGCTAGTGATGGGAAGGCATTTGAAGGAATCCATTCAATTAATTTCTCAAGACTTTTTTGCTGACGAGGCCAATGAAAAGTACTTGAAGTGCGTAAAGAGGCCAATCGATTTTCTGCTACAGGAATCAGCAATCGTCCGCAGAACAGAACATTACAAGGCTTAGAAATGTATGCCGCGGAACTTCCTGGAGTTGGACCTGGGGTCCATAACGCCCTAAGACCGGAGGTGGTAACGAATTCTTCCTCAAAAGTTTCTACAGAAGAAAGGCCTGGCAATAGATAAGCCTCTTGTTCTTGCATTACCACATGCCAGTTAAAGACTTTCTGTAATTCTTGGACCTTTCCATGTCCATCTCGACAAGTAAGAAAAATACGAGCTTTGCGGCCTTGGGCTAGTTGCTTTAAAGATTCAATATTCTGCTTGGTTATTGGCGGGCAATCGATCAACCAAGGTTCTGGATCAACATCAAGCCACCATGCTCGCCACCCCTCACAAACACCATTAGTTGGAAAAAACCATAATTTGCTAATAATCTCTTTAGGCGAATAGCTCGATTCAGATTCAGGGAATGAGGTCATAGCATTGTTAAAACACCGGGAAGATCTACTTTGTGCTTAGTGATTACTCCATAACAACACTAGGGTCCTTTGAGCATTGTTCATCCCGGTATGCCTTGGCCTCTTGGGAGCAGTATTACTCCCAGGGGAGTTAATTTTTCAATTGCTGCTCCATTAGCTGAGAAAGTTGAGCTTCTTTTATTTGCTAATGAAACTAAAGACTATCCTCAAAGGATAGTAAATCTGGATCATTCTCATAAGTCTGGTGATTATTGGCATGTTGAGATTGAGGGACTGAAAGAAGGTTGCTGTTATTGCTATCGAATCTGCAACACTTTAGAAGAGGAACACAAAGATTATGTCTCTTCAAAAGCCTTAATAGATCCTTGTGCTCGAGCAATAGGTGGTTGGACTACCTATAAACGTAATGACTCAAAAGGACCCGAACAAAATCTTCACTCATGTCTTAAAGGAGTTGTATGTGAAAGAAATTTATTTGATTTCAAGTCTCACCCTAGGCCTAATCATCCCTGGAATCAGAGCATAATTTATGAACTCCACGTAGGAGGATTTACTAATCACCCAGAATCAAACGTAGAACCTGAGAAAAGATCAAGTTTTATTGGACTTATACAAAAAATCCCATATTTAAAAGATCTAGGTATTACTGCAATTGAATTGCTTCCTATCTATTCATTTGATCCTAATGATGCACCTTCTGGGAAATTGAATTACTGGGGATATAGTCCTATTAACTGGTTTACTCCACACCAAGGATATGTGATAGGTAATAATCCACTTAATGCAAGAAATCAGTTTAGAGAACTTGTTGCGAAATGCCATGATGAAGGCTTAGAAGTCATCCTTGACGTTGTCTATAATCACACCGCAGAAGGGAATCAAGAAGGTCCCATTCTTAGTTGGAAAGGTTTTGGAGGATCTCTTTACTATCATCTAGACAAAAAAGGTAATTATCTTGACGTAAGTGGTTGCGGCAACACCATTGCAGCCAATCGTCCTTTAGTAAGAAAATTGATACTTGAATCAATGCGTTGCTGGGCTAGTGAATTAGGAATAGATGGTTTTCGATTCGATTTAGGAATTGCACTTAGTCGCGGAGAGAATCTAAATCCTTTGGAAAATCCACCGCTATTTGAAGCCATAGAATCTGATCCCGAGCTATCTGGCTTAAAGCTCATTAGTGAACCATGGGATTGTGGTGGTCTATATAAAATTTCTGAATTTCCAGCAAAGCGAATAAGTACTTGGAATGGCCACTTTCGAGATGACGTACGTAAATTTTGGAAAGGTGAAAAAGGAAGTACTTGGCCACTAAAGGAACGCTTAATGGGAAGCTTAGATATATATAAAGAATCGAAAATAGCATTAGAGAAATCAATTCAATTTATCACTTCTCATGATGGTTTTACTCTAATTGATTTAGTAAGTTTCAATCAAAAGCACAACTTTGCCAATGGTGAAAATAATCGAGATGGAGAAAATCACAATATTAGTTGGAACAACGGCATTGAAGGACCTACTACAGATATTTCGTTGTTAAATCTACGCAGGCGTCAACAACGAAACTTATTAACTACTTTATTACTTTCCCCAGGAGTTCCAATGATTCTAATGGGGGATGAGGTCGGCCGAAGCCAAGGCGGTAATAACAACTCCTGGTGCCAAGATAGTCCATTGGGTTGGATGATTTGGGGTTCATCTTATTGCGACACTAATCTGCATAAATATGTCAAGAAACTACTAAAAATTCGCAATTCTTTTCCAAGTTTCTTTAGCCCAATAACTCCACATTCTGAGGATTCTCCTTCTAACATAAACATCTCAATCCAATGGCATGGAGTAAAGCTTTTAAAGCCAGATTGGGGTGAATGGTCTCATACGATCAGCTACAGCCTCAACAGAAATAATGATGAAGCTTTACTTTGGGTAGGCTTCAATGCATATACCAAGTCAATATTTTTTGAACTGCCTAAATCAAAGTTTGGTTGGAACCTGATATTAAACACGGCTTCAAAGTCCCCAAATGATATTCCTCAAAAACCAATAAAATGGAAAAAAGAAAATATTGAATTACTAAACCAAAGCATAGTTGTAATGCTTAGTGAAGAATTTTCTTCGAAGCTAAAACTATAAATAGAGCACAAAAGGAAGCGGGCGGCGGGAATCGAACCCGCATCATCAGCTTGGAAGGCTGAGGTTTTACCACTAAACTACGCCCGCACTAGTACAAAAGGACTATGGCCTGTCCTCTTGGTCTCCCCATCTTAAGTGCCAGTGCATTATGGCTAATGGACAACCACATGATCTCAGCTTGAAAGATTCAAAGCTTTCCCAAGGCGCATCTCGCAGAAGATTAATGGTTTCCTTCGGCCTAGGAGATGCAGGTACTGGCTTGGCTGCTACTCAGCTAGGTTTTTATCTATTTCCATTTTTCACTGGAACAGCGGGGCTCCCTGCATTCATAGCAGGCTCATTGTTAATGGTTATAAAAGTTTGGGATGCAATTAATGATCCACTAATTGGTTGGTTGAGTGATCATACAAACACAAGATGGGGGCCAAGATTGCCATGGATGCTTGGAGCAGCTATGCCCCTGGGCATTTCTCTTGCTGCTATGTGGTGGGTGCCTCCTGGAAGCATTTTTCAAAAGACTACTTACTACATATTGATGGCAATACTTTTAATGACTTCTTATACAAGCGTTAATTTACCTTATGCAGCTCTTTCAACAGAACTTACTGAAAGTACTGAACTAAGAACTCGTCTAAATGCAGCAAGATTTACTGGCTCAATAGTCGCTGGCTTCACAGGACTTGTAGTGGCTGCCCATCTTCTATCGAATGGTGCTGATGGTTTTATAAGAATGGGTCAAACTACAGGTTCAATAGCAGCATTAGCGACCCTAATTTCCTGTTGGGGCCTTGCTCCTTTTGCCAAAGCTGCCAGAAGACCTATTGGAAAGTCAGAACCATTTCTTCAGCAACTAAATCGTATTTCAAAAAACAAAAAGTTCATTTATGTAATTGCTCTCTATTTACTTCTTTGGTGTGGACTTCAATTAATGCAAACAGTTTCACTAATCTACTTAGAGCAAGTAATGAATGTTCCTAAAGAGTTATCAAAATGGATAGGGCCAATCCCATTTCAAATAAGTGCGCTTATTGGACTTCAAGCTTGGAGCTTTTATTCAAATCGTTTTGGCAGAATTAATGCCCTTTTCTGGGGAGGAAGTATATGGATTATTGGATGCATATTAGCAATTTTTATACCTCCACTTTCTCCATTAACTCCTACAAGCATGCTCTTCACATTTAACCATTACGAAGGAATCAAAATGATGCTTTTAATCGGAATAATTATTTTCGTAGGATTTGGTGCATCAACTGCTTATCTAATCCCATGGTCTCTTCTTCCAGATGCTATTGATGCTGATCCTGAAAAACCTGCTGGAATATATACGGCATGGATGGTTTTGATACAAAAAATAGGTATAGGTCTAAGTGTTCAAATCCTGGGTGTGCTTTTATCTGTAGCGGGATATCGTTCTATTACTGAATGCACTGATTCAGTCAGTTGTCTTTCACAACCTTCAACTGCACAAATCACTATTCGCATCTGCATGGGGCTAATTCCAGCATTGCTTGTGACAATTGGAATGCTTTTAATGAAACGCTGGCCTAATCAAACAGGTGGCATCAATTCAGCGACTTCATGAAAACACCAATATGGTTTAGAAGACTTGGAAGCAGCCTGATTATTGGCGGTCAAGCCATAGCAGCAACTTTCAAAGGCCGAGTAAAGAGAATTGATCTGTTTGAACAACTCATGGAGGCCGGTCCTGGGAGCTTCCTAATTGTTCTTATTACGGCAGTAGCTGCAGGAACAGTTTTCAATATCCAAGTAGCTGCTGAACTTAGTCGTCAAGGAGCGGGTTCAACTGTCGGTGGAATTCTTGCAATAGGAATGGCCAGGGAAATTGCACCGCTTCTTACTGCAACCCTTTTAACAGGAAAAGTAGCTACAGCTTATGCCGCTCAATTAGGGACAATGAAAGTGACCGAACAGATAGATGCAATAACCATGCTCCGAACTGATCCAGTGGAATATTTAGTAGTGCCAAGACTTTTTGCAATGGTAGTAATGGCACCAGTTCAATGTCTTCTTTTCTTTTGTGTCGCCCTCTGGAGTGGGCAAATAAGTAGCACTCATCTCTATCAGATTCCACCTGATGTTTTTTGGAACTCAGTCCGAACTTGGCTAAGCACGGATGATTTACCCTTCATGCTTATTAAAGCACTCGTTTTTGGCATTCAAATTGCTGTTCTAGCCTGTGGATGGGGACTGACCACTCGTGGCGGGCCAAAAGAAGTTGGAACCAGTACAACTGGTGCAGTTGTAATGACACTGGTAACAGTTTCTTTAATGGATGTTTTATTAACCCAAATTCTTTTTGGTTAAATGCCTCTAAACCAACTCGAAACCAATAACCAAATGATCTTAAAACCTTCTCCTAGGCTGCCAATTCTTATAACTCTATTAGGTATTGGATTACTCCCTTTACCACTTCATCCATGGCCATCAATCTTGATTATTACCTTTGGTCTATTTTTATTAATTCAAACATTCATACTACGCCTGGAATTTACAGAAAAAGCAATGATTGTTTGGCAACTTGAGAGAGAACTACGAAATTTTCCATTTGAAAACTGGTTGGCATGGCGAATTTTTCTACCTTGGCTTCCAGGAATTTTTTACTTCCGTGAAAAGGCAAGCCCTCACCTGTTGCCAATTCTCTTTGATCCAATCACGCTGGAGAAACAACTTCAATTAAAAGTAGGTGAATTAGAAAAACCTAAAGTAGAAGCTTCTAGCTCCTCCTAAATACTCAATAGTCCCCTCACCTTAGAATTAATGCCTGAAGCAGAGCTACCATTTGAAGAGGAAAGGAAAGAGCAAGAATCTTCCAAGAAATCATTGGCTATAAAAGTCAATGACGAATCAACTCCATCCACAATTGATCCAAAAGTACTTAGCCCTATTCTTGAACTAGCCCTAAAAGAACTACATGGCAATAGAGAAAAAATCATAAAAGAAATTGAAGTTCTGGAGAAACGAAAATCTCAATTAGAGCAAGAAATTCAAACTTCCTTTGCAGGGCAATCCGATGCAATAGCGAGACGTGTCAAAGGATTCCAAGACTACTTAAATTCTGCTCTTCAAAACCTCGCTCATTCAGCCGAGAAATTAGAATTAGGAGTTCAACAAGTTTTAGTCCAGCCTTCGCCATTAGATTCAATAAGTACAACTACTCAAACAGAAGAAAGTGAGCTTATTCCAGCCGTTTCAGATACTTTTAAACCTGATGAAACTTTAATCCGCGATTTTCTTCTTAAATTTTCAGGCCAACCAGACTTTTATGCAGAGCCATGGAAACTAAGGAGAAGCATTGAGAAAAAAGAACAGCAACTTCTAGAGGACTGGTTTTTCAGTCAAGGAGGAAGAGGTGCTCAGCCCAGCCTTGGCAGTAGACCCAAAAATATTCTTGCCGCATCTGCATTGATTTCAATTCTTGGAGAGCTTTATGGAGACCGTTTTCAAACTCTCGTTTTAGCTGGGCAGCCAGAAAGACTAGGCGAATGGAGAAGAGGTCTTCAAGATTCTTTAGGACTTACAAGAGAAGATTTTGGACCAAACAGTGGGATCGTCCTTTTTGAACGTGCTGATGGCCTAATAGAAAGAGCAGATCGATTAGAGGAAAGAGGAGAAGTACCTCTTATCATTATTGACGCAGCAGAAAGAATTATTGAGATTCCTGTACTTCAATTCCCTTTATGGCTCGCATTTGCAGCTGAGCCAGAAGAATTGTATGAAGAGGAGGAATTTTATTGATGACTATTAATTCTCAACTAATAGGTCTAGCTTTAGTTCTAGTTGGTTACCTTCTTGGCTCAATCCCATCAGGATATTTAGCAGCCAAATGGATCGCAGGAGTAGATTTGCGTGAACTTGGTTCAGGCTCAACAGGTGCAACAAATGTTCTTCGTCAAATCGGGAAATTCCCTGCACTAATTGTTTTTTTCTTAGATGTTGGGAAAGGAACGATTGCTATAGCGATAGCAAGAACACTCTTAACAAATGATTACTGGCATATAGCCGTAGGTCTTACAGCATTAGCTGGACATATTTGGCCAATTTGGTTGGAAGGGAAAGGTGGCAAAGCTGTTGCTACAGGCTTAGGAATTCTAGTGGGAATATCTTGGCAAGTTGGACTAAGCAGTTTAGTGATATTTATTGGTGTATTTAGCATTACTAGAATTGTATCTTTATCAAGCATATTTGCGGCTTTGAGTCTGCCAATAACAATGTTAATTAGCTTTCATTCCAATACTTTTCGACCTGCTTATTTATATTTGTCTATTGCATCAATGCTCTTGGTTGTTTGGAGGCATCGAAGTAATTTTAAGCGATTATTAAATGGTACAGAGCCTAGGGTCGGAAAATCAAATAAAATCTAATCAAGCAAGCTGCAAACAACATTGAGAAAATGCATCGGCCTGGTCTACAGCTCTTGTTATTGAACGACCTACAACCAAACGAGTAGCCCCTGCTTGAATAGCTTCTTTAGGGCTCATCACCCTTGACTGGTCATCATTGGAATCCCCTTTAAAACGAATACCAGGCGTAACTATTTCACATGACATTGGATAAATTTTTCTCAAATGACTTGTTTCCTCTGGGGAACAAACCAAACCACCAATACCAGCTTCATAAGCCAACTTTGCAAGCCCCTCTACTCTCTCTATCATGGTTTGATTAATAAAAAGTTCTTTAGACATTCGCTGAACATCCCAACTAGTTAAAACAGTGACCGCTAACAAAGTTGGCGGAGAAAAACCACTCTCTAACGCTCCATCAGCTGCAGCAATCTGTGCTGCACAAAGAGCTTCTTTCCCAGCACATGCATGAACTGTAATTAGCTCAGCACCTAATGTTGCTGCACTTCTACATGCCCTCGCCATGGTGATTGGAATATCGTGAAACTTAAGGTCTAAAAAAACACAAAGTCCCTGTTCCCTTAAGTCAAAAACTATTTGTGGACCACCCTTTAAAAAAAGTTCGAGACCAACCTTTACCCAACGCAAACCAGGCAATTTTGAGGCGAAAGAAATGGCTTCATCCCTTTCCATACCATCCAAAGCTACAATTATTTTGTCAGCAGGACTAGAACATATATTCATAAAAAGATTGTTACCTCATTATATTAATTAGCAAGGCGCCTAAAGGTCTTCTTACCAATTTGCAAAACCTTTCCTCTTAGGCCACTTGGATTTTCAAAAACAAGATTTGGATCAACAATTTTCTCACCATCCAATCGGACGCTACCCCCTTTAATTTGTCTCCGAGCCTCACTACTACTAACAGAAACTCCCAGCGCACTTAACAAATAAAATGCTTTAGCAGGAAAATTAACTTTTGCCAAAGAAACTTCTGGGACTTCAGCAAATGAATTTTTAGCACCGGAGATTAATTTACAAGCATCATTTTGTGCAGCTTTTGCTGCTTCCTCACCATGCCGATTAGAAGTAATTGCTAAAGCCATTTCCTTCTGTGCCTCACGTGGATCTAAAGGCATTAAATGAGGGTCTAAGTCCGTAAGGAGAGTTATATAACTACCAACCAAATCATCTGGTATCTTTTCCAACTTGGAATACATAGATAAAGGGTCTTCTGATATTCCAACAGTATTGTTCAGACTTTTACTCATCTTCTTTGTTCCATCAAGTCCAACTAGCAGGGGAAGCAATAGCCCAAATTGAGGCCTTTGATTAAAGTGCCGTTGAAGATCTCTTCCAATAGCGACATTGAATTTCTGGTCAGTACCTCCCAACTCAATATCAGATTTAACAACTACTGAATCAAACCCTTGGAGCAAAGGATAAAGAAACTCATGAAGAGAAATCTGGGTTCCTGATGAATATCTTTTCCCGAAATCTTCTTTAGCCAACATTTGGCCTACCGTCGCTGTCCCTAAAAGATCAATTATTTGATTGAGATTTAACTTAGACAGCCACTCACTATTCCTCCTAATTTCTAATCTTCCTGGAGTTTTAAAATCAAGAAGAGACCTCTCAGGGTCCATTCCTTGCCCAAGCTGTTTTAAATATGTCTTGGCATTTTCCTCTACTTCTTGGCTAGATAATTGAACTCTTGTACTACTCTTTCCAGTTGGGTCACCAATACAAGCTGTGAAATCACCAATTATCAAAACTGCTGTGTGACCTGCATCCTGAAAAGCTCTTAACTTTCTAAAAAGAATGCTATGGCCTAAATGAATTTCAGTACCTGTTGGATCTATACCTAACTTGATTCGAAGAGGTTCTTGATTGATAGACGATTGTTTCAGCCTAGATAATATATTTTGATCAGGATCATTATCTTCCCCTGAAGGGAAAATATCAACCATGCCTCTATTCAACCAAGCTGGAAAATAATTGGGAATTTCTGGCATGTGAGATTCTCTAATATTTCAAATGGGGAAAATGAAAAGAATTTATTTAGGAGAAGAAGAAACTCAATCAATTTGACTCTTCATCCTCTCAAGCGTTTTGTTCATTTGTTCAAACATCTGCTCAGGAGTCATCCCAAATTGACTCAATTGTGTGCGAAGCTGTTCAACAGTCATTTTGGCTTGAAAATCTTCAGAAAGCTCAAATCGCTTCATGAAAACTCTATATCTTTGCATTAGCTCTTCCATAGTATCTATAAACTTTTTCTTGCCCTCACGATCAAACTTTCCATAATCACCTCCTAACTGCATTAGCTGCTGATAATCATTAAATAAGCGCTTAGCTTCCTCCTGAACTATCTCCGATTCAAAAAATGCCATAACATGTCTTTTTAAAAGAATTACTTCCCCAAGGACTTCTAAAGAAAGTCAGAGCTTCATCCAGTTACTAATTTGCGACTTGAGATGCTCTCTATAAGAGGAGAGGCATTCAGGGAAGCTGCAACCAACTTGGACAATTCTCTCTGAAACCTCATTTCTAAGGAAGTGGTAAGAACCATACCGACCTTAACTCAGTCAATATTGAATATGAACTACCTAAAAAAAAAAAAAGGAGTGCTTGAAGGCCTTGCATCTTGACCTTTTCATAGCTTTTATGACTTGCAAAGTCACATAAAGAGAGTCTTAAAGGTATGGCCAAAGGCCACTGGTTAGATCCTTTGGCCCGAAAAATCCTTAGGGCTACAGGGCATTTACCAAATAAAACAATAAAAAATACTGCCAAAGAGCCTGGAGTAATTAATTCAATAGAGAATGAATTCGTAAAGCTTAAGAGAAAATATTCAGATATTCATCGAAAGCCATCCTTCACAATTGATGTAAATCGAGCCACCTCTTCCGATTGGAGGCAATTACCAGGTTGTACAGATGAAATGGTCGAACTTCTATTAAGGTTGCAAAGGGGAGGGGTCCAACTCAGTGGGAATGAAGATCTTGTAAAATTATTAGAGCTTCCCTACCATATTGCAGAGGATTGGAAACCTTATCTGATTTTTAGATGGTATGGTTCACCACCAAATATTACACAATATAGACGCTTAGATATCAACCAAGCCACACATTCAAACCTTAAAGCAGTTCTCAATTGGCCAGAAGAAAGGCTAATTCGCTTAATCAAAGAGCGTCAAATTCAACCTTTTGATGATCTTGCAGATCTTCAAGAGAGATTAATTTTACCTGCTCCAGCAATTGAAGCATTAATAGGCAATGTAAGATTCGGTTCAAAGCCTACTGGTCCAATACTTCCACCTGGGCGCTAATAACAAAAAATGAAGAGAGTTCAAGGTCAACTATTCACAGAAGATGCATTAGTAGAAATAGACTCAAATGAAAATGATTTATTAATAAGCAAAGATCTTTTAACATCCTGGCAAAAAAATATTCAGAACTCTCAAGCAAGACTTTTCAATGGCGATATAGACTCAACCAAGCAATTTTGTTTTTTCGAAACAAAAGAGTCAAAAGATCTGGATGGATTTAACCCACTAGAGATAGCACCACTCCCTATGAATTTTTGGCAATTGCCAAACAAACCTCACAGTGGACCTGCAATTTATTTGGTAATGGACTTGCCAGAAGGATTTAAAACACCAATTCTTCTATATATAGGTGAAACAGTTTCCGCCGATCTTAGATGGAAGGGAGATCACGATTGCAAAGAATATATCGCCTCTTATTCACAGGCGCTTTCAAAAGTAGGGCTTAATAGCAATTTAAATATTCGCTTCTGGACAGATGTTCCTAAGACCACAAAGGCAAGAAGGAAACTGGAACAAAAACTAATCCAACTCTGGCTACCTCCTTTCAACAAAGAAACCAGAAACCGCTGGTCCACGCCTTTCACATCTGATATCAAGTAAAAACATAGCTAAAATACAAACCTCAATCCTCCTCAATCAATGCAAATTTCCCTCACTCCAGCAAGTCTTGAAAGCTGGTCAGGGGATGTACTGGCCCTAGGTTTACTTGAATCGGACCTTAAAGAAAACATTCCAGCACTAGAAAAACTATGTGGAAACTCCCTTGAAAAAAGTCTTCAACAAAAAACTTTTACCGGCAAAGAAGGAGACCTCGCAATTTTTCAACTCTTAGATGGGAACCCTTACAAAATTGTGCTCATAGGGTTGGGAATCCCTGAAGAATTGGAATTAAATGACTTAAGAAGAGCAGGAGCGATTGCCGCGAAAGAGAGCCAAGGGATTAAAGGAACCTTAGGCATAGCTCTTCCATGGAATCCATTTAATTCTACTGCTGCTGCACAAGCTGTATCAGAAGCTATTCGCCTTTCACTTTATAAAGATATCCGTTTTTTAAGCGAACCTAAGCCAAAAGACATACCTTCAAAAGTTGAATTGATTGGTGTTACTGAAAACATTCAACAATTATCCAAAAATGTTAATTCAATATGTGATGGGGTTGAATTTGCTAGAGAGCTTGTGGACGCGCCACCTAACGAACTAACCCCATCAATTCTCGCAAAAAAAGCAGAAATCATTGCAGAATCATCTAGCATGACTTTAACTATTCTAGATAAGAAGAAATGCTTAGAAAAGGGAATGGGAGCCTATCTGGCTGTAAGTCAAGGCTCAGACCTAGAGCCAAAATTTATACACTTAAAGTATAAACCAAAAGGCACAATTAAACGTCGAATTGCGTTAGTTGGCAAGGGACTAACATTTGACTCTGGAGGGTACAACCTAAAGGTAGGTGCTGCACAAATTGAATTAATGAAATTTGATATGGGTGGGAGCGCAGCAGTTCTCGGCACAGCAAATGCAATATCAAAGATTTGTCCTCCAAATGTAGAAATTCATTTCATAATTGCTTCATGCGAGAATATGGTAAATGGTTCGGCTGTTCATCCTGGAGATATTGTCAAAGCCTCAAATGGAAAAACAATAGAAATCAACAATACAGATGCGGAGGGAAGGCTAACCCTTGCAGATGCACTTGTATATGCATGCAAACTAAATCCTGATGAAATTATCGACTTAGCAACACTTACGGGTGCTTGTGTTATTGCTCTTGGTGATGAAATTGCTGGCCTATGGACAGAGAGCGATGCATTGGCTGAAAGCATAAAAAATGCAGCAAATGCAGCCGGAGAAGGAATCTGGAGAATGCCGCTTTACAATTCCTATAAAGATGGGCTCAAATCTTTACTAGCTGACCTTAAAAACACTGGCCCCAGAGCAGGTGGATCAATTACTGCTGCACTATTCCTAAAAGAATTTGTCGAACCAGATATAGCCTGGGCTCATATAGATATTGCTGGACCTGTTTGGGCTGAAAAAGATAGGGATATCAACCCAGCTGGAGCTACAGGCTATGGGGTTAGAACACTTGTTAACTTGGTCTGCCGCTCAGATAGTGATTCACAGACCAATTAAATTAGAAGTAGAAAAATTAGTTTAAAAATTCTTAGATTAAACATTTACTAAATTTTAATTGATTTATTTAATTCCTAAATACACACTTTTTAAGCGTCTAAAAACTAATTAAGATGCAACTATATGATTAGCCAAATCTCTTTCTCTTTTATTTATTCGTTCAGCGAAAACACGATTCTGAGGACTTTCAAGTGCATGAATTTGCCAACGAGCTCTATCCGAGCAAGAAGCCAAAACCCTTTCAAGATCGTCAGAAGCTTGCTTTGGACTTGGATAGGGACCTACGAAGCGAGTAACAAGACCATCTTTAACGGTCAGGACATACATACATTTCCCCCACAAACATGCTTAAGATGGTAACGAATTTTCTTTACTTAGGGATGGGTGAAAACCCGCATTTAAGCCAAGTAAATAGTACATCTTGATACCAGTTTAATTATTTCCTTATAATTGTCCGGGTAAAAGTGGCCAATTTGTATCTTTTCTTGCATTGTCGCCCCAAATTTTTTCTAACCTCGAATCTCTCCCGCAACTGTATCTATAAAACTGATATTTCAAGCTATTTTTCTCAGCATAATTCTGATGGTATTCCTCAGCAGGCCAAAATTTAGTAAAGGTCTTAATTTCCACTCCCAATTCCTCAACGTCTACGCCTAACTCATTCGCTACATACTTAAGACTTTCTCTCGCTTGGGACTCCTGTCGATCACCAT
The DNA here is from genome assembly GCA_003215415.1 of Prochlorococcus sp. AG-409-N21. Classification (GTDB taxonomy): domain Bacteria; phylum Cyanobacteriota; class Cyanobacteriia; order PCC-6307; family Cyanobiaceae; genus AG-409-N21. The sequence goes on along the minus strand of QCKK01000008.1, from coordinate 45,470 downwards.
TTATAAAAATTATCGGCCTATAGGAATCGCCTTGATCACAAAATTGGCCATCCTCATCAAAGGGATCGATATTCCTCCAATAATTTCTAAGCAACTTTCTATAGTCAAGTTTGCTTGCTTCAAAAAGTACTTTGACAGTTTCTTGATGACCTGTTGTTTCTGAGCTCACCTCCCGGTAAGTAGGATAATTGACATTTCCACCCGAATAACCACTTTCAGCAAGTAAAACTCCAGGTATATTTTCTAAATCATGCTCTAAGCACCAGAAACAACCACCAGCAAAGAAGGCCTCTTCATTTGAAGCAAGAGCAGTATTAGGTAAATATAAGAGAACAAATACCAAGCAAAAGAGCAGGCAAAATCTATAAGGTTTATTTTTTATCTTTTTCATGAGACGACTAAATCAAGTATAGCATTTGCTGCTCTATTAGTAACACCTGGTTCTCCTAACTTTTTCTTCAACCTTTTATAACCTTCAAGCATTGGTAATCGAACTTCAGGATTACTTAGTAGAGGCATTGCCAATTTGAAGAGTGTATCAACATTAAAATCATCCTGAACCAATTCAGGAATCAATCGTTCTTTTAATAAAAGATTTACAGGGGAGATGTGGTCAACTTCAAAATTCAATACTTTGCGGGCCAAAAAAGCTGTAACTCTGCTAACTCTATAGCCAACCAATTGGGGAACATTATTAAGTGCTAATTCCATATTGACTGTACCTGACTTACCTAAGGCTAAATCAGCTACAGAAAATAAATATGGTTTAAATTCATCAACTTTTTTAGCAGGTATTACTTTACCAACAACTCCTGAAGCTTTTAAAGCATCATTAAGAGGTTCTTCAAAAGAAGATAAGCCTGCAGGAACAAAGACTTTTAAGGAAGGATCCTTTTTCTGAAGACGAGAGGCTGTAGCCGCAAGAGTAGGCATTATGTAACGTAATTCCTGTTTCCTAGATGCAGGAAAAAGCAATAAGACCTTTTCATTTGGTTTAAGTCCTAAAACTTCTCTTGCTTGATTCTGATCAACTAAATCTTTAAATGTATCCAGCATTGGATGACCAACCCAAGTTACATTTCCACCTCTTCCAGAGTAAAACTCTGCTTCCTTTTCGAAAATTGCAAGAATAGTATCTGAAAAACTTATCAAATCTGTTGTCCCCCCTTCTCCCACTCTCCAAGCCCATTCCTGAGGTGCGATGTAATACACAATAGGAAGATCTGGCATTCTATTTTTAATCCTATTACCCAATCGAATGTTTGGGCCCATGTAATCAATTAGGACAACCAGATCAAGTTGTTGATCTTGCAGAAATTTGTCAACTCGTGCCTGCAATTTCAATGTAGGAATAACTAAAGGTAAGGCTTCCCAAAGTCCTATAGCACCCATAGGGGCAGTATTCGCTATCAATTCGGCACCAGCTGATTGCATTCTTGGTCCTCCCAAAGCAATCACTTCTAATTGCAAAGACCGTTTATAGGCCTCTTGATGCAGAGCTTCAATCAACAATCCGCCTTGCAAGTCGCCCGATACCTCCCCAGTGCTAATTAGCAAACGAATCATTAATCTTCTACCGCAAAAGAAGGCATGGGTCCTCGTCTGCCTTTCTGAATAGAAGACTGTAAAAACACACAAAGATGCTTGGCTGCTGGCATCAATTCCATTTGTTGAGCCAACTCCAAACTATCCGCAATTACATGATTTGATCTAAACAACAAGCTCCATACTTCCTGTAATTGTCTTAGCTCGGCTCCTTGATTTTCATAAAGACCACTTCTTCTCAATCCCACCCGATTCAAACCGCGTAAGCGTCCAGGGTGTCCTTCAACCAAACAATATGGTGGTACATCTCTATCAACTCTTGTCATTCCACCAACCATGGCCAAACTACCGATTTGAACAAATTGATGAATTCCCAAACAACCTCCTATTACAGCTCTATCTTCTATAACTACATGACCAGCGACTTGGACTCCATTAGACATAACAATGCCATCACCTAGGTGACAGTTATGGCCTAAATGACAATAAGCCATTAAAAGATTGCTATTGCCAATTCTTGTTTCTTCACCTTCATTAGTAGCTCTATTTATAGTCACACATTCTCTGATTGTATTATTATCTCCTATAAAGACCTCTGTTGAAGCACCTCTATATTTCAAATCTTGCGGCTCTAATCCTAAACATGCCCCAGGAAAAATCTTATTATTAGCACCTATAGTTAATCTGCCATCAAGAACCACATTGGGACCTATCCATGTATTACTTCCAATCTTTATGTTAGGTCCTATGACAACGCCAGGGCTAACAATTACTCCATCTGCTAATTCAGCAGATGGATCAACAACAGCCAAAGGATGTACTTGAGCTGATCGACCTGAAGTAATTATTGAAGGATTATAGAACTTACTCATAACTATTATTCAACCAATGAGAACATCAATTCACCCGAACAAACAAGCTGTCCTGCCGCAGTAGCCTTTCCAGCAACCTTGCCAAAACGTTGTCTTTTTAAACTGAGTAATTCACAAGTAATAATCAATTGATCGCCTGGCACGACTGGTCGTCTAAAACGAACACCATCTATTCCTGCAAAGACAAACAACCCATCTGGGAGGTCAGGCATCTGAGTCACAATCAATCCACCAACTTGAGCCATCGCCTCAACAATCAGAACTCCTGGCATTAAAGGTCTCCCAGGGAAATGCCCTTGGAACTGAGGTTCATTAAGAGTCACATTCTTAATTGCTACAGCTCGTTTACCTGGGTCATGTTCAATAACACGGTCTACCAATGCGAACGGATATCGATGAGGTAATAACCCCATTATTTGTTCACTATTTAGGACTACAGAAGCAGGAGAAGAATCAGTCAAGGTGAAATTCAGGTAAGTGATGTGTTTGCGGCAAGTGCATTAGCCAAGTCTGTATGCAGTGCATGAGAACCCCTATATACAAGGACTTGGGCTTTGGGGAATCCAACAAGGGCTAAATCCCCTATCAAATCTAAGAGCTTATGGCGAACAGGTTCATCTGGGAACCTCAATGGAGGGTTAATCCAATGATCATCATCACAAACCAACGCATTATCAAGTCCTCCTCCTTTAATGAGACCCTTTTGTTTTAAATAATCCAATTGCTCAAGAAATCCAAAAGTTCGCGCAGGTGCTATCTCATTAATAAATCGTTCCGGCGTAAGTTGAATTGAATATATCTGATGACCTATGGCTTTTTGCGGAAAATCAATAACCCCAACAAGATTAAACTCATCAGCAGGGGTGGCACTTATTACACTATTTTTTCTATAACATGTTAATGGTTTCTCTAGCTTTAACTGAGGAGACCTAGACGAACTAACTGCTCTCAATCCCGCTTCATTAATCGCTTCTATCCAACACAATGCCGAACCATCAAGGAGCGGGATTTCATCTCCTTTGACTTTTATTTCGACATGAGTAAGTCCGCACCCTGCAAGCGCAGCAAGCAAATGTTCGACCGTTGACAAATTACGCCCACCAAGATGAAGAGAAGTGCACAGCTGACTATGTCTAACCTGATGAGAACCAATTTTGAGAGGAAGATTGCAATCACTATCAAGCCAAGAAACGTAGAAACCACATTCCTCAGAAGGTCCTAAAAGGACTTCTGATTCCTTGCCACTATGTAAACCAATCCCAACTCTTCCTACCGTTTTAGAAAGAGTCCAAGAATTCTCATAATTGTCAGGCCAAACAAACACTAGAACTTCCAGCCCACTCCTAAGTTGAAGCGCCAATCTCCTTCTAACCCTTTACTTGCAGCCTCTACACGTAGTGGTCCAACCGGTGTGTTTACTATTACACCAGTACCCAAGGAAAATCCAGAGCCTGGCTTTGCTAAAAGCTTGCCAGGTTTACCACTGACATTGGATTGAGAACCTAAATCTGTTCCTCCATCTATAAACAATTCTCCTGAAACTATGTTCCAAATTGGAAAGCGATACTCAACAGAAGCTTCGCCATAACTCCTGCCTACAGCCAAATCACAGGAACTCCATCCTCTAACCGAATTTGATCCTCCTAGACAAAAAGCCTCATAAGGAGGTAATTGTCCAAAAGCAGTTCCAGCTTTGAACTGAAATCCAAGTGCTTGAGGACAATTTTCTTTTTCTCCTGGTTTAGGCCTACAGCCTTTAGCAATTTTCAACCAATCAACAGGAATGAAATATGTATAACTCGCTCTTGCACGGTTAAAAGTTGGCGAATTTTCACCAAGAGAAAAGAACTGTTCAGTACTTAGACTAAGAAAATCACCTGAAGTCGGATTCCTTGAATTATTGAGATTATTATAAGTAGCGCCTGCTCTTAAGCCAAATAATTCATTTGAGTCAGCACAATTAAAAGCTATACAAATTACTTCTGAATCAGGTGCCTTCCCATCTTTAAAGTTCTTAGTTGAAACACCATAGGGACGACTATTTCCTGCATAATCAATTGGCTTAATTTTTTGAATATTCATGCCTAGCAAAACGCTCCAGGGAACCTTTTTATATGGATCACCTTGATTAAGTGGTCTTGAAACCACAAAACTTGCTCCTGTTCTCTGAAGAACTACAGAATCTCCTTGATAATCAAACCAACTATTGGTAGGGCTAGAAGTCTTTGCTTCAGTAACAGATGAGAATTTACCTTTGGTATGTGCAGAAGAATTAATATCATATGCATATGATGAATTAGTGTCATAGTAATCAGAAACACTTCTAATTGTTCCTTCATCTTTACTTCTAAAGATTTGAGGAACCTCTCTACTTAGAAAAATAGAACTCCTAAATGATGTTCTGTGAATATCTCCCTTTATCCAGGGATCTGAGAAAGAAAGATTTGCAAGTCCACCATATTCACCATAAGTAAAATTCAAACTAGAGTTCCATGCTCTGCCTAATAGATTAGTGTCTTGAATGCCAACTTGACCAAACATTCCTTGACTTTGGCTATAACCTATTCCACCAGAAAGAGAACCAGTTGATTGCTCGGTTATACCTAAAACAATAATTACATTACCAGGCTTATCTGGGACGGGTTTTAAAGTGACTTTCACATCACTAAATAAGGATGTTCCATAAAGACGCTTAAGGTCATCTTCAAGTTGCTTCCTATTAAAAGTACCTCCGGGCTTTATAGATATCTCCCGTTTTATAATCCATTCCTTTGTTTTACCCTTAATAATTTCTCCTTTCTCGTTATTCCTCTCACCTTCTTTATTGAGAAATTCTACTTTAATAGCAGAAACATTTCCTTCAGTAACTTTTAATTGTGCAACGCCTCTAGAGGTAACACGATTAGGGCCTGTAATTCTAGCCAATGAATAACCATTATCTACATACCATTTTTTCAACTCATTCATACGCAAACGTAGAACATTCAAATTCAATGTCCTACCAAAATCAGTTCTAAAAGTTTCTTCTATTACGGCTTGTGGGAGATTAGAATTTGCTGGCTGAAGTTCAACATTCGTTAACAAAGGATTAGGTTCAACCTCCACAAACAGCTTCACGCCCAATGGACCATCTTTAGGTTCAATTCGTACTCGAGAGAACCAACCTGTTGCATATATGGAATCTAAATCTTGCTTAAGCTCTTCTCTGGTAACCCTTGCTCCAGGCCGGACTCGCATTGCGTCATAAGCATGAAATTCCAATCTCTCTTGTTCAGGATGGCCCTTAATACCTCTAATAATTACCTCTGTGATCAAGACTCGAGCTTCATCTTTTGATTTTTTCTCAAGCTTTTTCGAATTACCTTTGTTTGCTTTAGATGATCTGGTCGAATTTTTCTCCCTGAAAAATGAGTCGTTAGGTTGAGGTAGATCAGCAATTTCAGAAGTCTTAATCTGAAGCAGGCCAAAGCGAGATTTGAAATTGGACTCAGTTGCTTTAGCAAAAGCAGAAACTGCAAGAATTGGCACCATCAAAGCCAAGCTATAAAAACCTCGACGAAAAAGGTCTGAGTGTCTTCTTGGGTTAAAGATGGCCATGAAGATGATGGATCCCGTTTAAAAGGGGTAACAACCTGCGAAGAGATTACTTGTAATTGCGAGGTTTAGTGCATACCCCTTGGACCCGTTTGAAGATCTCCCCGTAGGCCTCAATTACTCCACCGAGATCTTTGCGAAAACGATCTTTATCCAAGATGCGATCATTTGCATCACTGATATCAAGATCCCAAAGCCTGCAGGTATCTGGACTAATCTCATCAGCAACAACTAGTTGACCAGAATAATCAACTCCTAATTCCAACTTAAAATCAACCAACAACAGGCCCAGTTCTTCAAAAAAAGGCTTCAAACATTGATTTACCTTTAAGGCAAGATTGCCTAAATCAATTCTTTGCTGGGAGCTTAATAGATCCAAAATTTCCAACCGCGCCTCGGTAAGCAGAGGATCTGCGAGAGTGTCGTCTTTATAGTAAATATCTAACAATTCTGGGATTAGCTTTGTACCTAAAGCGATAGGAGATTCTCTGCAAAGGGATCCAGCTGCAACATTCCTAATCACAACTTCCAAAGGAATAATTTCTACTCTTTTGACCATCATCCAATTCTCACCAGAAAGTCCCAAATAATGATTAGGGATATTTGCTTCCTCTAACCTTTCAAAAAGACGTGCAGAAATTTGACAATTCAATCTGCCCTTATCTTTCAATTCAGCTCGTTTCAAAGCATTGAAAGCAGTGGCATCATTTTTAAACTCAACCAATAACCTCTCTTCTTCATTAGTGCAAAAGACTCTTTTAGCCTTGCCCTCATATAAAAGTGGTCCGTGATCTGGTGTCATAGAAACTCTGTAGGTATGAAAGAAGGAAATCCCATAAAAACTTATTCTCCCTGAACCAGCCCTCAAAAGCCATCTATCTAGCCAAACCAAATCTATTTAATTAGATTCACCTTAATGTTCATGAAAGTTTTGACCCCTGAACCAAAAGTTCTTACTGCCCCTAAAAAGATTCTTGTGATCGGTAACGGAGGTCGTGAAAATTCACTTGCTTGGGCGATAAGAAAATCATCATTTGTAGAACAAGTATGGGTTGCACCTGGGAATGCTGGCACTGAGTTAAATGGAGATTGCAAAAAAATAGACATTGACGTCACAAATGTCTCGTCATTAACCAAGACATGCAAACAAAAACACATCGATCTAGTAGTTATTGGCCCGGAAGGACCTTTGGCTTCAGGCTTGGCAGATGACCTAAGAGATGAAGGAATAGTGGTCTTTGGACCTTGCGCCAAAGGTGCCCAACTCGAAGCAAGCAAAACTTGGGCCAAAGAGCTTATGGCTGAAGCAGGGGTTCCTACAGCCAGGCATTGGACAGTAGAGACTGAAACAGAAGCAGTAAATTTGCTAAAAGAACTACAAAAACCTTTAGTCGTTAAGGCTGATGGGCTAGCCGCAGGCAAAGGTGTATATGTAACAACTTCAATTGAGGAAACAAGCAAAGCTATTAAGGAGGCATTCTCAGGAAAATTTGGTGCCTCAGCTAAAAAAGTTTTGTTAGAAGAATGCTTAGAAGGACCTGAGTTGTCTGTCTTTGCTCTATGTGATGGTGAAAGATTTGTTTTATTGCCTTCTGCCCAAGATCACAAACGTCTCAATGAAGGTGACCTTGGTCCAAACACAGGAGGAATGGGAGCTTACTCACCTGCTCCTCTAATGAGCGAAGAAGAGCTCTTTAAGTTAAACGCATTGATTTTTGAGCCAATCATAAATGCCATGTTGAAAAAGGGCATCAATTATCGAGGAGTGATTTATGCAGGATTAATGCTGACAAAATCAGGTCCAAAAATTATCGAATTTAACTGTCGTTTTGGTGACCCAGAGTGCCAAGCTCTAATGCCACTAATGGGCAAAGAGTTTGCAGAAGTGCTATATGCATGTGCTCTTGGTTGTCTTCAATACGCACCGAAACTCTCCATTTCAAAAGCATGTAGTGCTTGTGTGGTTGCCACTGTGCCTGGCTATCCAATACATCCTCGATATGGAGATCGCCTAGAAATAAATATTCAATCAAATTCCTCTATACAACTTTTTCATGCAGGAACTAGTTTGGATGCAGAAGGGAAACTAGTTACCTCTGGAGGGAGGGTTTTATCGGTAGTTGCTCAAGCAGCAGACTTTGATCAAGCATTTTTCAAGGTTTATGAGGAGTTAAAAAATGTTCATTTTCAAGGAATTTCTTATCGTCGAGATATCGGCCATCAAATACGAAAGCTCTAGATTAGGAACAACGAGCATGGCCTGATGGCTAGTACAAATTCTCCGGCCATCGCAGAATGGGCCAAGCCTAAAGGCAACGAGCCTTCAGACAAACCAAAGAATTGGTTGAATCGAATTATCTTTTGGTGGCAAGAATTCAGTCTTCAAACAAAGCTTCTTGCAATTGCAACATTGGTCGTGAGCTTGATGATGAGTGGAATCACTTTCTTCGTGCTCAATGGAATCCAAAGAGATGCAGGAATGAATGACACCAGATATGCACGTGATCTTGGACTTTTACTTTCAGGGAACGTAACTGAATTAGTTGCCAAAGAAAAAGATAAAGAGCTTGCTAGTGTCGCAGAGCAATTCTGGAAATCAAGCAGAAGTATTCGCTACATATTCTTTGCCAATCCAAAAGGAGAAATCTATTTAGGGATCCCGATAAGTGCTACCCCTAATGGTAATAAAAATGAATTGCAACTTAGCCGTCGACTAGAACTACCCTCAGAGTTCAGAAAACGACCTCAAAACCCTTTAGTTCGTCAACACCTTACACCTCAAGGACAAATAACTGATGTATTTGTCCCTCTTATTTCGGAAGGGGCTTTTTTAGGCACACTTGCCATTGGAGTAAACCCAGGTGAAACAGCTTTAGCCAGTGCGGCACTTACTAGGGAGGTAACTGTTGCAGTATTTATTTCTATTTGGGTTCTAGTAATACTCGGAGCAGTTTTCAATGCTTTGACAATTACTAGACCTGTCAACGAACTACTACGAGGTGTAAGAGACATTGCAGCTGGCAACTTCGAATCAAGGATCACCTTACCGATGAGCGGAGAACTAGGAGAGCTATTAAATGGGTTTAACGCAATGGCTTCGCAGCTAGAAGAATATGATGCAGCAAACATTGAAGAACTTACTGCTGCTCAGGTAAAGCAGCAATCCCTAATTGCGACCATGGCAGATGGAGCTCTGCTGCTCGACGAGAATGGAAGGATTGTGCTAGCCAACCCAACTGCAAAGAGACTTTTTCGATGGGAGGGCCGCAAGCTCGAAGGTCAAGAACTACTCAATGAATTACCTGAAGTACTTGAAAACGAACTCCACGCTCCTCTAAGCTCTCTTTTAAATAATGTGGGAGAAACTGACGACTTACGTTGCAGTCTTGATGAACCTCCAAGAACCTTGCGTATCGTCCTCCAGTCTGTTCGAGATTCTACTGGAGAAACACTAAAAGGAATTGCTGTCACTGTGCAGGATTTAACAAGAGAAGTTGAACTCAATGCGGCCCAGAGTCGTTTTATAAGTAATGTCTCTCATGAATTACGGACTCCTTTATTCAACATCAAAAGCTATGTTGAAACTCTCCATGATTTAGGCGACGAACTTACTGAAGAACAAAAGCAAGAGTTTCTGGGAGTTGCAAACTCAGAGACAGATAGACTCACACGCCTTGTTAATGATGTACTTGATCTATCAAGATTAGAATCTGGTAGGACCTTGCAATTTGAACCTATCGATCTTCAGCCAGGGATCGAACAAGTACTGAGAAATTACAAACTAAATGCAGACGAAAAAGAAATCCAATTAAGACTCGATATAGAAGAATCAGTACCCATAATTCTTGGGAATTGGGATTTAATCCTTCAGGTTTTAGACAATTTAGTAGGTAATGGTCTGAAGTTCAACAAAAGTGGGGGAGAGTTGGTCATTAGAGCTTATACATGGCCTGACAGTTGTACGGCCTTACCAATTGACAACAGTCATTTGGGACCACATTGTGAACTTGTCTCACCCTTACCAAAGCTAAGAGTAGAAATTGCTGATACAGGTTATGGAATTAATGAAAATGACCAACAACGAATTTTCGATCGCTTCTATAGAGTTGAAAACGCAGTTCATACTGAAGTTGGAACTGGTTTAGGTCTATCTATTGTTAGAGGAATTATTGAAAAGCATGGTGGAACAATTCGCATGGCTAGCGAATTTGGAATAGGAACAACTTTCTGGTTCGAATTGCCTTTAGAGCAGGCAGATGCTGATGCATTGGTTTTGGAGTCTGCTCGTAAGAGTTATCAACAAGAAACAACAAGCGAATTAAGCTCTTAAGTATTTGATTGATTCCAATTTATTCGGAGGGGTTGATATTTTTGGATCTGTCAATTCGATCGTCAAGACTTACTCGATGGGGGACACCACTAAAGATTTGTTCAAAATTAGTAAACGAATCCTTGATCTGAGGCCCATTGCTTGTAATAACAAATTCTCTAATTCTCTTATCATGCCATGAGCCTCGCATCTTAAATACATTTACAGCTCTAGCCATTTCACCTCTTATCTCAACATACTGAAGGAGTAAAATCGTGTCTGTAATTGTAGAGATATGAGAATCTGTTATCGAATGACTTCCCATAAATTCCTCAGCAGTATTTGTAAAGAATCCGGCAATTTCTTCCTGTTTTGCATATCCAGTAACGCCAATTACGAATTGTCGAAATGCATTCAAAGTAACACCTCTTGCCAAGGCTGATAGGGAATCAATAGCCAATCTTGAAGGTTTAAATTGTGCAATCTCTGTTTTTATAATTTGAAGATGATCCTCCAATCCAGTTGACTCTGGATATGCACAAATAATTTTCAAAAGTCCATCACTCTCCATCTTCTCGAAATCAATTCCCCAACTCGTTGCATTACGTAAAAGCTGAGCACGGGATTCTTCATAAGCAAAAAGGATGGCGCGTTCTTTATTGCGATAAGCATCTTCAATAAATTTAGAAACAAGCATTGTTTTACCAGTACCAGTTGCACCTGTAGCAAGAATGATTGAGTCCTGAAAAAAGCCACCACCGCACATCTCATCTAGGTCTAAAACACCAGAACTAATTCGAATGTTCGATGAGCGCTGTGTCAATCTCATTGCACCCAAAGGGAAAACACTTATACCGTGTGCACCCATTGTGAAAGGAAATTCACCTTTCATATGAGTCGTACCTCGTAGCTTGAGAATCTCTACAGTTCTTCGACGTTTTTCTGCTTCTAAAACATTGCGCAAAATAACCACATTGTCAGATACGAATTCTTCAACTCCATAACGCGCAATTGGTCCATACTCATCAATGCGCTCAGTAGTCATAACTGTTGTTACTCCAACATCTTTTAGACGTGCAATTAGCCTGAAAATCTCTCTTCTAACAACATAAATTGCATCATATTGCTGAAAAACAGCTGTTATCGAATCAATTGCGACCCTTTTTGCCTTGTATTTACGGATTGCGTAGCTAATCCTTTCTATCAATCCAGACAAATCAAAAGTTCCCGCCACTTCTTGGCCATCTGGGTCCGGAGAAGCATCAAGAATAAACAATTTGTCTTGATCAACCATCTCCTGAAGATCCCACCCAAAGCTTGCTGCATTTCGAATAATGTCTAACGGAGACTCTTCAAAAGTTACAAATATTCCAGGCTCATCAAATTGAGATACCCCGTTATGTAAGAAATGAAGTGAGAAGACCGTCTTTCCTGTTCCGGAAGTACCACTTACAAGGGTGCTTCTACCACTTGGCAACCCTCCATGACATACATCATCAAAGCCCTCAATTCCTGTTGGCAGCTTCTGCACCTTCATCTTTGAGGGGTTGTTGTTGCTAATAGGAGACTGCATGACTTATGTGATCTGCATAAAACGTAGAGAGAAAGAACCGCTTGGAGCAAATGTGCACTGTGAGCTTAAGAATCTGAGTCTCCTATGTCCTCATCTCCAAACGGATTCTGGAAAGTTGAAGCAATCTCATTGTCTGTTAACTCTTCATAAAGCAGGTCTAAACCAATCAAAACCCTTTCACGATCTGAAAGATCGCCAATAATTCTTCGCACAGGTGGAGGAAGAATTTTTGAGAGAGTGGGCGTGGCCAGAATCTTATCTTCTTCTGCTAGCTGAGGGTTTTTCAAGACATCAATCACTTTCAAAGCATAAAACCCACGAAAGTCATTATTTAAAATCTCACGTAAAGTCTTCAGTGCTCGCATTGAGTTTGGCGTGTTTCCCGCAACATAAAGCTTTAGTATGTAGGTCTTTCTAGGGCTCATAGGAACTTTTCACAAAGACCTGATAACAAATTAATTATGGATTGAATCTTGACTAAATGGGCCTCTAAGCATGAGGATGTTTGTTTGTCTTTCGATTGCGAACTAGGCCTAATCGAGATTTGCAATAGATAAAGGGGTCAATTCCTCCGCCTATCTCCTGTAAAAGCGAGCCTGTTTGCGTCCCAGATCCATGCCTAAGAACCAAATCCCATCCAAACAAGACGCAATAGCCAGTGGCTATGCAATTGTTGAAGCCTCGGGCCAGCAATTTTGGCTGCAAGCCAATCGCTATTACGACTTTGACCATATATCAGCCGAAATAGATCAAACAATAACCATTGATAAAGTCCTTTTATTTCATGACGGCAAGCAAGCATCTTTAGGTAAGCCATATGTCAAAGATGCAACCGTCAAGCTAAAAGTCATTGAACACAGAAGAGGTCCAAAAATCATTATTTACAAAATGCGTCCAAAGAAGAAAACTCGGCGCAAAAATGGACATCGCCAAGAACTCACTAGAGTTATGGTGGAATCCATTTCAATAGGAGGGAAGCCAACTAAAGCTGTCCAATCAGAAAAAGCACCAAAATCTGAAAAAAGCTCAACAAGCGCAACCAAGGCAAGTAAAATTACAGGGGTTTCAGATACTCCTAAAATAGAAAAAGCATCTAAAACAGCCAAGCCCAAAGCCGTAAAAGCTCCAATAGCAGAGAGCAAATAAAAAGTCGGCAACTAAATCAATCTTCCACAAACACCACTTAACTCTCCATGGCACATAAAAAAGGTACTGGTTCTACTCGCAACGGTCGTGATTCCAATTCAAAACGACTGGGCGTAAAAGCTTATGGAGGTGAACAAGTCACCGCTGGTTCAATTTTGATAAGGCAAAGAGGTACTTCAGTTCTCCCAGGTGTGAATGTTGGGAAAGGGAGAGATGACACACTTTATGCTCTAACTGATGGTGTGGTTAATTTTGAAAGTATTAGAAGAGGCCTTCGGAATCGGAAACGTATCAACATTGCAACAGCTAGCTAATAATCCTACACAACATAAATATATTTAAAGTAATTTAAATATAAATAATAGATTTCAGAAGTGATACAAGAGATTTTTATTTATATGTTTATTTTCTCATAGGCTTATAAACTCTTGTAGTGATCAAGAAGGGGTGAAACACCTCTAGAAAATTACTCTGTAAAGTCATAAAAAAGTCGTCAATCAGAGCTTTGTCATCAAAATGAAAAGGGTATTCTCCAGAGAACCCTTTAAAGAAATACCAATTCAAAAGAGCCTTCCCATTTGGAGGCATTCTTTCAAGGAAAGAAAGAAGTTGTTCAGATGGGTTAGGTAAATGCTCAAGTACATCTAGACAAATGATAGTTTCAAAAACAATGCTTCCTATGCATGAAAGGTCTCTTGAAACCGAAATCTTCTTGCTTAATCCAAGAGAGTCTGCTCTTTGTTTCACAAATTCTCGATTATGAGGATTAATGTCTACAAACCAAACATGGTCAACATCAGGAGAAAGTGCGGCAGCTATTGAATGGGTACCTATACCTCCACCAAAATCAAGAACTGTCCCAGATCCGAACTGGTTTAGCAGCCGAATAGTATCAGCAATGTAATCAGCACTATTCAAGTGCCAAGCAGCAAGCTCTACCAAGTGAGCTGTCCCAACCTCATCTTCATAAAAAGAATGGGCATCCTCAGCTTTTAAGGAGCCAGGATGAATTGAAGCCAATGTCTCTGCACCTTTAGGCAACAGAGTTTCCAGTTCACTCTCCGTTAGCTTTAAATAGTTTGAGAGATGAAGTCTCAGATCGAAACCTGTTTGCAAAAACTGATTAATTTCGATCTCAAGGTCAATCATGAGTTAAAAAATCCAAAGCCCTGTCAAAATCAAACTAAATGTAGGAGCAATCACTAGTGAAAAGTCCCTTTGGCTTTGTAATTATCGACAAACCAAAAGGGCTCACATCTCATGATTGCGTCAAAAGACTTCGACGAATATATGGCTTAAAACGAGTTGGTCACGGTGGGACCCTTGATCCAGAAGTAACAGGTGTTCTACCAATCGCGATAGGTAGTGCAACACGTCTTTTACCTTACCTACCAGGAGATAAAGTATATGAAGGGGTAGTCCAACTTGGAACCATTACGAATACTGATGACCTCCAAGGCGAAATAATTGACATCAAATCCATACCCAAAATTACCCTTTCTTTCTTAGAGGAACATCTCAAGAGTTTCAAAGGGAAGATTGAGCAACGACCACCTCAATTCTCTAGTGTTCATTTTCAAGGAGTCAGGGCATACAAGCTTGCAAGGGAGGGCAAAGTAATGAATCTTGCCGCAAAAGAAATAACTATTTTTGAATTACAAATAATGAACTGGGATCAACTCCTTGGACAAATAAAAATCTACGTTCATTGTTCTGCTGGCACATATATTCGATCCCTCGCTAGAGATATTGGGGAGATCCTTGGTTGTGGCGGTTGTCTCGCAAAGCTAAGAAGATTGCAAGCACTTGGCTTCAACGAAAAACAAGCAGTAAATTTACCAAATGCAAAAGATTATTTAATTAAAGATCTTCCAAAAGTAATAGATCCACTCCAAGCTCTACGACATCTATCTCATTTAGAATTGACTAAAGAGGAACTCTTTCTATGGCGCTATGGACGCATTCTTGAAATCAGTCCAAATCGATATATATCTCCACTAAACAATCAAAAACAAAACTCATCAGTTGTAGTTATTGATTCCAGCGGTGACATAGCAGGTATTGCCTCAAGAGATAGCCACAAAACACTTAAACCAAAGGTTGTATTTAATGCAAATGGATAATCGGAGCCATCACGGAGCATTCCGGCAATCAAATTATTTATTAATAGGAAAAGCTATCGCTATTTTTTAGTCAATATAAGTTTGCTTGTCTCTCCTTCATAGCCAAAGTATTCATATCAACTCATTAATTGGGTGTTTCGGAGGTATTGCATCAGAATCAGCCCAGATATAAAAGTTCGGATGTTTTAAAAGCCAGCTGGCTGGTAGATGTTCAGAAGGAGAACAACCCATTAACTTCTGAAGAATATCTTTTTTCTCAGAACCTGTAACTATCAAATGAACTTCATCAGCATTTAAAATCTCTTGAATCCCAAGGGTAATTGCCTGTTTAGGTACATTGTCTAGATCTTCTTGAAATGAAAATGCATTCTGAGCCCTTGTAGAGTCAGATAAAGAAATTATTCGACAAGAAGATTCCGGTCCACACGGAGGCTCATTAAATCCAATATGACCATTATTTCCTAAGCCAAGCAGCTGTAATCCAATGCCCCCCAATCGTTCTAATTCCTTGCCATAAGAACTTGCCTCACCACAAAGATCATTAGCTCGTCCATCCGGAATCCTTAGTTGCAAAGGAGACAAATACAACGGATCTCCTAAATGTCGAGTCATATATGACCTGAAACTTTCAGCATCACCTTCCCCTAATCCTACGTATTCATCGAGATTGAAACTTAACCAGCATGTTCTCAACTTTTGGAGATCTGCATTTGACCAATGACTAAGACGATTAACAAGACATGAATAAATTGGCTTCATGGTCCTTCCTGTAGCCAAGCCAAGGGGCTTAACATGTTTATCTCTCAAATACTGGAGAAGATGCCTTTCGAGGACATCCACAACAGAAGCAACTAATTCAGACTGATTCTTTCTAATGATCATTGTGCTTGACGCCTCAATCATTTTGAAAAGAAATTAAACTTCGACCTATAAAAACTAAATCTTTAGCTCCCTATCCCATACCTTTTACATAATATTTGAAATTATCAATTTATTGATATGGAAGAATTTGTACACCTCTGTAGTAGTGGAATAAAATCTGTCTAAAGCTTGCACCTTTTTGAGCCATACCATAAGCACCCCATTGACTCATTCCAACACCATGTCCAGCCCCAGAACCATTGGCAATCAAAACGACGTGTCCTTGTTTTGACTTTGGTCCTATATAAGGTTTAGGTGGTGCAACTAATTTCATCGCAGGGGGAGGAATAGTTAACGGTGGAATATCTACATCATTTATTGGTTTACCTTCTGAATCAACGATCCAAAGATTATTCATTCTTTGAATAAGTGAAGGTACAGATTCTCCATCTTTAGTCATTGATTTTGAAGATAAATCTGAAAACAAATTCGACTTATAAGTACTTGTAACTTCTTGGTCAAGAGTATTAGTTTTAAAACTTACTAAAGTACTTTTAAGTCCAAGCCTTCTCCTTAATTCCTTTCCTGAAAGATCTAACGTTCCATCAAAACCATAAACCCTTGCTAAGCGAACCCTTCCTGTAGGGCTAACCTTAAGGATCTTGATATCTTTTAACCCATTAATTTCCTTAAAAGCTAAGCGAAGTTTTTGTGGGTCAAACCTTAATTCCCAACTATTTGAAGGACTCTGATGATCATAAGCAGGAACACTAACTAAATATGGAAATTGATTTTTCCATACATCTCCACTGGCTTCAGTGGCACCGCCGGCACTACTGTGAAAAACGGCATTGATCAATTTACCTCTATGAAACATGACAAGAGAACGAGTTCTCTGTACAGCCTTTCTCGTGCTTTTAGTCTCGGCTTCTAGACCTAAATAAACCTGACTTTTTTGAGTAGATTTAATGTCATAAAAGCTGGACTTACGTACTCGTTGGAGGGCATATGTTCTTGCGGCTACAGCCTGAGCCTTCAAAGCTTCTAGTGGCCAGGACTTAGGCATTTCACTTCCAACAACACTAGCCAAGTAATCCTCAAGCCCCAAGTAATTGATCACTTGTAGTCCGTTTGAACTTAAGCGCACCTTTAACTCACCCCTATAGCGACGTTTCCCTAACCAAATTCCTCGAGAATCGTTACTGCGAATACTTAATAAAGACTTGGATTCAAGAGGGATGCTGGAACCCAACCGCCCATCAATCTGGAGATGCATAAGGCCATCCTTCTCCTGCAAATTTATTGCTCGTAATTTTTGCCTTCCCAAGCCAGCACCTCTTACAAAAAAACCTTTGCTATCAGAACGAATTCTTAATTTCGATGCTTCCAGAACTAAAACCCTCATCAAAAGTGGCGACGCAGCTTTGACATTTGCTACAGGCATAACAAATGCAAAAACCATAAAAATCGCGAAACTCAAGGCTGATAGTGAAAATGACTTAAACAATGAATGGCTAAAAGAAAATTTCACAGCATCCGTTCTATAAAAAAGGTCATCAAGGGTGCAGACTCATAGATAGCAGCATGATCATTGAGAGCTAAAGGTCTTGCAAATAACCTTTCTTGGCACAAGCTCAGGCGTCCCCACGAGGGCACGCAATGTATCTTCTGTGGCATTGAGACTTCCACAACGTTCAGAAATATGGTTGTTCGATTGTGGAGAAGGGACTCAACATCAATTCTTAAGAAGTGAATTGCGCTTGTCCCAACTTCGAAGAGTATTTGTAACCCACATGCATGGAGACCATGTTTTTGGTCTACCTGGCTTATTGGCAAGCTTGGGACTTGCAGGCAACAGTGACGGAGTTGACCTCTATGGTCCAGATCCTTTAGAAAATTATCTCAAAGGAGTACTAAATAACACTTCTAGCAGAATAAGTTATCCACTAGGTGTACATCGAGTAAGAGATTCTGCAACCCAAAAAAGTATCTTATTTGAAGATAAAGATTTAATTGTTCGATGCACATCACTTACTCATAGAGTTCCAGCATATGCCTATCGAATAGATCAAAAGCCAAGGCCAGGGAGATTCAATATAGATCGTGCGAAAGAACTTCAAATACCACCGGGGCCAGAATATGCTGCTCTTAAGCGTGGAGAGAAGGTATGTCTTGCTGACGGTAGAAGGTTTGATGGCAAAGACTTTTGCGGGCCTACTCGCCCAGGAGCAAGTATTGTTTATTGCACAGACACCCTTTTCTGTGAGGCTGCTATAGAGCTAGCTAAAGATGCAGACCTACTAATCCATGAAGCAACTTATGCACATAAAGATGCTGACCTGGCATTTCAAAGAAAGCACTCAACAAGCACTATGGCAGCACAGACTGCCGCTGAAGCAGGAGTCAATCAATTAGTCTTAACTCATCTCAGTCCTCGCTATACCCCAACAAATGCCATAACTGCAAATGACCTTCTCAATGAGGCAATATCTATCTTTCCAAATACAATATTGGCGAAAGATTTTCTACAAATTGAATTAAGTCACAACCAATAAATAATAAAATAGAGGGAATATTTATTATTCAAAAAACTATTAAAAGATATATATTTGTGATTACCTAAAATTTTTTATTCAGGTGACAAATTTAATTCTTGTCTTGAACGCGGATGCCTGCTATACCACCATTCCTGAAGACTTGGAGTAAATCTATTAGAAAACAAAGTTAGTACTGTTGCTGTCGGCTGAGATCCAGGCTGTAGAAGCTCAACCGAATAAGACGGACATCGACGAGCCGCTATATCAGCGACAAAGCGACTACCCACTCTACGCCAACTAGGCTCCTTACTTTTCCAAGCGATTCTTGAACAGGGCCATGGCAATTCTTCACGATCGAAAAGCCTGCAACAAGGTCCTATGACCCTAAAGCTGTATTGCCCACCCGAGCTGGCATGAATACTGCCATGCTCCAACAAAGCATCGGCAACATGGTTAACAGCAGCAACAGAACTCACATTCGAAATGGACTGCAAAAGTCCAAGAAGAAAAAACCACCCTCAGAGGGTGGCTGATCAAAGAGTGATTAGCAAGTATGAAGTTGAAACGTAAAAAGTCGTTTCAACCATCAATAAAGCTCTTCCTCTGCGTGAGTAGTGATTGTGCAATCAGAGGTGGGGTAAGCCACACATGTCAAAACAAAACCAGCTTCAAGCTGATCATCGTCTAGGAAGCTCTGATCAGACTGATCTACTGAACCAGCTGTGATTTTGCCGGCACAAGTAGAGCAAGCTCCTGCTCTACAGGAATAGGGGAGATCGATGCCCTGCTCTTCAGCGGCATCGAGGATGTACTGATCATCAGGCACATCGATGGTTTTGTTTAACCCCTCGCCCTGGTTTTGGAGAGTAACCTTGTAGGAAGCCATGTGAAGGAAGCAAGCGCTCTATGAATCGATGGGTAACATAAATCACCCAAGTAAGTACCGTAGTACATTTTGCGAGGTTAATTACATAGAAATCTGGGTCATCGGACATACAAGCCCAATGTAAATTTAAAAAAACATAAGGTTTACTTATAAAGGCATTGATCAATCCATTGAAATTTCTAGCAATCTCCAAGGTCCTTGGTCTTCCAGAACGTAAACCGTCCACCCGAGAGATATCAAATAATTTTGCAATTCCATTGACTGAGAAATCAAAAGACCACTTAACAAAGCTCTTCCCATAGGAGCTATTAATTGATCAAAGCTAGGAGCAAGCTCTTTAATTATTGGAGCGAGAATATTGCAAACCAAAACATCAACAGTTTTAGCTTCAAGGTTATTAATGAGGGTATCAACTGATCCAAGGAAAACTTCTATTTTTTCTGAATTAAACTGATTTATTTGAGCATTTTCTCGAGTTGCATTTACTGCCAGGCTATCTATATCAACAGCAGTTACATGTTTCGCACCTAAGCATAGAGAAGCAATGCTCAATATTCCACTGCCACAACCCAAGTCTGCCACTCTCAAACCTTTAAGAGGCATAGCTTCTAAAGCTTTTAAGCAAAGTCGAGTTGAGGGATGACTACCTGTTCCGAATGCACTTCCTGGATCTAAATGGATAACTTTTCTTTGAAGATATTCTTCTGGGGCTTCCAACCAAGAAGGCAAGATTAGTAATGAATCTCCCACGGGATCAGGTTTCCAATGGATTTTCCAGCTTTGGGTCCAATCTTCATCTGATATTTTTTGCCAAATAGGGTTGGGCAAATTCAATTTGAAGACATTCACTAAAGGAACAAAGCAATTAATTAGATTTTCTCTTTGTAATTCTGACCACTCATTGCCGACCAACCAAACGAAAAGAGTTCTTTTAGAAGGAGATTCCGGATGATATTCAATCGCAAAACGATAAATTCCTAAATCACCCAATTTCCAAACAAAAGACTCCTCAAGTTCTGATAGTAATTCTAATTCAAGACGCCACCAAAAAATTTCATTAGAAAGATTCATAAAGTAAAGACTTTTAATTAAAGAGTAACTGGATGGGCTTCCTGAATTCCATTAATTGAATGTACAAGAACAAGAAGATCTGAAGGGATCGGATCATCAATGCTTAGTACCATGACAGCATCTCCACGAACTATTCGCCGGCCTACTTGCATAGAAGCGATATTTACATTGTGCTCGCCCAATAGTGAACCAAGCTGCCCAATAATACCTGGCATATCTCTATGTCTTGTAAAAAGCATGTGCCTACTAGGTGAAACATTTACAGGAAATTCGTCAATATTTGTAATACGTAAATCCCCATCCGCAAAAACAGCTCCTGTCACACTATGTCCTCCACCTTGCTCTCCCCGAGCAGTTAATTGAATAGAGCCACCTGCAAAATCCTGGCTTGCATCATCCTTGATTTCGACAACATTAATTCCCCGCCCCTTTGCTTCCAAAGAAGCATTTACATAATTAATACGATCTCCTAAAGCAGTGGTCAGTAATCCTTTCAGAGTTGCAACTACCAATGGCTGAGAAGGGTGTTTCGCAAATTCGCCTTGTAAACGAATTTCCAATCCTTGAAGTTGGCCCGCAGATAGTTGGCTAACTAAGAGGCCAAGAGTTTCAGCCAGTTGTAAATGAGGCTTAAGTCTCTCCATTATCTCAGCACTCAAACCTGGAATATTTACTGCACTCCGAGCAGGCAATCCAAGCAAAACATCCCTAATTTGCTCAGCCACATCAATAGCGACATTTTCTTGTGCCTCTTCTGTCGAAGCACCCAAATGAGGAGTAAGAATTAGTCTCTCATTAACACTTAAAAGAGGTGATTGAGAGTCAAGAGGCTCATTTGCATATACATCCAATGCTGCTCCAGCAATAATATTATTCTTAACAGCATCAGCCAAAGCTGCCTCATCAACAATTCCCCCTCTTGCACAATTAACAATTCTTGCTGTGGGCTTCATAGTGGCTAGCAAAGAGGCATTGACAAGATTTTCAGTATCAGGAGTACGTGGCAAATGCAATGTCACATAGTCGGCTTGCGAAAATAAGGAAGCCAATTCAACAATGCGAACTTGCATTTGCTGTGCCCGCTCTGCAGATATAAAAGGGTCATATGCAAAAACTTCCATGCCCATTGCCTTTGCGACTCGAGCAACATGAGAACCAATTTTGCCAAGTCCAACTACTCCTAAAATTTTCTTATAAAGCTCATTACCAACATATTTTTTACGATCCCACCCGCCATTCATAGTGCTTGCATGAGCATGAGGAACATGACGGGAGAGAGACAAAAGCAATGCAAGCGCTTGTTCGGCAGCAGCTATTGTGTTTCCTTCAGGCGAATTAACAACTAAAACCCCGCGCTTTGTGGCAGCAGGAATATCCACATTGTCTACTCCAACACCTGCTCTACCGATAATTCGAAGCTTCTCAGCAGCTTCAATCACCTCAGCAGTCACCTTGGTACCTGATCTAATCATCAAGGCGTCATAGTTGCCAATTATCGATTTCAGGTCGGCTATGGACAATCCTTTTCGCTGATCTACTTGTGCAACCTGGCTGAGGATTTCAATCCCAGACTGATCTATAGGATCTGAAACAAGTACTTTTGTCATGATTAGGGGGGGCAGACCGGGACTATGAACTTTAGAAAGCTCAAAAACAACCTTTGTGTTACTACTCGAACTTAGGAAAGGGGTCAGAATTCATTCAATTGCAAAATTGATCGTGCCAGTTTGCTTGATTGTTCTATCAGAAAAAAATTCCGCAAATCAATTAGTCGGTCAACTAATTGCGGCAGAAACACCCATTAGCAATCTTCAACTCGTAGAGCCAGCTTTAAACCAACAGGAACCGAAAATTGTCAAAGAAAACAATGCTGATTCAATTGAGGATAAGGAATCTCCATCCATACAGCCAATAAAAATGGATAGTGTGAAGCTACTAAACCCAAAACTTGCAAAAAAGGCTAGGCAAAAGTGGATGTCTTTATGGCTAATGCCATTTGGCTTAGTTGCTGGTCTCACTTTTAGTCAAATGACTGATTTAAGAACCTTCTCTAATCTTGGATTTGGTAAATGGGGAGAATTATTTTTCGGGAGTCTTCTTGGAATGGGATCAGGATTACTTGGCAGTTACTTCGCAGCGGGAAGTATTAATACAGATAAAAACGACGATTTAAAGGTTCTTCGTAAACATAATCAAGAAGGCAAATGGCTTTTATTAATAGAAACACCTCTAGAAATAGAATTGCCCTGGCACTTATTTGAGCAAGCCAAACCAATAGAAGTTATTGGTTTAAGTGATCAGTGAAGTTACCTAGAGAAGAGATCCTTAAAGGTTTTCAAGATACAAAAACAATGCAGGTACTGCTAGATCAAGCAGAATTAGTTTTAAGAACATGGCAATCTTCTTGGAGTGAATTTATTTCTGCTCCTATTAGGGAAGAAGCAATAGATAGACTCTCTGAATTAAGTGAACTTGCATGGATATGTAATGGGGGTTACCAATCTGCCGAACGGCAAAGACTATATTGTCGTCGTAAAGATGACTTAACTAGTCAAGAAGAAATAGTCATTCCAATTCAAGGTATAGAAATTCAAGGAAACTTTTTATTTGATCCTGGGAGCCCAGCAGATGTAAGAGCTGCCCTGGAACAAATGGGTGTTTCAAAAGGAGATTTAGGAGATATCTGGATGCAAGGTGATCGTGGTGCTCAAGCAATTTGTTCTACAAAAGCAGCTTCACAATTAAATGGAAAAGAAGGAAAGGTTAGAAATGTACAAATAAATATTGAAACTTTAGATCTAGAGGAATTACGTTTGCCCATTCAACGTATTGCAAAAAAAGTATGTTGTGTCGAAGCATCAACCAGGATTGATGCAATTGCTTCAGCGGGGTTTGGCATTTCCAGGGCAAAAATTGTTAGTCAAATTAAAGCAGGAAAACTTCGGCTTAATTGGAAGAGAATTAATCAACCAAGCAAGGAATTACTAGTTGGAGACCGACTTCAGTTACAGAATCGGGGTACAGTCGAAGTCCTCTCAATTGTTCTCACCAAACGGCAACGCTGGAAAATTGAATTACTACGCCAATAAAAAACTGCTAATTTCAATTTTCTAAACCCTTCTAGCTGCAATGATCTAAGTTCAATTAGCGGGCGATTAGCTCAGAGGTAGAGCACTACCTTGACACGGTAGGAGTCACTGGTTCGATTCCAGTATCGCCCATCAGTCTTACTTAGAAAGGATTCAATGTTTAGCACTGCTGTCCTGGGCCTGGGGCGCTCCGGCGCAGGAGCAGCTCGCTTGTTAAAAAAGCAAGGTCATAGAGTTATAGTTTTTGATCAATGCAAAGGTCCCGATCAAAAAAGGCTTTCAATTGAATTATCCAAAACGGGTATTGAAGTCTTTCTAGGACAAACTTTAGAAATAGAAACTTTCAAGCCTTGGATTAGTCAACTAGAAACAGTAGTAATTAGCCCGGCAATCCCCTGGAATCATCCAACTCTTAATGAACTTCGTGAACTAGGAATAATTGTCAAAGGAGAAGTTGCTATTGCATGGGAGGCAACCCGTCAATATCCATGGATTGGGATAACAGGTACAAATGGGAAAACAACAGTTACCTACCTTCTAAATCATATTTTGACAGAAAATGGATTAAAAGCTCCTTTAGCTGGGAATGTAGGTTATGCAGCTTCTGAACTTGCTCTGGAATTACTCAAACATCCAAGCAAAAAGCCCGACTGCCTTGTAATAGAACTAAGCAGCTATCAAATAGAAGCTGCTCAAGGCATTGCTCCTGAAATAGGAATTTGGACAAACTTGACACCAGATCATTTGGAAAGACACGGATCAATAGAACAATATCGGCAAATAAAAAGAGGCCTAATAGAAAGATCGAAAATTAAAATTCTCAATGGAGATGATCCGGACCTAAGTAACAACCAAAAAAATTGGGATAAAGGGCTTTGGATAAGCTCAAAAGGAGGTAAAGATGATAAAGAAAAATCAGAGTTATGGATTGATAAAAATGAAATGGTTATGGAAAGAGATCAACCTCTGTTCTCAATCTCAACCTTTCAATTGCTGGGTCAACATAATCTTCAAAACCTTCTTCTGGCAACATGTGCAGCTCGTCAACTAGGACTTGCCCCTGAAGGGATTAAAAGGAGTTTAAATAATTTCAAAGGGGTGCCTCATAGATTGGAAAGAGTAGGTCAGATCAAAGAAATAAATGTATTCAATGATAGCAAAGCAACAAATTTTGAAGCAGCAAGTGTAGGCCTAGATGCAATAGAGAAACCCTTAATAGTTATTGCAGGTGGACGTCTAAAATCTGGATGTTCTGGAGATTGGCTTAAACGAATCAACAAACATGCTTGCAGCATCATTCTCTTCGGAGAAGGAGCTTATGCCTTAAAGAATCTTATAGATAAATCAAAGTTTATAGGCAAGGTTCATTTATGTCACACGCTCAAACAAGCAGTAAAAATAGCTGTAGAAGAATGTAAAAGTCAGAATCCAAAAAGTTTACTATTTTCTCCTGCATGTGCAAGCTTTGATCAATATAAGGATTTTGAAGAAAGGGGAAATCATTTCAAGAGTCTTATCAAGCCATTCATAACAGAGTAGTAATCAAATATATAAATCAAATGATAAAGTAATGGAGCAAAAGATATAGGAACTAATTAATACAAGGAAATCAAAATATATATTTATACCTGGGAGCGAAAAGCCTTCACATATTAAATAATTATTTTAGGTCCATATGGAGATGGATCAGGTATCTAGCTACTGAAAGATGGCATTACTTTAGGCTCAAGAACCATGAAAAAGCAGCCGTTGATTAATAAGGCAAAGGATTACCTTTAGGGTAAAGCCTTGCGATTGCCTTATCTTGTTTTTGAATTCTCATTGATTCTTCTTTTTCTGCTTGTAGTGAACCAAGTAAAATGCTCTGGATGATCCAAAGAACAGAGATCAATAGAAGGAAAAAAAGTGTGCTCAAAGCTCTACCTCAGAGTCTTGCCTTAATAATGACCAAAAATTTAAAAGAAGCCAACAAAATCAAATCTAAAGTTTCTGTTCTTCATCACATAAAAGAAAAACTATGGTTTGTGCTCAAAAGCGAAGTTGAGTTCGACTTACATCTTTCTATATCTTTAAGAAAGTCATCTCCCACACTTAAAAAATGAATTGCCTTTCCAAAAAAAAATACTGTTCTGAAATATGAATTTCAATAGGATTTATTAAATGAGTTACAAGAAAATAAAAAAATATATGGGTCAAGCAATTGTTTAACGCCTTCTCCTTTTCGCAGAAGGCAAAAGCTTTCTCTTGGCTTGGCTTGCTGCAGGAATCTTTTTAATCATATCTTTGGGAAGGTCAGGGCGTTTGCCAGCCAGGATATCTCCTAATGTCTTGAAGCTGTCAGCATAATTCCAGAAATCTTCAATTCGATTAAAGCCTGCAAGAAAATATCTGCTGAAATTTTCTTGCAGGCCCCATCGTTCCTCATGTTTGCGGTATTGGTCACTGTTATTCATATCAACCAAAAATAAACTTGCTCTTTCATGCCGAAGACATTCTTCTTCAGAGTCGAACAATGCTCCATCTTGAGCTTGCCAAACCTGCTTGCCCATTAACTTCGCTGAATCATTACTCTCCAATATTAAACGGAACAAATTTTTAAAGTTTCAAAAAAGCAGCAGATGCAGACTCAAAAGGTCAAATTCAGCTTGATTTAAGCCTGATCAATCGGAAAAACTGGAAAATGCAAAGCATGATCGCCTTTCTTATCCTCCCTATCATTGCTTTCTATCTTTCAGCACAGTAAAAGCAGTAGCAAAGCGAATTGCATTATTCGCTCCAAATGTTGCCGATCAAGGCAATCCTTTTCATGCCAAGATGTTTTCCACTTGGTAACTATTTTTACTTTGATCTAGTAAGCTGAAATTTCTATTGCCACGTCTTCTCTTACCGACAGCTATTTATTAGGTCATAAAACTTAGAGTAAAAATAAATATAAAGAAAAAAGAGAGCAGAAAGGTGCCAAAAAAGTCTCTTGGTGAAAAATTAATTTAAAAATAGTAAATAATGAATAATCTCAAGAGTTAAGTGTCTAGCATTATTAATTAGACTAATTTACTTATCACAAATTTGCTTTCATCAACTCTATCAACACGAAAATACTCTAATGAGAACAATTCTAGTAACACCTCAAATCACCAACTCCCTTTATGCGGTAGGGGTAATTGGCTTTTTAATCGGATCCTGGTTTTTAGGAAGAGCCATCACAATAATAACTAAAGGGAATAATCCACTGATATGGGAGAGGAAGAAGTGATGGATTTCTTTGAATTTTCTACCATTAATAATGGAGGAATAGATCCCAGCTCTCCATTGGGTCTTTTTATCATATTTTTAGGGTTAGTCTTTACAATTGGTATGCCTATACTCCTAATACTTAAAGGAAGAAAGGATTAGCTGTTAAAAAAAGAGTTTTTATTTATAATCATACTATCTAAAGTAATTAACAATTTATCTTCTCTACTTTGACCAAAGCCTGACCAAGTAGCTTCCTTAACCTTGCAAGTTCAATCGTACTACCTAATGCAATCAAAAGCTGTCCAGGTGCTATCTCGACATCTCTTCCAGGGTTTGCTATCAAATTTTTTCCATCCCGAATGGCTAATATCATTGCTCCGCTTTGGCGGCCTAATTCCAATCCCGACAAGCTCCGATTCTTTA
Organism: Prochlorococcus sp. AG-409-N21; assembly: GCA_003215415.1. Taxonomy (GTDB): domain Bacteria; phylum Cyanobacteriota; class Cyanobacteriia; order PCC-6307; family Cyanobiaceae; genus AG-409-N21. Next base: position 18,207 of record QCKK01000008.1, on the reverse strand, counting down.
AGTTTTGGAAATCTTCTAAATCACTGCTTAAAAGGAATTCCTCGATCTCACATTGCGATCCAGCTAAAAGGTCAAGGAAATCTACTGCAATAGGCCTTAAAGCAGTTGCAGCCATTGTTCTACCAGCAGCCACATAAGGGCTAACAACAACACTTGCGCCTGCTAATTTAAGTTTATTAGCTGCCTCTTCAGTTTCTGATCTCGCGATTAATCTACACTTAGGGTTAAGTCCTCTTGCGCTAAGTACTACATACAAATTAGCAGCGTCACTTGGAAGAGTAACAACCAAACTTCGACACTTTTTAATTCCTGCTAATAATAATGTTTCATCCAAAGTTGCATCTGAAAGAAGAACATTAAAACCACTTTTCTCAGCAGCATCTTTTCTTAAAGGATCCAATTCAACCACAAGAATCTCAACCTCCTCAGCTTGCAATTGCTCAGCAATTTCCTTACCTATCCGTCCAAAGCCGCAAAGAATTACATGGTCTTGCATACTTCTAACCATCCGTCGAAACCTTAACTCACTCATCCTTCGAAAATATCCAGATTCAAATAAACGAAGCAATCGTTGAAGTGTCAGTTGAACAAGTAGTAAACCACCGGCAACTATCAATACAGTAACGATTCTTCCAGCAGCACTAAGAGGTTCTACTTCTCCAAACCCAATAGTGCTAATTGTGATAAGTACCATCCACAAGCAATCACCCCAGTCCCACCCCTCAGTTAAGCGATACCCAAATGCTCCTAAAAAAAGCAATACGACTAAAGAGATTATTGGACCTAGCCAAGGCCTGACTAAATCTTTAATGAACGGAGCTTTAAAAAGTGATCTCAACATAAATATCAGTATTGCTGAACATAAATGGATAAATAAGGCACCACCTGTGGATCAAGAAGAAAAATTGACTTGAAACCAATGCTAATTGAGATGCTTTAAAGGCCAAGAAAGGAGCATATAAATGCTCCTTTCTTGGCAATGAACTAATTCATTAATGGCCACACCAAATCGCACAAGTGGTTGAAACGACTGCTACAACAACGCCACCCCATTTAATGAGTTTTTGAGGTGCATTAAATGTGGTTCCCACAAGAATTGCAGCAAGGTTTATGACTATGAGCTGATCGGTAGAAGGAGCAATGCCAAACAAACCTGTTCCAGTAGCAAGTAAGGTCATAACAAATAGTTAAGGCATAGCAAGATTAAATGATCATTCGCATGCCAGGCTTAATCACTACTAATAGCTATAAGAACTGTAAATTATATATGCTAAAAAATTCAGATAAATATCACTCATCTTCAATATAGCTTGTATTAAAAATCATTAATGGTTGCAATATCACTAGCAGATTCAGAGATAATTAGCAGAATGCTACGTAACATACCAAGGCTGATTATTACTTATTGAAATCAAGTGCTTTAGATTGAGGAAATCACTTGATGAGAGAGAAGCTTCAAGGGTATATTCAATCAAGACCTAACCTGATATTTTTTTCTTAAATAGAAAAATCTTTTAGCCAAAGAGCCACTCCACCTCCTCGCCCTCTAGCAGCAATCCATTGGCAGGAAGATCCTATTGCAATGAATGAAAAGAAGGGCATATTTGTTTCACTTGGTTTCTTAATTGATGTCTGAAATAATTTAACTCGTCCTAAGCTAATTCTTATCGATTCAAAAAAGAAAGTAAGCATAGGTTGCTTACCTTTAAGCCAGCCAAATCCTGTAAATTCCAAATGAAATTTACTAAACTGAATTGAATTTCTAATTATAAAATCTACTTTGTCTTCATTCGCAGAATGCTTTCTCAAATATAATTTTGCTGAAATAAGCCTCAATATTGCACCAGTTAGCTTATCTTCTTTATTCTTATCCTGCTTATATACGGATTCAAAGTTCCAACTCCCCTCCAAAGAGTCAACCGTGATTCCTGTCCCTTCTCTGCGTGACAAATTTTCTAAAGATTTAAGTTCATTAAAGCTTGGCAGTTCTATGTCTCTTTGATTATCCATATGGTCAAAAAAGAATTCCTGAAAGTATATTCACAATTATGCTGACATTCATTCCTTAGCTCGAAAGGGATATGATAACTATGGGTATAGAGTAGTTTTGTTCAATGTCATTTTTAAAATCCTTTCTTTGGCTAATTTAATGCCAATAATCAGTATTATAATTGGCTTTTTGGTTAGCATCTACCCACCTCAGACTTTCGCTCCAGCTCAATCAATATTCAATTGTGATGGCGAACAGCTAGTAGCGACAATCTACAACAATGAGAATGGGGCATTCACCATTGTTAAACCTCTTGAGGAAATTGATGCAGGAGGATTTATTACCTTGAAATGGGGGGAATTAAATTTGATGCTTCCAAGAACTTTTAATAAAGATGAAACAAGTTTTACTGATGGCAGATGGTGGTGGAGCTATGAAGACACCGAACATCCTCAACTAAGACTAAGAAAAGGGAGCGGAAAGATCAAAGATTTCAGCTGTTCAGTCACATCTAATCAAGGCTCTCAAGCAAGATAAAAGGAAAGAAGATTAAATATAATTTTTATATAAAAGATGAAGTCTCGAAGTCTATTTAACTGATATTTAAATTAAGAGAGATTTGCAAACCTGCTTAGGATGGATATTACTAAGTGAAAATAGATTAAAGCAATCAAAGCAGTTATGAGCCCATCAGGAGACGTCCAAAGCAAACCTCTTAATGTGTTAGGCGAGCCTCTGGAGACCTGCAGCTGTGATCCAATGACAGGCTGGTATAGAGACGGTTTTTGTAAGACCGATCAGTCGGATATTGGCCAACACACTGTCTGCTGCGTAATGACCAAAGCATTTCTAACCTATAGCAAGGCCCAAGGGAATGATCTGATAACACCTGTTCCAGAATTTGGTTTTCTGGGACTTAAGCCAGGAGATCACTGGTGCTTATGCGCACCTAGATGGAAACAAGCTTATGAAGATGGCATGGCCCCCCGAATCCGACTAAGGCAAACAGAAATAAGTGCTTTAAGTATTATAGGAATCGAAATCATGATGCAAAATGCATATAATGAGGATTAGCTTTTAATCTATGAAAGATGAATAATTGAGTTGAGCTTTCCCAACTTCTATATATAAATCATTAATTATTTCTAAATTCGCCAATCAACCTATCCCAAATGGCTTAAAAGGCTTTGGAGTACTTCCAGAAGGGTTATTATTAGAGAGGCTAAGTAAATAACTATTCATTTCCTCCTGAGAAATTTTGATTTCATCGCCACATTGATTAAATATGTTATTTGCAACAAATAATGCCATATCTTCTTTAGGGGTATCAATGACTTCCTTGAAAGTAGAAGACGAGATCAAACCTCCGATAATTGATCTAACAGATTTTCTGGCTGCATTTTCTGGACTTTCTCCCTGATTAATTGATAAACAAAATCTTTCAGAAAAGGTTTCTACTACACTTGTAACTTCCGGAGAAAACTCCGAAGAATTAGCAAAGCTTTTTGCTGGGGAAAGGAATAAAACACAAAGTAAGGCAAGAGGGAAGAATAAACAAAGGGCCTTCCTAAGCAAATGTTTTATCTTGAGCATTGACTCATGAAGTTAGTTCATAAACGCTAAGGGTTGCTTACTCAAGCAACCACCAATAAACAAAAGCTGAAACGTTGGTTTTGAATTATCCTGGTTTGATATAAATTGATTAACGGATCAAAAAGACAGCACAAAGTACTAGCCCGCCTGAGAAGCTTTATGGAATTCCCACATTGCCCTTTATGCCTAGGTTTAGCGGGCCTTTCCCTCCTCTATGTTTTAGGACGTTTTGTGATGCTTTTGCAGTTACATCAGGCATTTACTCGTAAAATGGCCACGTGACCCTGTAAATTCTATAGGTTGGAAATTTTTTATTTCTTTTGACTCAAGTTACTGTTGGGGAAAACGAGGGGATTGAATCAGCTCTTCGTAGATTCAAGCGTCAGGCTTCAAAGGCCGGAATTTTTGCGGACCTAAAGCGAATACGGCACCACGAGACACCTGTGGAGAAATACAAGCGCAAACTCCAACAGCGCAGAAGAAGTCGTAGAAAATAGTCGGTTGCCTAAGTTGCCTGACGCAAAACAACCAATAAAAAATCAAAGTTGACAGAGTTTCAGTTAATCTGAATTCAAGCTTATATTTAATTTATTAATATATCAATCTTGAGTTGACCAGACTGGGCTTTAACTAATAGGTCGTATTGCTCATTTTTAATAATCACATCTAGTAAATTCAACATAGAGAATTCTCCTCTGGCCAACATTTATTAGGCAGGTCATCCAATGGGATTGAGTGGCCGCAACGGGTGTAGCGATGCTTTTTAGAAGATACAACTAGTGATTAATCTTTTTCGCATTAGGTTTATATCAATTTATCCTCCAATAAGCAGCAAGTATTTGAAATGGACACCGGATTTAAGACACTAGATCAACTTTTTCAAGATGGAACTTTATATCAGCTAGTAGAGGAAGCAAAAAAACCTTTAGTGGAAATCCTTGAAACTATTGATAGAACAACACTTCAGCTCGCAGGTGGGTCTAATGACCTAGCAATTGTTCAGGGGATCATTTGCATCATTGCTTTAGCCATGGTAAGCATTACTTTTTTGCCTTTTGGTGCCACAACTGCATCAATACAAGCATGCCAAATCAATACGAATCAAAAGCTTTTAAAAACCGGAGGAGTTGTAATAGTGGTAATGACATCAATGAGTGCGATTTTCTTTCTTCAAATACTTAAACTCTCAGAACTAATTAATAGCATTTAATCGCATTCCTTAGTTCTTGATGCAAAGGGAAAGTTGTCCTATGAATATAAATTCTAACTAGTCTATTTTTGAGATGCATAAAAGTCGGAAACATTATTAAGCATTTGTATAACAACTTCATTTGAGCAATTGGTTCTCTCCTGTAGCCGCATGCAAGCTTCTTTTACATTCACAAAAGCATCCTCACAAATTTCTGTGAGCTCTTCATCAGACAAAGTGACATCGCCCATCTGGATAATCAAGTGATAAAATTTCTTTTCTAATTCTAATGGGATATAAAGCTTGAACAACTATTTTTTATAAATTTTGCAAAACATAAGTTAATCATGTCAATATGACCAATAAAGCAGAGATTGACTTAATAGCTTTTTCTCCTTCAACCAAATGGACTGAAACCTCTTAAAGAACTGACAAACAAGAATTCCATTAAAGTACCAGTAATCACCAGTGGGAAAATCCAGATTGCCAAAAAACGAGCTCCAAAGAACTTCAAAGACTCCCCCCCCTCAAACGCATACCTTGCGGCCGTATATATAGTCTCAGGCGTATTGACTGAATAATTTTCCACATACAATGAGCTTTCAGCTAGCTGCAAGCTCAAATTACGAATAATTTTACTTATCAAGACTAATGATATTACCCAAATCGGAAATATTCGAGAGTTAAATACATTTATAAATCTCCAATCCTATGAAGAATATGAAGCATCCATAATCAAATTATAAATATCGTCTGCGGAACCAGAATCAAAACCCACCTTGCTTGGTTCATTCAATAAGATATCATCCTCTTTACTGGCCTCATCTGCAGTTAGAATTAACTTGGAAATACTTGTTTTAGATGTTTGCATAAAAACAATTAATTTAATATCATTATATTGGATTGGGCAAAAAATGAAATCGTAGGTGATACACCTAGAGGTTCATAAAGATGCAGCTATCTGCTCATTTTTTACTCTTAAGACAGAGTCATTTTAAATATCTCTGTAGTTTAATTAAGAATTAATTGATCTAAAGGAGACTGTAAAGTTTTACACCTAAAATCTTATCCTTCACAAGGATAACTCATAAATGTAATTCAAATTTGTATCAAATTTTCGTACTTATTATGAGAATTGATCAGTCAAGGCCTTGAAAAAGCTCTTTGTGAACTGCAAAGGTGTGGTATTGAGTAGTTCCAGACTCTGGGGTAAGCCTTATTCCATCGATATTAAATGCGATGCTGCAAATCAGGTCTCCATCCCAAGATACTCCATATTCACTGATCTCCTTAGACCATTCACGCACAGCCAAAAAATGTTCCGGCATTTGATGCCCTATTTTGCTACAAATTTGGCAAATAACTGATAAGGCGGGAGGCTTAGGGTTCAACCTTAGTGCTTGGGCTAAACTAACCTGGTTAAATGTCCCTATAAATCTAATATATTCAATTAATTCCTCATCTTTTTTAGATAAATCTGCTTTAATTAATGCATTATTAAAGTCTTGTAAAGGAGTCAATGGTCTCTTTGAATGAATCATGATAATTGGAGGATAACTAATTGTATTTAATTAATAGGTTATTTAAGATATTTCTGGCCACAATAGCCCCCTGCATTGCTGTCTTTCATGCCTTCATCCATTATTAATTCCAAAGTACAATTACACCAGTCAACTATTTCTTGGTGAGGTACTCCCAAAACAATTGGAGAACGTTTGGCTCCTAAGATGCATTCCTGCAAGTGTTCCTTTGGATAAGCATTCGCTATAGAAGTAAAAATCAAAAATGTACAGATTACAAAAACTAAAATTTTCATCGCATAATTCATATAAAAAGAATTAATGATTCTTCTCTGCAAGTTCTTTTTGCTTACAAAGCTTATCCAGAGAAGGTCGCAAGGTTAGAGCAAAGCGAAAATGTGCCCAAGCTTGATAAATCAAGTTTGCACAAGGCTCAACAAAAGCTATCTTAGTTGGTGCATACATCCAACCAAGACCAACCAAACTGTAAGCCTCCCTAAATACTTCAATACCTTTAAGAATTTCACCATTTGAATTTATTCCATGAATTTGCCCCATTGCTTCTCTATAACTTATGTCTGCATATAATTGTTTCTTATAATTTAAAGAGTCAATATCTACAAATAATATTCTCTTCTTATCGTCCCTAGAACGTAGGAATGCGACCTCCCTCTCACAAAAAGGGCAACCACCATCAAAAAGCAATGTAAGTCTTGTTTTGACCACAACAGGGAAATCATTCAAATCCGAAAGAGAGCCTAACTAAAATTTTCGATCAAAATCAATCTTGGAAAACAAATCCAGTAGAAAAAGTTCTAAAGCCATATGATTTGAACCTCACATGAAGGTGGCTTCAATGATCTGGCTATGAGGGATAGGGTAACTAAGCCTACAAAAGGCAAGTAAATTTCTACGGATCAATCAGCAAAAATCCTAAAAAGAGCTCAATCAGTTGCTATTCCTCGCCCCTCATTAATACAATCAGACAATATTCGAAATGTGAATTGCTTTGGTTACTGACAAAGACCTACTGAAAGAAGTTACGAAAGAGCTGTGGCAAACAGTTAAAAAGCTGCGCCCAGGCCTTCCGAAGGATGCCCGGATGCAATTAGTACTGAAAGCTCTTATCACTATTGGTGATCTTGCTAACCCCATTGAGGCAGCCATGGTAGTAGGCATTTGCCTAGAGATGGAAGAGGAGGACGATCCAAAGAAAGGAGAAAATGCAACTGGTAGCAAGTCCCAAGTAAAGGATGAGCCAGATAGCAGAAGGACTGTCCGAAGAAGATCAACAGCTGAATAAAGCTCTGAAGTTAACTAAAAATGGTTTTTAATAAAAATTCAAGAAGAATTTTTATTAAAAACCGCCTAAATAAAAGCCAAAGATAAAAGTAAAAAGCCTTAATAAATAGGATTTTGACTCATCAATTACACAATGGCATAAAAGAATATATTCAGATTTATCAGTATAAATTCAAATATACTAGGGTGTCTATTGAAAGTTATCTAACATGTTTGCAAATAGGCTAGAGCAGCTAATAACAGCACATCCAGATTTCCCAAGAAAAGGGATTATTTTCCGAGATTTACTCCCCATCTTAAGCGATCCAAATATATTTTCAGAGCTTATAGATAACATGTGTTCTCCTAGCTTTTGTAAAGAAGCAGATGCAGTCTTATCAATCGATGCAAGAGGGTTTATTTTTGGAACAGCAATTGCAATGAAACTGTCTAAACCAATGATTTTGGCAAGAAAGGCGGGGAAATTGCCTGGGGAATTAATTGAAAAGCCTTATTCACTTGAATATGGAGAAAGTTCTCTTTCTATTCAAAAAAGTTGCTTGAAAAAATATCAATCATTCCTAATGGTGGATGACTTATTAGCCACAGGAGGAACAGTTAAATGCATTAGTGAAATCTTGTCAGAGTCTAAAAAGGATATTTGTGGACTCTGTGTTGTAATTGAACTTGGCTCATTTGAAGCTAAAAGCAAGCTCTCTTTTCCTGTCAGTTCTCAAATTACGTACTAAGTAGAAACTATTGCTTTTGTTCTATCAAAAAGGCCTTAAGGCAAGCAAGAGCATATTAAAAGGAATCAAGCTCATAGCACCAAAGGAACAAAAGGTCCTTAAGACTAATTTCTTGAATAAGTCCTTACAGGAACAATCAAGGGGATCAAAGTCTTGGTACAAGGGACCATCACACTAAGTTGAACCTTCCGCATCCTGGCAAGAAGCAGAAAAGCTTCCTGATTAGCTTCTAACAGGAGGCTTAGAAAAAAGCCAGCAAGCCTTTATGACTTGCTGGCTAAAGAAGCATTGATGAAAATTGCAGCCAATGCCGCTAAAGAGAAAAACTAAAATTTATTCTCTTTAGCCTTCACCTTCAGGAATCAAACGAAAACCTTTCCTACCCATTTTGATCTCAAAATTGTCACCAGGCTTGAGATCTAGAAGAGCTGTGTAAGCCTTACCAATCAACAGATTGCCGTTCCCTTGAACAGTAGCCACATAGCTAAGCTTCCTTCCTCCTTTGCCAACTCCCCCAGTACTTTCGGCGGCAAGACTTACGCCTTTAGCTTCAAGCAGAGCTTCATAAAAAGCGGTGAAGTTAAGACGTTCTCCGCCTCCCTTCTTTGTGGATACATATCCACAGGCCTTAACAAGATCAGACTTTGAGACATCACCTAAGTCCTTGACTTTGGCTAACAAATCCTTACCAGTGAGCATGACAAATAATCAGGAGACATTTAAGCCTAACTTATAAACAAGAAAGAAACAATGTTTGGTTTGATTTGCAAGGGTAGTTCCATGCCATCAATCTTCTATCGCCATCTGATCCACAAGACGAAAATACTGATGGCAGCAAAATAAAAAGCGAATATAAAATATACAGAAATAAGCGTATAAAAGCCTTTAATAGAAAGCATAAGTTAACTTTTCTAGGGAGTAAGAGCAATTATTCGAATATCCCAATTACAGCAATGGCTTTGCCCCATTTATGGCTTATTTCTTTATTCAAATAAATAAGTCTCAATGATCATATCGCTATGGACGATTTCTTCCCAAAAAACAGTCCCCACTACCTTCTGCAAATTAGAAAAAAATTCATAGTCAGCTTTACGCTTTTAACAAAATTGCAGGCGAAGCAGAGCAGAAAGCATTGCATATCGACAAATGCGACTTTTAAGAAAAGAGCGTGAACTGTTCAATCGGTAACTTTTCTAGAGGTGCAATCTGAGCAGCCAAAAGTCAATAAAAAACAATTGCGGCTTCTTTCCGATTGGACTCAAAGGCATCTATTCTGCTTTGGTTGCTTAGACCAATTAATTAGGAGGGAAATGATGCCCTTTTCACAAAGCGATGTTGGCAAGCTTCTAAGCATTTAGAAATATCCTAATTGGCGCAAGTTGGACCATAAAAAGAAAAATCCGATTGGTCCCATATGGTAAGAACAGATCAATCTCAATAGGGAGATCTTTTTCGCTCTTTCAAGCCTGGCTTTTGTCCAGCCATGAGGGAGAAATGGTCGCAAGGCTTGTTGTGTTGTGATAAAAAAATCGAAACTTAGTTGAATTGATCACTTTATGAGATTGAGTTTAATCTCCTTGTCTTTTGAATCAAATTTATATTCCTTAAGAAGAATATCTTAAGGCTTGTAAAAAGATTTAGTGTTTCTTTCGTATTTAAAACCACAAACAACCTGCAAATTTGATATGTGCATATTCCGAAAAATGAACTCTTATTTAACTTTATCCTAATAGAAAGTAAGCAAATATCTACATAGAAATGACTTTGATTTGCCAAGGATTGATAAGACTATGCCAGCATTAGTTCACAATGTGATGGCCAATAGTTGCGCAGACAACATTTTCACCATAGTGTTGTAGGGTGATTAATTAATTGACGAGTTCATGAGAACCTACCCATTATCTCTTGGCTTATTGCTCTTCATTAGCTTCCCTTTAATTAGCTGCTCACCTAAATCACAAAACAGTAGAATTCCAGCCCTGTTTGAATCTAAAGCAGCAGCAGAGAGAGCAGCCAAAGATTTCAATTGCCAAGGTGCTCACAAAATGGGAAATAAATGGATGCCTTGTGAGAAGCACAGCGACCATCATCAACACTAAATGATTTGAATATGAAGACTCCAGATAGTTCTAATACGAAAGGATTAGGCGATGCCTCCCATTGCGGAGGCAAACCCAAAAAAATTGCTATAGGCATCGCCCCACTTGGATTCATCTCAATAGGAATTGTGCCAATGGGTATTGTCACAATTGGCGTGGTACCAATGGGGGTGGTATCCCTTGGGGTGGTGGCAATGGGAGTTGTAAACGCTTCGATAGTAGGAATGGGAATTTTTTCGGCAGGGTTTACCACTATGGGTATTAAAGTTTGGAGCCCAGGGGGAGCAAATATCGAACAAACAACAGAAGACAGAAACTTATCTTCCTCTTCGCAAAACAACATCTTCGCTTACCCCACCAAATCTCAAGCAGAACTCGAAGCAAAGAGAATTGGATGTCTAGGTGTCCACAAAATGGGAGATTTCTGGATGCCATGTGCAACTCATGGCATTACCCAATGATTCTCTGAAACTTCCAATACAAAATGAGAAAATAAGACCAGTAGTACCATTACTTGGGATTCACAAGATGACCAACGAGAATCAAAAGGGAAGTCTGCTAAAAAAAGGGGGTAAATGGGCAACAATACTTGGTGCCACGTGGATCGTTTTAAATATTGCGCTGCCTTTGGCTCTACTGCGTATTCCAGCAGTTCAGAAATATTTGACAGCTTTTAAAGACAAACTTCCCTTTGATATCGGTGGGATTGGTTAGATGAAACTTGACTTATTTGGCTTCTCTTCCAAGACAAGCAGGATTACTTCTAAATGCTGGAATTTGTTCTTAAGTACTTCTCTTTTTTGTTAGTTCGTCCATTGCTTAATTCATAAAGACTGAATATGTTACTGCAAAATCTTCTAAGAATTAATTCATTAGTTAGCGAACTAAACCAGCAACAAAATTAAAGCCAATGTCTCCTATCTATATAAAAGCTTGGTCTCTTAAAACTATCGGATCACTTTATGAGCCAGTAATTGAAGTTAGTCTAATCCAATCAAAAATTAGATAAATGCCAAAAATAAGTCCTATGTATAAAGGTAAGCGAGGATATTTAACCAGAAGATTGGGAAAATTTGATTTTGATTCTTTCTTTAAGCTCTTAGGGGGCAACCCTGCTTCTTTTCTCCGTTTGGCTTCTCCCATTTGATTCATCCTGATCATCCTTTGAATTTAAACCAACCGCCTTCCTTTATCTCTCTTCTTAACGCTGTATAAAGAGCTTCTAAAAAACAATGCAATAGCAGCAAAATCCAATGTGGCAATAACGGCTGTCAAATCCCCTCGGCGATGGTTTGCAATACAGGGTCAAATATATCTATTTGGTTTCATTTGAAATTACGAGATACTTTCGTTGATACATCAGGTACACATTCACTTGGGTAAGAAATTACATTTCTTACAGTAAAACCAATACCAATTGCCAATAATCCAATTACAAATATCCACCTCGACCTTTCGCTAGATAAAAAATGATTCATGAGAGTTATAACAGCAGTATCCAACCTATCGAATCTTTCAAGGCTAAGTGAAAGTTTGACTTGCAGCAAAAACCATATGAAAGAGTCAATCAAATTCAATTGGTTTAAAGCTGGAATCCCTAAGGAGTAACTTCTATCTCGATTTTGACGTCAAGATGAATGCCTACAAGAATCAGATAATTCAAAAGCAGTTTGCAACCAATCTTTAATTTATTGCTAGAAGCGGTATGTCACTCCTGTTCCAATATGGTGTTGCCAACCTTGGCCCCATTTAGAACCATCCTTATCACTGTAAGTAGGTTGCCAATGAATTACGAATTGTTCGACAGCTTGCTGAGGCTGGTTTAACAGTATTCGTAAGTAGTCACGACTGGGGGCAAGCATTAAATGCTTACGACAAAGTCATCACTCTTGACCAAACTATTTTGGCCTTTGGGACTCCAGAAGAAGTTCGAACCAAACTTGAATCCATTAGCAGCATGGGTAACCACTGTTGTGGCTAATCAATATGAAGGTTCAAATGCCTTTCTGACGCTGATGACAATTTTTACAGAGACCAAAAAATTCAAGGGTGTGAAACAACAACTCAAAATCTTTTGTTTGCGCCTTAGGCAATTCGATATTTTTTATAGGGCAGGACCTCAACACAAGCGTTCGGCCACAGTCAACACAAGTCAAATGATGTTCATCTCTGTTCACAGGGCTATAAAGTGCTTCACCTGTTGGGAGGTTTCGACATCGCACCAATCCTTTTTGCTGAAGAGTGCGAAGATGTCGATAAACAGTAGTCAAACCAATATGGTAAGAACCCTCGATCAATGCTCGATGAAGTTGTTGGCCGCTGATCTCATCAGCACAATTATTCAACTCTTCCAAAATATTTTGTTGACGGGTCGTCAAATCACTGGTTTGCTCCACCATGCTCTGAGGTTTGAATCTCATGTCTTTCCAAGATTAGTCTTTTAGTTCATTGTTAGAAGCATTTTTTACCAATTGGTGGACTTTGCCATTTTTGATGGCACTTTTAGTCGGAATGCTTTGCCCTGCGACTGGTGCTCTCTTGATCACGCATCGTCGTCTACTGTAAGCCAATTTGATTTCACATTCAGTAGTTCCAGGGATAGTCTTAGCTCTTGCAATAGGAGTTGATCCTTCATTGGGTGGGGTTCTTAGTGGCTTGGTCGGGGCTGTTGTTGCAGAAAGACTTGCATCCAAAAGCAACGGACACAATGAAGCTGTCATTAATACTGTTCTTGCAGGCACACTTGGATTAGGGGTTTTATTAATTCCACTTTTAGAGATAAGAATCGACCTGGAATCTATTTTATTTGGCGATCTTCTTGCAGTAGGAGCAGATGAACTAATCAGAACCTTAATAGCTGCAGTTGCATTGCTATTACTATTAAGAACCTCATATCAGAAATTAGTCTACATTGGATTGGACCCTGAAGGTGCATCAGCTAGTGGGCTAAATGTTTCTTCATTGCGGTTGGCACTTGGTCTTGTCACTGCCCTCGTGGTTGTGAGTTCGATGGCTGCCGTAGGTGTCATTTTGGTTATAGGTTTACTTTCAGCACCAACTATTTTTGGCTTAAGTCAGGCACCTAGTTTGCATTCTGCAATGGTGCGTTCTGCTCTGTTTGGTTTGCTTTTATCTTTTTTTGGCTTTTTTCTAGCGATTGCTTTTAACCTTTCTCCAGGACCTCTAATAGGAGTTCTTTGCTTATTTTCTTTGTTATTAGCCAGAAATTAATGATTGCCTAGAAGTAGATATAACTTCAATGACAAAGTACATTAGGTCTGATTCTCAATCAAGAATGGTCCGTTTTCTATTAATTGCTCTGACCTCTGGCCTTGTCTTACCAATAGTTGCTTGTAATGCCCAAAAAATAACTTCACAAGATAGAAAGCCTGTAATTATCGAGACTCTTTTTAGTGCGACTGAATCTTGGAACGGAGATTCTTATAAATACCCAAAAGGTAAGCCAGAGATGACACTTCAGCGGATAACTGCTCAGCCTGGTTTCAAAACACCTCTACATTTCCACTCACAACCTGGAATTGTCTATTTAGTAAAAGGAAAGCTTTCCTGTGGAACTATTGACGGTCAAACTCTAAAAGTCGGACCTGGCGAAAGCTTCGCATCGCCTCAAGAAACTGTTCATTACTGTGAAAGCATTGGGGAAGAGGCTGCAATAGTGTTTGTTGCTTCTGCAGGAGTCAAGGGCAAAGAGATAACTCTTCCCTACAAGAAGCAATCAACAATTATTCCCTAGCCATCAAAAGGTCTCTTAATCTAAACAACTAAAAATCAATACTGAGATTATTGCGAATGCGACGCAAGAGAGCAACTAGGCAAGCCAGCCGGCAGTCGACGTCAGCAATAATTGACAAATAGGTATAATTATTATTGTTACTTATAGAAAGAATGAAGAGAGAGAGAACTCAGCTCAATATAATTATTGACCCAAAATTATTGCTCAAGCTCAAGACTGAAGCAATTAAGAACGGGAAAACATTAACTGACTTTGTCACCGAACAACTCGAGAACGCACCAACGAAGGATTCGGAAGAGAGTCAACTTGAAAAGAGACTGTTAAGAATAGAAAGGCTTCTGATGATAGATAATCAGTCACATGATGAAGCCAAATCAATAGGCGCTATCTTTACGGATGAAGGTGCTAAAGAATATGGCCAAGTTGCGAAAGCAATATTTGAATCACAAAAAAAAGCAAAGGGACTTACTGCTAATGCTGCCCTAGCAGAAATAGGTAGCATTTTAAATAATTACCCCTATAGCAATCCTGAACTAATCTTCCAAATATTACTAGGAACACATGATTTAACCGGTAAAGAGATGACTATTGCCTATAGACATGGTTCTTGTGCGATGAGATCTGCTCTTAATGATTGGACCAACGATCCTTTAGAAGAATTGAACAAAGCCTTCCTAGATGCAGTCATCACGAAAAGTCTTACTTAAAAATTGATAAGGAAGCAAAAGTCAATCAATTCAAAAGCTGAAGAACCAAAAACCAAATAGGAACTGTAATCAGGGCAATCAATGTACTCCAGACCACTAAATAAGTAGCAACTTGTTGCTGCTGCCCACTTGCTTCAGCTAACAGCAACACTGAGATAGCAGTAGGTGTTGCAGCTTGTAATACAAGCGCATTACTCATCAATGTTGACAAGCTAAAAATTTTAGCGAGTAGCAACATTAAGGCAGGAAGAACAATTAACTTTATAAACAAGCTCGGCTGAACCAGTAAACGCAAGTTTCTGTTAACTGGGTTTTGTGAAGGATCAAAAGATCCAAGCCTTATCCCTACAACCATTAGAGCTAAAACAATCACAATGCTGGATGGGATCCAAAGAGCTGAAGTAATTTGTTCCCTCCACGGAGTCAACTGAACAAACATTGCACCAACTAATCCCTTGCTCGCAGGGCTGGTAGTCAAAGCAGTAATAAGATTTCTCCAAGCAGGTTTTCTCTTCAATCCTGATGAGGGGTTTGCTAAAAGCATGGGACCTAAGCTCCAAACAAGCAATGTGGCCCCAAGGTCATAACCAATACTGAAACTGAGTGATTGGCTTGGCAGAAGAGCCAATGAAACAGGTATCCCAAAATGACCTGAATTACCAAAAACACTACCCAATAGCAAGCATCTACTACCAATATGTCTTCTAAGCCTCGATGAAGTCCTAATTACGACTACAAGAAATCCAATGGCAAGTAAAGCCATTGCAAGAGCCTGAAAAAGGAGCCAATCAAAACCACTTTTAAGAAGAAGACCCATTAAGCTGATTGGGACGCCGAAGTTAATTAGTGGTGGGGCTATTTGAGATGAAAGCCCTGGCTTGAATCGGCCAATCAAATAGCCAAAGGCAAGCAAGGGCAATAATTCACTAAAGAGTCTCAAAATCAGCATTTAATTAATTCGAGATAAAAACTGATCGGTATTGTTTTAAGGGCTAATAGATCAATCAAATTCTCAAAAGGTTGCTAAACGAGAGAGATAGGAGTCTCTACTCCCTGCATTAATCCATCCTGTGGCAATCGTCTTTGTCTCCTTATTATTTACTCTCCCACGATGAATATGAGATAGACCTGCGGGAAAAATAACAAGTTTTCCTCGCTCAGCACATTCATGATGTTTTTGCCAATAGAACTCTGTACCTGCGGAATCAATGTCATTGCAATAAAGAATCCAAGCCAGAACTCTATGAACGGGCTCTGTTGCCTCATCACTGATAGTCCAATCGCAATGCCAACTCTTAAACCCTTCGCCAGGGCCATAGCGTTGAATGTTAAAAATCGGAATTACGAATAAAGATTGCTCTGGAGAACACTCTCTAAATAACGGACGATCTTTAAGATATTTGTTTAGAGCAGCAGTAACACCTCTAAGAATCACTTCAGAGAGAGCAAACGCCTCTGGATCTGAGCGATCAATTGCAACCAAGCTTATGTCAGTTGAAATCTTAGCCGGTTCAGCCTCGGTTGCTGAAGATGAATCATTACCAAATGCAATTCCACTACGTTGAAGATCAAGGCGTCGGTCAAAGAATGACATGACCCCATCCGCAACAGATTCGAAACCAGGGTTGCGATAACAAGCAATCAGGTCCAAAGGCGCACCTTTTCAAGAAGGATTGATATCAAATTAAGTACATTTCAAAAAAATGTCTCGAGTTCCCATTTAGCGATACAGGTCATTTCACTAATAATCACCAAGGAAGAACCTCCCCATTTGAATGCCAAAAAGTACCTGAATTCTCAAGATTTAAAGAATCAATCCTTGTTAGAAGCCCACTAACGGATTGCTCAGGACTAATTCCACTAGAAGTAAATCCTGTCATACGTGTACTAACCAATCCAGGATGCAAAATAGCTACAGAAATTCCCTTAGTTTTTAAATCAATAGACAGAGACTTTCCGACCATACAAAGTGCAACTTTAGACATCCTGTATCCATAAGAGCCTCCTGATGTGTTGTCATCAATAGACCCCATACGACTTGTCATAAGAGCTACTTTTGATCCATTCCCCATATTGCTAAGGAAAGCTTGCGTGAAACATAAAGGACTTAATGCATTCACCTCAAACTGACGAATAATGCTTTCCGGATCAAGACTTAATAACGAATTAAACTCGGCTATTCCGGCGTTTTGAATCAATACATCTATATGAGCTCCCTCTAGCCTTCTCTTAAGATTTAGGACTGACCCGCCTGAACTGACATCAACATCAACTTCAATCCTAACTCCTAGTTCATCTAGCTCAGGAGAAGATGAGCGACATGTCGCAATCACCTCCTCACCTCTTTCTTTTAACTGTCGACAATATTCCAAACCAATTCCACGATTTGAACCTGTTACTAAATAGGTCGCCACAATAATAATGCAAGTAAAAATACCTTAGTTCAACTTGATAGTCATACCAAATAACCCTTAGTAATAAACTTTACTTCTTTAGGAATAAATCATCAGCCGTTACGACTCTTCTTACAGACTTGGAATTATTAGTTGCTTGCGTATTGCTATCACGGTTACCAGTTAAATTGGTTGCAGTTTCATCAATGTTCTGATCAGTTGAATTTAATTGCTGGACAGACTCTGTATTCATTATTTTTGGTTCTTTAACATCAATCTTTTGCTCAGCTGGAATCACTTTTTGAATAGGCTCTATATTCATCATTTTTGGTTCTTTAACATCAATCTTTTGCTCAGTCGGATTGCTCTGAATCATAGGGTCAATACTTCGAACATTAGAACCAAAACTACCTTCAGTTATAAAGATAGGCAAAAAGCCCAAAATAGTTGCGAAGCCGATCACAACAAAAATAATCGAGACTATTTGGATTATTGGTTTCCAATAAACATTTACCTCTACTAATTGATCAAACTTCTTGCCAGACCTTTCATTATTTCTACCCCATTGCAAGTAAATGTTCTCTGTGACCCAGCCTTTGTTCGCAGAACGATAAGGCGATTCAGTTGTCACAAAATCAACAATCTCCTTGATTCTCTCTCCTGACACTGATTCGTCCTTAATACTCAGACAGTATTCAAGCACCGAAAAAGCACTTTCCACATAACTAGCAACAAGTCTCTTCTATTTAGGAAGAAGGGCATTGAAACAATTTTATTCAAATCACCCTGTGATAAAAATCAAGGTACCCATTAACACAGCAGAAGCGGCAACTCCAAGAAAAGCGATTGTAAGAACTTTACCCGTATCAAGATAAAGGGAAATTTGTAATAGCTCTGTCTTTTCATCCCTCTTCCTTTCTGAAGCTGTTTTT
>QCKK01000007.1 GCA_003215415.1 Prochlorococcus sp. AG-409-N21 | reverse complement strand
ACCCATTAGATTGGCTTTAACTTGAGTCTCTTGAGCCGCCGCGGGAACGGTGGCTTTTTTCATGTCAGGCCCTCTTCAAAAGAACTTTTGCTTTGCCTGAATAGGTTTCCATTTCGTAACTCGGTAGTCGTCTAAAACCTGTGAAAGCAGCTTCGGTTTTGGCTTGATGCCATTGCAAAGTGCCATTGCTGGTTATTCCTCCCCAGCGAAAATCAATCCCCTCTCGAAATGGAGAGAGTTTGCTTCTGCGCAATTTCAGAATTGTTTGTGGATGGACGCCAAGGTGCTCGGCCATTGCAGCCGTGCTGACCCACTCTTTTTTTGTGTTCATCTATTTAATTCTCGGTTTGTCCTAAAAATTTTTTCTGAGAAGCTTCAACACCGATCTCAGGATCAACCCAAAACGCACCAGAAACTGTCGTGAAGTAATCACGCTCCATGGCTTCTGGAGCCAGAGCAAAAGTGGCTGCTCGCTTTTCAGGAGTCCAGCTTGAGTCGACTAAATTTTGTTCCCCTAATGAAACTCTGGCTATACCTTTTTTGATTTGTTTTGGTCGATCAGCGTATTTATCGATCGATCGAGACTTGCCTTTTTTTGTCGGCATGAAAAAACCTCCTTGGATTGTTGGAGGCTTGGTTCTCTGCATAGCGCCCTCAATTTGGAGAGTGCCACTCGGTCAAGCTTTAACAGCTTAATGCTTTTAATCAGTTTCGCAAACTTTCGGACGCTATCTATAGAGTAGTTATCCTAAGATTTGTCCTAAGTTTTGTCCTAAACCTATCATTATGCTTTTAGTCAGGAATTTAAAACTCCTTCTCTTGCAATTAAAAAGGGGGCCTTCCAGCCCCCATGAGTCATTTGGGTGATAAGGCTGACCTAACCCCATCTCCTTTAAATAGATCAGGCAGCTACAGGGGCTGTCTGACGGGAGAAACGAACGATGTTGTTCGCAGTTACGTGTTTGCTCATCCGAGCAGGCTTCAGTCACCCTCCTCATGTCCCGTCGAAACCATTGCAGCCCCATGTTTAGTAAAAATGGAGCTGAGCGGAATCGAACCGCTGTCCGAAACACTGGTGTGAATCACCTAGTTCATCAGAAGATGAACTCCTCCATTCTTGCAGTATCTGTGATTTTGGGGTAGCTAGCTCTCATAGATTGTTCTTTTGACAATGTCCTTTCTTGACTTTTCAATACTTGACCTATGCAAGTTATAGCTGTCACCCCTCAAGGCTTTGAGTTACAAGCAGCTAATGAAATCCATAACCTAGGCGCTAAAGAAGTAAAGCCTTTTCCGCGCGGTGTAAGTTTTCAGGCTGATAAAGCCTGCCTTTATCGCCTTCATCTTCAGGCAAGATTGCCATTTAGATTTTTGAGAGAGATTGATAAGTTCGAATGTTACTGCTCAGAAGATTTATATTCAGCTATTCAATCTAGGTTTAATTGGAAGAGTTGGTTGCCTCCTGACAAATCGTTCAGAGTAAATGTCACTGGTCAAAGCAATTATCTTCCTCATGGTCATTACACAGCATTGCAGGTTAAAAATGCATTAGTGGATTTCCAAAGGGAAGTTTGGGGAATTCGCTCAGAAATTAATTTATTAAACCCTGATATATGTATTCATCTTCATCTCAATAATGATTTAATTACATTGAGCCTTGATGGAACAGCTCAGAGTCTTCATAAGAGAGGATATCGAGCTGCTGTTGGTGATGCTCCTCTTAAAGAAAATCTTGCAGCCGGATTGATTAATTTTACAGGTTGGGATGGATCGAAACCTTTGTTTGACCCTATGTGTGGCTCTGGTACTTTTCTTATTGAGGCAGTTAATTCTGCATTGGGAATTTCTCCAGGTTTAAAGAGGAATTTTTTGTTTAGGAATTGGATTGATTTTGAACCTTCTATCTGGAATAAAGAAGTAGAACTCGCAAATCGCTTGGTAAATAGAAGTCAGACTTTGCCGCCAATAATTGGCTGTGAGAGAGATAATTACATTGCACAACAGGCTCAAGATAATTTATTGAAGGCTGATTTAGAAAAATATATTCACATTAATTCCCAGCATTTTTCTGAAACAATATTGCCTAATCAGCCAGGGATAATAGTTTGTAATCCACCTTATGGAAAACGTTTAGGTAACTCTGATAATTTAGAAAGTCTTTATAGTGAACTTGGTCATCACCTTAAGAACCATGCTTCAGGATGGGAATTTTGGCTCCTTAGTGGAAATAAGAGTTTGACTAAATTTTTAGGTATGAAGTGTTTAAAACGCATACCAATTTCCAACGGTGGAATAGATTGTAGATGGTTAAAATATATGATTTATTGATAGGTTTTACCAAGTACTGCTTTAGTTGTTTTTGAGAGACCTTCAATTGTTTCTGGTAAGTAAGGTCCTTTTAATAATTGTCCTCCTATCCTTAATGATAGACCAGCTAAAATAATATTAATTAAACTAAGGATTAGCAGACAGTTTAACAGATTCAAAGTGAATGTTTCTTGCATCCAAAAGACACTTGCAATTTCAAATGCCAACAAAGCTAAAAGCATTAATGCCCCACCCATCGCTAGAAATATTCCGCCACTAATTAGTCGCCGCTTTTCTCGGTCAACTTCTTGAAGTGCAATGCGTACATGTAAGTCCATTACGGAACTGGCTAATGCAGTCACTCGTGCTGCTGCTCCTAGTCCTTTGCCGCTTTTGGATTGGCTCATGAAGACCTACGACCTCCAGACAAAAGAATTCCAAGAATTACACCTATTCCAGCTGCTATCCCTAAAGCCAATAAGGGACGTTTGCGAACTGGCTTTTCAATTTTTGGCCTAAGTGTCTTATTTAAATCGTCTAAAAGCTCTTCGAGTTGCTTTTCTAAAGGCTCAAGGCTATCGGCCAGATCTTTGGTTCGATCAGTAGCTGAATCAATTAATTCTTCTAGTTGGCTGCGCACTCCAGAAGTATTGATTCCAGTGTGATCAGAAATTACTCTGATCATTTCATCAAGACTTCCTCGGGTCGCTTCCAGCGTTTGCTGGGCCACTTCAGGCCATCTTTCTTGAATCTTTGGTAGCAAGCTCTCAAATCGTTCACTTAACCTGGGGTAAGAGTCTTCAGGTGTCTGAAGCGGCTCATTTTGAACTGAGGTTTGAGAGTCGCCTGATGAGGAATTCGTTGATTCCATGAAATCCAGGCTGATTAACTAAGACTAGGAAGTCATTGCTCTCTATGAAACCCCCTATTTGTGTTCTGCTTTCCTCATCTTGGGAATGTTTTGGATAGATCAGGTCGTTTGCAAGGGTCTTAACGGGGCAAAATATTTCTTTTGCGTGCTCTTTGATTACATTCTGTCGCCAAGTAAATGGTTCTAGTGCTAAAGATTTTCAGAATCATTCTTATTGCTCATGGCCGGCGGCTTGTCAGCATTGCTCTTTGCGTCAAACACCGTTCCTACTGATGGCAGCCTCATAGCAGCTGCCTTAGCTGGAGCTGGTGGGTTGCTATGGATTGCTCTTCGGTTCACACCAAAGGCAAAAAATTAGTAGGGCGCATTTAATTCAGGAAACTTTGGCCTGATTTAATTTTTTCTTCTAAGTGTCTGTTTACAGGCGCTTAGAATTTTTGTATATTTTTTTTTATTCAATCAAGGTCTTGTTAAAGATATCTAGCTAAATTCTACTTAGCTTTGCTTAATACTAAAAGTGTCATTTCAAGATCCTATTGAGCCAAGCCTTCAATTGAGATTTCAAACTGAAAAATTAAGTAGGACGATAGAAGAATGTAGTGATATAGAGACTTTAAGAGAGATAGCAATGGAACTGTTGAAGTTGCACCAGAATAAAAGTGCTGTAGCTCAATGGGCGACCAAAAGAGCCGCTGAGGCAGAGGTAAAGGCTACAGAGAATAAAACTTTGAATCATAAATCATTGGAAAATTAAATATCTATTATGTAAATATTGATCGATCAATTTTAAAATCAATAAGTCTCAATTGTTTTTGATTAGAATAGAATTAATTTATTTCTAGATTTCGATAAATCACCCTTGGAAATTAGTCAGAGATGGGCTCTTTTGGAGCATATAGATGCACCAGATGACCCTTCGGGAAGGCATTTTGACTTGCTTTTGGAAGACGGTGAATGCTGCAGAACTTGGAGGTTGGCGCAAATCCCACAAATCAATGGACTACCAATACCTGCAGTTCCTCTTTCTCTGCATAGGCTTGATTGGCTTAATAAGAAGCATTGCGCTGTCTCTCAAGGGAGAGGTTGGGTCCACCAGGTATTTGAGGGTGTCTTCAAAGGAACATTGCCTTATGACCAAACAGATTCTTTTGAGGTCTATCTCGTCGCTAGAGAGTTAGAAGCGACATTGAGTATTCATAAGGGTCTCTGTCAACTGAGGTCAATTAATAAGTAAATCCAAGTGAAGAAAGCTTGAGTATCTTTCAGAGATCGCTAACCTTTGCTTTCTTCCAGCTTTTGTCCGGTTGGTTTATATCAATCAGGTCGGGCTAACTCATTTCAAATCCTTCGGGGGGTCAATGACGATTCCCCTCGAAGAGGGATTTACTGTTGTTACTGGTCCTAATGGATCGGGTAAAAGCAATATTCTTGATGGGGTTTTGTTT
This sequence comes from Prochlorococcus sp. AG-409-N21, assembly GCA_003215415.1. GTDB lineage: Bacteria > Cyanobacteriota > Cyanobacteriia > PCC-6307 > Cyanobiaceae > AG-409-N21. Next base: position 68,826 of record QCKK01000007.1, on the reverse strand, counting down.
TGCCTTGGCTTAGCAACAAGTAGGGGCATGCGTGCTGATCGTTTGCCCGACTTGGTGAATAGTGGTGTTTTGCGAGAGGGTAAAGCGGCAGAAACAGTTGTAAGTGTTCGCTTTGATCTTGGCGATTGGAAGCCTGATCCGGCCGAGGTCGGATTAGAGCCCCCTGAAGAAGGGCCTTGGATTCGGCCTGATCAAAAAGAATGGATAGTTACGCGTCGTTTGCGAGTTATGCCTGGAGGTTCCTATAGCAGTTCTTACACTGCTGATGGAGAGAGTTGTAATCTTCAGCAATTACAAACTCAATTACGGAGATTACGGATAGATCCTGAGGGCAGCAATGTTGTGATGCAGGGAGATGTGACTCGGATTGTTTCGATGAGCAATCGTGATCGTCGTGGCTTGATAGATGAGTTAGCTGGAGTAGCTCTTTTTGATAATCGTATTGAACAAACTCGTTCAAAGTTGGATGATGTTTATGAACGGCAGGAACGATGCAGAATTGTTGAGCAAGAATTAATTTCTACTAAGCAACGTCTTGAAAGGGATTGCGCTAAAGCAAGGGTTTATAGCGAATTGAGGGAAAAGTTGCAATTAGGCCGCAAGCAAGAACTTGTTTTAACTTTTGAAGTTGCTCAGCAATCTCTATCTAGTTTGAAGATCAAAAAAGAAGGTCTGGATAAAAAAGAAATAAATGATCAATTGCTTCTGAAGAGAACAGAAGAAAACCTTATAAATGAAGAGGAGAAGTTGAAGATTTTGCAAGAGGAAGTTAAGGGATTAGGTGAAGATAAGTTGATAGCAGTCCAGGCTTCTCTGGCTGGTTCTGATACACAACTTCGTGAATTAGATCGTCAGGCAGAGCTTCATAAAATGGAAGGACAAACCCTTAATAAATCAAGAGAAGATTTGGTTCGACGTCGACAACAAATCAACTTAGATAATCAGAGGCAAATAGAAAATGTAAATTCTTTTGAGTTGGAGAATGCAGAAAGAATATGTAAGGAAGCAGAGGCTGCTGTGGATGTTTCAAGAAGGCGTCTGGGAGATGTTGCAGGACGTTCTGGAGCTTGGTTAGAGGATCAAAAGAAATTAAGTTTTGGCAGGGAGAAAATCCAAGCCCTACTTTTGCCATTGCAGCAAGAGCAACAAAAGCTTGAAGAGCGAATTAGACAGGATGCTTTTCGACAGAAGGAACTCGAATCTGAGCAGAAAAAAGATGATGTTGAGAATAAACAAGTGAGTATTCAGTTAGACAAATTAGAAGAAGAATGGCAAAAACTTTTGGGAAAAATAGACCAAGACAAAAAGGAGTTGCAAGAAAACTCTGATTCTCTATTGGTACAGCAAAGGACTCGCCTTCGATTAGAGCAAGAACAGACAAAACTAGAAAAAGATATCGCAAGGTTGGAAAGTAGACGTGAGACTTTGCAAGAAAGTAGAGGAGCCAGCGCGCTCCGTCTCTTGCTTGAGTCTGGTTTGGAAGGTATCCACGGTCCAGTAGCACAGTTAGGTGAAGTAGAAGATGATTATCGATTAGCTCTAGAAGTAGCAGCTGGTTCAAGGCTTGCTCAAGTTGTTGTAGATGATGATCGTATTGCTGCAAAAGCAATTGAATTGCTGAAAAGTAGACGAGCTGGAAGATTAACTTTTCTTCCTCTGAATCGAATTAATTCAAATAGCTCTTTAGTTAATAATGCTTTACTTAGAGGAAGGAAGGTTCACGAAGAAACTAATTCGACTGGCTTGATTGCAAGAGCAGTAGAACTATTAAAGTTTGAATCAATTTATAAGGAAGTTTTCTCATATGTATTTGGAGAAACACTTGTTTTTACTGATCTTGGCTCTGCAAGAAGGCACTCAGCTCGTGTTAGGGCGGTAACTCTTGAAGGCGATCTCATTGAAAAAAGTGGCGCAATGACTGGCGGAAGTTTTTCGAGCAATAAAAGTTTTAGTTTGAGCTTTGGCAGCACTAATGATCGAGATGAAGCTGTGCCTTTGCGTAAGAGATTATTGGAGATTGGCGAGACACTTGTTTTATGTAGAAAAAAGGAAAATTTATATAAGAAATCGATAGAAGAAGCCAATCCTGTACTTCGAGAGTTGGAACAGCGATATGCGGCAATGGAAGCAGAGCGAACAGCAGCGAAAAGATCAAATGGTCCTTTATTAGAGAGACAATCTTTTAGAGCAAAAAGATTAAAGGACTTGCTAGATTCTCAGGCTTCTCATAAGCAAAGACTAAAGGGATTGAATCAGGAAATAATTTCTTTTAATTCCCAATTAGTCAATTTAAAAAATAAGGAAAATAAAAGCCAAATTGAAGGAAATTCTCAAAATTGGAAGAAATTGCAGTGTGATTTGGAAAAGGCAGACTCTGCTTTAACAAATGCTCGCCAAGAGAGAGACAATTTATTAAGTCAACAGAGAGAGAAACAACTTTTTCTTGAAAGATTAGCTGATCAAAAAAATGCTCTTGACTTAGAAGAAAATCGTTTGCAGGAAGCAGTGAGAATCCTCACTAATGCTCATGAAAAATGGAAGGAACAGCAGAGAGATCTCCAAATCAATCGTAAGCAATTAGAAGAGGAACAGACATCATTACAAGCTCGTCTTGGAGAACAACGAAGAGCTCGTGATGCTGCAGAAGTAAAAGTTTCAGATCAGCGAAGACTTGTGCAACAGTATCTCTGGAATTTGGATCATTTAAAAGAAGAGCGAGAAGCAATTGTTGAGGAAATACGCAGCTGTTCAATTCGTTTAAATGAAATGGAGAATTCGCTTCCAGACCCATTGCCTGAAATTTCCTCTGAGTTGCGGGATGCTGGTTTAGAGCAACTTCAGACTAACTTGCAGGCAATTCAGGCTCGTATGGAAGCTTTAGAACCTGTAAATATGCTAGCTCTTGAAGAATTGGGTGAACTTGAGCAAAGACTTGGAGATTTAGTTGAAAAATTACAGATTTTGAGTCAAGAAAGAGAGGAATTGTTATTGCGGATCGAGACAGTTGCAACTTTGCGTCAAGAAGCTTTTATGGAAGCCTTCGAAGCAGTAGACAAGCACTTTAGAGAAATTTTTGCCAGCCTTTCTGATGGAGATGGCCATCTACAGCTTGATAACACTGAGGATCCTTTGGAAGGCGGCCTTACTCTCGTGGCCCACCCCAAAGGCAAATCTGTGAGACGCTTGGCTGCAATGTCTGGTGGGGAAAAATCTTTAACTGCTTTAAGTTTTCTATTCGCTTTGCAGCGTTTTCGTCCTTCTCCCTTTTATGCCTTGGATGAAGTAGATAGCTTTCTTGATGGAGTAAATGTAGAAAGATTGGCGGCCTTAATTGCCCGCCAAGCTGAGCAGGCTCAGTTTTTGGTGGTTAGTCACCGAAGACCCATGATTGGGGCCTCTAATCGGACTATTGGGGTGACCCAAGCAAGAGGTGCACATACGCAAGTTGTTGGATTACCTCACGCAGCTTGAAATGGGTCTATAAAGTTCTTGCAGCAAAATGATTCGACACGCCCAAATTGAGGGCATTAACTTGACTTCGACACAACCAACTAACGACCCTTTGGATTCTGTACCTAGTGATCGCCTCTGGCTTCGCTCAGAGCTAATGGGAACCCAAGTTATTACTCGTGACACAGGTCGCCGATTGGGAGTTGTAGGCGAAGTGGTTGTAGATATTGATCGCCGTGAAGTGATTGCTCTTGGACTGAGAGATAACCCTTTGACTAGGTTCCTTCCAGGATTGCCTCGATGGATGCCACTTGAAAGAATTCGTCAGGTTGGGGATGTAATTCTTGTTGATTCTGCTGATTCTTTAAGCGAAGGTTTTACTCCTGAAAGATATAGCCGAGTTATTAATTGTCAGGTGATAACTGAATCAGGCCAGGAACTTGGAAGAGTACTGGGTTTTGCTTTTGATATAGAAACTGGAGAATTGACAACTTTAGTTATGGGTGCCTTAGGTGTACCTTTGTTGGGCGAAGGAGTTCTGAGCACATGGGAAATTCCAGTTGATGAAATTGTGAGTAGTGGAACAGATAGAATTATTGTTTATGAAGGGGCCGAGGAAAAACTTAAACAACTCAATAGTGGTTTTTTGGAGAAATTGGGAGTCGGAGGTTCTAGTTGGGAGGAGAGGGAGAATGAGCGATATCGAGTCGATTTTGTGCCGGTCGAGAATCAATTGTCGGCTGGTGAAAGTATAGAAGAAGAGTCAAGAATGATTCAGGCATCTAGAGAAGATTTATTAGAATCAAATGAAGAGCTAGAATATGTAGAATTAGATAACACTGATCGACAAAGTTATACCAGAAGACGTTATTTAGATGAAAATTTTATAGATGAAGTAGATCAATCTCCAAATTATACGAATCCCATAATCAATAATGATCATGAAAGAAATAGTGCCGAAGAAGTTAAGTTCTCTCCTGGTTCTAGAAAGCCAACAAGACAATCTTTAAGAATTAGTGAGGAGCCATTAGATGTGGAGCCTGTAGATACTCAATACTCTCAACCAGAGAATGGCGATTCAGCTTCATTTAAATCTAGGTCAGAAGTTAATGAACTTGATGATCCTTGGTAATTTTATTCAAACTTGGTATCTGCTTCAAACTTCAGTGACGCACTATTTACACAATATCTTTTACCTGTTGGAAGTGGACCGTCTTCAAAAATGTGTCCTAGATGTGCTTCGCATTTGGAACAATTAATTTCTATTCGCTTCATTCCATGACTCTGATCTTCTTTTGTATTGATAGCTGTTGGATCTATCCCATCCCAGAAGCTTGGCCAACCTGTACCTGAGTCAAATTTTGTTTTAGAGCTAAATAATTCATTATTACAGCAGATACATTTATATGTTCCAGTTTCTTTATGGTTCCAATAACACCCAGTAAAGGCTCTTTCGGTACCTCCCAAGCGTGTGATTTGGTATTGCTCAGAAGTGAGTTTGGATTGCCAATTACCGTCATCGGAATTGATTTGATTCCTGTTGGAAGAATTTTGCTTACTTGTTGTGTTCATTAGGTAGGATTGATGGAGTCAATTAAAAATTAGTGGGAATTAATTCCTTTGAATAGTTTTTGATAATAAATACTGCACTTCATCGGCCAAAGCATTTATTGCACCAGGTTCGCCTCTAAGTCTTTTTAAATCTTCTTGCTGTCCTCTTAGTCTTTCAGGAGAAGAAAGCCAATCAAAAGCTTCATTGGCAATGCCTAGAGGAGAGATTTTGCCTATTCTTTCAGGCACTATCATTTTTCTTGCGGAAATATTTGGCCAAGCTAAGAAACCTTTATTCCTTAATCGCCAGGCGCTTAATAAAAAACCAATACACCAGTTCATCCATGGGAGCCTTGAAATGATCCCAATTAATCCATCCCAGGCTTGCATTACATTGATGTGTTGCGTAGGTAAAATCACAATCATCGGCACATTAAGTGCGCCCAGTTCAGCTGTATTTGCGCCTACAGTAGTTAAAGCAAGCGAGCATTGACTTAAAGATCCATGTGCTGGTTGTTCTTCTTGGAGATGAATTTCAGTACCAGCCATTGTTATTAACTTACTCCATGGACAATCTCTTTTAGGCGGATAAATATATTTTATTGAAGACTTATATACTTTCGCAATAGGATTCTTTGAGCTATTGAAATATTGCAGTTCTTGAATGCTAGTTGTTGATGCAATAGGCAAGAGAAATTTACAATTTGGCCTAATACTTTTTAGTTTGTCTGCGACTTCTAAGAGAAATGGAACCCCTACTGAAAGCTTTGATTTTTTCGAACCTGGCAGAAGTGCTATCCATTCACCTTCTGGTAAGGGTTCAGTTGCTTTAGCTATAGCAGATAAATCTGCCATTAGATCACCAACAATGGTGCATCTTTCTCTAAAACGAGGTGGTATTTGATTCTTCACTTTTAATGACATAGCAGCAATGCGGTCATTCCATTGAGGCCATCTCGCTATCCATTCCGCATAGGTGATATGTCTATAACCCAATCGGGCTGAAAGCAGAACACTCCAGAATTGATCTCCTCCAAGAAAAACAACAACGCCTTTCTTGGGCCAAAAACCATATTTCTTAGGTTTTAGTAGAAGATCCCAGAATTGATTTGCTTCATTGATTTTCTCAAATTGTTGCCATTTTTGTGCGGCTGATTTTTCTTGCCCTGTTCCATTGGGACATGGAACTAGCACTAAACGAAGAGCAGTTGATGAATTCTTGGCTCTTGGTTGCATCAAGATTTTTTGATGCAGCTTTTCTGCAAGAGGTCTTACCCAAGTAGTGAGTTCTCCTGGACCATTTGTTACTAAAACCACCAATTCACTTAGGTCATTGGATGGTGTTAAGGGATGAAGGTCCAAATTCTCTGAAAATAATGCGGATGGCGAGACTTGAACTCGCAAGGCCGAAGCCACACGCCCCTCAAACGTGCGTGTCTACCAATTCCACCACATCCGCTTGTTTTACTAGCTTTTTCGGCTAGTCACAAAGAATCATAACGGGCAAAGGAATTGATTTGCTAACCGAAAAGTATGGGGCACTGATACGATCCGCCAAAACAATCCTTGTTGCTGGATGCCAATTGGCAAACTACTCATAGCTAATCGTGGTGAGATTGCTCTCAGAATTCTCCGCACATGCCGAGAGATGGGCATTTCCACAGTCGCTGTTTACAGCACTGTTGATCGAAATGCTTTGCATGTTCAATTAGCAGATGAAGCTGTATGTGTTGGAGATGCACCAAGCAACAAGAGTTATTTAAATATTCCAAATATCCTTGCGGCAGCTACTTCTAGAGGAGTTGATGCAATACATCCTGGATATGGCTTTCTTGCTGAGAATGATCGTTTTGCAGAAATCTGCCGAGATCATGGAATTACGTTTGTTGGGCCTTCGCCTAATGCAATTAGGTCTATGGGAGACAAATCGACTGCAAAAATAACTATGCAACAAGTTGGTGTACCTACTGTTCCTGGTAGTGAAGGTTTGCTAGCTGATGTGAAAGAAGCCTCTTTATTGGCTAGAGAAATGGGATATCCAGTAATGATTAAGGCGACAGCTGGTGGAGGTGGAAGAGGAATGAGATTAGTTAGTGATGCAGATCAATTAGAGGTTCTTTTTAAGGCCGCTCAAGGAGAAGCTGAGGCTGCATTTGGTAATTCAGGTCTTTACATGGAGAAATTTATTGATCGTCCTCGCCATGTTGAAGTACAAGTTTTAGCTGATCGTCACGGGAATGTTGTTCATTTGGGAGAACGGGATTGCTCTATTCAAAGACGACATCAGAAGCTACTTGAAGAATCTCCTAGTCCAGCTCTTGATCCTGATTTACGAGTACGTATGGGGGATGCTGCGGTAGCAGCAGCCAAAAGCATTAATTATGAAGGTGCTGGAACAGTTGAATTTCTTTTAGATCGAAACGGTGGTTTTTATTTCATGGAAATGAATACCAGGATTCAAGTGGAACATCCCGTCACTGAGATGGTTACTGGGATTGACTTGATAGCAGAGCAACTTCATATTGCAGGGGGAGAACCTCTTAGCTTTAAGCAAGAAGATATTCAATTATCGGGACATGCGATTGAATGCCGCATAAATGCTGAAGATGCGACTCATAATTTCAGACCCTCTCCAGGCCGTATTACCGGCTGGTTGCCTCCTGGAGGGCCTGGTGTACGCGTTGATAGCCATGTTTATACCGGTTATGACATACCTCCTTTTTATGATTCTCTAATAGGCAAATTGATTGTTTGGGGAAAAGATCGCAATGCTGCATTAAAACGAATGAAGCGTGCTTTAAACGAATGTGCAGTTACTGGAATTCCTACAACAATTGACTTTCATTTGGTTTTATTGAATCGTGATGAGTTTCTGAAAGGAGATGTCCATACCAAATTTGTTGAGCAGGAGATGCTGAATTAAATTTCCTTCTAACCTGATTGAAAAATCAAATTCAGGCCAAAGACTGACTTTTTAGCAAGATTTGCGACAAAATTCCTTGTTGCCCAACTACTAATTCTCTGCAAAGGCTGATCAATCCAACCCAAATAACTGGTGTAATGTCCACACCGCCTATAGGCGCTATAAACCGACGCGTATAGGAGAGAAGGAATTCTGTTGGCAAAGCAACAAAAGCCCAGAAACCTTGCTTCAGATTGACTTCTGGGTACCAGGTTAGAACTATTCGTATTAGGAAAGTGACGGTCCAAGTGGCCAGTAGAACACCAAGTGAAGCATGCAGAACTGGTAGGGCTTTAACGATCAATGGCATCACAAAGCTCAAAGCATCTGTACTCATATCGTAGAAAGCTACTCTTAATCATTAGGATCAATAATGTCTTCTGCCCCTGACAGCTGCTGTCATGACATCTTCTTTAGTTTTGCTCGACGTTTCTTTGCAAGCCTCAAGACTTTCTGCTGAGGCAATGGTTGGCAGCTTTATTCAGGCAGCCATTCTTATTGTGGTTCCAGCTGCTGCTGCCCTCATATGGGTGAGCCAGAAAGATCGTATTCGCTGAGTAAGACTGGCGCGCTTCTTAGACTGGTACCAATGAGGCTGATTCCCAGCTTCTAGCTCCGACATTTTGAGGGGTTTCAACTTTGGTAAATGCCAGTCTCAACTGGGCCAGCATCGTTGGCATTGTTCTCGCGGTTTGCGGGGCAGGCCTATATTTCATGCGGACCTTTAAACCAGCCTTAGCTCGAGATTACGACGTTTTTTTTGCAGCAATAGGCTTGCTTTGTGGTGGAATTTTGTTTTTCCAGGGATGGAGATTGGATCCAATACTGCAATTTGGCCAATTTTTGTTAGCTGGAACTACTGTCTTTTTCGCTTACGAAAGCGTTAGATTAAGAGGCGTAGCGGCTGACCAAGCAAGACGTTCTTCTTATTTCGATGATGAACCTGAACCATCCATACCTAATGGTGGATCTCGAGGAGGTTGGGAGGATAATTATGAGCAATTTGATGAACCATTGAGTCGGAGAAGGCGTTTTTCTCCTCAAGACCGCGTTGACAATGATCGTTCTGAGGAGGATTTTTATCGCCCTAGAAGGACTTCAAGAGCCGCAATTCCTGAGCAAGCGGCAAGCAGGAATCGTAGGAGCAGAACAAGAGAAGATTCATTTGAAGATGGTTCTGAAAGATCTAGGCGAATGGCCAGATTTTCAAGAGAAGATGAAAAAGATAATTCACCTTCTTTTGGAGAAAGAAGAAATCAGAGACAAGATCAACGCAGAGGTAGTCGCCCATCCATTAATGAGCAAAACCGTTCAAGAAGAGAAGCTTTTCAGAATGATGAACGCAATGAAAATGTAGGAGGCTATTCCCTATCTGCTAGACGCTCAGGCACATCTAAAGGCTCTTCTTTTCGTTCAAAAGCAGAAGATGTTGCATTTTCTCCTTCTAGGCCAGCTTCCAAAGGATCAACAAGGTCTACTAGATCTTCAGAAGGGTTAAGAACATCATCTTCCGAGAAATCCTCTGATCGCAAAACACCTCGTAGCTCTAGGCCTCGAGATAACGATTCACGCTTTGACGATTAATTTGCTTGATAAAGGATATAGACAGCTTTTAGTTTTGCTCATTGGAAGCTTTAGCCTTTCGAGCTGCATGCTCCTAAATAATCGAGTTACGCGTGCTCCAAGTAGTTTCATCCAACGAAATCAACAAGAACCCGCATTGAGTGGGAATGGAGAAAAAATGGCAGTAATAGTTGATCTATTTGGTAGATCAACTGTTCAGTTAAAGGATCTACGCAGTGGAAATAATTTACCTCTTAAACATCTTGCTAGAAATCAGCCTCATTCTTCTCCTTCTTTGAGTTGGAATGGTAGATACTTGGCTGTAATTATTCAGAAGGGGAATAAAAGATTAGTGATTATTGAAGATCGTATTTCAGGGAGAATGCATCCTATCTCTATAAGTGGAGATAGAGATCCCATACGTTTAAGTCTTTCACCAGATGCCAGTCAAATTGCCGTGCAAGTTGCCTATAAAGGAAAGTGGCGTGTAGAACTTTTTGACCTGAGAAGATTAATTGAATTAGACCAGCCACCAGGCCCAGTAAGAAACTCTAATAATTTACTTGATGTCAATTAATGATTAATTTTTCAAAAAAATCTCTTTTAAGTGGTGTTTTAATTCTTTTTTTCCCAATTGGACTTGCTAGTTGCTCTCTAGGAATGATACGTCCTGCCAATGAATTAAATGTTCTATTAAAAGATTCTGCCAGAAGTCATCGAGAGCCATCTTTTGGTATGAGATGGTTAGTAACACTTGCTAACCATAAAGGTAGAGACAGAGTTGAATTAATTGATCTTCGAAGTCGTAGAAGTATTCCAACCCCTGGTCTTAATCGACCTAATGCTCAGCCGATAAGTGTCAGTATTAGTGCTAATGGGGAAAGAATTGCTTTAGTAAGCCAACTTTCTGGTCAAACAGAGTTATTTCTTTATAGACGTAATGTAGGTGTTCTTCAAAGATTGGAAATCATCCCAAAAGGTGTTCCTGGAAAAGTCAGCTTAGATGGGTTTGGAAAACTTTTGGCGGTTCAAGTTAGCCGAGATGGGAGATGGGAGATAGATTTAATTAGGCCCTAAGGGATAAGTCCAGACCAGTGCAGGAAACTGTCATGACTTAAAGCCTCAATTATTAAAACTGATAAAAAGCCAATCATTGCAAAACGACCATTTATTCTTTCTGCGTAGGCTTTCCATCCAAAAGCAGGTTCATCATTGGTCGTTGCACTAGTGGCTTTAGTTTCGCTTGGAAAGGCCTCAGAAGCTTCATCAGGATTTTGTATAAAATCTTCGTTACTTGGAATTTCAGGCTTTGTTGAAGTCATCTAAGCAATTTAGGATCTGTCAGGTTCGTAACTGGATGTTGGTTGGAGATGCCAGTTGCCATCTCCAACCAATTCCAATACAGAATCATGAAATTCTATAAGAGTTGGCCTATGACCGACACTAATAATAGCTAGATCACGATCTTTTAAAAGTTTGTATAAATGCTTTTCCGTTTTGATATCTAAAGCACTGGTTGCTTCATCTAGTACAACATACCTAGGAGAATTTAAAAGTAGTCGTGCAAATGAGAGCCTTTGCTGTTCCCCTAAAGAAAGAATTCGAGACCAATCTTGTTTAATATCTAGATTAGGATATCTATCAAGTAAGTTAGGAAGTAGAACTTCTTCAAGAACAGACTTCAGATTTTCATCATTGAAACGAGAGTTCTCGATTGGATAGCACAATTGTTCTTTAAGTGAACCAAGTGTTAGATATGGTTTTTGAGGAATAAATAACAACTCGTTACTTCCTTTGTTGTATGGTGAACTGACCTCTCCAGAATTATTAGCCCATAATCCGCTTATTACTCGCAGCAAGGATGTTTTCCCACATCCTGATGGTCCAGTAACCAATAAGCTATCTCCTGGAGTAATACTAAGACTTAGATCTTTTACTAAAATATTGTCTTTCCCAGGTGTTTTTACTGCTATCTTATTAAGAATAATTGATTCACTATATTTTACTTTAGCAAAAAAGTCTTTATTCTTTTCATTTCTTACTTCCCCCATGCTTGTTTGGAAACCTTCTAGCCTTCCTATGGAAGCAGAAAAACGTGCTAAGGCCTCTATTTTATATATTATAAAGAATAAAGATCCTTCAAGAAGGTTGTAACTTAGATTGGCTTGTTGAAAGCGCCCATAGTCCATTTCACCAGTTAATATAGGGCCAGCTAAAATAATGAATGGTATGAAAACACTTCCATATATTCCGGATCTTTGTAAAACACGCAGCATTGCCTCCCAAACTATTAGCAAGTTAAAATTATTAACCACTTTGCCCAGCCTTCTGTTGACTTCTTTGGATTCTTGTTTTTCGCCAGAATAAAATGCAATTGATTCTGCATTGTTTCTTATATGAACTAAACCATAACGAAAGTCTGCTTCATATCTTAGTTGATCAAAATTCAATCTAAATAATTTTCTACTTGCAAAAACTAATAATGTTGAGAGCACTATTGAGTATAGTATTAAAGCAATAGTCAAATCTTTGCTGATGCTAAGTAGAATTAGTATATTTAGTGAAAATGTAAGTATTGAATCAAAAATGTTTAAAGATAAATCAAGTGTTTGAGCAGTGAAGTCCCTAGCATCCTCTGTTATTCTTTGATCTGGATTATCTACATTTGTTTTTGATTCGTCATTTGGATTAAGGATATAATATGTTCTTTCATCTAGATAATCTGTTATTAAGCTTTTGGAAAGCCATTCTCTCCATAATAATCCAAGCTTGGCTGCAAAATAAAATTGGAAACTTCTAATTGGTAATGCAGCAATGAAGCAAATTCCTAAAATCCATAAATTTCTATAGCTATCATCGGCATTTTTTTGAATAAGTGCATTTGTAATATCCCGCACTAAAAATGTAATGCCTGCGTTGATACCATTAACTGATAGCAGCATAAGAATTATCAGCCCTAACAATAACCAAGGCAACCATCTACGTTGCCTTAGTTGATTTCTGACTGCAAAGAAACATAAAAGGCCTAGAAGAAATAAGCCACTGATTCCCATTCCTGCTGGGTTGGACCAAATAATTTGGAGGGCTTTTTGAACGCCGCCTAAAAATTGAACAGTAAGGTCAGGAGCCACTTGGCCTAGCAAGCCCATTAACCCTGTCAGCAGAAAAAGAACTGTGCCTGCGACGCAAAACAGCATCGCTACTAGAAGCAAGAGAAATAGCCAGCCATTATTTTTGCTATAAGGCAGAAAGTATGGTTGAGATAGTCTTCTCAGCTTTCTGAGCTGATTCGTTAGATTCTCTTGGGCTCTAGCGATGCTGTTGCTCATGGCAATATCTCCAACACTTATTTGGTCTGAATTATGATTTCATCAAGTGTATAGGTCTAACGAAAAGTATTTGTCAATCTCCAGACTCTTTGTTTGTTACGCCTACTTTTCAAGCAAAATTTTGCTTCTTTTCCAATTTTAGCTTTGACATGTAATACGGTTTTCGATTGCGTTCTGCATTGCTTCTCGCTCTAAAGCTGGTATTGGAAGACACAGCAATTCATCAATTAGATCTATTCTCCATACAAGTGAGGTTTGGGCATTGGAAACTATCACCTTTCTAAAATGCACATCTTCTATAAACATGTCTTGATATGTATCTAATTCTTCCTGGGAAATGCCTAGGTATTCGAGTAGCTCTGAAGTCGTAAACCAAGTTACTGGATTGTTTTTAGCCAAGGCAGCTGGAAATACCTTGCGTTCAGGACTCATGCCATAGAACTACTAGTTTTGTCCAGCATCCCGCTAGTATTTTTTTACGCAACCCTCTAGCTTGGAAATTATCGATATTTTTTCTTAAGAAAATTCTTTTTTCCATCTAACTTGGCTTTGGGAATGAAAGATTTCTCTTGCTTTAAATATCCTCTTAAGAACTAATTTAAATTGAGCTATTTTGTTGGATTTTAAACTTGTCTCCTACCCAGGAGGCCAAGCTAGATTTCTTCCACCAATAACATGAATATGAAGGTGAAAAACAGTTTGCCCGGCTTTATCTCCATTATTAATAACTGCCCTCCAGTTTTCTAAGCTTTCTTGCTTTGCCACCCGCGCAGCTATTATTAATAAATGTCCAAGTAATTCCTTATCCTCTAATTCTGCGTAGTTTAAATTAATTAATCGGGTTCTTGGGATAACAAGTATATGAACTGGTGCTTGAGGTTGTATATCACGAAAGGCAAGGCAATGCTCATCACTATATACCTCATCACAGGGTATTTCTCCTTTAAGTATGCTATCAAAAATTGTAGTACCTGTCATGAAATTACTCATTTTGGATTATAATAATACACCCACCTTCGTTTATATACTTCTACTTCTACTTCTTTTTATAATTAGTGGATTTTAAGTAAAATAGTTTGAAAAGAGATTTCTAGTTAGATTAAAATTGACCTTTTTCTGGCTTCTCTGAATATGGTTGTGGGCCTATTGGTGGAGGTTGGCGTTTGATGTTAGTTGAGGCCTCGATCGTGAATTCCAGCGCTTCTGCTAGCCAAGCTCGAATGCCTTGAAAGTTTTTGCCATGGGATGACTTGATTGCTTCTATTTTTAGTTTCGACTTTTTAGCAGATTGTGCAGCGAGTAATTTCACTGATTTTAGAAATTGGCTAATTATTGATTATTTTTGATTTGTTTAGTCTATAGTTTAAGAACCTTCTATTGCTAATGAATTGAGCAAATAAAATATTTACTGAGTCTTTTCTATAGTTCTCAAAAAATATTATTTATAGGATAGGATTTACATGCTGATTATTGAAACCATTTTCTTTTAAAGCATTTTGAAGCTCTTCTTCATTAGACACCCTATCTACGAAAAGAACACCATTTAGATGATCCATTTCATGTTGAATACATCTTGCGATCAGACCATCGGCCTTCATCTTTTTTGGTCGTCCCATTTCATCACGATAGCTAAGGGTTATTGCTGAAGGGCGCACTACATTCAAGTAAACACCTGGGATACTTAGGCAGCCTTCCTCATATGTTTCTAAACTTGCACTGGCCCCAGAAATTTCAGGATTTATCAATATTAAAGGAGGTGTTGAAGAAGATTCGAGATCGAGGTCTATAACCAAAAGTTGTTTGTGAACACCAATCTGTGGCGCTGCTAGACCAATACCCTTTGCTGAATACATGCTTCGCAGCATATTTCTTGCAAGTTCTCGAATCGATTCGTCTACTTTGCTGATCCGCCTTGCATTTTGCCGCAACCCCTTATTTCCTAGCGTATGAATTTCTAAAGGAGGGATTTCCAGTGGATCTTTAGAGACTGCAACCGAAGATTTGCTCTTCTCAGCAGTTCTTGCTAATTGCGCAAAACTTTTAGACAAGGAAAGTTTCACTACCGCTTCAATGATTCTAAGCATTTTTAATGAATTTCCCGCTTAAAATGTTTAGAAATGATTGGTAGTGGTATCAACGATATTCAAAATGGTCCTCAACCTCTTGCAGCTTCTACTGCTTTAGGCAAAGTTCCTACGCTGAAAGAACCGAGAATTATTGGTGATTGGGTTTTTTGGCTAGAACAAAGACCTTTTGAGAAAGGTCGGACAACTGCTTTGATTCGACCATGGGGATGCCCACAGTTAATTCCCCAAGAATTAACTCCTTCGCCAATAAATCTGCGTAGTCGAGTACATGAATATGGCGGAGGTCCAGTCTCAATAGCTTCTCAAAAACATGAACTCTTCATGGTTTGGGTTGATGAGAGTACTGAAGGTGCTCTTTGGTTTCAGCGTTGGTTCGGGATGGTTCCCAAAAAGCATGAACCAGGCCAATGGTTTACACCTGTAGCTAATCCTATTTGTATTGCTCGGGACAATGAAGCAAATTTTGCTGATGGATTGATTGATCTGCGGAGGAATCGATGGATAGGTGTTATGGAAAGGAACCAAAAGGATTTTTTTGTTGAGGTTTCTCTTTCCAAAGAACTCCAGAGCCCGAAGATTCTCTATTGCGCGGATGATTTCCTTGGTTATGCAGCGCTTAGTTGTGATGGGTCGCAATTGGCTTGGCTGGAATGGCAAAGGCCCTCAATGCCATGGGACTCTGGCCAGCTTTGGTGGGGCTGTTTAGATGATCTGGGTCAAATTCGCGAAAAGAAATTTTTAGCAGGCAGTAAATCTGGCAAAGAAAAACAAAAGTCTGTTTTTCAACCTATATGGCTACCCAGTGGAGACTTAGTAGTTTCTGAAGACAGCACAGGATGGTGGAATTTAATGATTTTGACTTCTGGGATTACAGCAACGAAGACTGATGCTTGGAGATGCTTGTGGCCAATGCTTGCAGAAACAGCATTCCCCCAGTGGGTTTTTGGAATGAGCACAACTGCCTCAACTGGGGAAGGACTACTTGTAATTGCTTGTGAGAAAGGAGAGTGGTGCATCAAATCTTTGGATATGAAAGGAAATATTCAAACTTTGGAACAACCTTTTAATGATCTTTCTGGCTTAAATGCTCAAGGAGAGAAGGCTGTATGTATAGCTAGCAATCCTTTTCAAGGTTCAAGTTTGTTGGAAATAGATCTCTCCAATGGAACATGGACAAATCAATTAGCAGGCAAAAAAGTACTTCATGATGATCAAATAAGTACTCCTGAGGCTTTTTGGTTTGATGGTTTCAAAGGTGAACCTACACATGCATGGTATTACCCACCAAAAACTCAAAAAAATAAAGCAGCTCCTTTGCTAGTAAAAAGTCATAGTGGACCTACTGGTATGGCTAGGACTGGATTGAGTTTGGGAATTCAGTTTTGGACATCAAGAGGTTGGGGCGTAGTTGATGTTAATTACGGAGGATCGACTGGTTTTGGTCGTTCTTATAGAGAAAGATTAAATGGAGGTTGGGGCGTAGTTGATGTATATGATTGTGCAGCAGCAGCATCATCTTTAATAGCTTGTGGAAAGGCCCAACCAGACCGCATTGCAATAGAAGGAGGAAGTGCAGGCGGATTTACTACATTGGCTTGCCTATGTTTCACAGATATCTTCCAAGTTGGTGCATGTAGGTATGGTGTTAGTGACTTACTTTCTTTGGCTAAGGAGACTCATCGTTTTGAATCAGGCTATCTAGATAGTTTAATTGGATCTTTGCCTTTAAATGAGAGCTTATATAAGCAACGCTCACCTCTATTTCATGTAGAAAATATTAGTTGTCCTGTGATTTTTTTTCAAGGTATGAAAGATAAGGTTGTTTTACCAGAGCAATCGCAATTCATTGTAGATGCGTTAAGTAAAAATAATGTTCCAGTAGAGCTATTAACTTTTCCGGATGAGGCTCATGGGTTTAGAGATGGTGATGTGCAAATCTTGGTTCTAGAAGCTACCGAAGAGTTTTTTCGTAAACACTTAAATCTTTAACTATTACTTTTTAGAAAGTCGATTGTTTCTATCAATTCTTCAACGAAGGTATCAATCTCTTCCATTGTTGAAGTAAAGCTAAGACTTGCTCTTGCTGAAGAGGCTATTCCATAGTACCTATGTAAAGGTTGACAGCAATGATGACCACTTCTTATGCAAATATTTTTAGCATCTAAAATCTCTGCTATATCATTGGCATGTACACCTTTTATATGAAATGTTGCCAAGGCACCTCTTTTAGGTTGTATAGTTGGAGTTGGTCCAAGTATTGTTAGATCTCTAATATTACTCAATTTGTTGAACATATGATTAATTAATATTTTTTCCCATGCTTGAATATTGTCCATTCCAATTTTCTCTAAATATTTCAGAGCAGATCCCATTCCAATTGCTTCTCCAATTGCAGGCGTACCTGCTTCAAATTTATGTGGTAAATCAGCCCAGGTGCTTTTTTCTAAAAATACATCTTGAATCATTTCCCCACCACCTAAAAAAGGTGGCATTTCTTCTAGAATTTCTTCTTTGGCCCAAAGGAACCCTATACCAGTCGGACCACATAACTTGTGGGAGGAACCAACAAGGAAATCAATACCTAATTTCCTAACGTTGATTGATTGATGAGCAAGACTTTGACAAGCATCAACTAAAACATTTGCATTCACAGCTTTAGCAAGCTTGCTGACCTCTGCAATTGGATTACAACATCCCAGTACATTGCTGATATGTACAAGAGAAATTAATTTCGTTCTGTTAGTTAGTTTATTTTTTAAATCATCTATGTCTAGTTCTCCAGACTCAGTTATGCCTGCATATTTAAGAATGCATCCTGTTCTTTCAGAAAGTAATTGCCATGGAACTAAATTGCTATGATGTTCCATAATTGTAAGTATAATTTCGTCACCTTCTTTTATTTCTTTATCTCCCCATGACCTTGATACAAGATTAATTGCTTCCGTAGCATTTCTTGTAAATATAATTTCCTCTGGTGAATTAGAGCCTACAAAATTGGCCGTTATGATTCTAGATTTCTCGAAATCTTGTGTCGCTTTTGCACTTAGTTGATGTGCACCTCTATGAACATTTGCATTCCAATAGCTATAGTAAGTTTCTAGATCTTTGATCACTTTAAAGGGCTTCTGGCTAGTTGCTGCATGATCAAAATAGATCAAATTCTGATCTCCTCTGGAGTAATTTTGCAGCAGAGGGAAATCCGTTCGAGTAATTTCGGCTAAGGTTTTGTTCACTACGTTGATTCTTTGCTGCTGGTAATTAATTGATCGATTTCAAACCATCTTTTAGCTTTTAATGGTAATGATGAAAGTACATCCTCACAGTAACCTTTAAGAAGCATTTGCATTGATTCTTTTATGGATATACCTCTACTTCTCATATAAAAAAGCTCTTCATCTTGAAGTTGACTCACGGTTGCTCCATGCGTGCATCTCACATCATCGGCAACAATTGCTAGCTCTGGTTTAGTATCAATTCTTGCACGACTCGATAAAAGTAGATTTCTACTCAATTGAGATGCATTTGTTCTTTGTGCGTGCCTAGGAACTATTATTTGGCCGTTAAAAACACAATGTGAAGAATCTGTGGCAACTGCTTTTTGCAGTTGATCTAAATCTCCTTCAGGTCCATCAAAACGAATATTCGAATAAGTACCTATTTGTTCAAGTTTGTTTGAGATCTGAAGACCCCGTAAGGATGTTTTTGCTTTTCCATCAGATTGGACGACATAAGGTTCAAGCCGACCTAAAAACAAGCCTTTAAGTACGTTTGTTAAATAATATTCACTTCTTGTTTTCTGCTCAACTAAAATTTGTCCCATCAAGCTTGATGATCCATCTCCATCTGCAATTACTCCATGATTTAGCTTTGCCTCTTGGTCTAAATGTATTTCTGTTATGTTACTATGTGCAGAATTATTAGTACCCAGAAAGACTTGCAATAGATCTAGTTCAGTATTCTCTTCAAGTATTATTAAAACCCGAGTTGATGATAATCTTCCTCGATATGAAGGCATGATTATTTCAAGAGGAGGTATAGATCTGCCTTGTATCTTTAAGGCTAGCAAATGATAAGATGACGCCTTATTTATAGTTACTAGCCAGTTATTATTGCATTCACAACGATTAACAACATGACCTAATATTTGCTCTATTTCGTTATTATTTAGAAGTCGAATCCCCTCGGGCAATTTAATTGATTCTATTGAATCCTCATTAGGGTCTAATGAAATTCTAAATACAGGCTCTGGAGAATCTGGCCAATATTCTGCTCTGTTTTCTTCAGATTCTGATCCTTTAAATGCAATCGGAAGATCAAAAATAGCTTTTAGTCTATCTAGATTTGTAAGCCTCCATATTTCATTTTTCTTTGAAGGGGAATCGATGTTTGGAAGAGACTTGCGACCACGCACTTGTACTTCTTTCAGCTTGCCTTTTGGATCGGGAAGAGATGTTAACCACTCGTTAGAGTTCAGCATAATTATTCAGATTCTCCCACTTTCACAGCTCTGTCTATCCATTCATACCCTGATTTTTCTAATTCTAATGCTAGTTCAGAACCACCAGTTCGCTGAATTTCACCATCTGCCATTACATGTACAAAATCAGGTGTTATTTCATTTAGGAGCCTTTGGTAATGTGTAATTAGAAGCGTCGCAGTTTGTGGAGAAGAAAGTTGATTTACGCCTGATGCGACTATTCGCAGAGCATCAATATCAAGCCCAGAATCTGTTTCATCAAGTATAGAAATGATTGGTTCAAGAAGTGCCATTTGCAGAATTTCATTCCGTTTTTTTTCGCCGCCTGAGAAACCTTCATTAATACTGCGCTCAAGAAATACAGGATCCATTTGAACCACTTCCAGCTTTGAATGAACGAAGTCTTCGAATTCAAAAGTATCTAGCTCCTCTTGCTGTCTTGCACTTCGACGTGTATTTGTAGCAACGCGAAGAAATTCCAAATTACTTACACCTGGAATTTCCACTGGATATTGAAACCCTAGGAATATTCCCATTCTTGCTCTTTCTTCTGGTTCTAGCGTTAAAAGATTCTTATCTTGAAAAGTGATTTGACCTTCAGTGATCTTATAGGAAGGATGGCCGGCAAGTATCTTGGCCAATGTACTTTTTCCACTTCCATTTCTTCCCATTAGTGCATGAATTTCTCCTTCTTTGACCTGAAGATTGACTCCTTTAAGTATTGGCTTATCTTCAATACGCGCATGAAGATTTTTGATTTCAAGAATTAATTTTGAGTCTGAAATAATCACTTCGGTAAAAAAATAAAATTTGGAGAATTAAGAAAAAGATGCTTATTTGTGATTAATCATCCAACGGACCCTTCTAGTTTTAGAGCAAGGAGCTTATCTGCCTCTGCAGCAAATTCCATGGGCAATTCATTAAATACATCTCGACAAAATCCGCTAACCATCATTGAAACAGCTTCTTCAAATCCAATGCCTCTGCTTTGCAAATAGAACAATTGTTCTTCTGATATTCTACAAGTACTCGCTTCATGCTCAATACTTGATTGTGGCTGCTGAGATCTTATGTAGGGATAAGTATTGGCTGAAGCTTGATCTCCAATGAGCATCGAATCACATTGACTATAATTTTTCGAACCTTTGGAATTTGGACCCATCTGTACCAGTCCACGATAGCTATTACTAGATCTTCCAGCGCTAATACCTTTGCTAACGATTGTCGAACGAGTATTTTCCCCAATATGTATCATTTTTGTACCTGTATCAGCTTTTTGATAGTTGTTCGTTAAAGCAACTGAATAAAACTCACCTATCGATTCTTTGCCTTGCAAAATACAGCTAGGATATTTCCATGTAATAGCTGAGCCTGTTTCAACTTGTGACCAACTAATTTTACTTCTTTTGCCTCTACAATGACCTCTTTTAGTGACAAAATTATAAATCCCTCCAATACCTTCCTCATTGCCAGAATACCAGTTTTGCACTGTTGAGTATTTAATTGAAGCGTCATCAAGAGTGATTAATTCAACTACCGCTGCATGAAGTGTATTTGTATCAAACATTGGGGCTGTGCATCCTTCTAAATAACTTACCGAGGAAGCTTCTTCTGCAACAATTAAGGTGCGTTCAAATTGACCCGTATCCCCAGAATTAATCCTAAAATAAGATGATAATTCCATTGGACATTCGATTCCTTTTGGGATGAAAACAAAAGATCCGTCACTGAATACTGCTGAGTTAAGTGCTGCAAAGAAATTATCATTTATTGGGACAACACTTCCTAAATATTTCTCAATTAAATCGGGATACTTGATAACTGCTTCACTTATTGAGCAAAAAATTACACCATGCTCTGCAAGCTTTTCTTGGTAAGTAGTGGCTATGGAAACGCTATCAAAAACTGCATCTACAGCAACATTAGAAAGACGCTTTTGCTCACTTAGTGGAATACCAAGTTTTTCAAAAGTTTCTAAAAGCTTCGGGTCTACTTCATCTAGGCTAGATTTTTTTTCTGATTTTTTTGGAGCAGCATAATAAATAATGTCTTGGTAATTAATTTTTGGGTAGCCAAGCTCTGCCCAGTTTGGCTCATTCATTTTTGACCATTGCTTATAAGCTCTTAAACGAAAATCAAGTAGAAATTTTGGTTCTTTTTTCTTTTCTGAAATCAACCTAATAACTTCTTCGTTTATTCCCTTAGAGAATTTTTCTGTTTCAATATCAGTTACGAAGCCATATTTATAGGGCTTCGACACAATTTCGCCAATCGAGTTTTGGTTGCTCATGATTTATTGGCTCGTTTCAGTGGAATGCAAGGCGGCAAGGTCTAATTATGTTGTTTTTCCTGGTCGAGTGATCAAGAAAAACTTCTGGACATGAGGAAGGCACAAGGGATAGATATTCTTGAGCAAAGCTTAGTTGCATGCCTCTAGCGATGCTGAAAATTTGCATCTTGAGCTGGGGGTTAGGCATCTGGCTTTGTTCTATGGGCCTAATGGGTCAATCATGAAGATTGGGAAGTTTCGATTGCCAAAAGGAAACCTAAGTGTTTCGTTTATTGAGCCTAGAGCATTGTCCTTACATTGAAAGACCTTGTGACTTTTGCTCAACTCTTCCTTTGCATTCTTCTTTCAAACATGCAAGTGCATGCTCATGCTTCAGAAGGCTGTTTTTATGTTTTGATTAAGGGAATGGAATTTGATGGGTCTTTCCCAAATTAATCCTTTCTCGGTGTTTTGATTAGAGTTGAAAAGGTGCAATGAGCTGGAATGAAATTTTTGGTTAGAAATTTTTGTACAGCAATTGGTCCTTCATGACAGTACATGCTCAACCTCCTACTAAAGAAGCCGCTCTTGAGCTGCTCCTGAAGCAAGGTTCAAGCAGTGCTTCTACTTTGGCAGCTCTATTGGGCGTTTCAGTTCAGGCAATGAGAAGACATCTTCGAAGCCTTCAAACTGATGGTTTGGTTCAGGCTAGTACTAATCAAAATGGCTTAGGCCGACCTTCAAATATTTGGGAATTAACTTCGAAAGGTCAAAGTCACTTTAATTATGGCTACGAGGGTTTTGCAGTTGATTTGCTTTCTTCGTTAGAGGCAAATCTTTCTCCTGAAGGATTGAAGGTTTTTTTGGAGAAGCAGGTTTTGGAGAAAGGTAATCTTTACAAGATGCAGATAGGAACAGGCCCTATAGGTAAGAGAATGCAAAAGCTTGTCCAGTTGCGTAAAAAGGATGGACATTTGTCAGAATGTCACCCGAGTCCAGATGGTGTTGGTTGGTATATCAATGAATTTCATTGTTCAATGGCAAAGATTGCAGAGCAATATCCATTTGTATGCGATCAGGAATTACAAATAATTCGCTATGCTTTTCCTGATTGCAAGGTTAATAGATTGAAGTGGAGAGTGGAATCCGGTAATTCTTGTGGATTTCATATTCAACCTATTCATGAACATGGATAATCAAACATTTGCACCAGACAATTCCTTACTTTTGGAAGATATAAAACGGATTGAATCTACCTCTTTATCGGCTAAAGAAAAACATCATTTGAGATTGCTAGCTCATTGTTTGGCTTGTTTTAAAATGATTGCTAAAGACCCCAGTAAAGGTCCTTTCCCTGAGAATACTTTAAGAGAGGAATGGTGCCTGAGACAAGTTAATCTGGCGAAAGAAAAGGATTTTATTGTGGTTTTTTTAGATCAGTTGGAATCTGCAGCTAGTCAATTAGAAGCTATAGCAAATTCATTTAACATGTCACCACTTGAATTAACCATTGATGAGTTAATTAGGGGAATTAGTTGAGACAGTTAAAAAAATGAGTTCAGTCATAATTCAAAATTTCTGATATTGAATTTTTGTCATTGACTTACCACATAGTTCTTGCGTAGCGGATATTTCAACTACATGTATCAATTTTTCTTGGACTAAGGAGGTTTGTTTTTGTCATGTAGGGGATACGAAAGAGACATTGGATGGAATTACTTGGATTTCTTTTCCTGGCAAACCCTTTCCCTTGCAGTCATTTTTAGCGAGTGTGGCTAATGGATGATTTTTTGGGTGTCAGTAGGTGCTGACCGCTAAGTCAGGAAAAGCTGCTTAGGCTGCAGAATGATCCCGAATAAAAACGGAGTTTTTTGGGACGTGACCGAATCATTGAATTCTTTGGCACGTCTTACCCTTCGTGAGCTTCGTCGCAAAGCAAGTGATGCAGGGGTTCCGTTATATAGCCGAAAAAGTAAGGCAACTTTAGTTGAGGAAATCACTATGTATCAGAAAAAAAAACAGGTAGACCAGCAACTGCAGAAGCAACCATTTTGGCGAGCACCCTCTAAGGCGGATTCTGCTAATTCATCCGAGATTACTGATGGTTCTACAAGGGTTGTTTTTCTACCAAGAGATCCTGAGTGGGCATATGTTTTTTGGGAGATATCTGAATCAGATAGGGAGAGAGCTTTAGAGAGTGGAGCAAATAGGCTTTTTATTAGATTGTCTGATGTGACTGGTATTGAAGATGGCAAAGCTCATCCACATACTCTTCAAGAGGTATCTGTAGATAGCCATAGCACTGAATGGTATTTACCTATTCCACTAAGTGATAGAGATTATCGAGTTGAACTTGGTTATCGATTTGGTGCTAATTGGATGTCCTTAGCATTCTCTGCACCGGCAAAAGTTCCTTCTCTTGCTCCTAGTAATCAGATCCTGGATCAATTTGTTCCATTCAGCCTGGATGCCAATGTTGAAAATGCTCCCCTAGAGCCTCCTTCTCCTATTGCAGATTCATTCACCGACAATGGATTGCATGAGCGTCTTTATCAGACTGCCACTACTAATATTCGTAAGACAACAATAGGCTCTGAAGAGTTTCAAGAGCATCAATTTAATCAAAGTGAGCACCATGCTTCGGGTGCAGGACTTTGGGATAGTGGAAGAAATGAGTCTGGCGTAGGTAGTTTTGCTAATCGGAAAAGGTCTTTATGGCTTGTGGCAGATGCTGAGTTGATTGTGTATGGAGCCACAGATCCTTCTGCTCGACTAACAATTGGTGGCGAAGAAGTCCCCTTAACTAGTGATGGAACATTTCGTTTGCAAGTACCTTTTCGCGATGGGCAACAGAAATATGCAATTTCCGCCAGCGCATTTAATGGTGAACAATCTTGCAATGTTACGTTGGATTTTGAACGCTCTACTCCAGAAGATAATAGTATTACAAAAGAAAATGCTCAGCCGCAATGGTTTTAGTTTGTTTTTAATTAGTTAACTATGCAACGTACATTTGTTGCAATCACACCAATATTTGGAGCTATTTTATTTCCAATTATTGTACCTATTACTTTCGCTAGGCAGGGAGTAGGAGCAGGTATTTTCGTGTCCTTATTGTTATGCTTGATTTGGTTCGTTTTGATGCTAAGAACCTCTGAAATGCCACATTGATATTTATTTATCTGCTAAATCAATATTTCAAATCAGAGCAATTATATTTGAATACTTTTACTAATATAGTTTTAAGTTCTTTAGGAATCCAATTCCTTCGACTTCATAACAT
This sequence comes from Prochlorococcus sp. AG-409-N21, assembly GCA_003215415.1. Taxonomy (GTDB): domain Bacteria; phylum Cyanobacteriota; class Cyanobacteriia; order PCC-6307; family Cyanobiaceae; genus AG-409-N21. Next base: position 43,855 of record QCKK01000007.1, on the reverse strand, counting down.
TAATTCACCGCTTTTACCTCTTCCATATAGGGTTTGTCATAGCTTGAGTATTTGTCTTTGCTTTGGAACAACCTATGAAGAAGAACGTACGTTTGAATACACCTTTTACAGATCAAAAGCCAGGTACTTCTGGTTTGCGCAAAAGCAGTAAACAGTTTGAAGAGCCTAATTATCTAGAAAGTTTCATTGAAGCGATTTTTCAAAATCTTACAGGGGTTGGTGGAGGAACTTTGATTCTTGGAGGAGATGGTCGTTATGGAAATCGTAGAGCAATTGACGTAATCCTCCGTATGGCTGCAGCGCATGGCATAAGTCGAGTTGTTACCACAATTGATGGGATTCTTTCTACGCCTGCAGCTTCTCATCTTATTCGCACACGTAAAGCTATAGGAGGCATCATCCTTTCAGCCAGTCATAACCCTGGCGGTCCTGAGGGTGATTTTGGAGTCAAACTGAATGGATCTAACGGCGGACCAGCATCTGAGACTTTAACTAGTGCAATTTTTGAGTTCACTCAAAATCTTTCTGAATACAGCATTATTGAATCTGAGCCAATTTCACTTAATCAAGCGGGTAATTATTTAATAGGAGGCATGACAGTTGAAGTTATCGACGGGGTAGATGATTATCTTGCGTTGATGCAGCAATTATTTGACTTCGATTTAATTAGAAATTTTTTAAATAAGGATTTTCCTATCGTTTTTGATGCATTGCATGCAGTTACTGGTCCTTATGCAAAGCAACTCTTTGAAGGGATTTTAAAAATGCCTTTAGGGACTGTGAAAAATGCAGTGCCTTTGGAGGACTTTGGAGGTGGCCATCCTGATCCAAACCTGACATATGCTCACGAACTCGCAAACCTTCTTCTTGAAGGCAATAATTATGCTTTTGGTGCTGCTTGTGATGGTGATGGTGATAGAAACATGATTCTTGGTAAAGCTTGTTTTGTGAACCCAAGTGACAGCCTGGCTATTTTGGCAGCCAATGCCACATGTGCTCCTGCTTACGCAGATGGGTTGGTAGGTGTTGCACGCTCAATGCCAACAAGTGCAGCAGTTGATGTGGTTGCCAAGAAACTTGGGATTTTGTCTTTTGAAACTCCTACTGGATGGAAGTTTTTTGGCAACCTTTTAGATAAAGGTTTGATTACTCTTTGTGGGGAAGAAAGTTTTGGGACTGGGAGTGATCATGTACGCGAAAAAGATGGCCTTTGGGCGGTTCTTTTTTGGTTGCAGATCTTAGCGGTGAAAGGATTAACTGTTTCTGAAATAATGGCGCAACACTGGAGTCGATTTGGCAGGCATTACTATTCACGCCATGACTATGAAGAAATTCCTAATGTAATTGCTGAAAATCTGTTCGATCGAGTTGAAAGCTCTTTATCTCAAATGGTAGGTAATAAGTTTGCTGGTCGTGAAGTAACCCTGGCTGATAACTTCAGTTATTTAGACCCTGTAGATAATTCTGTTACTCAAAAACAGGGCTTAAGAATTTTGCTTAATGATGGCAGTCGAGTAATACTTAGGCTCTCAGGTACAGGGACAAAGGGAGCAACATTACGAGTTTATTTAGAAAGTTATTCCTCTGCGAATGGCGAGTTGTTTCTAGATCCCCAACAGGCTTTATCAGGTTTGATTAAAGAAATTGATGATCTAGCAGAAATTCAAAAAAGGACAGGGATGACTCGCCCGACAGTCATTACATAAGTAGTCATGATATTTGATTTTTGTGGCTTTCCTGTTCAGATAAATTAGTCAATGAACAGTGGAATAAAAATTTCTTTCGGTTGAAGGACCTGTGACCCAAGATCTTTTCTCATATCACGGTGATCAACAGCTTAAGCGTCATGCTCCATTGGCTGATCGTATGCGCCCTAGGAGCCTTGATGAATTTGTAGGGCAAAGCGCAATTATTGCTGAAGGACGTCTCTTAAGGAGAGCCATTTCGGCAGATCGTGTTGGGAATTTGCTTTTGCATGGACCTCCAGGGGTTGGAAAAACAACACTTGCAAGGATTATTGCTACTCATACACGTGCACATTTCAGCAGCCTGAATGCTGTTTTGGCTGGAGTGAAAGAACTGCGTGTGGAAGTGGAAGCTGCTCGATCTCGCTTAGAACGCCATGCTTTGCGCACAATCCTTTTTGTTGATGAAGTGCACCGCTTTAACAGTTCCCAACAGGATGCATTGTTGCCTTGGGTAGAAAATGGAACTTTATTTCTTATTGGTGCCACTACTGAGAATCCCTATTTCGAGGTGAATAAAGCTCTCGTAAGTCGTTTTCGATTGTTTCGTCTTCAGCCTTTGACTTCAGCTGATTTGAACTCTCTTTTGACGCGTGCATTGTCTGATTGCGAGCGTGGCTATGGAGAGAGGCGTGTTGAGATAAGTGAAATTGCAGCGGACCATTTAGTTTCAGTTGCTAATGGTGATGCACGTAGTTTATTGAATGCGCTTGAATTAGCTGTAGAGAGTACGATGCCCGATGCACAGGGAGTCATTCATATCAATTTGGCTATTGCAGAAGAGTCAATTCAGGAGCGAGCAGTTCTTTATGACAAGCAAGGTGATGCTCATTTTGATACTATCAGTGCTTTTATAAAGTCTTTGCGGGGATCAGATGCTGATGCTTCGATGTTTTGGCTGGCTCGGATGATTGAAGCCGGTGAGAATCCTCGCTTTATTTTTCGACGAATGTTAATAGCTGCAGCTGAAGATATAGGCCTTGCTGATCCACAAGCAATTGTAGTTGTGCAGGCTTGTGCGGCTGCTTTCGAGAGAATTGGTCTGCCAGAAGGGTTGTACCCCTTATCTCAAGCTGCGTTGTATCTGGCATCTGCTGAAAAAAGCAATAGTCTCCAAGCCTTTTTCGAGGCAGTTCGCACTGTGCGTGAGTTTGATCAACAAGAAGTGCCAAATCATTTGCGTGACCCTCATCGAGATAAAGAAGCTTTTGGCGATGGTCTTGGATATCGCTATCCTCATGCATTTGCAGAAAATTGGGTTTCTCAGCAGTATTTACCTGATGCTTTGCAAGGCGAGGTTTTTTGGAAACCCAGTCGTCATGGATGGGAAGGTAAGCGTCGATTAAAAATGTTAAATAGAAGAGCCATTCAATTAGCTGCTGCTAAGGAATTATCAAAGGCTTATCCACTAGTTGTTTCAAATGGACCTGAATTGCCTGATATAGAAAGATGGATTCAGCGGCAATTGAATCAAAACAATGAAAGATTGGATAGTCTTAGAAAATATTTATGGAGTGGAGTTTCTTGGCAGCGACATGATCGTGTTTTAATTATTGGGGAACAATCCTTAATTTGGCTACTTGATCCTCTGCGAGAAGTGCCTGAAGGTGGCGTAACAATTTTGAGTAATAAGAGTCAAAATCCTAAACGCTTATTAGCGGAATTGGACTTAATGGATTCTCTTATGAGACCTAGATTTGTTGATGATGTGAGCCAACTTTTGCAAAAAATATCTAAAAATCAAACATTTGAATGGATCGGAGGCAGGCTATTTGGTGATGATATTTCAGGACGAAATTCAAGAGCCTTGTGGGCTGCAATCAATCAAAGGACTACTGATCAAACTGGCTTAAGGCTTTTAATTAGTTGCCCTATGCTGGGACCCGCAACTGCTTTGATCCAATTGTTAGACAACCAAAGCAATTGTAAGGGTAAGAATCCTCTTTTGGTGAAAATCAGTGATAAAGAAAAAGTCTGGCTTGCTAAGCATTGCAAAGTAAAATCATTTTCTGATCAATTAGAGAAATCAGGATGGAAGATTACAATAGATTCATATGAAGAGCTGATTTCATTAAATCTTGAAAAGGATTTGGTTGATCGCTGGTTAACCTCTAATAGTCTATATAGAAATTTTTTAGAGGATCAATTTTCAACTAATTTACTAAATCAATTCGTAGAAATAGCGGGTAATTTTATTGGCCAATCTCTTCCTCAGAAGTTAATCCATTACCGGCTTATTGGGCAACGGGTCATTAATAGTTAGCTTTTGATTCGGGAATTTTTTAAGAAGAAGAATGTATCTATTAGATTTAATTTTCAATGCAAAGTATGGGTTCATAAGTTATATGATTATATGCTCTTGCCACGCTCATCTGCCAATCTTGATGATTCAAACTTGTTATTCTTAGGTGATGATTTTTTGATGAATGGTATGCATTTAAATAATCATTAGAACACTGCCAATCAATTAGATCTTTTGAAATTTTGCCTCTTTGCCATTTGATCGATGATTCTTTGATAACCCATTGCTTTAGTACATTTTTTCTGAGAGCTTCCTTCCCTAGACTTGATAGTAAGTGTTGATCTTTTTTTGTGAAGCATCTCTTGGCTATAGCCTCAGCTGCAATTGATCTATCTGAACGTTCAATATCTACCCCGATTCTCTCAGAAGACCAGCCAATAAAGAGTGCATCACGGCAATGGCTGAAACTAATAAATCCCCATCCATAAGGAAGTGAAGGCGGTTCATTGGAATTTGCTTTTAATGGAATATCTAGTGCTGGGATTTGTAAAACATCTGCTAAAGCTTTCCTTACGCAACCTCTGGAGTGCTGAAATTGTTTTCTTAACCTTGGGTTCAATTGGTATGCCTTTGTTTCTTCTTCTTGGCTTATAGGTAAAAGGGGGCTATCTGCAGGAAATAACCAAAGAGCTATTAACCTGTTATCCCTGACCTCTTTAGGTAGCCATGGTTTTGCAAATTGGTGATCCTGCACCGGACTTCACACTCCCGAATCAAGATGGTAATTCTGTGACTCTTTCATCATTGAAAGGTCAACGGGTCGTGATTTACTTTTATCCAAAAGATGACACGCCTGGGTGTACTAAGGAAGCTTGTAATTTCCGTGATCGTTGGGATGTCTTTGCTGATAAGGGAATCAAGGTTTTAGGGATTAGCAAGGATGCTTCTTCTTCTCATAGCAAATTCATTGCTAAATATCAGCTTCCTTTTATCTTGCTCACAGATGAAGAACCATGTGCCGTCGCCAGTTCATATGAATCTTATGGACTTAAAAAGTTTATGGGGCGAGAGTATATGGGCATGATGCGCCACACCTTTGTAGTTAACCCTAATGGTTTGTTGGAATTAATTTATAGAAAAGTAAAAGCTGAGATAATGGCAGATCAAATTCTTAACGACCTTAATCTTGTCTAATTCGCTCTAGAACATCCACCATTCCTTCTAATACTAGGTTTGGATAATGATTAACTTCAATGCCTTTTTTGGATAACTCTTTAGCGAACATAGGAGCATCTCCTCCGCAAAGCCATATAGGAAGCCGTGACAGGCTTTGTGCTTCTACAACAACACCAATTAAAGCTTGAATAGCTCCTCGACGCATTGCATCTGCTGTGCTCATTGGGAAAGGATTGTTGATGACTTCTTTTAGGCCAGGGTTTTTTAGATATTTGGTGCCATATTCCATTGCAGATAACTGAAGACTTAATCCGCCAACTAACTGCCCACCATTAAATTCACCTTGTGAAGTAACTCTGGTAATACTTAAAACTGTTCCTGCATCGACAACTAAAAAACCATTGGATTTGTTGCCAGCTTTTTGTGATTTCAGGAAGGCACTCCATGAGCCTAAGGCTCTATCAATTCCTAGCCATGGAGGAGATTTTTGTAGAGGAACATCCTTTAATTTCATAAGATTAGCTGGGTCAAGATTAATGTCGTTAGGAATATGACCAACTGCTGCCCAGGCCGAAAGAGGACCTTTCGCCTTTTGGGGATCAGGGTTCGTATGACTGTATTGCCATGATCCATTGTCGCGCTCGGCCCAGTGCCAGCGACTATTGCCAATCAATAAGCAACGCTTAAGCAAGTTTCATCTCAGATTCCATCTCCCATCATTCCAGGTAAATGTATGCCACATTCTTGTTTTAGTCCTCTGAAGCGTGTATTACGTCCTTGAGTTTGGTTGCTATCTGGCCCACTTGAATGCCAGTCCCCGACTGTGGAATAACCTTTTTCAAACAAAGGATGTTGAGGCAAGCGATGTTTTTCCATGTAATAAAAAACATCTTTTGGTGTCCAATCAAGTAATGGCCTTACAGAAAATCTGCCTCTTATAGGATCTATCAAGCTCATTGAGTTTCTTGCATCTGTTTGTCCCCCTCTAACGCCACTGGCCCAACAGATGACATTCAGATCTTCTAGCCCTTCCTCTAAGGGTTGTACTTTGCGAATTAGATGATATTTCTCAAGGTCTTTTACAGAATCAGTTTCCCAAAGTCGTCCATGTAGCGCTTCCATACGTGCAGGGGAAATGGGACTTTGGAAAACTTTCACATTTAGGCTTAATTCTTCAGAGAGTTGATTGGCATATAAATAAGTTTCTTTTGGGAGATAGCCTGTATCAACCCAAATCACAGGTATTTCTGAGCCTGCATCTAAGCATTTGATCATATGTAATAAAACTGAAGATTGAATCCCAAAACTGGTCGTTAATGCAAAGCCAAGTCCGAAGTTTTGATATGCCCAGATAAGACGCTCTTGAGGTGACAAGCTTGCAAGATGAACTCTCGCTTCTTTAAGAGGCATCTTGATGATTGATGCTAATTCCTCCTCATTGAGTGGAATTGCTGCTGATGTTGCTTTAGTCATGGCATTATTTTCCTATGTTGCGGTTCAGAAAGTTTGCTTAGGGTTTGATCAATAGCATCTCAGGTTCAGCATCTATGCGTCCTCGTAATTCCAATTTTGATGGTGTTGTTCTTGTAGGAGGTGGCTTTGCTGGGTTGACTACGGCGTTGGCGTTGAATCGATATAAGGAGAAGCCACCAGTAATTTTGATTGAACCTAGGTCTAGATTCGTTTTCTTACCTCTGCTTTATGAATTGCTTAGTGGTGAGATGAAAGATTGGGAAGTGGCTCCTGCTTATACCTCCTTGATTAATAAAGTTGGCATTTCATGGTTAAAAGATCGAGTAATAAGCATTGATGCAAATGCACAGCATTTGATAACTGCTAATGGACTTCGTTTACATTATGACCAATTAGTTTTATCTACAGGCTCTAAACCAGTTGATCTAGGAACACATGGTGTTAAAGACCATGCATTATTTTTTCACTCTTTTGAAGATGTAGAAATACTTCGCAAAAGAATCGAAGCTCTTCGCTTAAGACAAGTTAGCGATAAAGCATTTGTAATTGTTGGGGCTGGCCCAACAGGTGTAGAACTTGCATGTAAATTGGCAGATTTATTAGATAAAATTTGTGAATTGCATCTAATTGAGCTTGGGGATCGAGTACTACCGAATTCCAAATCTTTTAACCAGGAACAGGCTGAAAAGGCACTTTGTAAGCGCGGAGTAAAAGTTCATTTATGTACGAAAGTTGTTTCAATTAGCTCGGATCAAATTGAATTGCAACTTGCTTCAAAAGTGCAATCGCAAACAAAAATTATGAATCATTTGGGCTTGGTTTGGACCGTGGGTTCAAAGCCTGTATTTCCATTAATTCATTCAGAAGTGAATTTTGACTCAGAAAAGCTGCCTATTGATCGTTCTTTACAGGTCAGAGGCTTAAGCAATGTTTTGGCTCTAGGTGATTCAGCTTGTCATTATGAAGATCCTTATCCTTCTACTGCTCAAGTAGCCATGCAGCAAGGTGAATTAGCTGCCAAGGTTTTAATAGCATTACGAGCTAATCAGAAGGCCCCTTCTTTTGAATTTAATGATTTTGGGGAAATGTTGAGCCTTGGCTTGGGAGATGCTTCGATTACAGGAATGGGTTTAACTCTCTCAGGCCCTCTTGCTTTTCATATGCGCAGAATGGCTTATTTAACTAAATTCCCTAGTCTTTCTTTGGGTCTGCGTTCTACCAGTGCATGGCTATTGGGTAATTAATCTGATGAGTTCTCCTTGCTAATTGCACACAGCCATTACTACGGAGCCTAGTATTTAAGGACTTTGTTGTTTATTGTTGTTTTTTCGGTTACGAAAACTGCAGAGTTGGCTTTGAGGTCAATTGCCGGATACAGCGAAGATTCTGTAGAAGAGGTTTCAAATGTATGAGCTAGTAGTTGCTCTTCAGAATCCGCAAGCGCTCATTACTTTGGCGGTATTAGCTCTGGCGGTGGTTTTGTTCATTACAGGAGTTCTCGCTCCAGAGCTGACCGGGCTGTTGAGCATGGCATTGTTGATTGCTTTTGGAGTGCTTTCGCCTCAGAAAGCACTTGTTGGTTTTGGGAGTCCGGCTCTCATTACATTGATGGGATTATTTGCAGTATCTGCTGCTTTGTTTCGTAGTGGAGCTTTAGATCGGCTTAGAGAATTAATCGCATCTGAGAGCATTCGTTCACCAAGACGTTTGATAGCTCTTCTTGGTTTAGTAGTTGCACCGATTTCTGGTGTAGTACCTAATACTCCTGTAGTTGCATCTCTTTTACCAGTAATTGAAGCTTGGTGTAGACGTCGCCATTTGTCTCCTTCACGAGTATTGCTTCCTTTGTCTTTCGCAACTGTTTTGGGTGGGACTCTTACGCTCTTAGGTAGTTCTGTCAACCTTTTAGTAAGTGATATCAGTGAACAACTTGGTTATGGATCTCTTCAACTATTTAGCTTCACTGCAATAGGAATCCCGATATGGTTGGTTGGAACTGCTTATTTGCTGTTAGCTCCACAATGCTTGTTACCTGATAGAGGCTTAGATGCCAATGAATTGGGTGTACCTAGTGATCAGCTTGGATATTTTACGGAGGTAACAATTCCAAAGAATTCTAATCTTGTAGGTCAGTCATTGCATAACAGCCGATTGCAACGTCGATTTGACGTCGATGTTTTGGAATTGCAGAGAGGTAAAGAGCGCTTTTTACCTCCTTTAGCAGATAGAAGAATTGAACCCGGCGATCGTTTATTACTTCGGATTACTCGAATAGATCTTTTGAGGCTTCAACAGGAACATACTGTTCAGATGGCCAAGCCAATTCAAGATGGTCAAGCACAAGCTCTTTTATCTGGCTCTACAGAGGGTCAAAAAACTGTAGAAGTTTTGCTTCCTGCAGGCTCAACTTTAGCTGGGGCTAGTTTGCGAGAGTTGAGATTTCGTCAAAGACATAATGCAACTGTTCTTGCCCTCAGACGTGGGCAACAAACAGTACAGGAAAGGCTTGGCAAGGCAGTTCTTCGAGAAGGAGATGTTTTGTTATTGCAAGCCCCAATGGATTCTATTAGAGGTCTACAAGCAAATAATGACTTACTTGTGTTAGATCAATTGGAAAATGATATGCCTACTGTTCGTCGAAAGCCAATTGCAATATCAATAGCTATTGCAATGTTAGTTGTACCTACTATTACCCCACTACCTCTTGTCGCATCAGTTCTTTTGGCTGTTGTGGCTATGGTTATTGGAGGATGTTTACGCCCAGGCGAAGTACAGAGATCAATTCGATTAGACGTAATTCTTCTTCTTGGTTCTCTTTCTAGTTTTAGTGTTGCGATGCAAAAAACTGGGCTTGCTGATGCATTGGCTAGTAGTCTTGGTTCTTTGTTGCAAGGATTACCTACTTATACAGCCTTGCTAGTAATTTTCCTGGCAACCACTCTTTTGACTCAAGTACTAAGTAATGCAGCTTCTGTAGCTTTGTTAGCTCCAGTTGCTATTCAACTTTCATCAGGCATGAATCTTCCTCCAACAGCTCTTTTGATCACTGTTTTGTTTGGAGCGAGTCAATCTTTTCTTACGCCTATGGGTTATCAGACAAATTTAATGGTCTTTGGTCCTGGACGTTACCGCTTTCTTGATATCACTCGATATGGCATTGGATTGACAATTCTTTTGTCTTTAATGATTCCAGCTTTAATCCTTTGGCAGTATGGGTGAAATTTGATTATGAATGCTCCTACAAAATCAATTATCAGCCTTGATTTTGCATTGTCATGCATATATAGAATCTTTTATGCGACTTTGCGACTTAAATAAGGAATATTAGAGTGTCATTTCCAAAAGCTGTTTATAAAACTCAAGAACGGTATCGTCGCCTGACCGTTCCACAGTTCACTGTTGTGACAGGAATACTTGTAATTTTGGTGGGAACTTTTGTTCTTGCCTCGCCGTTTTGCTCCCACTCTGAAGTGGGTTTGTGGGAAGCACTTTTTACAGCTACTTCTGCTGTCACTGTTACAGGTTTAACGGTGATTGATGTGGGAAATGACCTAACAATATTTGGGCAAGTAGTTCTTGCAGTAATGCTTTTGATAGGAGGTCTTGGGCTTATGGCGATTACAACTTTTCTTCAGGGGTTTGTAGTTCGAGGTACTGAACTTAGATGCAGGCTTGATCGTGGGGGAACTCTTGATGAATTTGGAGTTGGTGGAGTTGGTCGTACGTTCAGGGGGATTGCTGTTACTGCGCTTGTATTGATCTTGATTGGCGCTTTATTTCTGTATCATTTTGGATTTACTGATATATCAAATACAGGTGAACGTATTTGGGCTGCATTGTTTCACAGCATTTCTGCATATAACAATGCTGGCTTTGGTTTGTGGACAGAGAGCTTGCAGAGTTATCGCAACAATTGGGTTGTTAACTTGGTCATAATTATGCTTGTCTTATTAGGAGGTTTTGGTTGGCGAGTAACAAGTGATCTTTGGAGTAATAGAAAATCTCTTAGTCGACGTAACTTGAGTTTGCATACTCGGCTAGTTCTTCGCACATCTAGTTTATTAATAGTGATTGGCACTATTGGCCTAATGCTTACAGAGTCAATCGGACAAAGGAATTTCTTTTCAGGATTGCCTTTGCCAGAAAGGCTTTTTAGTGCCCTTTTTCAATCTATAAGTGCTAGGACAGCAGGCTTCAGCATGATTCCGTTGTCTATAAACACTATTTCAGACTCTGGCCTTTTACTATTAATGGCTTTGATGTTTATAGGGGCTAGTCCTGGTGGAACTGGTGGAGGAATAAAAACCACGACTTTGGCTGCCTTGATGGCGGCTACTCGTTCCACCTTGCGAGGTCAGGATGATGTTGTTTTGCGCAATCGACAGATTTCAGACAAAGTTGTATTGAAGGCTGTTGGGATAACAGTTGGCTCATTGCTGTTTGTCTTGACTATGGCTTTATTGCTTGGAATCACAACAAGCTTGGGAGGTGAAGAGCCTTATTCATTTATAGAAATGCTTTTCACATGTATCTCTGCTTTCGCTACGGTGGGATTTGACTTGGGTGTAACAAATCAACTGGGTCATATGGGCCAACTTGTCTTGATAGTAGGGATGTTTGTTGGAAGACTTGGCATCCTTCTTCTTTTAAGCGCTATTTGGGAATCATTGAATAGAGATCGCAATCACCATCAGAATCGTATTGGTTATCCACGGGCAGATCTTTATGTCTGACTCATTGTTTAGCAAGGAGGATTAGTTATGCGGGAATGGTGGCATTGGTCACGTCAGCTTGAGACAGAGGAGCTTGGCTTTGCTGTTGTTGGAGTAGGTCGATTTGGTACCGCTGTTTGTCGCGAACTTTTACAAAACGGTGCTGATGTTCTAGCGGTTGATTTTTCTGAACGTGCAATTGAGGAATTACGTCAACAAGAGCCTTCAATAGAAGCTCGTGTTGTTGATTGCACTGATGAAGATGCAATGAGAGAGGCAGGTGTTTTGGAAATGGGAACTGTTGTTGTCGGAATTAGTGAACCGCTTGAAGCAAGTATTACTACTACGCTATTAGCTAAAGATAGTGAAGGCAGTCGAGTGCGCCAAGTCATTGCTCGAGCAACTAGTGATTTACATGAAAAAATGCTGAAGCGTGTTGGGGCCGATCGGGTTGTTTTTCCATCTCGAATGCAAGGAGAACGTCTTGGGCTTGAGTTAATTCGTCCGAATTTGATAGAGCGCTTAGAGTTAGATGATCAAACATGTATTGATGAAATCAAAGTCCCAGATGATTTTGTAGGTTGTTCTTTGCGTGATCTTAATCTTCGAAAAAATTACCTTGTCAATGTTTTAGCTGCTGGTCCTGCAAAGCGCTTAACAGTAAATCCTCCTGCAACTTTTGTACTGGAGAATGAGCATGTATTAGTAGTGATGGGATTACTAGACGATCTTCAAAAGCTTCCTAAGACCTAACACTATGCGTGTGTTGGGCTTAATGAGTGGAACCAGTGCTGATGGAGTTGATGCAGTATTAGCTTCTTTCTCTGGACCACTTGGCCGACCTCGATGGACAATACTTAATCAAATCTCTATTGCATATTCGTCACGTTTGCGTCAGGCCTTAGTAGATGTAGGCCAGGGAATGAAATTAAGCAGTCTTGAGTGGCTTGAGTTATCAGAAAGTATTACTGAGGTGCATGTTGCCGCAGCCAAAGAATGTGATCCACATTCTTTGGCTGAATTGATTGGTTGCCATGGGCAAACTGTTTCTCATCGCCCTCCTATGAATTCTTCCCGTGGTGCAAGTTGGCAAATTGTGCAAGCACCATTATTGGCCCAAATGGTTGAATGCCCTGTTGTTTATGACTTTCGATCATTAGACCTAGCTCTTGGAGGTCAAGGAGCACCTTTGGTTCCAAAAGCTGATGAGGCTTTGTTAGGTCGAGTAAATAGTTGGAGAGCTATTTTGAATCTTGGAGGCATTTCAAATTTGACTCTTATACCACCAAGTTTTGGACCAGATCGCTATGCAAATGTACTTGGTTGGGATTGTGGACCAGCTAATAGTCTGTTAGATCTTGCTGTCCATAAAATTACTAAAGGGAAGTCTAGCTTTGACCTTGATGGATCAATGGCATCTAAGGGGCAAGCTGACGAAACGGTAATTCAAAGATGGTTACAAGAATCATTTTTCCAAAAACAACCACCAAAATCTACAGGTCGTGAAGAATTTGGAATTATTGACCTGGAGCGTCGCTATAAGGAAATGTCGCACTTATCAATAGTTGACTCACTTGCAACTATTAGTGCATTTTCTGCTGCAGTGATTGCACAAGAATTAGATAATCTTTATGTAAAAAAATTAGTGCGTCCTTCTTCTCTGTTGATTGCAGGTGGAGGAAGTAGAAATTGCACCATTTTTGCTGAATTAAGGCGACGCTGTAGAGGTATTCATGTAATGCCTATTGATCAATGTGGTTTGCCATCAAAGGCGAGGGAATCTATGGCTTTTGCCTTGCTCGCTTGGTGGCACTTTATGAATCATCCAGGAAACTCACCAGATATTACTGGAGCAATTCGTTCTACAGTTCTTGGAGTAAAAGTAATCCCGGGTTAAATAATTATATGTTCATATATATCGCGATTATTTTCTTCTGTTATTTACAATAAACTATCAGTCTATAATTATCTATGAATGGATTAAGATTCCAGTGGCAAAGATTTGATTAAATGATATATCTTGTTGCTAAGATGATTTCTTGAGTTATTAATGGCAACTTATAATCATTACCAATGAATAATTTTTAGTTAGGCCTATGTATTCTTATGCGCCGTGGCGCTCCTTGTAATCTTTTAATTGTTTGAGCCTCTAATGCGGTACGAAAGCCTTCGGTGTTGTTGATTGGTGCCTTTGCTGTTTCTGAGAAAAACTTTTGCTCAAGTTGATTAACACCTTGCTGAATAAGCACTTTCGCCATATTGCTGACAGTTCGAGATTCTCGTTCAGCCAAGGATGACAGCCTTGCGCACAATTCTTCAGGTAAAACCACCTGAACTCTTGGAGATTTTGGTTTCCCGCTGGATGAGTTTTGCCGGGTAGCCACGACTCAAGAAAAGTACCTGTTAATAACAAGTGTACAGAGGTATGCAAGGATAGTATCCAGGAGTATGCTTTAGCAGTCTCTTTATGGCTTTCTTTGTGGGCAACCAAGGCATTCACGTTTTGGGGTTTTCAGCTTTTTCTCGAACAAGTCCGCAAATCAAGTCAATTCAGATCAAAGGAGTAACAAATGGCTAAACAGATTCTTTCAAAACAAAGACAATCAAAAATTTCTCGATCAAATGCTCAAGACACACACAATGTTTATCGCCGTAGACGTCCGCGTCGCTCTAATCAGAGCAGTGATGTCCTGATTTCTGCTGTTATTAGCACTTATTTGTTAACCCATTTGCATCATGTTCTTCAACGTGCTGAATATGGGGCAGCCAAAGATGGACGCTTGTCCCAAGCTGAGAATTTTGCACAATTGCGCAAAGTGCTTTGCATGGATGCCCGTAGCATGAAAGATGCTTCTGCATCTGGCATGCGTGAGAAGCACTGTAATGAGCAGTTGCCTCAGAAAATAGAGACAACTGCTGCATAGATGAATAACTTCTGTTTAGAACCTTCCTTCTATTTCCCATGAGCAGTAACGCTGCTGAGCTTTACAAACGTATTCAGGAGCATCCTGAAGATGCTCAGATACTATTTAGGCAAGCTCTCCAAGACCCACAAGGAGCCCTGAGGTCAATCTGTGAGATTGGGGATAGCGTTGGATTGCCAGTAACTCCAGACGAAGTAAAAACTTATTTATCTAGTCTCGATGATGGGGACACTAAGCAATGGTTGATTAAAGCTCGGGGGGGGCTTTAAGAGAAAATCTTGTTTTTTCAGAAGTATTGGTTTGCTTGATTACTGGCTTTTCAATTCCTCTTCGGTCATAGCCTCCGCCTCCTGCCAGGCTCCAGAAGAACCAGTAGCTAGGTATAGCTAGTCCTGCGGCTAGAAATATGGCAGCAATTTGTTCTAGTCTCACCATCGCCATCGACCAGGAATGGATGATTTCCAGTCTGCCGTTATTTCAAGCTGGATGATGTTCTTATTACAAGCGCTTTTCAATAGTGCTACGACTTGAGCATGTAAGCAAAATCTATCCCAATTGTGAGGTCCTTAGGGATATCACTTGGGAGGTTAGGCGAGGAGATCGCATTGGACTTGTTGGCGTTAATGGAGCGGGTAAATCCACCCAGTTACGTTTGATAGCTGGATTGGAAGAAGTAAGTAGTGGTCAAATTGTCAGACAAGGTGAACCAAGGATTGCATATTTAAAGCAGGAATTTGATGTTGATTTATCACGCACTGTTAGAGAAGAGCTTTTTCAAGCTTTCTCTAAGGCTGCAAAAGTGCTTGCTAAACAACGAGAAATTGAACAAGAAATGGAATCTCTTCGTGCAATGCAGGATAATGAATACTTAAACCAGTTGATCAAGAAACTTAGTAATTTTCAGAGTGATTTTGAATCATTAAATGGTTACCAATTAGAGGCACAGATTGAGAAGTTATTGCCTACAATAGGATTTACAACTGCTTCTGCAGATAAGCTTGTTCGTGAATATTCAGGAGGCTGGCAAATGAGAATTGCCTTGGGAAAAATACTTCTGCAAGATCCAGATATTCTTTTACTTGATGAGCCTACAAATCATCTTGACATAGAAACAATTCAATGGTTCGAGGAATATCTAACTAAGCAAACTTCTGCAATAGTTTTAATTAGTCATGATAGAACATTTATGGATAAGGTATGTACTCAAATAGTTAGTATTGAAAGAGGAATTTCCAGGTCTTATGTTGGCAATTATACCAATTACTTAGAGCAGAGAAGAATTGAAAAAGAGGCCACAAAGTCTGCTTATGAAAGGCAACAAAAGGATATGCTTTCTCAGCAAGCATATGTTGATCGCTTTAGGGCAAGTGCTACACGAAGTACGCAAGCTAAAAGTAGAGAGAAAATGCTTGACAAAATTGAGAAAATTGATGCACCTATTCAAGATTTGACTGGCCCAAATTTTGAATTTCCCCCTGCACCTAGGTCGGGAAGGCAGGTTGCAATTATTGACGATCTAACTCATATGTATGGAGAGAATATTCTTTTTCTCGGGGCTAACTTAGATATTGAGGCTGGAGATCGTATTGCATTCATAGGTCCAAATGGGTCAGGTAAATCCACCCTTTTACGTTTAATTATGGGCATGGAAGAGCCTCAGGATGGCAGGGCTTGTCTTGGATCACATAATGTTATAGCTGGCTATTTTGAGCAAAACCAAGCAGAAGCATTAGACCTTGAAAAAACCGTAATTGATACCATGTTTGAGCGTGTTCCTAGATGGACTCAAACTCAGGTTCGTTCTTTGTTAGGGAGTTTTTGCTTAAGCAATGATGCTGTTTTTAAAGAAGTTTCTTCCTTGAGTGGTGGAGAGAAGGCAAGGCTTGCTTTGGCACTAATGTTGGTAAAACCATCAAATTTACTTGTTCTTGATGAGCCAACAAATCATCTTGACATTTCTTCGAAGCAGATGCTTGAGGATGCATTAAGAGAGTATCAAGGCGCAGCATTGATTGTTTCGCATGATCGGTATTTTATCTCTCGTGTTGCAAATCGAATAGTGGAAATTCGAGATGGTGATTTAATACTTTATAAAGGTGATTATTCATATTTTCTTGAGAAGAAATCAGAAGAAAGTAAGAAAGAGGCGTTAGCTATTGCCTTAGCAAAAAAGGAAGCTAAACGTTTAGAGAAGAGATCAAAAGCAAGACATCGCAAGAGTAAGAAGAGGACAAGTTGAGTATTCTCTCGTGAATATATAATTCATTTAAGGTGTTTCAATCTTATTTATATCAACAGGTCGTATTAGCACGTAAAATTCCTGGCCCCCTCGTTTTAGGAGGAATTTCAATGTTTTGTTTACTCCACTTTCATTGATGATCTCAATAACATCAGAAGGTTTATTCATCTTTCTATTGTCTATCGAGTAAATGATATCTCCAATTTTTAACCCTCCCTTTGCAGCAGGACCTTTTGGTATTACATAACGAATGATCACGCCTTGAATGTTATTTTGTGGAAATGAAGAAAGACTGACTCCAATAATTGGGTGACTAGCACGCCCCATCTCCACAAGTTCTTTCGCTATACTTTTTGCACGATTTATTGGTATTGCGAAGCCTAACCCTGCTCCTGGTCCAGAGCGAACAAGTGTATTTATACCTATAACTTCCCCTTCAGCATTAAGTAGAGGCCCGCCGGAATTACCAGGATTAATTGCTGCGTCAGTTTGGATCAAATTTAACCTCTTATCTGATATACCAAGCTGTGCAACATTGCGATTTAAATTGCTAATTATCCCAAGAGTTACTGTATTTTCTAGCCCAAAGGGATTGCCAACCGCGATAGCCCAATCACCTACATTAAGTGCATCAGAGTTTCCTAATTTTGCAGTTGGCCATGGGCCATATCCATCTAGACGAATTACAGCAAGGTCTGTAAGCCTATCTTGACCAATAACTTTTGCAGTAACTCTTCTTCCATCAGATAAGCCAACAATTAATGATTCGATATTCTCCACTACATGTGCATTAGTCAGAACTAATCCATTACTAGAGAAAATTACACCACTGCCTTGACTTCTTTCTATTCGAGAGCGTGGAATATCCATTTCTGGCAATCCAAAAAATCGTTGTAAATAAGGATCCATCAACAATCTTGGAGGTAGACCTCCTGGTCCTTGCGAGCGCACTGTTCTTTGAGTTTCAAGTGTTACCACTGCTGGTCCACTTTTGGCGACAGCTATAGATACAAATGATTCTTTATTGATTTGTAATTGTGTTGAGGAGGCATTTAGTGACTTTGGTTTTAAGTTGGATAATATTGGTAATGATGTGATAGCAAGAATTAATATGAGGCTTTTATAATTTGATTTGATTATTGAGATTGGCATTTTAGGAAAGGAGAGATTTTGAAAGGAATTAGATTCTTTTTTTATTTCTAAATCCATTGGAATAGCTAGAAATGATTTGATATTTAATTTAGATGACATTGTTTGGAGCTAAATTTTTTCAATTCGAACCTTGTGATCTCAAGAAAAGTCCTCATTCAAGCAACTTGCTTGAATGAACCTTGATCAGTTAACTATTGCGACAAAAGGATTCTAAATTTTCAGCTAGTCATCCAGGAAGTTTTTGCATGTAAAATCGGTCTACACCTTCTCAGAATAGGAGATTTGAATGAGTCTCTCTGATTAAGCAAATCATTAATTGAATTTTCGATTACCCCATAACGGCATTTATTAATCATATTGAAGACATGCTCACCACTCTTTTCCCAGTTTTTTACGGATTAGCTGCTTTGTTGCTGCTTTGGCAGGCTTTTCGCGTAATGGCGAAGGGTTTTCGTGCTGCTGGTGGGAATTCAACTGTTCATTCGGCGAATAGCCAGAAGGCAACTGGAGATCGAACAGGACGCTTGACTGTTCATCCAGAGTTGCTAGATCAAGAAGGACGTATTACTGATGAAGATCTGTTGACCGTTCGTTTCTCTGGCGATAATGAAGTATCTCCGTCTGACGAAACCTCAGCTGAATAAATTTTGCATTAGGTTTTGTTGAGGTTGTTTTTAGGACTTGAAGAGGGAGGCCCTGTTGGATCCAAGAACTCGAATCGTTATTGCAGTTGTGAAGGCTGTGAAATTACCTCCAAGGTTTCGTTTGAGACTTTTGAAGGAGGATCCTGTTCGACTTGAACTAAGTCTGACACCTGCTTATGGCAAACAGCCAGTTCAAGTTGGTTTGGTTGAATCTTTAGATCTTGTCGCAAGACGAGATAGAGAAGGAAGAATTCCTAGAGACTTACAAGGAACTTGGGATTGGACAGTCCGCCATGGGGATGTCAGTACAGGAGGATGGAACCCATTTTTAAAAGAAGCACTTCAAACTATGTTTGAGACTGGTTTGCCTGCAATTCTTTATGAAGAATTGACCGGTGAGGATTATCATCCGGTTGATGGAGCAAGACATGTTCGTTGAACTGCTTGAGCTTTTTCCTAATAGCTTCTTTAATTGATTTGTACTCGGAGGATTTATGTCTAATAGCAACAACCAGCCACGCTTTGGCTTCGTTAACTATGCAGAAACCTGGAATGGCAGATTAGCAATGTTGGGTATTCTTGTTGGCCTTGGAACAGAGTTACTTACTGGTCAAGGGATTCTTAGGCAAATGGGTCTTGGTTGATTGTTTGGGGCTTTAAAACTTTGGTTTAGGAAAGAAAATTTATGCTTGTTTTTTAATTTATTTCTTTTTTGACTGATTTTCAGTCAAAGTATGTAAAAGCAATTTTTCTTTGGCTCGCTTCTACGTTACCAACAAGCGTGATGGTGCGAGATTGCTAAGTATGGCTTTGGTCATTTCTGCAATAGGCGCTACCCAGCTTGATCATGTTTGGGGAAGGCTTTTAACATCTTTCAGCCTTCTTGTATCTCTTTATTGGGGTTTAGCTTATAGGCATCTTGAAGATTGATTCACTACCTAATTATTCAATCCGTGAATTAAATGCGGCTATTGGTAATTTGTTGGAGAGAGGCTTTGCTCCTCGTTTTCTATTGCATGCATCTATAACAAAGTCAGCTATCAGAAAAGGACATCAATGGCTAACTCTCTCGGATGAGGGGGCGAGTATCACAGCAGTTATTTGGTCCTCACAATTGGAGAAGTTGAATTACAAACCCTCTGAAGGAGAAGCAGTAATAGTTGTTGGAAAACTCAATTTTTGGACTTCGCGTGCAACTCTTTCGGTTCAAGTTTTAGATATTCGACCGAGCCTGACGACAGTTTTACAGAAATTTCAGATCAATAGAGATCTTTTAATGAAAGAAGGATTGATTGCTGAGGAAAGAAAGAGAGCTTTACCTTCATATCCATCTACTATCGCAATACTCACAAGTGTTCCGAGCTCTGCATTGGCAGATATGATGCGAACTTCTAAAGAGCGATGGCCTAAGACTAATATAATTATTTTACCTATTCCTGTTCAGGGTAATTTAGCTAAGACGATTGTGGATATTTTAAATAATCTTTCAACTCAATTAAATCGGCTTGGAATTGAGGCAATTGTTCTTGCACGGGGTGGCGGAAGTCGAGAAGATCTAATGATTTTTGATGATTTGGATCTTTGTAGAAAATTAGCAGCTTTCCCAAGACCAGTTGTTACTGGTCTTGGACATGAGGATGATTTAACTGTTGCCGATTTAGTTTCTGATTATCGTGCTGCCACGCCTACAGCAGCTATTGTGGCATTGTTGCCAAGTCGTTTAGTAGCATTGGGTGACCTTCTACAAAGACGTCAAAGCTTATTTGATCATTTTCATTGGCTAATTAGCAATCAAAAAATGTTACTCAAAGAGCGAGTAATCCGACTGGCTGATTGCTCACCATTGTTGATTGTTAAACGTTATAGGTCTTTATTGCAGCAAAAAGAGCAAATACTGCATGCTTTGTCTGTTTCAAATTCACTAGAAAGAGGCTTTGCAATATTGAGGAATGATTTTGGAAAGTTGATTGCTAGTGTCGATGACCTAACTGAAGGAGATAAATTAAGAATTCAGTTGAAGGATGGAGATCTTGAAGCGTCTACTAATAAAATTAATTACAATAAAAGCGATTTATGACTAAAAAAATATCTTCTAAAAAAAATTGTTCCAAAGATGATGTTGATCGTAATCCAATTAAAGGTAATGAAAAGTTGAATAATGCCGTGAAAAATACATATCAAATCCTTAAGCAAGAGATTGATCTACTTACATATGAAGATTCAATAGAAAGATTAGATGCGCTCATAGTTGAATTGAAAAAAGAAAATATTAGCATTGATAAGCTTGAGGATTATTACATGAAGGGTAAAATTTATCTCCAACATTGTGAAAGTATACTTAATGATGTTGAGCAGTCTTTAATCCAAATTGATCCTGAAAGCCTTAAAGACTAACTTGATAATAACTTCTGATTAATAAATAGAGGCTTGAGAGGTTAATTCTAGGGATCAGCCTCCTCGGCTTTGATATCAATTGTTGCCGAACTTGCCGGAACATTATTTTCTTCTAAGCTTACTTTTTGATTGGCATTCATCTCCGATCCACATATTGGACATTGACTAGAACTTGTTAGAGTATTTGCACCACATGCTGGGCATGTTTTCATTTGTGATTGTAGTATTCGCCAACCGACCCAACCAAGACCAGCGATTATAATTGGTAAAGTTAAGAAGGCTAAAAATAATCCCCCTGCAAGATCTATTAGCACTCTCCCAAACCCAGTTGGAAGTAAAAGTAATAATGCAAGAATAAGCCAGATAAAGCTTGATGATCGCTGCATTATTCCTCCTAAATTTCTGAAGTTACGCTTTTTCTAGACATTTTTGTGCTTGCTATCACAATGCTCCAACATTGCCCAAAGTACAAAATGACACCAACCATCCATACCCAGAGTGTAAGGACCAAGACGCCTCCAATAAATCCATATGCTTGAAATCTCGATCCTAGGGAAAGAATACTTCTACTAACGGCCAAGTTCAGTATGGTCAGCAATATACCAATCATGATTGCCCCTGGAATAAGAGGTCGAATGGGTACACGCCTACTTGGTAATAATGCTTGTAGGAGCAAAGCCATCCCTGATAAACCAATTAATGGAATGATGAATTGACCTACTTCAAGTACTGGAAAAGCTGATAAAAAATTTGAAATCCATGGAGAAGTTTGCTTGATTTCTTCTAATAGTGCTCCTGGAATCACTCTCAAATTAGTGCTTATTTGATCAATAACAAGAAAAATTCCTACCAGTAAAACTATGAGAAATGCTTCTAGGCGAGCACGTAAAAATCTCGATGCTTGTAATTTCCAAGGTGCTGGTGAGGTGGGCAAAGGTAAAACATCGGACCATAGTCTATCCGCACCTCGTTGTAACGTTAGATATGCATTGCCTGCTGTGACCATAAGAAAGATAGCGCCTAACAATCCTGCTCCAAATCCTTGATTTACCAGTTTGATTAAGGTTGTATCAACTAATTCAACGACAGAGGGAGGCAAAACTTGAGCTGCATAGTTAATAATTAGTTCATCCAGGCCTTGTTGAGTGCCTAGAAACCAGGATGCAACCGACAAAGAGATCAATAAAATTGGGAAGAAGGATTGAAGTGAGTAATAAGCAAAAGCTGCACTTAGATCAACACAATCACAACTACTCCAACGTTCAAAGGCACTCCATAATGTCCCTACAAGCCATTTGATTTGTCGTTGTAAACGATGAAGCACGTCTCAACTAAAATCTAAGGATATATCCCATTCAGCTTTAAGGCTAGAAATGTAATGATGAGAAATTCTTGCTAATTACAAATTTTCATACCTAATAAAAGTTTGATTCTGAATTTATAGTCTTTGAAATTAATTTATACTAATACTATAGAACTATTTGTCTAATAGAGTTTCCCCCCATGGAAGCATTTTTTCCAATTCTTCATGTGTACTTGCCGCTAGCATTGGGAAACTAGTTGAGCCAACTTCTTCTCCTGGCTTTAAATGGCAGGGATCATTATCTAGCCATTTAATTGGACACTCTAGTTCGCTAAGGACTAGCCAAGAAGATGCTATGTCCCAGATCTTTGGTGTTGCCTCTAAAGCTGCAATTGTTTGTCCTAGAGCAACACTTGCCAAGTTTAAACTTGCCACTCCAAGCAATCTGATTTTTCCAGGGAAAGGTTTATTTGGCCGTTGTTGGAGAACTCGTATAGATCTACTGCATAAAGATGTGCATGCACTCTTAGAATTCATTCTGCTCTTAATACTTAGAGGAATATCATTTAGCAAAACACCTTTACCTTTGACTGCAAAAATTCTTTGTTGGAGTGCTGGAAAATATAGAAATGCTGACTCTGGCCTGCCATCGAGAAACCTCGCAACAGATATTGCCCAGAAAGGAATACCTGCAGTAAAATTTGTTGTTCCATCCAACGGATCTACAATCCAATAGGCTTCTGTGTCGGGGACAATTTTGCTTCCTTCTTCACTTAATACTCCTTCACCAGGAGCAATCTCTGCTAGCCCATCTACAAGTGTTTTATCACTCCATTGATCGCAACTAGTGATTAAACTTCCATCTGATTTGTAGTCTGCAGATATCTTCCCAAAATCTCTTATTTGCCTTTCAGAAACTTTTGAAAGCAATCTATTTATTAAATTAATTTGACTGTGACTTAAACCTTTTGGCACTGTAAATCCTCTTAAATTTGTTCGTTTTGTTTTGAAGCCTGACATGCAGGAATCACTGGCATTGGATCAATTGGTATGTCTGTTAGATCATCATCAGATATTTTTTCAGCCGGCAATTCGATTGGTTTGCATGCTTTGACCATGTCAAGACCAGTGCTTCTTCTTAACTGTGCAAGACTAGTATTGTAAGAGGTTATAGCATCAGAATAACGTACTTCTGCAGCTGTAAGATCTCGTTGCGCGTTTACAACTTCTCTTTGAGTAGTAACACCAGCTTGGAAACGTAGTCTGGCTAATCTAAGTGATTCTCTAGATGCTAATATTTCTCTAGTCATTGTTGCTATATCTTGGTTAGATGTTTCAAGATTAAAGAAACTTTCTTCTACTTCTTTTCGAATATCGTTTCTTTTTGAGGCAAATCTTTGTTCGCTAGCCTTTGCTTTTTGCTTATTATATTTGTACAGTGCTTTTGCTCTTCCTCCATCAAAGATGTTCCAGGTAGATGTTAAACCTATAACATTGTCATTTGACCAACCATAATCATCCGTATCTACATCCTTGGTGTTAGCTTGTCCTTTATACCTTGAGCTTGTAAATGTATTGACTAGACTTAGATTTGGTTGTATTGATGCTAAAGCCGCATTTGCATTACTATTATTAATTGATATCTCTAAAAGCAAGCTATCTAGCTCCTCTCGAAATTTGAATGCTGCGACAATGCTTTCCTGAAGACTTGGTTGCCATATGCCCATGACTTGAGGTGGAGATGCGGCAGTTGGGGTTATATGTTCGGGCAGATTCAATATACTTGCTAATTTTCTTCTTGTTATTTTTTGCTCGCCTAGCTTACTTGTTAGTAACCGCTTATCTCTTGCAAGTTGTGTTTCTGCTTGTAGTACCTCAAGCTTGGTAGCCACACCGGCTTCATATCGAGCTCGCGCATCACGCAGACTGATTAGTGAAGCTTTGATTGATTGCTTTCCAATCCTTACTCCTTCATCTGCTCTTTGTAATAAGAAGTATTGAGAGATTGCAACTAATCTTGTATTTCTTAGCCCAATCATATAAGTATCAATTGCTTTTTCGTAACTATCTCTCGCGGCTGCTATTTCTGGTACTCTTGCTGGATCTATAACATCCCATTTTACTTGGAAAGATAATGACATTCTCCAAACATTACTTTTTGTATTTGGAGTTGAGGTGAAATCTGGATTTCTATATTGTTTGCCAGAGAGATATTCCGGTAAACCATTTCCTAGAAGGTTGATTTTGGGATACCGAGCTGATAATGCTGCCAAAAGAAGAGACTTTGCCTCATCTATTTGAATTGACAGTGCTTTTAACTGTGGGTTATTAGCTTCAACCAATTCCCCAATATCTTCTATTTGCAATGGACGTAGCTCTTTGATTTGAACTTCACTTGATTGTTTAGGAATAGATAGGCTGTCTTGAGTGTTGATAAGACTACTTTTATCTGTCGAGACATTCACTTGAGAAGGTATTGACTCTTCTGTTATCGGCTGTTGATTAGATTCTTTTTGAACAAGTGCTCTACCTCCAGCCAATCTTCTTTCGAACAAAGATGTTTTAGCTGGATTTGATGGAGACAACTCATTTGAAAGTTTTGCATTTACCGTATGTACCCCCTGAATTAGGACCCCGGCAAGCAAAAGACTTTTTGCAGTTATCCGTCGCAAAGTATTTCTAAAGCTGAGCGGATCTTAGTGAATTTATTGGTGATCGCCCAGTGCTGCGGCCACGATTTCTTCCGCTCCTCGTACAACTCTTATTGATATATCCAGTAATTCGGAAAGTTCTTCTGTAGACATGTCGTCTAAGAAAACAGTTTCACCCTGCTTAAGCATTACGTATGGCAATAGTAATTCTTCTCCTAGATCATTGCCCCGCAAGCCTTTCAAGAGATCGTTTCCTGTGAGAAGACCAGTCACAACTTGCTCTTGGCCCCAATAAGGACTTGGCAATCCATATAATTTAAGACTTAATCCATCAATAGCATTTAATCTTTTACAACATTCTTGCAGTGATCTTTTTACGAGACTGCCAACTACCCAACTACAGCTTCGAGGTCTTTCTAATTTTAAGGGTAGTTTTTTTAGTTTCTTCATCCATTGCTTCTAGAAAACTCCTAATGCTGCCAACACCATTTTCTTGTTGTGGCATGTCTTCATAGGCAAATCTTTCGGGCAATTGTTTGCCTGCCAGTAGATACCATTCATCTGCTAACCAAGCAAAGCGGCTACCTACATTTTCTAGAAATTCCTTTTGTAGGGATTCGACCTGTTTGATTATTTTTTTAGCGCAAACAGAACTAACAGGTTTTAATCCATCATCAATTGGTCTAAAACGTGTAAGCCCTACTGGTACTACAGCAGTTGAAATAACAGTAGGGAAACGATCTGTTTTGAATTTTGCAAGATCACGCAGAGTTTTTGCTAAAGCTTTCCCATCATTAATGCCAGGGCATACAACAACTTGAGCATGAATTTGTAATTCTCTTTTTTGAAACCATCTTAATTGCTCTAATAAATTGCTAGCAAGCTTATTCCTTAGCAAATGAGACCGGAGAGTGGGATCAGTTGCATGAACTGATACAAATAATGGCGATAACCTTTGTTTCTCTATGCGCTCCCAGTCACTATTTTTGAGGTTAGTGAGCGTTAGGTATGAGCCATAAAGAAAACTTAATCTATAGTCATCGTCTTTTAAGTAAAGGCTTTTCCTTTTTCCCTCAGGTTGTTGATCTATAAAGCAAAAAGGACAATTGTTATTACATTGACGGAGGCCATCGAAAAGAGCTTCTGTAAAACTCAGGCCAAGTCCAACATCCAAGTCTTTTTCACAATCAATGACATGAAGCTCTCCGTTGGAGTCCAATACTTCTAAATGCAGTTCTTCTTCAACAATTAGATATTGATAATCGATCAAGTCACGGGGACGAACCCCATTAATGCTAAGTAGTTGATCTCCAGGCTCAAACCCTAGATCCTCCCCGATAGAAAACGGTTCTACAGAAGCGACAACTGCAGGGACTGGTTTCTGATTGGAAGCTTGCGCATCTTTTATAGAAACCGCAATGCCTGATGAGGGTTCATTCCACACAAATAAAAGAAATGCTTTCCCTTAGTTTGGTATAAAAATACTCCACCATCCTAGAAGTATTATTCCAAATATCAATCTATAAGCTACGAAAATGAAAGTGTTGTGAGTCTGTAAATAGCTTAGTAGCCAGTGAATACTTATCCAAGAAAAAACTGTCGCTGACGATATCCCAATAGCAATCGGCAGAGTTTCAATTGAGGAAGTTGATTGAAATGCTTCTTTTAGTTCAACAATACCTGCCAATGTAATGGCAGGTATCCCGAGGAGGAAAGAAAATCTCGCTGCATCTTTTCTTTCCCATCCATAAAATAATGATGTGGTTAAGGTTATTCCTGATCTTGATATGCCTGGTATCAGAGCAAATGCCTGGCCAAGACCAATTACTAATCCATCATTGCTTTCTATATCGCCAATTGTTTTTGTTTTCCTGCCAACTTTATCTGATATGAAAAGTAAGATCGCCATAACAATGGAAATCAGACCTATTGAAGGAATACTTCTTAGAAAAGATGTTTCATAGTTAGGCCATAATAATTTTATTGACATCCCTGCAAGGATAATTGGGAAGGAACCAATTATTAATGCAATCCCAATTTTGGCGTTTTTATCGTGCCATTTACCATGCTTGATTGCATAAGTTATTCCTTTTAATGCGGCTTTTAAATCTTTCCTGAAATATGTAATTACAGCCAAAATACTACCCAACTGTATAACCGCACTTGTTGATATGCCAGGGTCACCCCATCCGAGGATGATTGGTATCACTTTAAGATGCGCAGTACTACTAATTGGTAGAAACTCCGTAAGGCCTTGTACTATTCCTAGAACAAAGTGTCTCCAACAGGATTCAAAAATAGTGATTTCTGCCTCTATATGAGTCATTAGATAGATCCTTTAATTCGAGGTGATTGAGTCAGGCGATAAATTCAAGACTTGTTCACCTGCTTTTGTCCTAAGTCTTCTAAGGTCAATTGCTGATGATTTTCATTTGATTAAAGGTTTTGTTATTGGCTATTTCAAAACACTATCTCTTGACAAGACCAACTCCAACCAACCAGGCATTAACACTGAAAAAAACTTCTGAAAAAATTGAGCAAGAAGGGTCAATTCCATACCTTTCTAATCCTCGGGTCTTGCAGTTTTGGAGCAGTCTGCTTGTTGTTTTGCCAGTCTTTCTTCAGGCACCTTGGGTCAGGTTGCAGCCTCTTACGGCATCCATTTTTACTTTCGTCTTGATTGCTTTTGGTATTTCATTAACAAAGTTTGGCCAGCAAAAGTGGGAATTGGCAGGTTCTTTACTTATTGGTGTTAGTGGTAGTTGGTTGGGAGGTTGTTTGTTCTGGGGGTGGTTGAGGGCTAATCCTGTATGGCACCTGCCGGTTGAGTCCTTTGCCTTGCCAATAGCCTTAATTGGACTAAGGACAAGATGGAGAGTAGGAGCAGGATTCTATTTGTCATGCTTGCTTGGGACTGCTTTTACTGATTTGATGATTTTGGTTACTGGTCTGATGGATCAATGGCCTGTAGTAGTAGAAGCTTCTTTAGATGACGCTCCTGCTTTGTTAAATCAAACTGCTGAGTCTTTGATTAATCCACAATCCATTGGATCGTTACTTCTAGCAGGGACTTTGATAGCAGTTCTCGCACGTTTCATGAAAAAAAGAGCTTCTTTCCAGTCTCCTTTTTCTAATACTTGGCTGGTGGCTAGTGCTGCTTTAACTACAACTTTATGGGTAGATGCCCTTTTCTTGGTGACAGCAATTGTTCAGCCTGATCTCAGTGGTTTGATTTAGGCCTAATAGGAATTATTTTTTCTCAATCCTTCAAAATATTGTTTGTAAAGTTTCGGCACCCCTAGCCACCCAAAAAGACTTAGCCTTTATTTGGATTTACTTCTTTAATTTTATATTTCAGCAGTCGGTCAAATCGACGGTTTTTTTGAAGACTTTATGAGTGTCAATTCCCAATTGAGTTCTAGTCCCAAAGGTTCTTGGGATGTAATTGTCATTGGGGCTGGTGTCGCAGGATTGATGACCTGCCTTGAACTCCCTGAAAATTTAAATGTCCTATTGCTAAATCGTAATACCAGTCGGCGATCCTCTAGTAGGTGGGCACAAGGTGGGATTGCTGCTGTTACTAGATCAGAAGATAGTGTCCATAGTCATCAAGAAGATACTCTCAATGCAGGTGCAGGTCTTTGCGATAAAGATGCAGTTCAATTATTAGTTCGAGAAGCACCTCATTGTGTTGAACGCCTTCAGAAATTGGGAATGGATTTTGATCGTGATGGGGAAAATTTATCAACGACTCTTGAAGCTGCGCATAGTTTTAGGCGAGTTTTGCATGTTGAGGATCGAACAGGAAGAGCTCTTGTGGATTTTTTACAAGATCAGGTGGAACAAAGACAGAACTTGTTTCATCATCGCGGAGTAAGAGTTAGTCAACTATGGGTAGAGAATGATCGCTGTTGTGGAGTACAAGTTTTAGAAGGACCTCTGTTGCATTGGATATCTGCGCGAGCAGTTGTGTTAGCAAGTGGTGGTGGTGGTCATTTATTTGCTAATACAACTAATCCTCCACAATCATGTGGTGAAGGCATAGCCCTTGCTTGGAATGCAGGGGCAGCTATTGAAGATCTTGAGTTCGTTCAATTCCATCCCACAGCATTGCAATTGAAAAATGCACCAAGCTTTCTTCTTTCGGAAGCTTTGCGGGGTGAAGGCGCTGCTTTGGTTGATTCAATGGGGCAAAGCCCGGTCTCTGACTTGTTGGGAGGAGATCTTGCTCCTCGTGATCAAGTAAGCCGTGCTTTGTTCAAATCCATGCATCTTCAAGGTGTCAATAATCTGAGTTTGGACTTGAGATCTATACCAGTACCAAGACTTGAAGCCCGTTTTCCGACAATCCTTCAAAGATGTAGAGAGTATGGCTTGGACCCTGTTAAGTCTTTAATTCCTGTTGCGCCTGCTGCTCATTATTGGATGGGAGGTGTCTCAACTGATTTGAATGCTTCCACAAACTTGCCAGGATTGTATGCAGTGGGAGAAGTCGCTTGCACTGGAGTTCATGGAGCCAATCGCTTGGCCAGTAATTCATTAATGGAATGTCTTGTATTCGCCCGCCAAATGGCACGGATTGATCTCTCCCCTCTCGTTTCCTCTTCAGGTGTTAGACAGAAAAGGATCGAAAAGTGTAGTGAGAGGCTTGATCGAGGGGAAACTTTCTCTTCTTTAACTCTTGCAATTGAAGAACTACGTAATTTGTGTTGGGAACAGGCTGGTGTCGATCGATCACCACAAGGCATGCAGCAAGCACTTGCAATGATTAATAAGAAGATGGAGACAATCCTTAAACAGCCACTTTTGCAATTAGTAAAGAATCAGGCAAAAGATAACTTTAAGATTCTAGATGAAATTAATCGTAGAGATATCAACATCTTATTAGATTTAAATAATAGACAACTAACAAGTTCTCTACTTTTTAAGGCATGTTTATTCAGACGTGAGAGTAGAGGAGGACATTTTAGAGTTGATTATCCATTGAAATTACCTTATTGGAAATGCCACTCAATACAACATATCAATAAAGATATATCTACACGTTTGGTAAAGCAATAGGAAATTACCTAGAAGTTTTTAATGCCTGGATATTCGCTGATTTCTGATAACTCTTTAAGTGATTGAACTCCTGCAAAGAATTCCCCATTAATTTCCCATGTAGGAAAACCCTCTATCCCTTTTTCTTCACATAGAGAACGCTGACTATTTTGACCATCTTCAGAACATTCGATAATTGAGAGTTCTTTAGCAGCAACTTTGCCAAACATTTCTTTTTGTTCGTGGCAATGTGGACACCAATAGGCGCTATACATTACAGCTCCATTAGAAGATAGATGTTTAGCTAGGGCGATTGTTTTTGTTGAACTTTGTGTCAAAACAATTGGAGGAACACCTCCTTTGACAACCAATGCTTCGGATCGATTTGGATCAACTGCAGATGACCAAGCCAAGCCACCTAAAAGCACCGCAATTGAGATTACAAATCCTCTAAAAAACAATTTCCCAAGATCATCCCAATTACCTCCAATTAAGGACAAAATCAGTAAGATAATTGAAATAAAAGCCGAAAGGAAACAAAAAAGACAAAAGGCTTCAATCTTTAAAGCCATTATCCCTAATAACACCAGACTAAACGCTGCCATTCCACAAGAAACAGCAAAAAGTCCCCACCATGATCTGCGTGCAAGGTTAAGTTTATTTTCCGATAATGCTGGAATTAAAGGGGCTATAGCCAATAGAAGAATGGTCAAATACGCAAGAAATCCCATTAATGACAATGGAATGGAGTAGTTATCCCCTTGAAAAAGTGTGCCCCATGCACTATTAAGAACTTTGTTGCAACCTTCGGCACTTCCTGGGCAAGAAAGCGGACCCAGCAAACCCCACCGACTCAGCGTGATTGAACCCGTATCAATTACGCCAACAGTTGCAAGAATTGCAATTGCAACTCTTGCCCATTTGAAACCTTGGTCTTTGCGGCGGCGGCTTTTCAGGCGAATTGAGCCCATTGAGAGCAAAAAATGTATTTTTAATTTTGCCAGTTCTTTGTCTTATTTGGTCACCTAAGGTTAAAAGGAGAATTTTTTTCTTTATCTCTGCTGATTAAAAAGGACTCACAATGACTAAAAATAAGATGAATACTGGTCAAGTCAAAGGAATTCCGGTTCAGCTTGAAGAAAAGCTTTCAGTTGCGTTTGTTCATTTGGGATGCGAAAAAAATCGTGTAGATACTGAACATATGGTTGGCTTACTTGATCAGGCTGGCTATTGCGTCAGTACCAATGAATCTGACGCTTCCCTTGTTGTTGTTAATACTTGCAGTTTTATACAAGAAGCTCGTGAAGAATCTGTAAGGAATTTAGTGAATTTGGCAGATCAAGGCAAAGAAATAATTATTGCGGGATGTCTAGCTCAACACTTTAAAGAAGAGTTGCTTGAGGCATTACCTGAAGCAAAAGCAATTGTTGGTACAGGCGATTACCAACACATTGTAGAGGTTTTAAAAAAGGTTGAGAAAGGTGAAAGAGTTAATCAAGTAAGTGATATTCCTATATTTGTAGGAGATGAAAATTTACCTCGCCATCGATTAACTGGAAATCCAGTTGCATATTTGAAAGTTGCTGAAGGATGCGATTATCGTTGTGCATTTTGCATTATCCCTAACCTCCGAGGTAAACAAAGAAGTCGTCCAATTGAATCTATTATCGCTGAGGCTAATTTGCTCGCAAAGCAGGGAGTAAAGGAATTGGTATTAATTAGTCAAATAACAACAAACTATGGCCTAGATCTATATGGAAGGACTAGGCTTGCCGACCTTTTATTTGCTCTTGGTGAGGTAAATATCCCCTGGATTCGTGTTCATTATGCCTATCCTACAGGGTTGACATCTGAAGTTTTGAAAGCCTTCAGAGATGTTCCAAACGTTTTACCATATCTTGATCTCCCATTGCAGCATAGTCATCCAGATGTCTTGCGAGCAATGAATCGTCCTTGGCAGGCTGGTGTTAATGAATCATTGCTAGATCGAATTAGAGAAGAACTGCCAGATGCCGTATTACGTACAACCTTGATAGTTGGATTTCCAGGCGAAACGAATGAACATTTCGAACACCTTGCTTCTTTTGTAGAAAAGCAAAGATTTGATCATCTTGGCATCTTTACCTATTCACCTGAAGAAGGGACTGTCGCAGCTTCTTTGCCTGACCAAATACCAACAGTCGTTGCAGATGCGCGTAAAGATCAATTAATTGCTTTGCAGCAACCAATCTCGGCAGAAAAAAATAGAAAATGCGTAGGAAAAATAGTTGATGTATTAGTAGAGAAACAGGATGCTGAATCAGGATTAATCATTGGTAGATGCTCTCGCTTTGCCCCTGAAGTAGATGGTGAGGTAATTTTAAAGCAGCCTATCGAAGGGAGGAAAGTCGAAGTAGGAATAATCGCACCAGCTTTGATTACTAGCTCAGATCTATATGATTTAACTGGTCATTTTATTGGTATTCAAGACATTATTTCTGCAGAAGCAACCTTGGCTGATCTGTAGAAACCTAATTCATGTAATTATTCTTTTTTAGGCTGGCACTATTAGATCAATTTGGCGGCTCTGAGTAGCTTGTTAATTGAAAAAGCTGCAATTAGTCCCACAGAAACTATTGCGAGATAAAAAATGATTCCCATTTAAAAAACAGTTGAAGGAACTTTGACCAAAGTTATAGCAAACCCTAGTCAAAGGGGATTTTGTTTCAGTCCTGAATATAGGTTGTTTGCTGCAAAAGGCAGTATTCAGCTTTCTGTAACTCGCGACCCATGTAGAGGGCATGATCCAGTCTTGTAATGGGATTATTTTTTGTCTCTTCAGTCAGCTGAATCCCTAATTCCTTGGCAGTTCTTGCTCTGAAGGTTTTCATAGGTTTTCGTATATGTCCGCTACAACCGAGCACTTCTCCTGTTTCTGGATCAACTGCACGTCCTGCTTCATCTAGATCATTACTGAAGTGTTCCGCAACGAGCTCTTTGGCTGCCTGGTCTACATGGATTATGAAATAACCGTTTGGATCTAGTGCGATGAATCGTTTTGAGAGTTCATCGTCGATACTTTTTGTTGCATTCCTTGCATTCCTTGCATTCCTTGCATTCCTTGCATTCGTTGGTTTGACGATTTGCTTAGTCATCGATTAACCCTGTGAATCTCTGAAATTGTCTCTTGAGACTACAAAAACATTTCGATTTTGGTCTGATCGAAGAAATTGAAAATCGAGAGTTGAAGGATTTTCATGAAGTCATGGTCTTGATGAAGCAGGATTTTTCTAGTGTTTACTCTTGTTGTAATTCAGATATCCTTGCTACTATTGACACCAGATATGGGGTACTTGTGAATGAGAAATCAAACCTTACTCAACCAATGGAGTATATGAGCACGACCTTAATGGGACCATTGCAAAACATCCAGCCGGTTGTAACCCCAAGAATTCAGCGAATTCGGGAACAGATTAGTCTTCAGGAGCTTGAATTAAGGCTGGCAAGGTTAGGCATTCTTGCCAAATCTAAGGATGATGGACGGCACACTATTAATTGCTAAGGATTTGTTTCTCAAAAAAACTCTGGATTTTTAGATTTGAAAGGCAATTCAGAATTCTCTGCTTCTATCCTTTTCAACATCAATTCATTTGCCTTAGGTAACCAGTTGCGAATTAACGAATTAATGCGCAATTCATACCATCTATGAAGGCTTGTACTTGGCTTGGCAATAAACCCTCTTCTTCTTTTGTGAGTTCCACCAGCTCCTGGATCAAAACTATGCAAATTGTGCTTTATTGCCCATTCAATTGGGGAGTAGTAGCAAGTTTCAAAATGGAGGCAATCAATATTTTCTGAGCTTCCCCAATATCTTCCCCATAGGCTTGTTCCATCGGAAACGCAAAGGGACATACCCACTGGAGCGGATGGATTATTTCTATGTGCATTAAAAATAATTATTTGATCCGCGTGTTTAGTCTTTGAAAGACCTTCAAAGAATTCTATTGATAAATATTTGCTGCCCCATGTCCCCCATCTCGCGCAATGATTTTCATAAAAAAAGTACATTTGTCTGAGAATATCAATATTTAGATCTTTGCCAGTCATGCCAGTAACCTCAATTCCTTGACTGCTAACAGCCTTCCTTTCTCTTTTTATATTTCTTCTTTGATTGGAATTGAATTTATCTAAATAATCAGAAAAATTATTCTCACCCTCTGAGGTCCAAATACTTTTTTGGTTTATCCACTCTGCACAATCATTCTCTTTCGCAAGTATTTTCCATTCTTGATCTACGTATAGAAAGTTACAACTAAGAATATTATTATCAATAGCAAATGAATCAATTAGTTGAAAAATTAAGGCTGTTAATTTTGATTGATCTTCTCCTGGCGCAAAGTGAAATTTATAACCTTCTATTGGGCTAAACGGACTCATTCCAATTAATTTTGGATAATACTTGAGACCAAGATCTAGAGCTAACTGGTTAAATGCATGGTCGAATATAAATTCTCCAAAACTATGACCTTTAATATACAATGGTGCTAAAGCAATTGGTACATTGTCGCGCCATATCGATAGATGTATTGGTTGCCAGCCAGTTGCATTTGAAACGCTATTGGATTGCTCTAGTTGAATTAACCACTCTCTACCGAAGAATGGAATAGTTTTTTCACCAACAAGATGAATCCATTCTTCTTTTGAAATCTCCGCAATAGAGTTGTGCCATTTTGAAGAAAGTCTGCTCATTTATTTTCGGGAGAGAAGCATTAAATAATTGCTTAAATTGGTCTATTTCTTTTATATTTAAGCAGGATTTCTTCTTCGCCAAGCTCTTTAATCTTTGTAAGTTTCCATGCCTTGCCATCGCCAAGGCCTTCTACCAGGTGATCAAGCTTTGGATCCGTCCAAGTATAAGATCCTCCTAGGATTTTTGGTACAATTGATAATTGTAATTCATCTATATAATCAGATCTTAGAAAAGATGTGATTAGCCTTGTCCCACCTAGAAGAACTAACCTTGATATTCCATGATCAAATAACTTAGATAAATCTTTTGTCCAATCATCCTCTGAAATCAGATTTTTATCGAAATTAAATGTATTTATATAATCATTATCTTGGCCTTTTGCTAATGATTTGGGATGTATTAGCCATCTTTTGATTGGTTGTTGAAAGAATGGCCATTCTGGAGAATCATCTTTAAGACTGCTAGCGACAATTGCTATTGGCTGCTCTGATTTCCCTTTTGATAATCTTTTCTTTATGAGATCTTTTGAATGAATCAAGCAAGTACTTTTGTGAGTTCTTAGTGTCCCACCTCCCATAAGTGCAGCATCAGACCATGCAAGAGATTTTTCTAAAGCTTTTCTATCTCCACAGCCACCAAGATTAGTTTTTTTACCCGAAGCCGGTGCAAGTCGACCATCAATGCTTATAGCAATTACTAGACGCACAATTGGATGCCGCAAAATTTTTCTTAATGAGAGAACATGCTTTCTTCTAGCACTTTAGATGGAATATTCATCATTGATTGATCTGCGAATACTTCCGCTGCATTATTTGGACTTTCTTGTAATTTGACTTTATGCAACTCTGCTCCAATAATTTTAATCGGTTTTATTAGAGAGTCAGAAATATATAGAGCAATATTTTCAGCAGTAGGAACACATGTTTGAAAGTGAGGTATATCTTTATTGAGAAAAGTATGATCAAATTGCTCGACAATAAGCTCATCAATCAAGCCTTGTAAAGCACTAAGATCACATATCATTCCTGTCCTTGGATCTATTTCTCCTTTAACTGTAATTTCAACAAAGTAATTATGACCGTGACCATTTGGTCGCGCACATTTCCCGTAAATTGCTTCATTTTGCTCTTGGTTTAGCTCAGCTCTGGCTAATCGATGTGCAGCAGCAAAATGTGTACGAATTGTTAGGTAAGAATTCATTGGATTGCCCAGATAATCGGCCCAAAGGTTTGTGTGTTCATAGAGGCGAAGTGACGTTAGAGGCAAATGGTTTTTTAACCTATTCCATATGCTCTTAATAAGTGCTTCTGTGGTCGGCAAGCAACCTTTGGGTGTAGATAAGTCAAATTCTGGCCATGTTTCATTGAGAAAGTGAAAGTCGAGTTGACTAGTGATCTCATTTTTGATTGCTGTCTTTACGGCAGAAAGGTTTAGAACCATCCCATTTTTATCTAGCTCCCCTGCCATGGAAACAATTAATTCGTAATTATGTCCATGGCCAGGTGCTAAAGCACAAAGACCAAAGGCAGCCTCGTTTTCTTCTTTTGATTGCTCGGGGAGCCAATAGCGATGACTTGCACTAAAACAGGCACGTCTGGTAATTACACAGTTACGACCATTACCGTGACTAGCCTGGGCAGAAACATTAGTCATGGCTTGCTCAGAGCAATATCCATAATAATCAGTATTTCTTTGCCAAATGATCTTATGAATTTTTTTTCAGATTTGCATCCTGTCAGACAAAAGCTTGGGGGCAGAAACCTTTTTCTGATAGGGATGATGGGTAGTGGGAAAACCACTACTGCGAAGCCACTTGCCAAGACACTTGGTTATCGCTCTGTTGATTTAGACTCAGTAATTGAGGAACTTCTAGGCAAATCAATTCATCAGATCTTTAAAGATGAAGGTGAAGATGCTTTTAGGTCTATAGAAAGTCAGGTTCTTCAAGAAATTGGGAAGCAACACTCTCTAGTTGTTTCTACTGGAGGTGGAGTAGTTACACGTTCAGAAAATTGGGGTATTCTTCATCAAGGGATTGTGATATGGCTGAATCTTGATCGAGATATTTTGTTTGAGAGGTTGACTCTAGATAAAGTGAAAAGGCCTTTATTAGATGTGAATGATCCATTATCTGCATTGAATACTTTATTCGCAGACCGTGAACCTTTATATGCAGAAGCTGATTTGAAATTATTAATTCAAGGCCAATCACCTGAAGAAATCTCAAATGAAATTATTAAAGAACTTTTAGTATTGATTAAGTCTTCGGAGGATTAATGCGCACAGCAAACCATTGGATTTTTATCCCTGGACTAATTTCTAAATCACAAGCAGTATCTAATAGGTGTTTTGCTGCTGAAGAAAGTGAGGGTTGACTCTTAATATCTTTGGGGAGTTGATCAATCTTCTGAAGCCAGTTTTCCAACCATGTCAATGTTTCATTTTTACTTAGAAACTCTTCTGGCTTGCCAGGTTCGAGGATGACAAAATTATTAATGTTACGTATTAGTGGATCTGACATAAGAATCCTCCTAGGATGTAAGAGTGAAATAATTTATTTTTTCATATTTTGATTGGCAGTTAATGATTCATCAAGTTTATCTCTCCATCTGAACAAATCCATCAAGATGGGATTGTCATTTATCCCAGGAACACCTTGACCAGCAAGGGGATAATCAGATGATAGCGGAAACTTTAGTAATGATAATTGTGCAGCTATTGCTATGTCTGCAATGCTCATTTGCTTTCCGACAAGCCAGGGACTTGATGCAAGTAATTTTGCAATTAACTCAAGACTTTTAATTAATTCAGTATATTCTTTTTTTGGTGATAGTTCGATTAGCCCATTGATAAATCCGCTCGGAATACTTTCTATCGCCTGCTTTAACAAATCAGGCATGCCATTTGGTAAAAGAGCTTTTTGCAGATCATGATTAATGGAAGCAGCTTGAAGAAGTGCAGTTTGGGTTAATTTTGCGAAAGTTGTATCAGCCCAATCTTCTATTATCAAGGCTTGCGCTGCGTGTATTGGGTCTTTTGGGATTAAGGAAGGTTCTGGTTTTTGGGTTTCTAAGTAGCGAATAATTTCAGTCGAATCTGCAATGACTCTATTTCCATTAACAATGATAGGCACCTGTTTTTGTCCTGAGAGACGGAAAACCTCCACTTGTCCTATCCCTGGAGTAACTTCTATAGCGCTGTATTCAATACTTTTTGCCTGCAAAGCCATTCTTACTTTTAAACAAAAAGCTGAATGGCGGAATTGATGGAGTTCCAACATGGCTTTAATCGCCATAAGACAGGCAGAGTAGCCACCACATACAACAAGCAGCAAGACTCATGGGTGAATTTTTTTCCAATGTTGCAAGGTATCCCAAATACCTAATCACTATTGTCCTTGGAGTATTTGCTGCATTCTTAGAACCTTTGGTTCGTCGCAGTGGAAATCCAGTGACCGCTATAACTTTGATTGGTGCACTAATTAGCGGGATCATTACTCTTGCGTTTGTTGTACGTGCAATGGTTTTTCCAACTTCACTTATATAGCTATGACTAATGGACATCGAGTTGAAAGAGTTGCAGCACTTATACGCAAAGAAGTGAGTGATCTACTTATACATGGAATTCGTGATGAGAGAGTACATCGAGGAATGGTAAGCATTACCCATGTTGAGGTATCTGGCGATTTGCAGCACTGCAAAATTTTTGTAAGTGTTTTCGGCGATCCAAGCCTTAAAGAGGACGTCTTGGCTGGTCTTGATGCAGCTACTAGCTTTGTCCGAGGTGCATTGGGAAGAAGACTTCAAATGCGTAGAGCCCCTGAAGTAACTTTTAAATTGGATATTGGTTTAGAGAAAGGTACTTCTTTGTTAAATCTTCTAGGAAAACTTGAACAAGAAAGAAAGGGACGAGGAGATGACCCTTCTCCAATAAATGGCGAATCATGAGCTTCTTGGGAAATGAAGAGATCCTTAGAAAAAAGGTTGCGGAACTGTTGGTTATAAGAGCCAGTGGTCACATCGAAGATGTGCAAAGGAATTATCCAGAGTGGGAGTTAAGTAATAGTGAATTACAAAAGTTTCTTTCTGATGGTGTGGGTGGGGTAATTCTTTTTGGTGGGAGTGTTATTGAGCTAAAAAAAAGATGTTCAATGCTTCAGGAATGGGCTTCTAATCCTCTTCTCTTGGCCGCAGATGTAGAAGAAGGAGTGGGTCAGCGTTTTCAAGGAGGAACTTGGCTTGTCCCTCCTATGGCTATTGCTCGGATTTATTTCAAGGATCCTCAAAGAGCCATAAGTCTTGCTGAAAGATATGGACGTTGTGTTGGCAATGAGGCAAGAAGATGTGGTCTTAATTGGGTATTAGCACCAATCTGTGATGTGAATAATAATCCGAAGAATCCTGTTATTAACGTTAGAAGTTGGGGAGAAACACCCAAAAGTGTATCTGAACTTGTTTGTGCATTTAACAAAGGACTTGATTCCGAAGGCGTATTGTCTTGTGCAAAGCATTTCCCTGGTCATGGAGACACTGGCGTTGATTCGCATTTGCAGTTGCCAGTCTTAGAAACCGATATTTCAGAACTAGAAGATTATGCATTTATTCCATTTAAGGCATTAATTAATAATGGGGTTGCAAGCATAATGACAGCACATATATTGTTAAATAAAATAGATTCGAATTATCCTGCAACCTTGTCTAAAAATATAATAAAAGAATTGCTTAGGGAGCGATTAAATTTTCAGTCACTTGTTGTCACTGATGCTCTTCTAATGAAGGCAATAAGTAATCAATATGGTAGTGGTGAAGCGGCTGTAATGGCAATAGAGGCTGGAGCTGATTTGCTTTTGATGCCTGAGAATCCTTATGAAGCCATTGAGTCAATATGTCAAGCTTTTCAATCCGGTAGAATGCCTATTGAAAGATTGGAAGCCTCGCTTAATAGAAGGAGAGATGCTTTGTCAAGATTGAAAAAAATTAACCCTAATATTAACTATAAAGATAATAATAGTACAATTAATTTTATTCAAGATGAGCAGATGAAATTTGCCAATGAGCTCGTTGATTTGTCTTCAGAAATAAGATTAACAGAAGATTTTAAATTAAAGGATATTGGTATTAATTTGATTAGAGTGGATAATATATTTTCATCTAAATTTCTTTCAAGCTCTTCTCCTGCAATTGCATTGCCAGAAAATGCTGGTTTTAAAACTGTAATTTTACATAATTTAGGAGTTAATATTTGGCAAGAAAATGCAACTGAACCACTTATCTTAAGCAACTTAGGTAAAGGACCCTTTTTCTTGCAAATTTTTTTGAGAGGTAATCCTTTTCAAGGTAATCATTTTTTTCAGGAGCCATGGATTGCCGCTGTGGAACAGTTGCAAAGGTACAAATTACTGAATGGATTAGTTGTTTACGGTTGTCCTTATTTGTGGAGTCAATTAAATCAGGTACTAGATTCATCTATACCTGCAGCTTATAGCCCTGGCCAAATAATAGAAGCACAAGAAAAGATTCTAAGCCATTTCTTTATTTCTGATTTTAACCAACCAAATCTCGATCAAGAAAAAAGTATAACCTTTACAGATTAAATTTCTTTCTTCTGACATGGATCTTAATTCAGCAACCATTATTAAGGGCAAGACAATTGTTATTACTAGAGCACAAGAGCAAAGTAGAGAACCTCGTCAATTACTAGAGAATTTAGGCGCCAGAGTTCTTGATTTGCCAGCACTCATAATTGGCCCTCCCGACGATTGGAATGGGTTGGATTTTGCTTTGCGAGATCTAGAAACTTTCGATTGGTTGATATTCTCGAGTATCAATGGAGTCAAGGCTGTGGAGGAGAGACTTCGATTAATGGATAAAAAACTTTCTAGCTTCTCAAAATCATTAAATGTTGCCGCTGTTGGTAAAAAAACCTCATTTTATCTAAATCAAATAGCTGTCAGCGTAGATTTTGTTCCGCCTAATTATGTTGCAGATAGTTTACTTAGCAATTTCCCCACCCCTTGTTCTGGATTAAAGATCCTTCTACCTCGTGTCCAAAGTGGTGGGAGAACAATTTTGTCAGAAGGATTTTCGAAATTAGGAGCTTCTGTTATAGAAGTCTCTGCTTATGAATCTAGATGTCCTAATGATATTCCTAGTGAGACATCCAATGCATTTCTATCTTCAGAGGTTAATATAATTGCTTTTACAAGTAGCAAGACAGTTCTTAATACTGTAAATTTAATGAAGGGAGAGTTTGGGGATAAATGGTTAATAATGTTTAGACATATCAAGATAGTTTCTATAGGACCACAGACAAGTCTTACTTGTTACAAGTATTTCTCTAGATGTGATATTGAAGCAGATCCTC
The DNA here is from genome assembly GCA_003215415.1 of Prochlorococcus sp. AG-409-N21. Lineage (GTDB taxonomy): Bacteria > Cyanobacteriota > Cyanobacteriia > PCC-6307 > Cyanobiaceae > AG-409-N21. Next base: position 3,068 of record QCKK01000007.1, on the reverse strand, counting down.
ATGACATGAATGGATTAATAAAAGCTTGCTTAGATATTTCATCTTCCTGAACTCTAGTCTTATTATCTAATTAGATCATCTGAAATTGTTAGCGCTTTAACTCCCATAACCACTTTCTACAAGATCCTTGAACCTATCAATATTGGCTTGCAATTCACTAGTGACCATGCCCCCTAAGATACTTGGTTCCATGATTGGGGCTAATACTCTTGGCAATTCATAGCTAACAATTAATTTGACAATTGTCTCTCCTTCGTTCTCAGAATAGAATCGAACAGCTCCTTTCGTTGGAAGACCCCCTTCTGATTGCCATTTGAGTTTTTGGGCATCAATTCTTTCTGTAATCCTGGCTTTCCATTTAAAACGAAACCCATTTGCAGCCAAGGTCCACTCAGTTAAGTCAGGAAGTGTTTTCGTTGCCTCATCTATTGTTTTGACTGATTCAATCCAGCTCATCCAAAGGGGCATTGCATCTAGATCACTCCATACTGTCCATACTTGTTGAACAGGGGCCTTGATATTGCTAATAACAGTGTGTTCGAGCCAGCGTCCCATGTTTAAGCCACCGATATATTTTTGGCGAGATTGACTTCTGTATTCATTATGGCTGCAGAAGCCAGATGCCCGCTCATCGTGGCCCCTTCCATGGAATCTATATAATCTTGGCGCGTATAGCTTCCAGCTAAAAAGAAGTTGTTAATGGGTGTGCTTTGATTAGGTCTAAATGGTTCCATTCCAGGTGCCTCTCTATATAAAGATTGTGCAAGTTTTACTACATTGCTCCATTCCAATTTGAGAGAACGAGAAGAAGGGAAAAGATGTCTTACTTGGGAATCAGTATGTTTAACAATCTCTTGAGTTGATTTACTGATCCAAGGATCTCCAGGAGTAAGGACGAGCTGTAAGAGAGAGCCCGTATTTTTGTGCCTATAATCTGCTGGACTGGTTAAAGCCAGATCAGCAAAGCAACTAAAGTCAGCATCTGCGGTATATAGCAAATTGTCTAAGCCGGCAGGCCTATCAATATTAAGCCTTGATTTATCGTCATTTAATTCGGTAACCCAACCATTATATCTAAGTTGAACTGTTGCGACAGGAACAGCCTTGAGTTCATCTATAGCTGCAAATTGAGGATATCGACGCCATTCATTTGGAAGAAGTTTTTGAATTCCTGGAACGTCACATGCTGCTAAGTAGGCATCCGCATTAACTACTATGTCTCCATCAGGAGTACCTATTGTTAAACCAGTTATTAAAGATTCGTTGTCATCAGTGAAATGTATCTTTCTAACTCTATGACGTAAATGAAGTTTTCCACCTTTGTTAGTAATGTAATCAAGAATGGGTTTGGTTAGCCATTTATGAGGAGAGCCTTTTAGGAGATTTAATTTGGAAGCTTCGGTTTTTGCTGCAAACATCATGAAGATCGTCAGCATGCAACGTGCTGAGATGGCTTCACAGTCGATAAATCCAAGTGCATAAGCAATAGGATTCCACATTCGTTTAATGCTGTTAAGACTGCCTCCATGACTGAGAAACCATTCTTGAAAGCTTAATGAATCTAAAGCGCGAATTGTTTTCATTGCGCCTTCGTAATCAATTAATCCTTGAACTATTGGGCTTGTCCCAAGTGCAAGCGCATTACGTAGTTTGTCAATCCAGTTCAATTGAGGTGTCGTGAAGAATGCCTTCAGACCATTGAAAGGTGCACCAAGTAAAAAACGGAAATCAAGTGATCGCAGATCTCCACCCTCGTTTACGAATAAATGTGTATGGTCTTTTGGGAGCAAGTTTTCTATTGCACCAACCCTTCTCATCAATGCGAAGAGATTTGCATAATTGAAAAAAAACACATGTAAACCCATTTCAATGTGATTGCCTTCTGCGTCTTCCCAGCTACCAACTTTCCCTCCTATAAATGGTCTTGCTTCGTAGATGCTTACTGAATGCCCTGCATCCACTAGGTCTACAGCTGCTGTAAGACCAGCAAGCCCGGCTCCAACTATTGCAACTTTCACCCGTTTGACCAATGACTACTTTCTGACTCTATGAAACATGCAACCAGAAAGTGAACTAAGCACAAATGGAAATAAATCAATAAAGTGAATAAAGGCATATCAAGGCTTAATGAGCAGCTTATCTGTAACGCCTGCTGGAACCCATACCGCAGCAGATGGTAAAGGAATTCTAATAACCGAAACGGCAATGCAACAGTTGTCTCGACTATGCCTTGAAGAAGGAGCAGGCAAAGTTTTGCGGGTAGGGGTTCGTTCTGGTGGATGTAGTGGAATGAGTTACACCATGGATTTTGTAGATAGCTCAGAAATAGAAAAAGATGATGAGACTTACGAGTATCTTCCTCCTAATGGCCAGTCTTTTAGAGTGATATGTGATCCAAAAAGTTTGCTTTATATTTATGGGATGCAACTAGATTTTAGTAATGCTTTGATTGGAGGAGGATTTAACTTTACCAATCCTAATGCTACGCAAACATGTGGTTGTGGAAGTTCTTTTGCAGTTTAGGGATCTAAAAATTTCTTTTTTAGATTAATACGCTTACATCTTGATTTGATTATGTCTTCACAGGAAACACTTTTTGATAGCGCAATGGCTAAGTATCAAAATTGTGATGATCCTTCTGATGTATTAAAGGACTTTCAGGAAATTACTGAAAGTGCGCCAAATAATTTTGCTGGTTGGACTTGCTTGGCTTGGCTCCAATTGCTTTGTGATTCACCTAACGATGCATTACGCTCGGCACGTATAGCAGTTAAATTAAATCCAAAGGATCCTCAGGCTAGGGTTAATTTAAGTTTGGCTTTATTAGAAACCAAATCGAAAGGAGTTCGAGACCATATAGATTTTGTAAAAAGGATTATATTTACAGTCCCAGAGTTTCAGGAAGAGTTAAGAAAATCCATTTTAGATGGATTAGCTAGAAAACCTAATTGGGAATCTCTGCAAAAAGTAAAGAATTGGTTGGGACTTTGACTTGGCAAAAATTCTTTTAGTTAGTAATGGTCACGGTGAAGATCTTTCTGGTGCCATAATAGCGAAAAAGCTGCAGG